>NZ_JBIVHE010000006.1:0-338429 GCF_044749045.1 Microbacterium sp. NPDC089698
GCCGATGGTACTGCAGGGGGGACCCTGTGGGAGAGTAGGACACCGCCGGACTTCCTTTAACAGAAAGGCCACCCAACGCAGGGTGGCCTTTCTGCATTTGCGAAGCATTTCGATTCAAGGCCGCCCCCAGGGGCGGCCTTTTTTCGTGCGTGCGCGCCCCCGCGACCTCCGCCGCTGCGCGGCGGGATTCGCGTGCCCGCGCACGACCGCTGCGCGGTCATGGCCGGTGCAGCGCGACGACCACAAGCTCGGGAGTTGGGCATCGACGCGACGGCGACGCGGGGCTACCCTGGGCGTCAGACGGGCCGTTCGCCCGCCTTCCCCGGTGGCCGAAGGAGCGCGAGATGGACGCGATGATGATGGACTCGATGAAGAGCATGGACATGATGCCCGGAATGCAGGCGATGGACATGGCGCTCATGCAGGCGTGCATGGACGCCTGTTCGGCCTGCGAGCAGGCCTGTACGGTGTGCGCCACGCAGATGATGGACTGCTCGCCGGCCTGCATGAACTGCGCCGACATGTGCAACACCATGATGCGCGCCATGATGCGCCCGCAGGGGATGACACCTGCGGTGATGATGTCGATGCTCGACGCGTGCATGGCGATGTGCCAGCTCTGCATGGACATGTGCATGAAGCACGAGGCGCACAGCGAGGTGTGCCGGATGTGCGCTGCTGCGTGCCAGGCCTGCATGGATGCCTGCATGGCGATGCGCGACTCGATGATGACGGCCTGAGCGGGGCGCTGCGGCCGCGCCGTCTCCACCACGGTGGCTTAGGATCGAAGCATGCTCGTTGTTCGGGGCACCCGTTCGGTGCCGAGGGAGGTCGCTGGCGCATTCCGCGCCGGTGACAGAGGCTGACGCCCCTGCCGGTGGGTTCTTCCCGCCGGCCGGATCGTCGCGCCCGCGTGAGTCCTCCGCGGGTCATCCTCCGGCTGCATCCCTACGGCAGCCGTCTCCTTCCGCCTGCGTTCGGCAGGCGGTCAGACACCGCACAGAGAGCACGACATGCTTCCCCTCGATGAGCGCACCATTCGCGCGTCCTTCCGCAACGCCTCCCGCAAGGAGGCCTCCTCCGCCACCATGCCTCCCGAGTTCGCCGAGATCGACTTCTCGTCGCTCGACTTCCTGGGCTGGTCCGATCCGAAGATGCCTCGACGGGCGTACATCGCCGCGCAGCCCGATGAGGGTTCGCCGATCGCGGTGATGCTGCAGCAGGCCGAACAGCGCACCCTGGCCCGCGCGCAGTGCTCCTGGTGCGAGGACGTCACTCTTCGCAACGACGTGCAGTTCTTCGCCGCGCGAAAGGCCGGTCCCGCGGGGCGCAACGGCGACACCCTCGGCGTGCTGATCTGCGCGAACTTCGGCTGCTCGGCCAATGTGCGGCGCCTTCCGGCGCTCGCCTACGAGGGCTTCGACCGTGAAGCGGCGCGCGCGCAGCGGATCCTGCGCCTGCAGCAGCACGTGCGGGGCTTCCTCCGCGAACTCGGCGCATGACCGCGGACGCCCTTCGCCTGCCTTCCTGGAGGCGAAGGGCGTCTTCCGGAGGTCAGGCGCGGGCGACGTTGTAGCGCAGGGCGCCGATTGCGAGCACATCCCAGCGGGTGTGCACGGCCACGGGCTGGCCAGGCTCGACCTCGAGGGCCGCACCGCCGGCGTTCCAGAGCGACAGCGCCTCGCCGTCGAGCGTGATGACCGCGACGATGCCGGCCGCGCGGTCGACCGACGAGACGAGCGCGTCGGTCCAGCCTGCGGTCGTCGCGGCGGCGAGCCGGGCCTGGATCAGGTGCAGAGCATGCCCCGGGGCGAAGGAGGAGCAGACGTCGCCGTGGTCGCACATGCACGCCGCAGCCTCACGCACCGGAAGGGGCGAAGGGTGGATGCGGGGCGTGGTCACGGTGGTCTCCTCACAGGATCGGTCCGATCAGGCTACGTCCGGGCGTGTCGCGGGCGCCAACAGCCGCGAAATGTGCCGACACACTTCACGGCGTCGACAGGACCGACTCGATCGCGCAGGGCGCGCGCTCGACGTCGTGGTCGCGCATCCAGCGCGGGTGGATCGCGATCACGACGAAGCCGTCGGCGAGGGACCGCGATCCCGGGTACTGCGCGTCGTAGGCCGCGCCGAGCCGGATCCGGGCGTCGCCGTCCAGCACCTCGGCGACGCCCTCGATCTGCAGGCTGCGCACGGCGCCCGTACCGACGACGAGTGCCACCCGCGGCTCGTGCCGCAGGTTCGCGACCTTGCGGGCGGACGCGGGCGCGTTCACGACGAGGGTGCCGTCATCGAGCGCGGCGATCCCCACCAGCGCCGCCTCGGGGGCTCCGTCGGCGGCGGTGGTCGCCAGCACACCCTGCTTCTCTCGCCGCACGGTCGTCACGAGCACGGCGAGCGGGGAGCGGGGCGCGGCATTCATCCGCTCACGATAGCGGGGGCGGAGTCGGCGCAGCGCGGCCGCGCAGGGCATCCGCGACGATCAGAGCCGGGGTGTGCGCGACGGCGCGGTGCGGCGTCCCCCTTCGGTGCCGACCGCCTCGAAGCCCGCCCCGATCCGCAGCAGGGCGCTGTCGTCGTAGGCGCGACCGATGAAGGTGAGCCCGATCGGCATGCCGATGTCCGCCATCAACCCCATCGGCACCGTCACGCTCGGGATCCCGAGGTGGCGCATCGGCAGGTTGCCGTTCGCGATCCAGGTGCCGTTGCGCCAGCCGAGGTCGGCCGAGTCGGGGTTCACATCCATGTCCGCGGGACCCACGTCGGCCACCGCGGGGAAGGCGACGGCGTCGAGTCCGAGTGCATCCATCCACTCCTCGAGGTCGATCCGTCGCGTCTCCTCGAGGCCGGCCAGGCCCCGTTCGAGCTCGGGGATCGACGCGATCGTCGCGCCGGGGTTCTCGCGCACCCAGTCGGGGTACTCCGCGATGTCGTCGTCGAAGCCCGTGTAGCGGTCGGGCAGGGCGCCTTCCGGGTGCGGGAAGATCGTCGCGCCGTCGACATCGGCGAGACTGCGCAGCTGCGGATCCCCGTTCGCCTCCAGGAAGTCCTGCCAGCCCCACGCCGAGAGGTCCACGATCTCGCGATGCAGGTACTCGGGCGTGACGAGTCCGCGCGAGGCGATCGTCGGGGCGCCGGGGCGGTCGCCCTCGTAGTTGGTCACGACCGGGAAGTCGACCTCGACGACCACGGCGCCGGCGCGCTCCAGATCCGCTCTCGCCTGTTCCCAGCGCGCGACGACAGACGCGCGTGTGTCGATGCGCTGCCCGGTCGGCCCGCCGATGCCGGGGTGCTCGGCGGTGCCCGCGTCGGGGTCGGCGTTGATGTACATGCGCGGGATGCCGATGCGCGTGCCGGCCAGGGCCGCAGCCGCGTCGATCGCGAGATCCGGATACGCATCGGGGCGGACCGCCGATGAGACGGGCAGGGTGATCCAGGGCTGGGCGCGCCAGAAGTCGCCACGGGTCTCGGAATCGTCGGCGACGATCACATCGAGGATCTCGAGCAGGTCGGACATGGTGCGCGCGTGCGGCACGACGACGTCCATGGTCGGCACGAGCGGCCAGTTGCCGCGCACCGAGATCACGCCGCGCGAGGGCGTGTACGCGCACAGCGCGTTGTTGGTCGCCGGGCCGCGTCCGCTCGACCATGTCTCCTCGCCGAGCCCGAACGCGCCGAAGCTCGCCGCGGTCGCGGTGCCGGATCCGTTCGAGGATCCGGAGGCGAACGGCGCGGTGAGGAAGTCGGCGTTGTAGGGGCTCTCCGCGCGGCCGTAGACGCCGCGCTGCATGCCGCCGTTGGCCATGGGCGGCATGTTCGTGAGGCCGAGGCAGATCGCGCCGCCCGCGCGGAGGCGCTCGATCGTGAACGCGTCGCGCTGGGCGATCAGCCCGGCGAACGCCGGGGAGCCCGCCGCCGCCGTGAGCCCGCGCACGAGGTAGCTGTCCTTCGCGGTGTAGGGGATGCCGTCGAGCGGGCCGAGGACCTCGCCGCGGGCGCGGCGGGCGTCGGATGCCTCGGCTTCTGCGCGTGCCTCGGGGTTGCGCACCACGACCGCATTCAGCGCGGTGTCCGTGTCAGGTCCGTCGTAGGCGTCGATGCGGGCGAGGTAGGCGTCGACGAGCTCGACCGCCGTGGTCTCGCCGCTCTCCAGGGCTTCGCGCAGGCGCGCGATCGGGGTCTCGACGACGTCGAACATGGGCTGTCCTTCGGAGGGCTCGGTCGCTGCGGGAGTCGGCGCGACGGTGGGCGCGGAGCAGTGCGGTGCGGTGCGGTGCAGTGCGGTGCGGTGTTGGGGACGGTTCCGTGGTGCCTGCCCGGTGAGGCGCAGGCACCACGAGAGCCTCAGCGGCCGAGGGAGGGCTGCTGCTGGGTGATGCAGTGGACGCCGCCGCCGCGGTCGAAGAGCGGGCGGGCGTCGACGGTCACGACGCGGCGGCCGGGGTAGGCCTCGGAGAGGATGTCCCTGGCGCGGGTGTCGGCGACGTCGTCTCCGAACCCGCAGGCGATGACGCCGTCGTTCGTGACGAGGTGGTTGACGTAGCTCCAGTCCACGAAGCCCTCCTCGTCGCGCAGCGTCGACGGAGCCGGCAGATCCACGATCTCGAACGCGCGGCCCGCGGCGTCCGTCTGCGTGGCCAGGTGCGTGCGCAGCGCGGCGGAGACCTCGTAGTCCGGGTGGCCCGGATCCTGCTGGGCGTGCAGGAGGATCCGTCCGGGGGAGGTGATCGCCGCGACGATGTCGACGTGTCCGTTGGTGCCGAAGTCGTCGTAGTCGCGGGTGAGGCCGCGGGGGAGCCACACGGCCTTGGTCGCGCCGATCGTGCGGAGCATCTCCGCCTCGACGCGCTGCTTGTCGAGGAAGGGGTTGCGGCGCGGGTCGAGATGCACGGTCTCGGTGAGCAGGACGGTGCCCTCGCCGTCGACGTGGATGCCGCCGCCCTCGTTCACGAGCGTGGAGCTCACGAGTTCGGCGCCCGCCTCTGCCGCGATGATGCGCGCGTGCTGCGCGGCGTCGTGCCAGCGCGCCCAGGCCGGAGCGCCCCAGCCGTTGAACACCCAGTCCACGGCGCCGAGCGCTCCGGGGCGCTCTGGATCCACGACGAACGTGGGGCCGGAGTCGCGCATCCAGAACTCGTCGACGGGCGCCTCGAGGATCGTCACATCGGACGACAGCATGCGCCGGGCGCGGGTGAGCTCGCTCGGATCCACGAGGATCGTCACCGGCGTGAACTCGGAGACGGCGTGCGCCACGGCGGTCCACGTGGTGTAGCCCTCCTCGCGGAGGGCGTCGGTGTCGCCGAGGGTCTCGCCCTCGGCGGGGAAGGCCATCCAGACACGGTCGTGTCGGGCGGTCTCGCTGGGCATCAGCCAGGGCATCGGTGCTCCTCGGATCGGGTTCGCCACGCTTATTGAACAAGCGGCCAACTAGCGATAATGTATAGCCCCATGAGCACCTCGTCAACCCCTCGGCCGAAGCGGATGCCGCCGGAGCAGCGGGAGAGGGCGATCCTCGACGCCGCGGTCGACCTCGCGCGGCAGGGCGGCATCGCCGGGCTCACCGTGCGGACGGTGGCCGCCGCCGCGGGCGTGACGCCGGCGCTGGTCGCCCACTACCGGCCGAGCATGGATGCGTTCGTCGCCGAGGTGTTCGGCGCGATCGTCGGGGCCGAGCGCGAGGAGGTCGTCGCCGTCGGACGTGCCGGCACGGACCTTCGCTCACGGATCACGCGTGTCGTGGAGACCCTGCTCGACGGCGACCGCGACGACGTGACCCTGGTCTGGGTGCAGGCCTGGGCGGCGGGAGCGCGCAACGAGGAGCTCGCCGCGCGGGTGCGGCTCGAGATGGACCTCTGGCAGCAAGACCTCGAACGGATCGTCGCCGAGGGCGTCGCCGCGGAGGAGATCTCCCCCGAGCGCGCAGAGGGCGTGGCATGGCTGTTGCTCGCGACCGTGGACGGGATGAATGCGCACTCCCTCGTGAAGTGGGCGCCCGAGGACCGCGCCGCCCTCGCCCGCCGCACCGTCGCCGCGCTGCTGGGCTGAGCATCTACCCGCGAAACTCCAACTGGGCGACGAGACTGCGCTGCTGAGCTGCAGTCTCGTCGCCCAGATGGAGTCTCGCGGTCAGGAAGCGGGGTTCTGCAGGAGGGGGAGCGCGGAATCCGTATCGGTGACGGTGAGCTGGGGCGGGTAGAGCGACATGACCTGGATCGCGGCGGCGTGATTCGCCGGATCCGAACCTGCGCACGCGTCGGCGGCGATCGTGATGCGGGCACCCGCGTCGGCGGCGGCCAGCGCGGTCGAGATCACGCAGCAGTCCGTCGAGACCCCGGTGAGCACGACGGGGGCGGATCCGACGCCCTTCGAGCTCAGGAACCGGTCGATCGCGCCCCACTTGCCGAACGTGGGCAGATCGAGCGTCGGATGCGGCGACAGGTCCCGCGCCTCGGGCACGAGGTCGTAGAGCGGATCATCCGCGGGCTTGTCCGCGAAGGGCCAGGCCGCGAAGTACTCGCCCCACGAGGTGCGCCGGTCCGCGGTGGGCAGCCAGCGCGTCACGAGAACCCTGCCCGCCGCGGCATCGGCGAGGCGGCGGATGTTCGCGAACGCGGCGGGGAACATCGGGGATCCCCAGGCCGAATCCGGCGCGGCGAAGATGTTCTGCGGGTCGATCACGACGAGCGCCGGAGCCGGCGCCCCGTTCCCGGGCGCGTCGGCCCGGCTCGCGGACGGGCCCGCCTCAGGTCGCTCCGTCATGCCTGCTCCTGGCGGCGGATCCTCCCGGCGCGGGCGAACCAGGTCACCGCGAAGCCCAGGACGAGCGCGAAGAAGACGCCGAGGTTGGCGTAGGCCCACTCGCCGTCCTTGCCGCCGATCAGGCCGAGGAAGTAGCCCTGCCAGTTGTTCCACGGCGCGGCCTCGGCGAAGGTGTTGATCACGAAGCCCCAGCCGATGACGGAGGCGACGACGAGCGTGCCGATCGAGATGAGGTCCCACGCGCCGTAGCGCCCGCGCGCGTCGAAGAGCGCCTCCTCGTCGTAGTCCTTCTTCCGGCGCAGGATGTCGGCGATCAGGATCCCGGCCCAGGCCGCCATCGGCACACCCAGCGTGATGAGGAAGGACTGGAACGGCCCGATGAAGTTCTGCGCGAAGAACACGACCACGATCGTGCCGATCGTGAGGATCACGCCGTCGACGGCCGCGGCCGCAGGCCGGGGGATCCGGATGCCCAGGCTCAGCAGCGTGAGGCCGGAGGAGTAGATGCCGAGCACCGCGCCGGAGACGAGCGTGAGGATCGCGACGATGAGGAACGGGAACAGCGCCCAGGTCGGCAGCAGGGTCGCGAGCGCGCCGATCGGGTCGGCGGCGACCGCGGCGCTGAGCTTGTCGTTCGATCCCGCCAGCAGCAGGCCGAAGAACACCAGCACGATGGGGGCGACGGATCCGCCGATCGTGTTCCAGGCGACGATCTGCGTGTCGGACGCCGTGCGCTTCTGGTAGCGCGACCAGTCCGCCGCGATGTTGATCCAGCCGAGTCCGAATCCCGTCATCACCATGACCAGTGCGCCGATCGTCTGCGCGAGCGTGCCGTCGGCGTGCGCGAACGCCTTGGCCCAGTCGATGCTGTTCACCGTCAGGATGAGGAACAGGATCGTGAACGCCCCGGTCAGCCAGGTGAGCACCGACTGCAGCTTCATGATCGTGTGATAGCCGAGCACCGAGGCGCCCACGATGAGCGCCGCGACCAGCACGGTCGCGATGAGGTGCACGGCGACGTCGCCGTCGGCGCCGACCCAGCCCAGTGCGTGCAGCACGGTCGTGGTGGCGAGCACGGCGGTGATCGTGAGCGAGGTCTCCCAGCCGATCGAGGTCAGCCACGAGACGATGCCGGGGATCTTCTGCCCCTGCACGCCGAACGCCGCCCGGGACAGCACCATGGTCGGCGCGGATCCGCGCTTGCCGGCGATCGCGATGAGCCCGCACAGCGCGAAGGACACGACGATGCCGATGATCGCCACGACCGTCGCCTGCCAGAGCGAGATCCCGAATCCGAGCAGGAAGGATCCGTAGGACATGCCGAACACCGAGACGTTCGCGGCGAACCACGGCCAGAACAGGTCGCGGGGACGCGCGGTGCGCTCGGACTCGGGGACGATCTCGATACCGCGCCGCTCGATGAGGGCGGCGGATCCGGGCTGGGAATCGGCGGACATGGCTTCATCCTGGCAGGGGTCGCGATCGTGTGGGCGGTCCACCGGGGAATCGGTGCCGCCGAAGCCCCTCACGCGACCCGATCGGCGGGCGCGCAGAGCGCAGCGGGCACTGTGGCGAGCTCCCGTCGGCGCGGTACGATATCGCAGACCCGTTGATCCGGCGCGGCATTCTGCTCGTCGCCGGGCGCCCGTCGGCTTCCGGGTCGGAAGGATCCTTCATGGACGCCGCGCGCATGCATGCCGCCTCGCCCGAATCCGCCGCGATCGTCGACGCCGTGCTCGACTACTCCCGTCGCCGGATGCTCGCCACGGATGTGCCGCTGGACAAGCCGCAGCCCGAAGCCGAGCTGCGCCGTCTGGTCGGCACGACCATCACCGACCAGGGGCTCGGCGCCCAGCGCGCGCTGAGCGTGTTCGAGCACATCCTCGCCCCGGCAAGCCTCACCACGAGCCACCCCGCCTATCTTTCGTTCATCCCGACCGCCCCGACCGTCGCCTCCATCGCCTTCGACCTCGTGGTCTCCGCGTCCGGGCTCTACGGCGGCAGCTGGCTCGAAGGCGCCGGCGCCGTGCACGCCGAGAACGAGGTGCTCGCCTTCCTCGCGGCGGAGTTCGGCCTGCCGGAGACCGCAGGCGGCGTGTTCGTGCAGGGCGGCACGATCGGCAACCTCTCCGCGCTCGCCGCGGCCCGCGACCGCGCCGCGCGCCGCCTGGCCGAGGCCGGCCGCCCCCTGCCCTCGCGCTGGAAGCTCGTGTGCAGCATCGAGGCGCACTCCTCGAACAAGTCCGCCGCGAAGATCATGGACGTGGACGTCGTCGCCGTCCCGGCGGGGCCCGACGGCAAGCTGCGCGCGGACGCCGTGCGCGAAGCGCTCGAGGAGCACGGCGAGGCCGCGTTCGCGGTCGTCGCCACGGCCGGATCCACGAACTTCGGCATCGTCGACGACATCGCCGGGATCGCGGCGCTCAAGGACGAGTTCGACTTCTGGCTGCACATCGACGGCGCCTACGGGCTCACCGCGATGCTCGCGCCCGAGGCGCGGGAGTGGTTCGCGGGCGTGGAGCGCTCGGACTCGCTCATCGTGGATCCGCACAAGTGGCTGTACGCGCCCTTCGACTGCTGCGCGCTGCTCTACCGCGACCCCGAGGACGGCCGTCGCGCGCACACCCAGCACGCGGAGTACCTGGACACCCTCACCGACACGGACGAGTTCAGCCCGTCGGACTACTCGATCCAGCTGACCCGGCGCCCGCGCGGCCTTCCGCTGTGGTTCTCGCTCGCGACCTACGGCGTGGACGCCTACCGCACGGCGGTCTCGGCGACGCTGGCGCTCACGCGCAGGATCGCCGAGGAGATCGCCGCGCGCCCCGAACTGCGCCTGGTGCGGGACCCGCAGCTGTCGGTCGTCGTGTTCGAGCGCGAGGGCTGGGAGCGCGCCGACTACGACCGCTGGTCCGACGAGCTGCTGCAGACGCAGCGCGCGCTGGTGGTGCCGAGCTCGCACGCAGGCCGCACGAACACGCGCTTCGCGATCCTCAACCCGCTCACGACGTTCGAGGACCTCGTCGGGATCCTGGACACGATGCGCTGACCCTTCGTCTCGGTCGCGCTTAGCGCGGGCCGGGTCAGCCGGCGAAGAACGCCTTCGCGACCGACGCCAGATCGTGCAGGTCGCTCACGCCGGCGAGCTCGCGCGCGGAGTGCATGGAGAGGATCGGGATCCCCACGTCGACCGTGCGGATCCCGAGCCGGGTCGCCGTGATCGGGCCGATCGTGGATCCGCAGGGCACGTCGTTGTTCGAGACGAACTCCTGGGTCACGACGCCCGCGGCGTCGCACCAGCGGTGCCAGGCGGCGGCGCCCACGGCGTCGGTGGCGTAGCGCTGGTTCGCGTTGATCTTCAGGATCGGACCGGATCCGAGGACCGGCTGCACGACGGGGTCGTGCTTGCCGGCGTAGTTCGGGTGCACCGAATGGCCGACGTCGCTGGACAGGCACCACGACGACGCGTAGGCCCGGTGCACGTCGACGGCGTCGGCGCCGAGGCCCGCGTAGATGCGCTCGAGCACGTCCTCGAGGATCGGGCCGGCGGCACCGGAGCGGGAACCGGATCCGAGCTCCTCGTGGTCGAACGCGGCGAGCACGGCGATCGCGTGCGGGTCGCCGTGGGCGGCGATCTCGCCGAGCGCGACCACCCCGGCGTGCACCGAGGCGAGGTCGTCCAGGCGTCCGCTCGCGAAGAACGCGTCGTCCTTGCCGAACACGGCGCCGCGGGCGCTGTCGGCGACGACGGCGTCGAAGCCGCGGATCTCCCGAGCATCGACCCCGGCCGCGTCCGCCAGCTCGGCGAGCAGGTCGGCCTCCTCGGGGTCGCCGAGCCCCCACACCGGCTGGGTCTCGGTCTGCTTGTCGAGCGCGAGGCCGTTGTTCACGCCGCGGTCGAGGTGGATCGCGAGCTGCGGCAGCCGCAGCAGCGGTCCGGTCGCGGCGAGCACGACCCGGCCGTCCGCGAGGGCGAGCCGTCCGGCCAGGCGCAGCTCGCGGTCGAGCCACGAGTTCAGCAGCGGGCCGCCGTACACCTCGACGGCCGCCTGGAGCCAGCCCTTGGCGCCCGTGGTGGGGCGCGGCTTGAGCTTGAAGCCGGGGGAGTCGGTGTGCGCGCCGAGCACGTGCACGGGCGTGGTGGCCGTGGCCCCTGCGGGCACGACCCACGCGATGGCGGCGCCGTCGCGCACGATCACGAAGCGGCCGCCGGCCTGTGCGGGCCAGGCCTCCGTCTCATCGAGGCGGGTGAAGCCCTGCTCCACCAGGCGCCGGGCGACCTCCTCCGCCGCGTGATAGCTGGACGGCGACGCGGCGACGTAGTCCGCGAGATCCTCGACGTGCGTGCGGGCGGAGGCGGCGTGGGACATGAGGATCCTTCCGAGGCGGGTGCGCGACCGCCGAGGCGGCGCAGAGCACCTTCGATGCTATCCCGGCGCGATCTCTCGATCCCCGGGAACGACGAAGGGAGCGGACCTCGCGGACCACTCCCTGCTCTTCCATTCTAACGGCGGGGGTGGGGCTTGCGGCAAGGCCCCCCTGCAGGGGCAGACTGTGTGGTTTCGCCCAGGAATCGGAGGATCCGTGCGCCCTGAATCCACCCCTGACACCGCCCTCGCCGCCGACCCGCAGACCACCACGTGGTCGCCATCGGTCTTCGCCCTGCCGCCCGCGCTCTCCCGCAAGGCGGATCCGGCTCTGATCGCCGCCGATGACGCCCACCTCACCGCGATCCGCGACCGGCTCGCCGAGGAGATCGCGGCGATCGAGGCGCGCCTCGTCCGACTCCGCGCCGCCCCCGCCCGCGCGGGGCACGAGGCGCTCGAGCGCGACCTCGAGATCCACCGCTCGAGCTCGCGCCTGCAGCTGCTGCGCCGGTTCGGCGTCGACCTGTGCCTCGGGCGCATGGTCGTCGCGGGCGGCGCCACGGACGAGACCGGCGCCGCGGCAGAGGGCTCCGACACCGTCTACATCGGGCGCATCGGCCTGTCCGACGCCGCAGGACGACGGCTGCTCGTCGACTGGCGCGCACCCGCGGCCGAGCCGTTCTTCGCCGCGACGCACGGGGATCCGGAGGGCCTGATCAGCCGCCGCCGGTATCGCTGGGCGTCGCGCCGGATCACCGACTACTGGGACGAGGTCTTCGACCCCGAGGGGCTCGAGGGGGCGGCGGCGCTCGACGACCAGTCCGCGTTCATCGCGAGCCTCGGCGCCTCGCGCTCGCCGCGGATGCGCGACGTCCTCAGCACGATCCAGGCCGACCAGGACGCGATCATCCGCGCCTCCTCCCGCAACCCGCTCGTCGTGGACGGCGGACCCGGCACGGGCAAGACCGTCGTGGCGCTGCACCGCGCCGCCTACCTGATGCACGCCGAACAGCGGCTCGGGCACGGCGGGATCCTGTTCATCGGGCCGCACCAGCCTTATCTCGCCTACATCGAGGACGTGCTGCCCGGACTCGGCGAGGACAGCGTGCGCGTGTGCACGCTGTCGGATCTGGTGCGGGAGGGACGGGCCGGCGACGGCATGCCGGACGAGCCGGGCCCGCTCGCGCGGGCGCTGAAGTCGGACGCGCGGCTGCTCGACGCCGTGACCGCCGCCGTGCGCTACCACGAGCACGCACCGCGCACGCGGCTGCTCGTGGAGACGCCCTGGCGCGATGTCGTGGTCGAGCCGGCGGCATGGACCGAGGCGTTCGACGCGCCGGAGCCCGGCACGCCGCACAACGACGCGAGGGACGTCGTGTGGGAGGCGCTGATCGGCGCGCTCGTGGAGGACCACGCCGACGAGGACGTGCCGCCGCGGCAGCTCGATCGCGCCCTGCGGCAGAACGGCGAGCTGCAGCGCGCGTTCGTGACGGCCTGGCCGGTGCTGGATCCCGCCGGGGTCGTCGCCGACCTGTGGTCGACGCCGGCGTACCTGCGGATCTGCGCGCCCTGGCTCGCGGAGGAGGAGCGAGCGGCCCTACGCCGGGAGGACGCCAGGGCGTGGACGCGTCAGGATCTGCCGCTGCTCGACGCCGCCCGTGCGCTCACCGGGGACCCGGAGGGGGCGCGGCAGCGACGGCGGCAGGAGGCCGTGACCGCCGAGGAACGGGAGCAGCGCGAACGGGTGCTGGACGAGCTGCTCGCCGCGGACGACGACAAGGAGAGCGCGATCACCGGGTTCTTCTTCGGCGACGATAGCGCCGGGGTGCGCGCGATGCTGCAGGACGAGGCGGCTCTGCCTCGCCGGGATCCCGACGAGCTCGCCGGGCCCTTCGCGCATGTGATCGTCGACGAGGCCCAGGAGCTCAGCGACGCCGAGTGGGCGATGCTGCTGCGCCGCGTGCCGTCGCAGAGCCTCACGATCGTCGGCGACCGCGCCCAGGCCCGGCACGGATTCCGCGAATCGTGGACAGAGCGGCTGGAGCGCGTCGGCCTGCGGCGCATCGCGCAGGCGTCGCTGCGCATCAACTACCGCACGCCCGAGGAGGTCATGGCCGCGGCCGAGCCCGTCATCCGCGCCGCCCTGCCCGACGCGAACGTGCCGGTGTCGGTGCGCGCGAGCGGGATCCCGGTGCGCCGTGCGGCGGCCGCCGACCGTGACCGCATCCTCGCCGACTGGCTCGCGGCGCACGAGGACGGGATCGCCTGCGTGATCGGCGACGACCGGCCGTTCCCGGATGCGCGGGTGCGGTTCCGTACGCCGGTGACCGCGAAGGGTCTCGAGTTCGACCTCGTCGTGCTCGTGGATCCCCAGTCCTTCGGCGAGGGCATCGAGGGCGCGGTGGACCGCTACGTCGCGATGACCCGCGCGACCCAGGAGCTCGTCGTGCTCGAGCAAGGGCGGTGAGCGAGCCCCGCCTCGGGGGCGTTGAGCGACAGCGGTGAGACGAAGCGCGGGACTCTCGCGAGGGCGCCGCGTCTCGTCTCGGTCGGCTCCGCCGTCCTCGCTCAACGACCGGGAGGCACCCGGGGATCAGAGCGTCGCGCCGACCAGCGCCTCGCCGAGCGGGCTGCGCAGGTGCATCATCCGCGCCCCGTCCCGTGTGCTCACGACCAGCCCCGCGTCGCGCAGCACCCTGAGGTGGTGAGAGGCGGTGGACAGGGCGATCCCCGCCTCCTCCGCCACCCGTGTGGTGGTGCGAGGAACGTGCGCGGCGAGCAGGATGCCGGCGCGGACAGGGCCGACGAGCGCGTCGAGCGCGTGCGCGAGGTCGTCCGCGTCCCTGGCCCAGCCGGCGGTCACACCGCGGGCGGGGTAGTACAGCGTCGGCTGGGCCGGCGGTTCCGTGATCACCATGCAGCCCCAGGAGGACATCACGGACGGGACGAGCACCAGCCCGCTCCCGCGGCAGTCCACGTCCTCGCTGTGCCGGCGCAGTCGAACCCGCACGGATCCGTCGCCCCAGCTCACCCAGGGATGGATGGCGGAGGCCATCGCGGCGAGCCCCTCGGTCGCGACGCTGCGGGAGCGCACGGCGACATCGGCGCGGAGGATCCGCTCCAGCTGCGGCCAGACCGGTGCCATCGCGCTGTCCCAGACCTCGGCCCAGGCGTCCGCGATGACCGCGCGCGCCCGTGCCGGGTGATCCTGCATCCGTCGCAGCTCGTCCTGGCGCCGGCCGGACGAGCGCACGACCATCTTCCCGAGGTCGACGCGCATGCCGGGGAGGGGAGCGGAGCGGATCGCCGCGAGCTCTTCGTCGGGCGTGAGATCCCAGCGGGCGGTCGTGGTGAGGAAGTCCGGCATGTATCCGTCGGCGCCGATCACGCGCGCGAGCACGCCGAAGGCCTCGCGGGGCACCCGCCCGCGGAACTCCTTCAGCCATCCCCACGCGAGCGGGTACTGCTCCGGCCGCAGCAGCACGCGCACCGCGTGCGCGAGCTCGTGGCCGGGCGAGATGCCGAATCGCACGGCCTGGATGTCGCCGGGGCTGAGCCGGAAGTCGACGCGGTGGTGCTCCCACTCCACGCCCTCCATGTTTCGAGCCACATCGAAACTCTACGGTGCGCAGAGCGGCCCGGCGAGAGTGGGACCACACCACCGAGAGGACCGGATCATGAGCAGCATCGCCCCCGAGATCGCCGTCGTCGCCCCCGCAGAGATCCGCCTCGGAACGGGCGACGGGCGACGGTTCGAAGGCGCCGAGCACGGCGCCGGCGTCTCGTACTTCTACGTCGACAACCAGCCGGGGCAGGGATCGCTGCTGCACTGGCACCCGTATCCGGAGACCTGGGTCGTGCTGGAGGGCGACGCCGCGTTCACGGTCGGCGACCGCACCATCACGGCGACCGCGGGCGACACCGTCACCGGTCCCGCGTTCGTGCCGCATCGCTTCGAGAACGTCGGATCCGGCACAATGCGACTGATCGGCATTCACGCCTCCGCCGTCATCATCCAGACCGTGGTCGACTGACCGCACCAGAGGAGAAGAACATGTCCTTCCAGGCATATCTCGACGCCGTCGAGACCAAGACCGGCCTCACTCCCCGCCAGATCCTCGATCTCGCCGCCGCGCAGGGGTTCGGCCCCGACACCAAGGCGACGCCGATCCTCGAGTGGCTGAAGTCCGAGTACGACCTCGGGCGCGGTCACGGCATGGCGATCGTGCACGTGATCACGAAGGGGTCCGCCATCAGCACGAAGCACGTCGGAACCGATGGCGTGCACCGGGACGCGAGCGATACGCTCTGGCTCGACGGCAAGGACTCGAACCCGCATCGCGGCTGAGACCTCCCACCCGCTATCAGCAAGGACACCGCACATGGCCGTTCGCGCCGACCTCAACATCTCCCTCGACGGCTACGCCACGACGACCGACCAGACCCCGGAGAACCCCTTCGGCGAGGACTGGGGCCGTCTCGTGGCCGCCTACACCGCCACGCGCACCTTCCGGGAGCGCGTGCTGGGCGATCCGTCCGGTGGAACGACCGGCGTCGACGATCGCTACGGCGCCGCGTACTTCGAGAACATCGGCGCGGAGATCATGGGCGCCGGCATGTTCGGGCTGCACAACTTCCCCGATGACGCGGACTGGCGCGGATGGTGGGGCGAGGAGCCGCCGTTCCACTGCCCGGTGTTCGTGCTGACGCACGGCGCGGGCCGTGCGCCGATCTCGTTCGCCAACGGCACGGAGTTCCGCTTCCTCGACGCCGCGCCGGAGGAGGCGCTCGCCCTCGCGACCGCGGCGGCCGGAGGCGCGGACGTGCGCATCGGCGGCGGCGTCGACACGGTGCGCTCGTACCTGGCCGCGGGGCTCGTCGACCGCCTGCACGTCGGCATCACGCCGATCCTGCTCGGGCGCGGCAAGAACCTGTGGGCGGATCTGCGCGGGCTCGAGAGCGACTACACGGTCACGAGCGAGGTCGCCGAGAGCGGCGTGGTGCACGTGACGTTCGCGCGCGACTGAGCGGCCGCGCGGAAGCCGGGCTGCGTGGCGGTCAGGCCGCGTGGCGGGATCCGGCGTCGCCGGATCCGTTCGCTCCCGAGTCGTCCGCAGCGGGCGCGTTCTGGTCCGTGCTGTCGGCGGCGGGAGCCTCGGCGTCCTCGATGTCCTCATCGGTGGGAGCGGAGTCGGCCTTCGCCGAGCGCTTCGCGTAGATCGCACGAGAGGCGTCGGAGAGCGGGTTGCGCAGGAACAGCAGCGAGATGCTGATGCCGATGAGCGCCGCGAACAGCGCCGCGAGCCACCAGAACTCCCGGAAGATGGGGAAGAAGAACCACAGGATCCCCAGCGGCACGAGGAACGCCAGCAGGCGCAGCACCGAGTACACGAGCAGGGGAGGAAGTTTCACGGGTTCAGTCTAGGAGGGCGCGTTCGGCACGCGCTGTGAGGCCTCTATGCCGATGCTCGGTTTGCGGGCTCCCTGGGGCTGTCCGCGGGCTCCACCGGGCTGCCGCGGGGCTGCCGCGGGGCGGGTCCGCGAGCCTCGGGCATGCCTACACTGGGAGAGTGGCACGTTTCCTTGTGATCGGCGGCTTCCTGGCCGCGGTCTTCTGGGTGTTCAGCATCGTCGACTGCATCGTGCAGCCGGCGAGCCGGCACCGTGGCGTGCCCAAGGGCGTGTGGATCGCCATCGTGGTCCTCATCCCCGTGATCGGCGGCCTGCTGTGGTTCACGATCGGACGCACCCGGCGCGGCCGCACTGCGGATCAGGAGCGCTACCTGCCGCTCGACGACGTGGATCCCGCCGCACGGCCCGCCGAGCGGATCAGCGCCGCCGAGCAGGAGCGGCTGATCCGGGAGCTCCAGGAGGAGCTGTCCCGCCTCGACGACCGCGGCGACACCGACACCCCCGGCCCGCGCACGTGACGACTCCGCCCTCCGAGGATCCGGCCTCGGGTGCGGCCCCGGTCTCCGTCGCGGGCTCGGTCTCGTCCTCCGGCCCTGTCTCGTCGTCCGGCCCGGTCTCGTCTCCCGCGACCGAGGCGGCCGTGCGGCTGCTGACCGGTCTGATCGCGCACGGCGTGCGCGACATCGTGCTGTCCCCGGGTTCGCGCTCCCAGGCGCTCGCGCTCGCCGCGGTCGCGCTCGCCCGGTCCGGATCCGTGCGCGTGCACGTGCGCATCGACGAGCGGGTCGCCGGCTTCACGGCCCTGGGCCTCGGCCGCGAAGCGGGCGTGCCCGCGGCGGTCGTCTGCACCTCCGGCACCGCGGCCGCCGGATACCTGCCTGCGGCGATGGAGGCGTTCCACGCCGGGGTCCCGCTGATCCTGCTCACCGCCGACCGCCCGCCCGAGCTGCGCGGAGTGGGGGCGAACCAGGCCACGATCCAGCCCGGCATGTACCGGCCGTGGGCGCGATCGAGCATCGACGCGCCCGTGCCGGGGGAGGTGGATCCGACGCTCTTCGCAGAGCTCGCCGCCGATGCCGTGGCCGTCGCCCTCGGCGCCCCCGGCGAGGGGCTCGACGGTGTCGCCGGCCCCGTGCACCTGAACCTGCCCGCACGCGAGCCGCTGTCCGGGCCGATGCCGGATCCTCTCCGCGCCGTCCTCGGCTCCGCTCCGCGCCTCGCGTCGGGGGAGCCGCTGCGGGTCCGCCGGGGTCCGCGCACGCTCGTCGTCGCCGGGGCGGACGCCGGTCCGGGCGCCGAGCGGATCGCGCGCGCCGGCGGCTGGCCGCTCGTGGCCGAGGTCGTGAGCGGCTCCCGCTTCGGCCCCCATCTCGTGCCCGCCTACCGTGAGCGGCTGCGCGATCCTGCGCTCGCCGACCGGATCGAGCGCGTGATCGTCTTCGGGCACCCGACGCTCAGCCGCGAGGTCGCGGCCCTGCTGCGCCGCACGGACCTGGAGGCGATCGTCGTGCGCCGGGGCGGCGAGCGGCTGAACCTCTCCGGCGTGGCGGTCGACGCGCGCGCGGTCGAGGTCGAGGCGAGCACCGGGGCCGACCCGGACTCCGTTGCGGACGCGGAGGCGTGGCTGGCCGCGTGGACCCGGCCTGCGGCGTCGTCCGTGGACGGCGCCGGCACGGGGGCCGGCCGCCTGCTGGACCGCGCCGCGCTCGTGCGGGCGGTGTGGGCGGCGACCGGATCCGACGACCGTCTGCTCTTCGGATCCTCGCGGATCGTGCGGGTGGCAGACCAGGCGCTCGAGGGCAGGGACGCGCGCGTGCACGCGAACCGCGGGCTCGCCGGCATCGACGGCACGATCGCGACGGGTGTCGGGATCGCGCTCGCCGCGCAGTCCGGCGGGGCTGACCGAGCGCGGGAGGGGGCGGGCGGAAGCGGGGTCACCCGGGTGCTGCTCGGCGACCTTTCGCTCCTGCACGACGTCGGATCCCTGCTGCTGCCGGGTGATGAACCGGCTCCGCGGATCCAGGTCGTCGTCGGCAACGACGGGGGAGGGACGATCTTCGACGGGCTCGAGGTCGCCGGCACCGCCGCCACGGAGGACCTCGACCGCGCCTTCTACACCCCGCAGTCCGTCGCTCTCGCGCCCCTCGCTGCGGCGTACGGGTGGGCCCATGCGCGGGCCGCGACCCCCGACGAGCTCGTGCGCGCGCTGTCCGCGGAGGTCGCAGGACCGCAGCTGATCGAGGTCCCGCTGGCGCGCTGACGCCCGGCGCGCCGTGATCCGCTCCGCTCCGACGCGGCCGGGCGGATGCGGCATCATGGGGCCATGAGCCAGCACTCCGCCGGGTGGACCGCCCCCGCTTCGGAAGTCCTCCGCGCCACCTCCGCCGGTCTGAGCGGGGTCGATCCCGACGCGACGCCCGGATACCGGGGGAACAAGTCGGACGGCGCCGAGTCGTTGGCGTCCGGGCTCGCCGCGCTCGGCGATCTGCAGGAGCGGCTCTTCGCGCGCTCCGCGGTGGGCGAGGCGCAGTCGAGCGTGCTGCTCGTGCTGCAGGCGATGGACTCCGCGGGCAAGGGCGGCATCGTCCGGCACGTGGTCGGCGGTGTGGATCCGCAGGGCATCGAGCTCGCCGCGTTCAAGGCGCCGACCGCGGAGGAGCTGCAGCACGACTTCCTCTGGCGCGTCGAGAAGCGCCTGCCCGCGGAGGGCAAGATCGGCGTCTTCGACCGTTCGCACTATGAGGACGTGCTCATCGGAAGGGTGCGCGCGCTCGCGCCCGCCGAGGAGATCGAGCGCCGCTACCGGGCGATCGTCGACTTCGAGAAGCGCGTGGCGGACTCCGGCACCCGCATCATCAAGGTCATGCTGCACATCTCCCGCGATGAGCAGAAGCAGCGCCTCATGGAGCGCCTCGAGCGCCCCGAGAAGCACTGGAAGTTCAACCCGGGCGACACCGACGAGCGCCTGCTCTGGGACGACTACATGGCGGCGTACGACACCGTGTTCGAGCGCACCTCGACCGACGACGCCCCCTGGTACGTGATCCCGGCGAACCGCAAGTGGTACGCGCGCCTCGCGGTGCAGGAGCTGCTGCTGGCCGCGCTCGAGGACATCGACCCGCAGTGGCCGGTCGCCGACTACGACGTTGCGGCCGAGAAGAAGCGCCTCGCCGCGAGCTGACCCCGGATCCGGTCTGGTCCGAGCCCCGTTTCGGGGCGTGCTCTCCCGTTTCGGGGCGCGTCTCGCCGTGGATTCCGGGTGTGAGGCGCCCCAAACCGATGGATCACGCCCCAAAACGGGGGGATCGCTGGAGCCACCGGGACGTTCGGGGTATCCGGAGTCATCCTCGGGGGTTCCCGGAGTCATCCTCCAGAGGGATGCGCGGAAGGGCCGCCCCCGCATAGGTTCGAAGGCATGATCACAGCAGAGGGCCTCAGCAAGAGATATGGACCCAAGACCGCGGTCGACAACGTGTCGTTCACCGTCCAGCCGGGTTCGGTCACCGGCTTCCTCGGACCGAACGGCGCCGGCAAGTCGACCACGATGCGCATGATCGTGGGCCTGGACCGCCCGAGCGCGGGCCGCGTCACCGTGAACGGCCAGGAGTATCGCAGCCTGAACGCGCCGCTCACCGAGGTAGGCGTGCTGCTCGACGCCAAGGCCGTGCACACGGGCCGTTCGGCCCGCAACCACCTGCGCGCGCTCGCCGCGACGCACGGACTTCCGTCGAAGCGCGTCGACGAGGTGATCGAGATCACGGGCATCGGATCCGTCTCCCGCAAGCGCGCGGGCGGGTTCTCCCTCGGCATGGGGCAGCGCCTCGGCATCGCCGCGGCCCTGCTCGGCGACCCGCACACCCTCATCCTCGACGAGCCGGTCAACGGCCTCGACCCCGAGGGCGTGCGCTGGGTGCGCGAGTTCGTACGGCACGCCGCGTCCGAGGGCCGCACGGTGCTGCTCTCCAGCCACCTCATGAGCGAGATGTCGCAGACGGCCGACCACGTGATCGTGCTCGGCCGCGGAAAGGTGCTCGCGGACGCGCCGCTCGCACAGCTCGTGCAGCAGTGGACCACGGCCCAGGTGCGGGTGCGGAGCCCCCGTGCCGCCGAGCTCGCCGACCTTCTCGTCGCCGCCGGCGCCCTGGTCAACGCCTCCGGTCACGACGTGATCGACGTCACGGGCCCCGAGTCGTGGTGGATCGGCGACCTCGCCGCCGAGCGCGGCATTCCGCTGCACGAGCTCACCCCCGCCAGCGGCTCGCTCGAGGACGCCTACCTCGCCCTCACGGGCGAGGCCGTCGAATACCGCACCCGCGCCGTGCCCGAAGCCGGCGCCCCGATCCCGGAGGTGGTCGCATGAGCGCCGTCGCCCCCACCATCCCCGCCGTCTCGGGCCGGTTCCGCCTGAGCTTCCCGCGGAGCCTGCGCAGCGAGTGGATCAAGCTCAGCACGCTGCGCTCGACCTGGTGGTCGATCGCGATCACGGCGGCGCTCACGATCGGCATCGCGGTGCTGATCGCGTTCGCCTTCACCTCGACGGGCGCGGTGCGCCAGGGCGTCAACGGCATCATGGCCGTCGTCTCGCCCATCCAGTTCACCGCACTGCTCGCCGGGATCCTGGGCGCGATCGCGGTCACCGGCGAGTACTCCACGGGCATGATCCGCTCCACCCTCACCGCGGATCCGCGTCGCGGGCGGGTGCTGATCGCGAAGGCCGTCGTGCTGGCCGTGTTCCTGTTCCTCGCCTCGCTGGTGATGTTCGCGGTCGCCGCCGCCATCGTTTCGGCGATCCTCAGCGGGCACGGTCAGGGCCTCGAGTGGGGGGAGCCCGACAAGGTCCTCCTGCCGCTGCTGTCCGCCGCCGCGACGATGGCGGTGTGCGCGCTGATCGGCGTCTCGTTCGGCTTCATGCTGCGCTCGGGCGCCGGTGCGATCGCCGCCACGGTCGGTCTGCTGTTCGTGCTGCCGATCATGTCGACCTTCTTCTCCTTCGCCGGAGAGTCCTGGAAGTGGGTGCTGGACGCGGCGAACTATCTGCCGCTGTCGGCCGCGCAGAACGCGATCCTGCCCAGCGACACCGCGCCGCTGTCCGCCGGCGTGGCGTTCCTCACGCTCGGCGCCTGGGTGGCCGCGGGGCTGCTCGGATCCTGGGTGGTGCTGCGCTCGCGCGACGCCTGAGCGCCCGCGCCGTCCTCATCCCGTCGCCCCCTCCGGCCGTCCGTGCCGGAGGGGGCGACGTCGTCTGCGCCGGCGGTCGACGCACCCGGATGTGGTACTTGAGGACGACCCCGGGACGGACGGGATCCTCCCCGAAGCGGATGTGCGGACCCGGTCGCGACCGGTTTGCTGAAGGTACGGTTCGTCGCACCTGGCGGCAGCCGTGGTGCCCTGCGCCCGCTCGTGATCGCCCTGGAGGATCTGTGACCCTGCTGACCCGACTCAGCCTCGCCAACCGTGCCGTCGTGGCCCTGTTCACCGTCCTCATCGTCGGGGCGGGGCTCTGGGCCACCGGCAGCATGAAGCAGGAGCTGCTGCCGTCGATGTCGCAGCCCGCGGCGGTCGTCCT
This sequence comes from Microbacterium sp. NPDC089698, assembly GCF_044749045.1. Lineage (NCBI taxonomy): Bacteria > Bacillati > Actinomycetota > Actinomycetes > Micrococcales > Microbacteriaceae > Microbacterium > Microbacterium sp. NPDC089698. Next base: position 22,105 of record NZ_JBIVHE010000006.1, read on the forward strand.
CGTGACCAAGCCGGGCGCCTCGGCCGAGACCCTCGACCACGACGTGGTGAAGCCGCTGTCCGATGCGCTCGGCGCGGTGACCGGGGTGGACGAGGTCCGCACGAGCACCTCGAGCGGGAGCGGTCAGCTGACCGTGTCGTGGGCGTTCGGCCGCGACGACACCAAGATCCTCGCCGACCTCAAGGCCGCCGCGACGGCGGCCGGATCCGCCTCCGACGGCATCCACACCGAGGTCTATGCGGGCAGCTCCGCCGACATCCCGGTGCAGAGCCTCGCGATCACCGGAGACGGCGATGTCGAGGCCCTGGCCGACCGGGTCGACAAGACGCTCGTCCCGGCGATCGAGCACGTGGCGGGCGTGCGCGCCGTGCAGGTCTCGGGGCGCGTCTCCGAGCGCGTGCTGGTGACCCTGGATCCGGCCAAGCTGTCGGCGCGGTCGATCGACGCGGCGGCGGTGTCGGCCCTGCTGCGCACCGCCGGGGTCGTGGTGCCCGCCGGCACCAGCAGCGACGGAACACGCGCGATGGCGATCGAGGTGGGCCAGGAGGGCACCTCGATCGAGCGCCTCTCGGCGATGCCGATCCCGACGATGCAGGGCCCCGTGCCGCTGTCCGAGGTCGCGACCGTCGAGCTGGCCCCGGTCCCGCAGAGCACGATCTCGCGCTCGGACGGGCGTCCCGCGCTGAGCCTGACGATCACCAAGACCCCCGAGGCGAACGCCGTGCAGGTGTCCCACGCGGTGACCGCCGCGGTCGCGAAGGCCCTCCCCGCGCTGGGCGGGAACGCCGCGAGCTCGGTGCTCTTCGACCAGTCCACGATGATCGAGAAGTCGACCCACGACCTGGCTGTCGAGGGCGGCCTCGGCCTCGTGTTCGCGGTGCTCATCATCCTGGTGTTCCTGCTCTCCCCCAAGGCGACCGTGATCACGGCCGTCTCGATCCCGCTGTCGCTGCTCATCGCGGTGATCGGGCTGCGCGTCGGCGGGTTCTCCTTCAACGTCTTCACGCTCGCCGCGCTGACGGTCGCGGTGGGCCGGGTGGTCGACGACTCGATCGTCGTCATCGAGAACATCGCGCGTCGGCGCGGATCCGCACCGCTCACGCCCGCCGATGTGCTCGCCGCCGTGCGCCAGGTGGCGGGGGCCGTGACGGCGTCGACGCTCACGACGGTCGCGGTGTTCCTGCCGGTCGCGCTCGTCGGCGGCATGGCGGGGGAGCTGTTCCGGCCTTTCGCCCTGACCGTGACCATCGCCCTGCTGGCCTCGCTGCTGGTGTCGCTGACGATCGTGCCGGTGCTCGCGTACTGGTTCCTGCGCCGTCCGGCGAAGGCCGCCGTCGCCGATGCGACCGCCGCAGCGGATGCCGGGCACGGGGCGACAGCTCTCGCGGAGCACGCGGAGGCTTCGGATGCGGCTGCTGCCGAGCCGCCTCTGGCCGGTGCGGCGGAGGCGACAGGATCGGCCCCGGAGCCGATCGCGCAGGATCCCGCCGAGCGCGTCACGCGCATGCAGCGCGCCTATCTGCCCTCGCTGCTGTTCGCGCTGCGGCGTCCCGTGACCGTCGTGCTGATCTCGGTCGTGGTGTTCGCGGGCACGATCGTGGCCGCCGGCTTCCTGAAGACCGACATGCTCGGCAGCTTCGCCGATGAGCGCGCGGTGACCGTCACCCAGACGATGCCGCTGGACACCACGCTCGCCGTCTCGGACAAGGCGGCCACCGCCCTGGAGAAGAAGGTCCGCGACCTGGACGGGGTCGCCTCGTACCGCACCACCGCGGGCGAGCAGGGCGCTCCCGTCACGCTCGACATCGTGATCGCCGCGGATGCGGACCCGAAGGCCGTGCTGCCGCGGATCCGCACCGCGGTGGGCGAGCTCCCCGACGCCGACCGCATCACCGTGTCGACGCAGGCGACCCAGACCACGTCCTCCTCGATCGACGTGATCGTGAAGAGCCCCGACGAGAAGGCGCTGGCGAGCGCGTCCGAGAAGCTCGCCGCGGCGCTCGAGAAGGTCCACGGCATCGGCACGGTGAAGAGCGATCTCGCCGCCGACCTGCCGGTGCTGAAGGTCTCGGTCGACCCCTCCCGCGCCGCGACGCAGGGCTTCACGACCGCCGAGGTGGGCGCGGCGATCTCCGCCGCCGTCCAGGGCGAGCGGCTCGGCTCCGTCGGCATCGACGGCACCGCCACGGACCTGGTGGTCCGTGCGCAGTCGACGGCGACGGATCCGGAGGCCGTCAAGGCGCTCACCCTGCCGATCTCCGCGCTGCAGGCGCAGAAGACGCAGAAGGACGCGGCGGACGCGCTGCAGCGCGAGCAGGAGGCGATGTCGTCCCAGGCGCGCACGGAGGCGGAGAACAAGGCCGATGAGCAGCTCTCCTCGCTGTACGACGCCCGCTCCTCGGGGGTGCAGGACCTGGCGGCGCTGCGCGAGCAGCTCGCGCAGCTGCTCGCCTCGCCGCCGCCCGCCGACACGAGCCCCGCGACGCAGGGCCAGCTCAGCGCGATCGAGTACCAGAAGCTCCTCCAGCAGCTCACCCAGGCCGTGGCCGGGGCGGAGAGCGGGCTGACGAACCTCGACGAGCAGATCTCCGCGGCGCGCACCGCGATCGCCGACGGCTCGCGCCAGCAGGCCGAGACCGACCGGCTCACCCAGGCGCAGCGCGACCTCGAGCACCTGCGCGCGACGCCGATCCGCGTCGGCGACATCGCCGCGGTGGAGGTCGTCTCGGCGCCGGCCACGATCACCCGGATCGACGGCGCCCGCGCCGTCACGATCTCGGCCACGCCCGCCGAGGGGGCAGATCTGTCCACGGCGTCCTACGGCGTGCAGACCGCGGTGGACGGCGTCTCGCTGCCCGCCGGCGTGAGCCTGGACGAGGGCGGCGCCGCCGCCGAGCAGGCGCAGTCGTTCGGCGAGCTCGGCATCGCCATGCTCGCCGCGATCGCCCTGGTCTACATCGTGCTGGTCGCGACGTTCCGCTCGCTCGTGCAGCCGCTGCTGCTGCTGGTCTCCGTGCCGTTCGCCGCGACGGGGGCGATCGCGGGTCTGCTGATCACCGGGACGCCGCTCGGCATCCCGGCGCTGATCGGCATGCTCATGCTGATCGGGATCGTGGTCACGAACGCGATCGTGCTGATCGACCTCATCAACGAGTACCGCCGCGGCGGCTCGGGGCTCGACGACGCCGTGGTGCACGGCGCGCGCCTGCGCCTGCGGCCGATCATCATGACCGCGTGCGCGACGATCTTCGCCCTCATCCCGATGGCGCTCGGCATCACCGGCGGCGGGGCGTTCATCTCGCAGTCGCTGGCGATCGTGGTGATCGGCGGGCTCGTGTCGTCGACCGTGCTCACGCTGCTGCTGGTGCCGGCGCTGGTCGTGCTCTACGAGCGCCGCGGCGACCGTCGGCAGGCGCGGCGGGAGCGTCGCGAGGCCCGCCGTCAGCGCCGCAGCGCCGGAGTCGAGGTGTTCGAGGGCGAGCAGGATCCGGCGGCCCCCGCCGACTCCGAGGACCGTGGGAGACTGGCGACGTGACCGACGGCTCCGCGCGCGCCCTGGATCGCGCCGCGTCGCGCTGGCAGCGCCATCCGCACCTGGCGGATGCGCTCACGACGCTCAGCTGGGTCGTGCTGACGGCCGTGCCGATGTTCGCGGCGGAATCCGCGGATCCTGCGATCGCGGCCCGGCCGGTCGGACCATGGGGCTTCGGCCTCGGGCTCGTCGTGGTCGCGATCGTCGCGACGACGATGATGCTGTTCCGGCGGCGCAACCCGGTGCTGCTCTTCCTCGTCGCGGTCACGCTGCCGCTCGTGCTGCTGCCGTTCTCGCTCGACGTGGGCGCGTTCGCGGTCGCCTATGCGGTGTTCGCGATCGCCGTGTACGACCGGGTGTCCCGGGCGTGGATCGCCGGAGCGATCGCCTATGCGGTGACCCTCGTGCTCAGCGCCGTGCATCTGCTCACCGGGTTCGGCTTCACTCCGGTGAACCGCTCCGGGTCGCGGCTGGACACCGCCCTGACCTGGGCGGCGTTCGATCTGCTGCTGCTCCTGGTCGCGCTGCTGTGGGGGCAGAACGCGGGCAACCGCCGCCGCTACGTGGCGGCGCTCGTCGAGAGGGCGCGGATCCTGGAGCATGAACGCGATCAGGAGGCGCAGCTCGCCGCGCTCGCCGAGCGCTCGCGCATCGCCCGCGACGTGCACGACATCGTGTCGCACTCGCTGAGCGTGATCGTGCGGCTGGCCGACGGCACGAGGGCCGTGTTCGACGCGGATCCGGATCGCGCGCGGGAGGCGGTGGGCCAGATCGGAGGCGTCGCGCGCTCCTCCCTCGACGAGATGCGCCGGGTGCTCGGCGTGCTCGAGCGGCCGAACGGTCAGGAGTCCGCGCGCAGCGGGACCGGACTCGAAGACCTCCCGCGCCTCGCCGAGGTCTACCGCGGGATCGGGCTGCCGGTGCGACTGGACCTCGACCTGGGGCGGGCAGAGCGGGACGATCCCCGGGAGTCCGCGGCCGTCGATGCGCAGGGGATCCCGGCGGGGCTCCAGATGACCGTGTTCCGGGTCGTGCAGGAGTCCCTCACGAACGCACTGCGGCACGCCGAGGCCCCCACTCAAGTGCGGGTCGAGGTGCGGGTGACCGCGGACGAGATCCACGCCGAGGTCAGGGACGACGGCGCGACGCCCGTCGCGCAGGAGGGTGCGCGTCCCGGGCACGGCGCCCCGGCGGAGCGCGGGCGCACGAGCGTGCCCGGGCCCGTGGCCGCTCCTGCCCGCGTCGGGCGCGGGCTGCTGGGGATGCGCGAGCGCGCCGCCCTCTACGGCGGGACGCTCGATGCCGGCCCCTCCGGCGCACGCGGCTGGGCCGTCCGCCTCGCACTGCCGAGGAGCGGCTCATGACGCCCGTGCGGGTGCTGATCGCCGACGATCAGGCGCTGATCCGCGCCGGTCTCGCGATGGTGCTGGGCGCGCAGCCGGACATCGAGGTGGTCGGGGAGGCGCAGGACGGCATCGAGGCCGTGGCGCTCGCGAACGTGCATCGGCCCGACGTCGTCCTGATGGACGTGCAGATGCCGCGCATGGACGGGCTCGAGGCGACGAGGGAGCTCGTCGCGTCCGGCAGCGGAATCAGGGTGCTCGTGCTGACGACCTTCGATCTGGACGCCTACGCGTTCGGCGCGATCGACGCCGGAGCCAGCGGCTTCCTGCTCAAGGACTCGGATGCCGACGACATCGTCGCCGCGATCCGGGCGGTCGCCGCCGGCGATGCCGTGCTCGCTCCGCGGGTCACGTCGGAGCTGCTGCGGCGCTTCGGCGCGCTCGCCCGCGCCGCGGAGGATCCCGGCCGTCGGGCGAGGGAGGACGACCGGCGCGCCGCCGCGGCCCGGCTGCAGGTGCTCACCGACCGCGAGCGCGAGGTCTTCGACGCGCTCGTGCAGGGGCTGTCCAACGCCGAGATCGCGGAGAAGCTGTGGCTGAGCGAGTCGACCGTCAAGACGCACGTCGGGCGGGTGCTGCAGAAGCTCGGCATGCGGGATCGCGTGCTGGCGGTCGTGTTCGCGTTCCGCAACGGTCTGACCGACCCGCAGTGACCGCACCGACTACGCTGAAACCGTGCTGCTGAGCGACAGGGATATCAGGGCGGGGCTCGACGCGGGACGGATCGGACTGGATCCGCTCGAACCGTCGATGATCCAGCCGTCGAGCATCGACGTGCGGCTGGACCGCTACTTCCGGCTGTTCGACAACCACAAGTACCCCTTCATCGACCCGGGAGAGGACCAGCCGGAGCTGACGCGGCTGATCGAGGTCGATCCGGACGAGCCGTTCGTGCTGCACCCCGGGGAGTTCGCGCTCGGCGCGACGTTCGAGCGGGTGTCGCTCGCGGACGACGTCGCCGCCCGCCTCGAGGGGAAGTCGTCCCTGGGCCGCCTCGGACTCATCACGCACTCCACGGCCGGCTTCATCGACCCCGGATTCACGGGGCACGTCACGCTGGAGCTCGCGAACGTCGCGACCCTGCCGATCAAGCTCTGGCCCGGCATGAAGATCGGCCAGCTGTGCTTCTTCCAGCTCTCCTCCCCGGCGGAGAACCCGTACGGATCCGGTCCGTACGGCAACCGCTACCAGGGCCAGCGCGGCCCGACCGCGTCGCGCTCCTTCCAGAACTTCCACCGCACCGACGTCGGCGTCACCGACGCGGGGTCCACCGGAGGCTGACATGACCGCGGACGAGACGGAGCCGAACCCGGACGAGCAGTCCGCACCGCCGCCCTCCGCCGCGCCCGAGCCGGCGTCGCCGCCCGCCGGTGACGCCGAATTCGCCCCCGCTCCGGTGGAGAGCGCGGGGCTCGCCGACCTCCTGGCCGATCCCGAGATCGCCCCGGCCGAGGAGAGCGCCGCGCTCTCCGACCTCCTCGCCGCACCCCCGGAGGCCGCACCGGCGGAGGAGACCCCGGGGCTCGCCGAGATCCTCGCGTCGCCCGACCCTGCGGTGTTCGGCGACGGCGAGCCCGCGCCGGAGAACCCGTCCATCGCCGGACCGGAGGATCCGCGGACGTCGAGCCCCGCGGAGCATCCTCGTCCCGCCGCGGGCCTGCCGCCGCTGCCCGCGCTTCCGCCGGAACGGCCCGCACCCCCGCTCGCCCCGGAGGGCGGAGGCGGCAACTACCCCCTGCTCGTGGGGCTGGTGTTCCTGATCCTCCTCGTGCTGCTGGTCGGCGCCGTCGTGCTGATCGCGGTGCTCATCGCGAATGCGGCGTGGCCCTTCCCGGTCGCGGCCGCCGCTCTCCCGGCCGTGCTGCCGCTCGCCTGACGGACACGGGGCTCGCGCGCGTCGCCCGATCCGGACGATCGGTCGGATCCGCCGGACGCATGGTCGGGCGCGGGCGCGACGGACACGGAATGCTGGAAGCATGACCACGACCGCCCCTGTGCCCACGATCACAGCCGCCGCCCCGCACCGGCTGAACTACGGCGCCCTGCTCGCCATGATGGCGACGGCGTTCCTGCTCGTCACCGCGGAGTTCCTCCCCGGTGGTCTGCTCACCGACATCGCGGCGGAGATCGGCGTCACGCCCGGCCAGGCCGGCCAGATGGTCACGGTGACCGCGCTCGCAGGACTCATCGTGGCGCCGACCATCGGCCTCATGCTGCCCCGTCTGGACCGGCGCTCGCTGCTGGTGTGGATGGCGATCGGCGCGGCCGTCTCGAATCTGATCGTCGCGGTCGCGCCGAACCTGCCGCTGCTGCTCGTCGCACGCGTGCTGCTGGGCGCCGCACTGAGCGGCTTCTGGTCGATGTCGGTGACGGTGGCGGCGCGGATCGCAGGGCCCGAGCGCCTGGGCCGGGCGATGATGTTCAACTCGGCCGGCGTCTCGCTCGCGACGGTGGCGGGGGTGCCGGCGGGGGTGCTGCTCAGCCAGGTGCTCGACTGGCGAGGAGTGTTCGGGATCGCCGCGACGGCCAGCGCCGTCCTCGCGGTCCTTCTGCGGATCCTGCTTCCGAGCGTGCCCGCAGAAGGGACCGCCCGCTTGTCGACCCTGGTCGAGACGTTCCGTCGTCGCGGCATCGGTCTGGGCGTGGTCGGCCATGTGCTCGTCGTGCTCGGGCACTTCATCGCCTACACGTACATCCGGGTCGCCCTGGAGCGGGTCCACGAGGGCGGCGCCGCGATCACCGAGGGCACGATCATCCTGCTGCTCGCCCTGTTCGGCATCGGCGGCTTCATCGGGAACATCGCGATCGGCGTCATCGTCGACCGCCGCTACCGGACGCTCGCCGTGATCACACCGCTCGTGATCGCCGGAGTGGTGCTGCTGATGAACGTGCTGGTCGGATCCCTGTGGGCGATCGGCGTGGTCGCGTTCGTCTGGGGCTTCTTCTTCGCCTCGTGGCTGCTCATCGTGAACACCTGGATCGGGCATCGCATGCCTGACCGGCTCGAGGCGGGCGGGAGCCTGGTTGTCATGGGCTTCCAGGCGGCGATCATGACCGCCGCGGGCATCGGCGGTCTGCTGGTGGACGGCATCGGGATCGCTCAGGTCTACGTGATCGGCGCGGTCGTGCTCATCGTGGGTGCGGTGCTGTTCGGGTTCTCGAGCCGGATCAGCGCCCGTACGGACGCGCCGTCGGCGCAGACCGGTCCGACCGTGGCGTGATCCTTCCGGATCCTGTCGCGATGCGGGGTGACGGACGCGCGGGCGCGGTGCATAGGATCTCTCCTGATGCAGAGGGGCGGTCGTCGTGCCCGGTGTCGTCCTCGGCCGGTTCCGGTCCGGACCGGGAACGCGACGGAGGGGCGGCATGAGGCTCGTCATCCTGCTGCTCCCCGATATGCGCGCCTTCGAGGTCGCGTCGATCCTCGAGGTGTTCGCCGGGCATCCGGACACCCCCGCGCTCGAGGGCGACGCCATCCGGCTCGTGTCCCCGTCCGGCGGGGAGATGGAGCTGGGGCACGGCTTCCGCATCCGCACGGATCCGCTCCTTCGCGTGGACCCCGGTGAGACCCTGATCGTCCCCGGCTTCGAGCGCGTGGACGGCGTCATCCGCGCCCTCGACTCCGGCGCACTGGATCCGGTCCTGGACGTGATCCGTCGTGCCCATCGCGCCGGCGCCCAGATCGCGTCGGCCTGCACCGGTGCGTTCGTCCTCGGCGCGGCGGGCCTCCTCGACGACGTGCTCTCGACGACGCATTGGATGATGTCGGATCTGCTCGTCCGACGTCATCCGCGCATCGTCCTGGAGCCGAACGTGCTCTACACGCACGACGCGGACCGGCGGATCTGGACCTCGGCGGGGGTGACCGCGACGATCGACCTCTGCCTGGCCTTGCTCGCGGCCGAACGCGGTTTCGCGACGGCGGCCGCGTCGGCGCGCGGGATGGTGATCCCGGCGGCCCGGAGCGGCGGGCAGGCGCAGTACGTGCCCGCCCGGTACGGCGACCACGAAGTGCCGGACAGGCTCTTCCGGGCGATGCAGTCCGCGGTCAGGGAGGACCTCGCACGCTCGTGGACGACCGAGGACCTGGCCAGGGTCGCGCACATGACGACGCGCACCCTGCAGCGCCGCTTCCGCGAAGCGCGGGGGATGTCGCCCATGCAATGGGTGATCCGTGAGCGGCTCGCCTCGGCGCGCGAACTGCTCGAGTCGACGTCGCTCTCGATCGAGCAGGTCGCGCATCGCGTCGGGTTCACGAGCGCAGAGCTGCTGCGCAAGCACTTCCACCGTGTCGTCGGCATCGCGCCCGGAAGGTATCGGGAGTCGTTCGGAGCACGGTCGGCGCCGGGGGAATCCCGCGCGCGGGCGCTCCGCTGAGCGGCCCGTACCGACCCGGGCATCGCCCGGGTCAGGCGGTGCGGGCCTCGCGCCAGGCGGACGGCGTCTGCCCGGTACGGCGGCGGAACGCGCGGCTGAAGCCCTCGTCGGAGCTGTAGCCGAGGTCGCGGGAGATCTCGCTGACCAGGCAGCCGAGCGCGAGGCGGTCCTGTGCGGCGCGGATGCGCACCTCGGTCACGTAGCTCGCGGGCGAGGTGCCGAACGCGGCGCGGAACCGCTCCGCGAACACCGTCCGCGACATGGCGCCGACGCTGGCCATGCCCTCGACGCTCCAGTCGTGGCCCGGTGCGGCGTGGACCGCCTGGATCACGCGCTCCAGGAACGGATCGCTCGTGCGTGCGGGCCAGCCCGCGGGCGCGCAGCCGTGCGCGGCCCAGGCGCGGATCACCGATGCCAGCACGGTGTTCGCCATCATGCGGCAGATCACGGCGTCGCCGTCCCGGCTCGCGTCCTCGAGCGCCGCGGTGTCGACCGGGAGCGCGGTGAGATCGAGCCCGACCTGCGCGGCCAGGGCCGCGGCGGCCGGCTCGTGGTGGGCGAAGTCGCGCACCAGTGCGATGTCGGGCAAGGCGTCCGAGACGTGCGCGGCGGCGGGCGCGAGGATGAGCGTGGAGACCAGGATCCGGGTGGCAGGATCGGTCTTGAGCGACATCGGCAGCCGGCCAGGGGTCAGCATCGCGTCGCCCTGGGCGAGCGACACCGGCTTGTCGCCGCAGCGGGTGTGCACCGTGCCCTCGATGACGTAGACGACCGAGAGCGCATTGCGATCCAGCGCGATCGTCTCGGCGGGATCCGGGGCGATGCGCACCTGCCGACGCAGTCGCACGTCGACGGTCGCGAGCAGGGCGTCGACCGCGCCACGGGCCTCGGCCGCCGTGCCCGGCACGGCGTGCAGCGGCGGCATCCGGTCGGGAGCGACAAGGGTCATGTGAAAGGGGAACCGTGCATGCGCGGGCTCTATTCCGCGACGCAGGCAGGGAAGTCGTCGGGGATCGGTCCGACAGAAGGATCCGGCCCCCGCCGCGGAGTGCGGTCAGGGGCCGGATCGGACGCGCGAGGTCAGCCGTTGCGGTGGCGGCCGTCGTGCAGGTGGATGTGCAGGTGCGCCGCGGAATGACCGGGCGCACCGTGCCCGCGGAACGAGCGCTCACCGCGCGCGTGCTCATGGGGGAGGCGCTCGCCGAAGCCGCCGGGGAAGCCGTGCTCATGACGAGGGTGCTCGCTGTGGCGCGCGAAGCGCTCGCCGAACTCTCCGCCGTGGTGGCGGTCGTGTCCGCGACGGCCGCGGCCGCGGTGTCCGTGCTCGCCTCGGCCGCCGCCGCGGCGCTCGCCGGCGTGACGGCGGGGGAGGCGCGTGCCCTCCTCGTAGCCGAGGCCGCGGGCGAGCTTCTCGAGGGCGGACGCCATCGCGGCGAACTCCTCGGGATCGAGGGTGCCGGCGACCTGCGCGCGGATCTCCTCCACGGCGGTGGTCAGGCGCGCCTTGGCGGCGGTGCCTTCTGCGGTGAGCGTCCAGCCGTCCTGGCCGGGCTCGACCCAGCCGAGGGCGGCCAGATGGCGCACCTTGCCGGCCGGGAGCTCCCGGCCGAGCGGGACGGTGCCGTCGACGGCGTTGAGGATCCGCCAGTCACGGCGGGTGATCCCCTCATCCTCGAAAGCGGTGGCGAACTCGGCCGCCAGCAGGCGGTCGACGGCGGTGATCCAGAAGCCGAACGGGCGGCTCCGGTCGGCGGGCGTGTTCTCTGGGGTGTTCTCTGTGGTGTTCATGCGAAGTCCTTCAGGTCTCGGGGCGATGACGGCGGCTCGTCGCTGTGGCGGCCGTCTCTCCGGTCTGTCCCGGATTCATGTCATCTGCCATGTACATGCAGTGTGACATGCAATTGGGATCCATGTCAAGTCGCATGTAAAATCGGAGCATGCCTCACGATGCCGAGAACCCGGATCCGCTCGACGCGATCGTCGCCGCGCTCGGCCTGTTGCGCGGGCGGGGTCCCCGGCCTCCCCGGGAGCGCCGCCACGGGATGCATGACGGAGATCCGCGGCATGGCGAGGGATTCCGCGGACATGGCGGACCGCACGGCGACCACGGCGACCACGGGGGTCTGCACGCGGATCCGCGGGGACGCGGTGCGGGCCCCCGGGGCGGCGGATCCTGGGGCGGCGGGCGCGGCGAGGCGCCCGCGCGGCTGCGCATGCTCGAAGCGCTGGCCTCGGGCCCGCTCAGCGTCAGCGCCCTGGGCGAGGCGATCGGCGTGGATCAGCCGCGTGCCTCGCGACTGGTGCAGCAGGGGGTCGAGCGGGGCTGGCTGAGCCGCGAAGCGGATCCGGACGATGCTCGCCGCACCCGGATCGTGCTCACCGACGAGGGGCGGCGGATGGGGCGCGGAGTCCGCGGCGACCGGCGTGAGGCGCTGCGCGGCGCCATGTCGGCGCTGACGGCCGAGGAGCAGGCGGAGTTCGCGCGTCTGCTGGCCAAGATCGCCGCGAACTGGCGCTGAGCGGCCGGATCGGCGCTCACGGGACGGCGGCGGTCTGCGACTCCGGGGCGTCGATGCCGGCGATCCCCGCGCCGGCGAACGCGACCACGGCATCCAGCACCGGATCCGCCTGCAGCACCCGGTTGTGACCGAACCCGTCCGTGCGCATCAGATGTGAGCGGCCGGCGTGCGCGGCGTGCAGGCGCAGGGCGTCGTCGTCGGGCATGCGGCGGTCGGCGCGGTCGTGCACCACGAGCAGCTCGGTGCCGGCGGGCAGCGGATCCTGCACCGCGTCGTAGGCCGCGGCGATCCCCTCCCGGTCGAGGCCGAAGCGTGCGCCGAACCGCTGCTCGAAGCGTGCGGCGACCGCGGGCTCGAGGCGGAGCGTGCGGGTGAACTCCGCGAGGAACGCGGCCGGCGCGGAGGCGCTCGCGATGACCGCGACGCGCGGGGAGGGCACGGTCGTGCGCGCGGCGGTGAGGGCGGCCAGTCCGCCGAAGGAGTGGCCGACGATCGTATCGAAGGGGCCGTCGCTGCGCTGCAGCCGCTCCGCGGCCGTGACCCAGTCCCGGAGGTCCGTGCGGCGTCCCGGGGAGTCCCCGTGCGCCGGGGCGTCGAAGGAGACCACCCGGAAGCCCTCTGCGACGAGCTCGCGCACGAGCGGGGCGAACTGCGATGCGCGTCCCTGCCAGCCGTGCATGAGCAGCACGGCGCGCTCGCCGCGGCCCCAGCGATAGGCGACGATCTCGGATCCGCGGATCGGGATCCGTTCCCGCTGCGCGTCCCGATGCGTCGCGAGGTCGGCGTCACGCACGGCCATGCGCGGGGTCGTCGTGAAGAACAGTCGCAGGGCGAGGCGGCCGGCCAGGCGCGGCGATACGGTTCCGGCGGCGCGGATGCCGCCGAGGATCAGGCGGGCGGAAGCGGGCATCGGTTCCCCTTCAGACAAAGAATGCGAACGGTCATACGTAGAATAAGCGAACGATCGTTCGTACACTAGAGGCATGTCGGACATCGTCATGAACGGAGCCGCCGAGGCCGGGACCGCCCGGGGTCGGGCGTCGGACGGGCGTCGCCTGCGCGGCGACGCCTCGCGGCGCACCGTGCTCGAGAGCGCGACCGACATCGCGTCGGTGGACGGCCTGGACGGCCTCACGATCGGGAGGCTGGCGACGGCGTCCGGCCGGGGCAAGAGCAGCATCGCGACGCTGTTCCAGAGCAAGGAGGGGCTGCAGCTCGCGACGGTCGCCGCCGCGCGGGAGATCTTCACCGCGCTCATCGTCGAGCGCGCGCGGGTCGAGCGCCGCGGGGTGCGCCGACTGTCCGCCCTGCTCCGCAACGCCCTGGACTACTCACGCGACCGCGTCTTCACGGGTGGCTGCTTCTTCGCGGCGACCGCCGCCGACGTCGACTCCAAGCCCGGTCCGGTGCGCGACGCGGTCCGCACGGCCCTCGTGGACTGGTACGGCTACGTCGAAGCGCAGGTGCGGCACGCGATCGCGGCGGGAGAGCTCGATTCCGCCGCGGATGCCGAGCAGCTGGCGTTCGAGCTCGTCGCGCTGAACGAGGAGGCGAACTCCCGTTCCCTCCTCCTGCAGGACGAGCGCCCCTATGCCCTCGCGGCGCGGGCGATGCGCGAGCGGCTGCGCGCGGCGGGTGCGGCGCCCGAGCTCCTGAGCACGCTCGACGCGTAGGGACCGCGGCGCAGCCGGCCCGGCGGGCGGGCGAGGCTCGTGGCCCTGCTCCGCCGCGAGCGGGCCTAGTGCGAGAGCCGCACGCTCCGCCGCGTCTCCTTGACCGGCAGGAGCAGGAGCAGCCCCGCCAGCAGCACCGCGACGATCCCGAGGATCCCGAACTTGGTGTTGCCGGTCAGGATGATGAGCAGGGTCCAGGCGCCCTGGGCGATCCAGCTTGCAGCGCGCCCGGTCGTGGCGTAGAGGCCGAAGACCTCTCCCTCGCGGCCGGCGGGCGTGACCCGGGCCAGGAACGAACGCCCCGCCGACTGCGCCGGTCCGACGAACGCGCACAGGATCAGGCCGCCGATCCAGTACGCGATCGGCCCGGTGTCGACCAGGGCGAACACGGCGATGCCCGCGATCGTCATGCACGCGAGCGAGATGATGATCAGCCGCTTCGGGCCCCAGCGGTCGTCGAGGCGTCCGGCGAGGATCGTGGAGACGCCGGCGATGAGGTTGGCCGCGACGCCGAAGATCACGAGCTGCATGAACTCGAAGCCGAACACCGTGCTCGCGATCACGGCGCCGAAGGTGAAGACGGCGCTGAGACCGTCGCGGAACACCGCGCTCGCGACGAGGAACCAGAAGGTCGTGCGGGTGCTGGGGTTGCGGTAGAGCCCGATGACGTCCTTCACGAGCAGCACATAGGAGGCGAAGAAGCCGACCTTCCGATCCGGACGTCCGAGGGACGGCTCCGGCACGTTCAGGAAGATCGGGATCGAGAACGCGATCGCCCACACCGCGCAGCCGACCGCGATGATGCGGAACGGCAGACCGCCGTCCGCGGAGAGCCCGAACCAGTCCGCCATGTAGAACACGATCACCAGGACGAGCGCGACGATGCCGCCCAGGTACCCGAAGCCCCAGCCCAGACCCGAGATCCGGCCGACCGTCTTCGGGCTCGCGATCGAGATGAGCATCGCGTTGGAGTTCACCGAGGCGATCTCGCTGAACACGACGCCCGCCGAGATCAGGGCGACGCCCAGCCAGAACAGCGAGGGCGTCGGCGTGACGAACCAGAGCCCGAGCATGCAGAGGATCAGGGCGCCGGTGCCGATCCCGAGCCACAGCTTCTGCCGGCCCGCCGCATCGGCGCGCTGCCCGAGCACGGGCGCGAGCAGCAGGATCGCGAAGCCGGCGATCGTGCCGCCGAGCCCCAGACCGCTCGTGAGCTCGGCGATCCCGGCCACCCTGGCCGGATCCGTCTTGGCGAGATGCGCGAGCTCCGGCGGCAGGAACGCGTTCGTCGTCAGGTACAGCGCGGTGAAGATGAAGGTGAGGATCACCGAGTGGAACGGCTGCGTCGCCCAGTCCCAGAGCGCCCAGGAGTAGATCTGCTTCTTCGGCGCCGGCTCGTCGCCGCGGAGGTCCAGGCCCACGACCGCGACGGCCCCGCTGTTCGCGGTCGCCTGGGGTTCGGGATGATCGCCGTTGCTCATGCAGGAAGTCTCGTGGGTGCCGGTGAACGAGAGGTAGCGGCGCGCCGGTGCGGGATCCGCGATCGGGTGGCCGCCTCCGCCTCACCCGTGTGGCGCGATCGTGCGGAGAACTGACGCTTCCGGGGGTTCTCCCCGCCCGGGCCCGATCCGTAATCTGCTCTGGGCCCTTCGCCGGGGGCATGCGGGCGCACTCCCGAAGCGCCGCCTCCGAGCGGGAGTCCGGCGTGCCCGGCGCAGGACGAGGCGACTCGGACACGGACGACGGCACGACACCACGACAGCATGGGGAGGACATCGACATGGACGATCAGAAGGCTGCAGGCCCCGACCGGCGACGGGTCGTGAAGGCGGCGGCATGGAGTCTGCCCGTCATCGCCGCGGCGGTCGCCGCGCCGCGCGCCGCGGCGAGCACTGCGAGGCAGACGGTCACCCGGACGGCGAAGGCGACCGGATCCGACGGCGCGACGACCACGGTCGTCATCCCGGCGGGCGCCACGGACATCTCCTACGAGGTGATCGGGGGCGGCGGCGGAGGGACGGGCGGTTCCGCGAATCGCATCGTCGGGATGCTGACCCTCCCGGCCGGTGCCGGCGACACCACCGTGACGCTGATCGCGGGCGGCGGCGGCTCGTACACGGCCGGCGGCAGCGGGTTCGGCGCCGGCGGAGCGCCGCGCCCCTACCCGGGCACCCCGAGCGCCGGCAACTGGCAGACGCAGTGGGGTGCGGGAGGCGGTGCCGGCAGCGCGATCCTCGTCGGAGGGGATGCCATCGTCGTCGCCGGGGGCGGCGGCGGCTCCGGCTCGTATGCGCAGCGCTACACCGGATCCGCCGCGTCGACGATGGCTCTCGGAGACGGCGGATCGTCCGGCGCGGCGGGTCAGGCCTCGACGGGTGCGTACGGGACGGCGTACCGGATGTCCGGCGGGGGCGGCGCGGCCGCGGCGGCGGCCGCGGCAGGAGCGGGCGGCGCGGCATCCGCGGGGACCTATCCGAATCCGGTCACGGTGGCCGGGGCCGCGGGCGGAGCGCCGAGCGGGACCGGAGGGAACGGAGGCGCCGCGGTGTATGCGGAGAGGTCGGGAAGCGCGAACGGCGGCAGCTACTACGTCTACTCGGCATCGGGGGGAGGCGGGGGCGGCTACAGCGGCGGCGGCAGCGGCGCGGCGGCCGGAACGGCCTATTCGACCGGCGGCAGCGCCACCTGGGCCGCCGTCGCGGGCGGAGGAGGCGCCGGATCCGACGACACGGCCACGTCGGCGGGCGGCGTCGTCAACACGGTCGGAGCAACGACGAGCGCCGCGAACGGCGGCGCCGGCGCAGAGGGCGGCGCGGGTTCGGTCACGCTCACGTACACGGCCTGATCCGCGGCGAGGGGCGCCCGCCGCGGAGGGAGGGCGTCCTCGGCGGCGTCCGATGCGGGCTGGGACCGTGTCCGTGCGCCGCAGGGACCGTCGCCGCCCGATACCGTCGGGGGATGGTGCTGCCCGTCGTGCTCGTCGAGGGGGAGAGCGACCGGCTCGCCCTCCTCGCCGCCGCCCGCGTCCGCGGGGTCGACCTCCGCGCGGACGTCGTCTCGCTCGGCGGGATCACGAACCTGCGCTCCTGGCTCGAGCGCCGGGATCCGGTGGTGCCCGTGACCGGCCTCTACGACGCCGCCGAGCTGCGCTACGTGGTCGGCGCGCTCGTCGCCGGCGGGCTGCTGGCCGAGGGCGAGGGGGATCCGGCCGCGATCGCCCGGGCGGGGTTCTTCGGATGCGAGCGCGATCTCGAGGACGAGGTGATCCGTGCGGCCGGTCCCGGGCTGGTGCTGGAGACGCTGGCCGCCCGCGGCGAGCTGGCGCTGTTCCGGGTCTTCCAGGGGCAGCCCGCGCAGCGGGTCCGCTCGGTCGAGGCGCAGCTGCATCGCTTCGCCGGCACCGCGAGCGGCCGCAAGGCGCACTTCGCGGCCGACGTGGTGGCGGCCCTGCCGCCGGACCGGATCCCGGAACCCCTGGTCGCGGTGCTCGCCGCCGCCGGGTGCCGCTGAACCTCAGCCGGCCTTCAGGGCTCCGCCGGCTATCAGGGCCCCGCCGACCATGTCCCAGTTCTGGCTGCCGAATGCGGTCCGGGCGGGCCAGAAGCGGGACACGGCGCGGCCAGAAGTGGGACACGGGGCCACCGAAAGTGGGACGCGGTACTGCAGGGCGGGCGCCCACCCCGGCACGATCAGTGCGCCGTCGCGACGCCGATCGAGTCGTGGATCATCACGGCGGCGACCCTGGCGCCGGCGCCCGCGGCGACGATGAGCTGCTGCGGGCCGGGGGAGGCGACGTCGCCCGCGGCGTAGAGTCCCGGGACGCTCGTGCGTCCGGCGCGGTCGGCGGCGAGATGGCCGTGCGCGTCGAGATCGGGGGCGAGGGCGGGGAGGAAGGAGAGGTCGGTCTCCCACTCCGGGCGCACGAAGCCGCCCTCGACCGCGTGCTCGGATCCGTCGGTGAGGCGGATGCCGGTGAGCGCGCCGCGCTCGCCGCGGAGCTCCGCGATGGGGCTGCGCTCGACCTCGATCCCCGCGGCGGCGAGTTCCGCCTCCTCCGCGGCGTCGACCACGTCGGCGCCGTTCGTGAAGACCGTGAGGTCGCGGGTCCACCGGGCGATGAGCCGGGCGCGGGCGGCCAGATCCGGCGTCTCGCCGATGAGCGCGAGCGCGCGGCCCTGCAGCTCCCAGGCATCGCACGCCGCGCAGCTGAAGAGGCTCACGCCGTAGAAGCCGCGCAGGTTCGGCACCTCGGGCAGGGTCTCGCGCAGGCCTGTGGCGAGCAGCACGCGGTGGGCGACGACGCGCGCCTCGGGCGCGCGTCGGCCGATCTCGGCGGCGAAGCCGGATCCCTCCGCCTCGATCTGGAAGACGCGCTCCCTGGTGCGGATCGTGACCTGGGGATAGGCGGCGAGCTCCTCGCGAGCGAGGCGCCGCAGCTCGTGCGGCGGGATCCCGTCGCGCGTGAGGAATCCGTGCGAGATGAGGGTCGCGGCGTTGCGCGGCCGATCCGCGTCGACGACGAGCACGCGCGCGAGCGAGCGGGCGAGGTTCAGTGCGGCGGAGAGCCCGGCCGGCCCTCCGCCGACGATGAGCACGTCGTAGACGTCGTCAGTCATGACCGTCCGCCTGGGGCGGGAGCGCGGCCACCAGCGGGTGGTCGAAGGAGTAGACGCCGACCTTGGCGGCCCCGCCCGGGGATCCGATCTCGTCGAAGAACTCGACGTTCGCCTTGTAGTAGTCCGTCCACTCGTCGGGGAGGTCGTCCTCGTAGTAGATGGCCTCCACGGGGCAGACGGGCTCGCAGGCGCCGCAGTCGACGCACTCGTCGGGGTGGATGTAGAGGGAGCGCTCGCCCTCGTAGATGCAGTCGACCGGGCACTCGTCGATGCACGCACGGTCCTTCACATCCACGCAGGGCAGCGCGATCACGTACGTCATCGCGCGAGCGCTCCGCTGCGCGAGATCTCCACCTGCTCCTCGCGCGGCACGACCTTGACCCGCTCGCGGGCATGCTCGTGCGCGGCGCCGAGGGCGCGCTCGTGGGCGTCGAGTTCGAGCCAGCCGTCCCACGTCGTCACCTCGACCCCGCGCTCGGCGAGGAGCTCCAGGACATCGGCGGTCTCGGCAGGCGCCGTCAGGCGGCCGGCCTCCGCGTCCTCGAGGAGGTTCGCGATGGTCTCGGTCGCGTCGGACTTGGTGTGGCCGATGAGGCCGACCGGGCCGCGCTTGATCCAGCCGGTCGCGTACAGCCCCGGAACGCCGTCGACGCGGCCCGCCTCGTTCGGCACGACTCCGCGCTGCGCGTCGAAGGGGGCGTCGACGATCGGCGAGCCGAAGTAGCCGACGGCCCGGTACACCGCGGTGATCGGGTACTGGACGAACTCGCCGGTGCCCGAGACGGATCCGTCCTCGGCCGGAGCCGTGCGCTCGAACCGCACCGACTCGACGCGATCGGATCCGAGGACCTCCACGGGAGCGTGCCAGAAGTGCAGGTGGAGGCGGCGGGTCGCGCCCGTGCTCTCGCCGCGGTTCTCCGGACGGTCCCGCCACGCGTTCAGGGTGCGCAGCATGATCTTGAGCTGGTTGGTGGGCGCGGCGGCCGGATCCACGTCCGCGAAGTCGGCATCGTCCACGATGATGTCGACGCCGGCGACCTCGCCCAGCTCCCGCAGCTCGATCGGGGTGAACTTGATGTCGGCGGGCCCGCGGCGGCCGAACACGTGCACATCGGTGACGGCGGAGGCCTCGAGTCCTCCGAGCACGTTGTCCGGGACCTCGGTGCTGCGCAGGTTCTCCGGAAGCTTGGCGAGGATCCGGGCGACGTCGAGCGCGACGTTGCCGTTGCCGATCACCGCGACCTGCTCGTCGACGAGCGGCCAGGAGCGCGGCACGTCGGGGTGCCCGTCGAACCAGGAGACGAAGTCGGCGGCGCCGTAGGACCCGGGCAGGTCGACGCCCGGGATCCGCAGGGCGGCATCGCGGATCGCGCCGGTCGCGAGCACGACGGCGTGGTAGCGGTCCTGCAGTTCGTCGAGGGAGACATCGCGGCCGACCTCGATGTTGCCGAGGAAGCGGATCGTGCGACGGTCCCCATCCGAACGATCCCCGCCTCCGCCGAAGGGCGCGTCGAGCATCTCGTGCAGCGAGTTCACGATGCCCTTGATGCGCGGGTGATCGGGCGCGACGCCGTAGCGGATCAGGCCGTAGGGCGCGGGCAGCGACTCGAACAGGTCGATCTCGACGGCGTCGTACCCGAGGGCGGCGGCGCCGTCGACGCTGTCGCCGGCGCGCGCCGCCACGGCGTTCGCGAGGATGTTGCCGGCGTAGATGCCGGCCGGGCCCGCGCCGACGATCGCGACGCGGAGCGGGACGGGAGTGTTCAGAGCGGTCACGGCTGCAGGGTCTTTCGGTCGGTCCGGGCGAAGTATGACCGCGAGACTCCATCTCCGCGACGAGACTGCGCCCCTGGAGCGCTGTCTCGTCGCGGGGTTGCAGTCTCGCGGGTAAGGGTATGGGCAAGGGTAAGGGAAGGGCCTGCGTGGGGGCTCAGGCGGACCACGTCGCCGACCACGACGACGGCGGGGTTGCGGACCTGGCGCACGGCGGCGAGGGCCGCGATCGTGCCGAGCGTCCCGATCGTGACGCGCTCGCCGGATCCGTAGCCGTCCTCGACGATCGCGACGGGGCAGTCGGCCCCGCGGTCGCCGCGGGACAGGACCCCTGCCGTGTGCGCGAGCGTGCCGATGCCCATGAGCAGCACGACCGTGTGGTCGGATCCGCCCGGAAGCTGCTCGATCGGATCGTGCGCGCTCGCGACCGTGAAGGCCGTGGCGACCCCCCGGTGCGTGAGCGGGATGCCCGCCACGGCGGGCACCGAGATCGCGCTCGTGATGCCCGGCACCACGCGGACGGCGATGCCCTCGGCCTCGCAGTACAGCGCCTCCTCGCGGCCGCGCCCGAGCACGAACGGATCCCCGCCCTTGAGGCGCACGACCTCGCGCCCCGCGCGCGCGTGCCGCACGAGCAGGGCGTTGATCTCGTTCTGCGGCACGGGGTGATGTCCCGGGGTCTTGCCCACGTCGATCACCTCGGCGCCGAGGACGACGCCCTCGGCCGCGAGCTGGTCGAGCACGGCGCGCGCGCCCAGCCGATCCGCGACGATCACGTCGGCGCGCTCGAGGGCGCGCAGGCCGCGGATCGTGAGCAGGCCGGCGTCGCCGGGTCCTGCACCCACGAGGGTGACGGTTCCGTTGGTCATCATGCGCCTCCGAGCAGAAGTCCGCGGCGGCGGAGCACGGCCCGCTCGAGCGGCGCGAACAGCACCAGCTCGATCAGGATGCCGATCGCCAGGATCAGGATGATGGTGGCCAGCACGCCGGGCAGGTCGGCGAGCTGACGGGACTGGTCGAGCATGGTCCCGAGGCCGAACCCGATGGATCCGCCGGTGGTGATGATCTCCGCGGCCATGAGCGAGCGCCAGGAGAAGGCCCAGCCCTGCTTGAGACCGGCGAGATAGCCGGGCAGCGCCGCCGGCAGCACGATCACCGTCGCGGCCTGCCAGCGGCTCGCGCCGAGCACGGTGCCCACGCGGCGCAGCTGCGGCGGCACCTGGTCGACGCCCGCGAGCAATCCGTTCACGATCGAGGGGATCGCGCCCATCAGGATCACGAAGTACACGGTCGCGTCCGAGAGGCCGAACCAGATGATCGCCGCGGGCACCCAGGCGACCGACGGCAGCACCTGCAGCCCCGAGATCAGGGGCCCCGCGGCGCGGCGCAGGAGCTTCCACTCCGCGAGCAGCAGGCCGAGCGGGGTGCCGATCGCGATCGCGATGAGGAAGCCGAGGCCGCCGCGTTCGAGGCTCGTGAGCACGGCCTCCTGCAGTCGGCCCGCCTGCCAGGCGTCGCCCAGCGCGCCCAGCACCTGGAGCGGGCTCGGCGCCTTGTCGGGGCGCGGTTGCGCGATCACGATGTACAGCTGCCAGGCCGCGATCAGCAGGATCAGCAGTCCGACCGGCGGCAGCACCGCACGAAGCCGCTCCCGCGTGCGGGAGCCGGATCCGGTCTCGACGGTCTGCAGGCGATCGAGACCCGCTTCGAGGCGGGCGAGGTCGTCGTCCTTCTTCGTGGTGCGCGATCCCGCGGGGGCACCGCGTTTCGTCTCGGTCGACGCCGGCGCGCCGTCCTCGCTCAACGCCCCCGGGGGGACGGCGCTCGCGGAGGGGAAGGTGTCAAGAGGCATTGCGGCGGATCTCCTTCCGCAGCTCGACGGTGATCTCGGCGGCCAGCGCCGACACCTCGGGCGATTCGATCCGGCGGCCGCGGGTGCGGGCCACGCGCCACTCGCGCGAGATCCGGCCGGGGCGGCTGCCGAGCAGCACCACGCGCTCGCCGAGGCGGGCGGCCTCGCGCACGTTGTGCGTGACGAAGACGATCGTGCGACCGGTCTCGCGCCACACGTTCTCGAGCACCTCGTGCAGCAGGTCGCGCGTGATCGCATCGAGCGCCGCGAAGGGCTCGTCCATGAGCAGCACGGGCCGGTCCTGGGCGAGGGCCCTGGCCAGCGCCACGCGCTGCCGCATGCCACCGGAGAGCTCGTGCGGGCGCTTGTCCGCGGCGTCGGCGAGGTTCACGATCCTGAGCAAGCGCAGCGCCTCGGCCCGGCGCTCGGCGCGGGGGACCCCGCGCAGGCGGAGGGCGAGCTCGACGTTGCGCCGGGCGCTCAGCCAGGGCATGAGGGCCGCATCCTGGAACATCACGGCCGCGCCCTCCTCCGGCGCGTGCAGCGCACCCGAGGTCACGGGTTCGAGACCGGCGATGAGGTTGAGCAGGGTGGACTTGCCGCAGCCGCTCGCGCCGAGCAGGCAGACGAACTCTCCCGGCGCGATGTCGAGCGAGACGTCGTCGAGCACGACAGGGCCGGATCCGTACCGCTTGGTGACGTGCGCGAGGCGCACGGCCGGATCGACCGGATCCGGTGCGGGCAGGACCGGGGTGACCCCGTCGAAGCTCGGCGCGAGCGGAGCGGTCATTTCTTCGTTCCCAGCCCGCCGTCGTCGACCGCGGGCTCGTTCCGGGCCTTGAGGGCGGTGTTCAGCGCCGCGAGGTCGAAGAGGCCGTCGATCGAGCCCTTGGTCTGGGTTCCCGCCGTGACGCCGTTCTTGACGAGCGTCGCGAACGCTGCGGCGTTCGGATCCGCAGAGAACGACACGGCCGCCAGGGACTTCGTGAGCACCTCATCGGCCAGGGGCTTGCCCGTGGCCTTCTTGAGCGCCTCGTTCACGACCCCGGGGAGCTCGGTCGGGTGGGCCTTGATCCAGTCGAGGGAGTCGAGGTGCCCGGCCAGGAGCTCCTTGACCGCCTCGGGGTGCTTGTCGGCGAAGTCCTTGCTCACGAGCAGCACCGTCGTCGGGAACTTCCCGTCGGGCCACAGGTCGCGCTCGTCCTGCAGCACGTGGGCGCCCGCCTCGACGACCAGGCGCGAGGCCCACGGCTCGGGGAGCCAGGCCCCGTCGAGCTGGCCGTTCTTGAAGAGCGTGAGGGTCTGCGCGTTCTCGGTCGGGGTGATGTTCACATCGCCGCCTCCGGACACGTTCGTCTTCAGGCCCTTGGACGAGAGCCAGGTGCGCAGCGCGACATCCTGCGTGTTGCCCAGCTGCGGGGTGGCGAGCGTCTTGCCCTTGAGATCCTCGGCGCTGGTGATGCCGTCGCGCACCACGAGCGCGGCGCCCCCGCTCGTGGCCCCGGCGATCACGCGCGCCGAGGCGCCGCCCGACTTGATGAACGTGTTGATCGCCGGATTCGGGCCGATGTAGGCCGCGTCGATCGCGCCGGCGGAGAGCGCCTCGACCGCCGCGGGGCCGGCGTTGAAGACCTCCGTGTGCAGCTTGGTGGAGCCGAGCTCCTTCTGGATCAGGCCCTCGCTCACGCCCACCAGGGCGGGGGCGTGCGTGACCGTGGCGAAGTAGCCGAGGCGGAGCGTGTCGAGCTTCTCGCCCTTGTCGGCGGCGGCCGCCTGACCGGAGGCGCAGCCGGCGAGCATCGCCATCGCGAGTCCGAGGGTCGTGATGGCCGTGCTGATGCGGGTCTTGCGATTCACTGTCGCCTCCTTAGGCGTTCTTGGGTGGGGGATCTTTACCGTTGGTCGTCGAGCGTTCTTCGCCTCGTCGCTCCGCTCCTCGCTCAGGAACCGGTCCCTGAGCGAGCGAAGCGAGACGAAGGGCGCCCGGCGACCGCGACTACGCCGCCGTGACGACGGTCGCGGCCGCCAGAGTGGCGCCGTCGGCCGGGTGGATGAGCAGCAGGGCCCCTCCCTCCCGGTCCTCGGCGTACGGCTCGAGGGGCAGGGCGGACGCGAAGCGGATCCGCACGCGGCCGATCTCGTTCACGGCCAGCTCGGCAGCGTCCTCGAGGGCGAGCGTGTCCAGGTCGCGGCGCGAGAGCACCTCGGTCACGATCGCCTGCACGGTCGCCGTGCCGTGCTTGGCGAGCACGCGCGCCCCGGGGGCGATCGGCCGCACGTCGAGCTGGAAGAGCTCGACCTCGGCCTCCGCATGCCCGCTCGGCACGGTGCCGGCGGTCGCGATGAGCGCGCCGCGGGCGGCGTCCACCTCATCGGCGAGGGTGACGGCGATCGACTGCGCGGTGTGCGCGGACTCCGCGACCCGACCGGCGACGCGGATCCCTGTGACGAAGGTCTCGTGTCCGCCGGGGAAGACCTGCACGCGGTCGCCGACCCGGACGGATCCGCTCGACACCCGTCCGGCGAAGCCGCGGTAGTCGCGCAGGTCCTCGGCCTCGGCGTCGTCGACCAGCGCCGAGACCCCGCCCTGCGGCCGGATCACGGTCTGCACCGGGAGGCGGAAGGCGGCGTCCTCCTCGGCCTGGCGCGCGGGGAGGGTCTCGAGCAGCTCGCGCAGCGTCGGGCCGTCGTACCAGGGCGTGCGTGCGGACGGATCCACGATGTTGTCGCCCTCGAGCGCCGAGACCGGGATCACGTGCGCGTCGATGAGGCCGAGCTCGGCGGCGACCGCGAGCGCCTGCTCCTCGACCGCGCGGAAGCGGTCCTCGTCGAAGCCGGTGAGATCGATCTTGTTGACCGCGACGATCACGTGCGGCACCCGCAGCAGCGAGACCACGGCGAGGTGCCGGCGGGTCTGCTCCACGACGCCCTTGCGCGCGTCGATCAGGACGACGACGGCGTCGGCCGTCGCGGATCCGGTGACCATGTTGCGCGTGTACTGCACGTGACCCGGGCAGTCGGCGAGGATGAAGCTGCGCGCGTCGGTCGCGAAGTAGCGGTAGGCGACGTCGATCGTGATGCCCTGCTCGCGTTCGGCGCGGAGGCCGTCGGTGAGCAGCGCGAAGTCGAACTCGCCGTGGGCGAAGCCGCGGTCGGCCGAAGTGCGGGCGACCTGCTCGAGCTGATCGGCGAGGATGGCCTTCGCGTCGTGCAGCAGCCGCCCGACCAGGGTCGACTTGCCGTCGTCGACGGATCCCGCCGTCGCGAACCGGAACAGCGTGGTGTCCCTCAGCACCCCGGCTTCCCGCCCCGCCCCTGACCGCGAGACTTCATCTCCGCGACGAGACTGCACTTCTGCAGCGCTGTCTCGTCGCCCAGTTGCAGTCTCGCGGTCAAGGGACGGGACGGGGGCGAGGGGGGATCCGATGTCGGTGCTCATCAGAAGTATCCGTTCTTCTTGCGGTCCTCCATGGCGGCCTCGCTGATCCGGTCGTCGGCGCGGGTGGCGCCGCGCTCGGTGAGCGTGGAGCGGGCGACCTCGGCGACCACCTGGTCGACGGTCGCCGCGTCCGACTCGACGGCGCCCGTGCAGCTCGCATCTCCCACCGTGCGGTAGCGGACCACACGGCGCTCGACCTGCTCGCCCTCGCGCGGCCGGGCGTGCTCGTTCACGGCCCACCACATGCCGTCGCGGCGGAACACCTCGCGCTCGTGCGCCAGGTACAGGGGCGGCAGGGCGATCCGCTCGCGGGCGATGTAGCGCCACACGTCGAGCTCGGTCCAGTTCGAGATCGGGAACGCGCGCACGTGCTTGCCCGGCGTGTGCCGGCCGTTGTAGAGGCTCCACAGCTCCGGACGCTGATTGCGCGGATCCCACTGCCCGAACTCGTCGCGCAGCGAGATGATGCGCTCCTTGGCGCGCGCCTTGTCCTCGTCGCGGCGCGCGCCGCCGAACACGGCGTCGTGCTTGCCCGCGGCGATCGCATCGAGCAGCGGCTGGGTCTGCAGCACGTTGCGCGTGCCGTCCGGACGCTCGGCCAGGCGACCGTCGTCGAGGTAGTCCTGCACCCGGGCGACCTCGAGCGTGAGCCCGAGGCGCTGGACGGTCTCGTCGCGGAACCGGATGACCTCGTCGAAGTTGTGCCCGGTGTCCACGTGCAGCACGGGGAACGGGATCCGGCCCGGCGCGAAGGCGCGGGCGGCGAGATGCAGCACGAGCACGGAGTCCTTGCCGCCGGAGAACAGCAGCACGGGGCGCTCGAACTCGGCCACGACCTCGCGGATGATGTGGATCGCCTCGGCCTCGAGCAGGTCGAGTCCGGTCAGCCCTTCGTCTCCTCGCTGCGCTCCTCGCTCAGGGACCGATTCGATGGTGGGGTCGAGGGTGTCGATGATGCTCATACGTGGAGTCCGCATTCGGTCTTGGCGAGTCCGGCCCAGCGGCCGGAGCGGGGGTCTTCGCCCGCGGCGACGGGCTTGGTGCACGGCGCGCAGCCGATCGACGGGTACCCGTTCGCGACGAGGGGGTTCACCACCACGTCGTGCGCGGTGGCGTAGGCGATGAGGTCGTCGAACGACCATGACGCGACCGGGTTCACCTTGATGAGGCCGTTGCGCTCGTCGAACGCGATCAGGGGCGTGTTCGCCCTGGTGGGCGCCTCCTCGCGGCGCACCCCGGTGAACCACACCTCGTAGCCGCCGAGCGCCTGATGCAGCGGAGCGACCTTGCGCATCTCGCAGCACAGCGCCGGATCCCGGGAGAACAGGTCCTTGCCGAACTCGGCGTCCTGTTCAAGGACGGTCTGCGCGGGCTTCACATCGACGATGCGCACGTCGAGCGTGCGGGCGACCTCGTCGCGCGTGAACGTCGTCTCGAGGAAGTGGTAGCCCGTGTCGAGGAACAGCACGTCGACACCGCCGATCGCCTCGGCCACGAGGTGGGGCAGCGCCGCGTCGGCCATCGAGCAGGCGACGGCGGCGAGGCGGGGGGAGACGTTCGCGGCGACCCAGGCGACGACCTCGGCGGGCGAGGCCTCGTCGGCGGATCCGCTGCGCAGCTCCGCCGCGCCGCGTTCGGCGAGCGCGCGCAGTTCGTCGAGCGAGCGGCGGGCGGGGCGTCCCTCGTCGGATCCTGAGCGAGCGGAGCGAGACGAAGGGCGCTGCGCTCCTCGCTCAGGAACCGGGGAGGTCGCGGTGCTCACTGCAGCGCCTCCTCGTCGGCGCGGTGCGCCCAGACCGCGAAGGTCTCGTCGGCCTCGCGGTCGGCGAGGAACCGGCGCACGACCCGTTCCGTGTAGTCGGCGATGCCGTCGGCGGTGACCTTCAGCCCGCGGACCGTGCGGCCGAGCCCGGCCTCCTCCCGCAGCGGGGAGGCCAGTCCGCCGCCGAGGTGCACCTGATAGCCGGGCACCTGCTCGCCGTCGATCGTGACGAGCTGTCCCTTGAGGCCGATGTCGGCGGTCTGGATCCGCGCGCACGAGTTGGGGCAGCCGTTGACGTGCAGCGAGATCGGGTGCGGCAGGTCGATGCCGGCGAGCCGCTCCTCCAGCTGCTCGACGGCGGCGGCCGCGTTCACCTTGGTCTCCACGATCGCGAGCTTGCAGAACTCGATGCCCGTGCACGCGATCGTGCTGCGCCGGAACAGGTCGGGGCGCGAGGACAGGCCGAGCGCGTCGAGCCCGGCGACGAGGGAGGGGACCCGGTCCTCCGGGATGTCCAGGATCACCAGCTTCTGGTGCGGGGTCGTCCGCAGCCGTGCGGATCCGTGCTCCTCGATGAGGTCGGCCAGCTTCGCGAGCGACGGGCCGGAGATCCGCCCGACGAGAGGGGTGACGCCGACGTAGAACCGGCCGTCCTTCTGCCGGTGGATGCCCACGTGGTCGCCGGGGCTCGTCGGCTGGGGGGACGCCGGGCCGTCGGGGAGCGGCGCCTCCAGGTACTCGGTCTCGAGGATCCGGCGGAACTTCTCGGTGCCCCACTCGGCCAGCAGGAACTTGAGCCGGGCCTTGTTCCGCAGCCGGCGGTACCCGTAGTCGCGGAAGATCCGGGTCACGCCGTGCCACACGTCGGCGACGAGCTCGGGGGCGACGAAGACGCCGAGGCGCTCGCCGAGGCGGGGGGTGGTCGACAGCGCGCCGCCGACCCAGAGGTCGTAGCCGACGCCGAGCTCGGGATGGACGACCCCGACGAACGCGACGTCGTTGATCTCGTGCACGACGTCCTGGCTGGGATGTCCCGTGATGGCCGTCTTGAACTTGCGGGGCAGGTTCGCGAGCTCAGGGTCGCCGATGAAGCGGTCGGTGATCTCGTCGATCTGCGGGGTCGGGTCGATGATCTCGTCGGCCGCGATCCCCGCGACGGGCGAGCCCAGCACGACGCGCGGGACGTCGCCGCAGGCCTCGGTGGTCTGCAGGCCGACCGCCTCCAGGCGGCGCCAGATCTCCGGCACGTCCTCGACGCGCACCCAGTGCAGCTGGATGTTCTGCCGGTCGGTCACGTCGGCGGTGTCGCGCGCGAAGTCGACCGAGATCCCCGCGATGACCCGCAGCTGCTCGGTGGTCAGCTGCCCGCCGTCGATCCGCACCCGCAGCATGAAGTACTCGTCCTCGAGCTCCTCCGGCGTGAGCGTGGCGGTGCGGCCTCCGTCGATGCCCGGCTTGCGCTGCGTGTACAGGCCCCAGACGCGGAAGCGACCGTGCAGGTCGGTCGGATCGATGCTCGAGAAGCCGCCCTTCGAGTAGACCTGTTCGATGCGCTCGCGCACGCTCAGGCCGTTGTCGGCCTGCTTCCACTCCTCGTTGCCGTTGAGCGGCTCGGTGCCGTCGATCTTCCACTGACCGTTGGGCTTGGACGACGGGCGCGGCGGGCGGGCGCGGTCGGTCGTCGGTCGTGCGCCGCGCACGGCAGCGGTCGGTTCGGGAGACATGCGGACAAGGTACGTGCGGATCCGCCCGGACGCCCGTGTGTGTCAGCGCGGCCGACACGGGGCGTCATTGTTCGACATGGTGCAGATTCCTCACGGGCGGATGCGGTTGGATGGAGCGCCGCCGCGCGCGTCCGAAGCGCTCGTCATGGCGGACGCGCTCCCATGTCCATGCCGCATGGTCGAGGACGCTCCGCCTACCCCGTCCTCCGAGTGCGTGCCGTGAGCCCTTCGGCGCCCGCGAGATAGCGGTCCACGACGAGGTCCACGAGCGGGGCAGGCGGCTCGCCGCCGTCGAGCAGCGGCTCGGAGAGCGCGGATCCGGCCGCGCGCTCCGCCACGTCGAAGAAGTAGCCGTGCGCGAGCAGGTAGGTCGCCACCGCGGCGCCGGGGTGCGCGGCGAGGGCGTCGGCGAGGCTCGGCTCCCGGGCGGCGAGGTACGCGGGCAGGACCGGGCGGCCGAGGCGCTCGCCCAGCTGCGCCGCCATCGCCTCGGCGTCGGGCAGGGAGCGCGGATCCCGGGATCCCGCGACGGCGAGCACGACCGGACCATCGGCATCGGCCTCTGCGCCGGACGCGCGGCCGGGCGAGGGGGCCTCCGCCAGCCGGAGCGCGAGCACCTCCGCGAGCCGCGGGTCGGGGCCGAGCGGATCCGTCACGACAGCATCGCTGCGTGCGCGAGCGGCTCCGCCCAGATCCACCCGGACGTGGAAGCCCTGCGACAGCAGCAGCGGCACGACGACCACCGGCCCCTCGATCGCGGCCAGGGCCGTGGGGGCGTCCGGCTCCTGCACATCGACGAATCCGGAGTGCACGGCGACGTCGGGGAGGCGCTCGGCGACGCGGCGCACGACCAGCGCGATCGCGGCGGCGCCGGCGGCGTCCGAGGTGCCGTGCGACACGGCGAGCAGCGCGGGGCGGGGCATGGTCGGAGTGTATGCGGATGTCCGCGGGCGTGTTCGGACGTTCTTCACACACCGACATCGGCTCCGATGGACGTCCGCGTCTCGCGATGGTGCGCAGGATCGGTTTTGGGGCGCGTCCCGCCACGATCAGGTGCCCTGGTGCGCCCCGAACCGGCGGATCGCGCCCCAAACGGGTCGGGTCACCCGAACGACTCCGCGACCAGCTCGCCGAAGAGCTCCTCGGCGTCGACGTCCAGGCGCTGCCGGGCGAACCAGTCGCACACGTTGACGCAGTCGCGGTGCAGCAGATCCAGTCCCTGCGGGTTCGCGACCGTGTCCACGATCTGCGGCAGATCGATCACGACCACGCGGCCTTCCTGGACGAGCAGGTTGTAGGGCGAGAGGTCGCCGTGCGCGACGCCGGCCCTGGCGAAGGTCCGCATGAGGTCGGCCACCTGCACGAACAGGTCGGGGAGCGCCTCCGGATCATGTCGCACCTGCGCGAGCCGGGGCGCCGCGGCGCCGTCGGCGGATCCGATGAACTCCATGAGC
Source organism: Microbacterium sp. NPDC089698 (assembly GCF_044749045.1). NCBI lineage: Bacteria > Bacillati > Actinomycetota > Actinomycetes > Micrococcales > Microbacteriaceae > Microbacterium > Microbacterium sp. NPDC089698. The sequence goes on from NZ_JBIVHE010000006.1 coordinate 52,229, forward strand.
ACCTCGGTGCCGCTCACCTGCACCGGATAGGGCACGGGGGCGCCGAGCTCCCACATCCGACGCAGGGCCTCGAACTCGGCCAGGGACCACTGCGCGGCGGCCACCTCGCGGCCGTGCTCGGACTTCTTCGCGAGGGCGCGCGCGTCGCGGGAGTTCCGGGTGCGGCGGCCCTCGGTGTACACGGCGGAGCGGTGGAACGAGCGGTGCTCCGTGCCGCGATAGCGCTTGGCGGCGAGGAGCGTGCGCTGGGTGGGATCGCCGGGTACCGCGCGCTCGAGGAGGAAGACGTCGGCCTCCTTGCCGGTCTTGAGGATGCCGAGCTCGGTGTCGACGGCGCCGGCCGAGGTCACCACCCAGTCGGGGCGGGGCTCGGGACCGCGCTCGGTCGGGGTCGCGGCGGGCCAGGTGGTCCAGCGCTGGCCCTCGCCGAGGTCGACATCGGCGAAGGACAGGCCGAGATCGTCGTCATCGGCGGCGGAGAGGAACAGGGAGGCAGAAGCATCCGAGGATGCGGAGGAAGGGATCACGAGAGGCTCCGGGTCGGGGCCGCTCGCGAAGGGATCGGGCGGGCGGCCTCAGGGAAGAAGGTCGGCGAAGGGCGCGACAACAGAGACGTTCATCGTCAGCTCCTTCCCTCGGATCCCCGGGGCGTTCCCGGTGCCCGCCGAGTCTACGGGGTCCGGGCCCTCGTGCGGAAGCCCCGCCCGGATCCCGAGGGCTCGGCGAGAGGATCCGGCGAGAAGACCCATCGAAAGGTGGAGGCCTGCAGGAGGCGGCGGACGGATCCGCATCCCTACGCTGGAGAGGACCCGACCCGAGGAGAGAAGTGTTCACCACTCCCGCCCGCCTTTTCCGCGTGCTCGCGATCGCGGAGGCCATCACCTGGACCCTGCTGATCGGCGCCCTGATCGGCCGCGCCACGGGACTGCCGCCGGTGCTCGTGACGATCGCCGGATCCATCCACGGCTTCGTCTTCCTCTCCTACGGCGCCACCGCCGTGCTGCTCGCGTTCCATCAGCGCTGGGGCGTCGGCGTCGCGGTCCTCGCGATCGCGAGCGCGATCGTGCCCTACGCCACGATCCCCGCCGAGATCTGGCTGCACCGCAGCGGGCGCCTCGCCGGCGACTGGCGCCTGGAGCAGACCGATGACCCGCGCGACGCGACCTGGTACGACCGCACGATGCGCTGGTTCCTGCACCGTCCGTGGGTGCTCGCGCTGCTCATCGTCGCGGCGGTCGCCGCGCTGTTCGCGGTGCTGCTGCTGATCGGCCCTCCCGGCGGGAGCCACTGACCGGAACCCGGACCGGAACCCCCGACCGGAGTCGTCGACCGAGGAAGAGTCTGGATCGGGCGCGGGGTGCCGTGCGAGGATGGCGGTCATCCGCGCCCGCCGCCCCTCCGGAGTCGTCATGCCCGTGCTCGAGATCCGCTCCTACGTCCTGCATCCCGGCGCCCGTGCGGGCTTCCATGACCTCTTCCACAACAAGGTCATGCCGATGCTCGCCGACCAGGGGATCCGCGTGGTGCGCTACGGCGCGAGCGAGCACGACGAGGTCTCGTACGTCCTCATGCGCGCGTTCGATTCGGTCGACCACAGGGACGAGCAGGAGGACCGCTTCTACGGCAGCGCGCTGTGGCGCGAGGGGTACCGCGACGAGGTGCTGGCGATGATCGCCTCCTACCAGGAGGTCGTCCTCACGCTGGACGATGCCACGGTCGACGCGCTCGGATCCTGAGCGCGGAAGGCATCCGCGCCGCCATCGGCAAACTTGAGCCGACTGCTATCAAGTTTGTTGACAAGTCTTGACGTCGGGCGTACCCTTGAGTCATCGCGACTCAGGTTTTCGGAGGATCGTCTCCGGCGGACCGGGGATCGCGCAGACTTCCCAGAACTTCCGACTGAAGGAGAAAACAAATGGCACGTGCTGTCGGTATCGACCTCGGTACGACGAACTCCGTCGTCAGCGTCCTTGAGGGCGGCGAGCCCAAGGTCATCGCCAACGCCGAAGGCTTCCGGACCACCCCCTCGGTGGTCGCCTTCACCAAGGACGGGGAGGTGCTCGTCGGCGAGACCGCGAAGCGCCAGGCCGTCACCAACGTCGACCGCACGATCGCATCGGTCAAGCGCCACATGGGCACCGACTGGTCGTTCGACGTGGACGGCAAGAAGTGGACGCCGCAGGAGATCTCCGCGCGCATCCTGCAGAAGCTCAAGCGCGACGCCGAGGCGTACCTGGGCGACACCGTGACCGACGCGGTCATCACCGTCCCCGCGTACTTCAACGACGCCGAGCGTCAGGCCACCAAGGAGGCCGGCGAGATCTCGGGTCTCAACGTCCTGCGCATCATCAACGAGCCCACCGCCGCGGCCCTGGCCTACGGCCTGGACAAGGGCAAGGAGGACGAGCTCATCCTCGTCTTCGACCTCGGCGGCGGCACCTTCGACGTCTCCCTGCTCGAGGTGGGCAAGGACGACGACTTCTCCACGATCCAGGTGCGCTCCACCGCCGGTGACAACCGCCTCGGCGGCGACGACTGGGACCAGCGCCTCGTCGACTACCTGATCAAGCAGTTCAAGGACTCGACCGGCGTCGACGTCTCGGGTGACAAGATCGCGCTGCAGCGGCTCAAGGAGGCCGCGGAGCAGGCGAAGAAGGAGCTCAGCTCCTCGACGTCGACCAGCGTCAACCTGCCGTACCTGTCGCTCACCGAGAACGGCCCCGTGTCGCTGAGCGAGACGATCACCCGTGCGAAGTTCGAGGACCTCACCAAGGACCTGCTCGACCGCACGAAGAAGCCCTTCGAGGACGTCATCCGCGAGGCCGGCATCAAGGTCGGCGACATCGCGCACGTCGTGCTCGTCGGCGGATCCACCCGTATGCCCGCCGTGGCCGAGCTCGTCAAGCGCGAGACCGGCAAGGAGGCCAACAAGGGCGTGAACCCGGACGAGGTCGTCGCCGTCGGCGCGGCCCTCCAGGCCGGCGTGCTGAAGGGCGAGCGCAAGGACGTCCTCCTCATCGACGTCACCCCGCTGAGCCTCGGCATCGAGACCAAGGGCGGCATGATGACCAAGCTCATCGAGCGCAACACGGCCATCCCGACCAAGCGCAGCGAGACCTTCACGACCGCCGACGACAACCAGCCGTCGGTCGCCATCCAAGTCTTCCAGGGCGAGCGCGAGTTCACCCGCGACAACAAGCCGCTGGGCACGTTCGAGCTGACCGGCATCGCGCCGGCCCCGCGCGGCATCCCGCAGATCGAGGTCACCTTCGACATCGACGCGAATGGCATCGTGCACGTGTCCGCCAAGGACAAGGGCACGGGCAAGGAGCAGTCGATGACCATCACGGGCGGCTCGTCGCTCTCGAAGGACGACATCGACCGCATGGTGCGCGAGGCGGAGGAGCACGCCGCCGAGGACAAGAAGCGCCGCGAGTCGGCCGAGGTCCGCAACCAGGCCGAGACCCTGTCCTACTCGATCGAGAAGCTCATCTCGGAGAACGAGGACAAGCTCCCCGAGGACGTCAAGACCGAGGTCAAGGCCGACGTCGACGCGCTCAAGACCGCGCTGGCCGGCGATGACGACGAGGCCGTGAAGACCGCGTTCGACAAGCTGAACCAGTCGCAGACGAAGCTCGGCGAGGCGATCTACGCGCAGTCCCAGGCCGACGCGGCCCCGGGTGCTTCCGAGGGCGCCCCGGCCGGCGAGAGCGCGGCGTCCGATGAGGACGTCGTGGACGCCGAGGTCGTGGACGACGAGGACGAGAAGAAGTAATGACGGATCCCAAGGACTTCGAAGAGCCCGAAGAGGGCCGTGAGGTCGGCGGCCAGGGGTCGGACGCGAACGCGTCCGGCCCCGCGGCCGGGGCCGACGACGTGCAGGACGCCGAAGAGCTCACGGTCGACGACATCCTGAACATCGCGCAGAACGACGACGCGCTCGCCGAGGACGCCGCGGAGGACGCGGCGCTGCATGACGCCGAGCACACGCTGCTCGTCGACCTCAAGCGCCTCCAGGCCGAGTACGCGAACTACCGCCGCCGCACCGAGGAGCAGCGCGGCATCGAGATCCAGCGCGCGAAGGGCGAGGCCGCCAAGGGCCTGCTCCCCGTGCTCGACGACCTCGACCGCGCCGCCGCCCACGGAGACCTGCAGGAGGGCACCCCCTTCGCCGCGATCGCGGACAAGGTCCGCTCGGTCGTCGAGCGCCTGGGCGTGGTCTCGTACGGCGAGAAGGGCGAGGAGTTCGACCCGCAGCAGCACGAGGCGATCTTCCAGCAGCCCACCCCGGGCGTGGAGAAGGCCGTCGTGCTCGAGGTCGTCGAGGTGGGCTACCGCCTGGGCGATGTCGAGCTGCGTCCCGCCAAGGTCGTCGTCGCCGTTCCTGCCGAGTAGGGCGGTGGTCGATGGCTAGCCAGGACTGGTTCGACAAGGACTTCTACAAGACCCTCGGCGTCTCCAAGGACGTGTCCGAGGCGGATCTGAAGAAGACCTACCGCAAGCTCGCGCGCAAATACCACCCCGACTCCAACCCCGGCGACGCCGCGGCGGAGGCGAAGTTCAAGGAGATCAGCGAGGCCTACTCGGTGCTCTCCGACAAGGAGCAGCGCGCCGAGTACGACCAGATCCGCGCCATGGGCGCCGGCGGCGCGCGGTTCACCGCCCCGGGGAGCGCCGGCAACGGCGGCTTCGAGGACGTGTTCAGCGCGTTCGGCCGGGGCCGTGGCGGGCAGCAGGGCGACTTCGACGACATCTTCGCGATGTTCAACCAGGGCGGCGGGTCCTTCGGATCCGGGCGTTTCGGTCAGCCGTCCGGCGGCTTCCGTGGCTTCGGCGGCCCGCAGAAGGGCGCCGACGTCACGGCCCGCACGACGCTGTCGTTCGCGACCGCGGTGCAGGGCGAGACCGTGACGCTGCAGGGCGAGGACGGCAGGCCGCTCAAGGTGAAGATCCCCGCGGGCGTGAAGGACGGGCAGAAGATCCGCCTCCGCGGCCGCGGGCGGCCCTCGCCCGACGGCGGGGAGAACGGCGACATCGTGGTGCAGGTCGCGGTCAAGCCGCACCCGGTCTTCACCCGCGACGGGCTGAACCTGCGCGTCACCGTGCCGATCACCTTCACCGAGGCGGCGCTCGGCGCCACCATCGAGGTGCCGACGCTCGGCGGAGACCCCGTCAAGCTGAAGGTCGCGGCGGGTACGCCGTCCGGCCGGGTGCTGCGGGTCAAGGGGCGCGGCGTCACGACGTCCAAGGGCACCGGCGACCTGCTCGCCGAGGTCCAGGTCGCGGTGCCCTCGCACCTCGACGACGCCGCGCGCGAGGCCCTCGAGCGCTTCCGCGCCGCCGAGCCCGCGGAGAACCCCCGCACCGAGCTGCTGGCGAAGGCACGGGCGTGATGAGCCTCTCGGTCGTCGGGCGTCCTTCGTCTCGTCGCTGCGCTCCTCGCTCAGGAACCGGTTCATCGGTCCCTGAGCGCCTCGCTTCAGGAACCGGTTCATCGGTCCCTGAGCGAGCGCAGCGAGACGAAGGACGCCCGACGACCGGAACGGCCGTGCCGGAGGTGCACCGTGGGTGATGAGCGCATGAGCGCGGACACCCCGGTCTTCGCGATCGCGGTCGCCGCCGAGCTCGCCGGGATGCACCCGCAGACGCTGCGTCAATACGACCGGATCGGCCTGGTCGTGCCCGGTCGCACCAGGGGCGGATCCCGCCGCTACTCGATGCGCGACATCGAGCAGCTGCGCGAGGTCGCCCAGCTGTCCAGCGAGGGCATGAGCCTGCCCGCGATCGCGCGGCTGCTCGACCTCGAGGACGAGGTGAGCAGGCTGCACCGCCGTGTGGTCGAACTCGAGCTCGCGCTGCGCGAGGAGCGCGCCAACCGTCCGGGAGTGCGGGTGTTCGCCGCGGGCACGACCGGATCCGTCATGGCCGTCCCGTCCGGGCGGCGGATCCGCCGCTCGACCGAGGTCGTGCTGTGGCGCCCGTGGGGGAGCGCCCCGGAGCACCCCGACGACCTCGCCGACGACCCGGACGACAGCGCGCGCTGAGCACCGCCGGCGGGCGCCGTCCGCGCGCCGCGATCAGCTCCGACCGTGTCTGAAATCGATTTCCGCTGTGGAGCATCCCGGAGTCGCGCCGAGGGGCCGGAGGTGAATCGCGGAGTTCCACAGGAGCCGAGGAAGGCTGCCCGCGGCGCGGATGTCTCGGATCCGTGAAGAGTGTCTTGTGTCTGAAATCGATTTCGCCTACTCTGAGTGCAGCCCGGTCGATGCCGACTCAGCGCGACCGCGGACCCGGCTCCCGTGCCGGACCCCAGCACCGATTCGACGAGGAAGTCGTGTTCCCGAGGAGGAACCCATGAAGACGGACACACAGCGCACGCGCCGGGTGGTGATGGCCGCTCTCGGCGGCATCACGGCGGTAGGACTGCTCGCGGGCTGCGGCTCGAGCACCCCCGGTCAGTCCGCAGGGGGAGGAGGGGACTCCTCCGGCAAGACCACGATCGAGTTCTGGCACCGCACGTTCACCCCGCCGGAGAACGCCTGGTACAAGGACATCGTCAAGAAGTTCAACGCCTCGCAGGACAAGATCGTCGTCAAGGACACCGAGATCCCGGCCGACGCCTGGGATCAGAAGATGAAGGCAGCCCAGGCTGCGGGCAAGGCCCCCGACATCTACACGCACTCCGGGAGCATCCAGGACGCCGTCAACGCGGGGCAGCTGTACGACCTCGGCAAGGTCGTCGACAAGTCCAAGCTCGGTGAGATCATCGACTCCGCGAAGTCGGTGTCCGAGATCGGTGGCACCTACTACGCGTACCCCCTCCTGCAGGAGGCGCAGACGGTGCTGTTCTGGAACAAGGACATGCTCTCCAAGGCGGGCGTCGAGACCGACAAGGCCCCGGCCACCTGGGACGATCTGCTCGCCGACTGCGCGAAGATCCAGCCCACGCTCGCCCAGGGCCAGTACTGCATCTCGCCCGCCTCCGATGCGATCACCTTCGCCTGGTCGACGGTCGGCCAGCAGTACAACTTCGCCGGGCACACCGCGCTCACCGACGACTGGAAGTCGCCGGACATCGACAACGCCGCGTACCGCGACCTGATGTCCAAGTACAAGGAGCTGTGGGACAAGGGCTACATGCCCAAGCAGGCGCTCGCCGCCTACGTGGAGGGCAAGGACTTCGGCCAGAAGAAGGTCGCGTTCAAGGTCTCCGGCTCGTGGATGATGTCCGAGATCGGATCCGACTACCCCGACCTCCTCACCAAGACCGGCATCGGCGCCTTCCCGAACGCCTCGAGCGCCGACGGCCGCACCGCCACCACGCTCGGCAACTTCAAGTGGGTCATCGACGCGAAGAGCAAGAACGCCGAGGCCGCGGGGAAGTTCCTGGAGTGGTCGCTCGCCGGCGACCCGCAGAACCTCGTGCCCTTCTTCGTGAACACGCAGTTCACCAAGGTTCCCGTGCGCAAGTCCGTGCAGGACGCGGTCGCGAAGGACGAGGCCGCGGCGAAGGCCCCGTGGTCGAGCGTCATCACGAACGACATCGCACCGGACGCGATCCCCGAGCCCACCTACCCGTGGGACGTCTCGCTCGCGGTCGGCACCGCGATGGAGTCGGTGATGAAGGGCGCCGCCTCGCCGGATGACGCGATCAACACGGCGAACGCCGCGATCCAGAAGGTCATCCAGTCGCAGGACCTGCCCAGCAAGGCTCCCAAGAAGTGAGCGCGGCGCGGTCGGGGACCGCTGCGCGGCCGTCCCCGACCGCGCAGCCCGCGCCCAGCACCTCCGAACCACGGGGAGAGACGATGGCCACCGAAGCGATCGAGGACCGGCGCACGGTCAGGCGCCGGCAATCGAAGTACCGCAGTCGCGACACGAAGCTCGCCTACCTGATGCTCGCCCCCGTGGTGATCCTGCTCGGCGTCTTCGTCGCGTGGCCGGCGGTGTACGCGGGGTTCCTGTCGTTCCAGGACTGGAGCTTCTACAAGGATCCGCAGTTCGTCGGCTGGAAGAACTACGCCGACGTCCTGACCGATCCGCTGTTCGTCGCCACGATCGGGCGCGGCTTCCTGTTCGTCCTGCTGACGGTGCCCCCGATGCTCGTGCTCGCGTTCCTGTTCGCGAGTCTCGTGGTGACCCTGTCCCGTCGCCTGGCGACGATCCTCAAGGTCAGCATCTACATCCCCACGATCATCTCCGGCGTCATCGCCTCGATCATCTTCGTGGTGATCTACGCGTACGACGGCGGGATCCTGAACGCGGTGCTCGCGGCCTTCCACATCGATCCGGTGTCCTGGATCGGGGATCCGGCGTGGGCGCTCCTCTCCGTCGCCGTGCCGGCGATCTGGCTCGGCATGGGCCTCACGTCGCTCATCATGGTCGCCGCGATGGTCGACATCCCGACGGAGTACTACGAGGCGGCCGCGATGGAGGGCGCCGGATGGTGGCAGAAGACCTTCTACATCACGATGCCGCAGATGAAGAACGTGTTCCTGTACCTGCTCATCACGGGCTTCGTGGCCGCGATCCAGCAGTTCGAGCTGCCCCTCGTGATGACCCAGGGCGGCCCGCTGGACTCGACGACGCTGCCGAACCTGTTCATCTTCAACCACTTCCGCAACGACGTGAACGTGGGCTACTCGATCGCCGCGGCGCTGCTGTTGTTCGTGGTGCTGGGATCCGTGTCGGCTCTCGTGTTCAAGTTCATCAACTCCGAGAGGCTGGTCGACTGATGAGCGCGACGCGCCAGAGCACCGTGCCCGAGACCACCCGCATCGTCCTGGCGGGCAGGGATCATCGCCGGCTGAAGACGCCGCACGGCATCGGCGGCTGGGCCGCGTTCCTCGGCAAGGGCGTCGTCGGGCTGATCTTCCTGCTCGCGGCCCTCTTCCCGCTCGCGTGGATGGTGATCGCCGGGTTCAAGGCCAGGACCGAGGTGCTCAGCACGCCCTTCCAGTTCTTCCCCGAGGTCTGGCACTGGGAGAACTACGCCAAGATCCTGGGCGACGAGACCTTCCTGCGCACTCTCGGCTGGACCTTCCTCGGGGCGGTCCTGTTCACCGTGCTGAGCCTCACCGTGAACTCTTTCGCGGCCTATGCGTTCGCCCGGCTCGAGTTCCGGTTCCAGCGGACGCTCTGGGTCGCGGTCATCACGACCATGTTCATCCCGGGGATGACGATCCTGCTCACGAGCTTCATCGTGGTGACGAAGCTCGCGATGCTCGACACGCTCGCGGTGCTGGTGATCCCGGGGGCGGCCAGCGCGGCATCGGTGTTCTTCATCCGGCAGTTCTACCTGAACATCCCGGCCAGCCTCGAGGAGGCGGCGATGCTGGACGGCTGCGGGCGGTTCGGGATCTTCGTGCGGATCTTCCTGCCGCTGTCGAAGCCGCCGTTCGTGGTGATGGGTATCACCGCGTTCCTCGCGTACTGGAACTCCTACGTGTGGCCGATCATGACGATCACCTCGCCGGAGAAGTTCGTGCTGCAGCAGTACCTCGCCGAGTTCCGCACCGGGCGCGGCTCGAGCGAACTCGGCCTTCTCATGGCCGGATCCGTGCTCGCCGCGGCGCCGGTCGTGATCCTGTTCCTCATCTTCCAGCGTCAGATCATCGGCAACATCAAGATGGCCGGGCTCAAGTAGCCGGCCGCGTTCTCGAAGGGGAGAAGGCCATGTCCGAAGAAGCGATCCGTCCCGCCCGCGGAGTCACCCGCCGCGGCCTGCTGCAGGGAGCACTCGTCGCGGGCGCCGCGCTCGGCGTCTCGGCGCTGGGTGCGAGTCCCGCCGCGGCCACCGGGCTCACGGTCACCCGCATGAAGGTGCTCGCCGGCACGCAGGCGGGGGTCCAGTACGGGATCGGCGCGACCGACCTCGGGATCCCGGCGCGCACACCCGACGGGCGGCTGCTGTTCATGTTCGGCGACACCTGGGCCGACACGGTGGGCGGCACGAACTGGCGCTCGCCGGTGGCGCTGTACTCCTCGACCGCGAACCTCGCCGCCGGCGTCGTGTTCAACGGCGCGGCGGGGGCCGGCTCGAACACGCAGGTCACCGCGCCGCAGCTCTGGTACTACCCGCACGACGCGTACTACGAGACCGTGATCCCCTCGGACGTGATCACGATCGGCTCGCGGATGTACCTGCACGCGATCGTGAACGGCCCGACCTTCGGCGCGGTGCGCTGGACCGAGCTGTGGCAGTCCGACGACTCGGGCGCGACCTGGCAGCACACGGGGCTGAAGTTCCCGGCCGACATGGCCGACGGGCACTTCCAGTGCATCACGTGGGGGCAGGGCAACGACGGGTACGTCTACATCTACGGCACGGGCTTCCAGCGCGACAAGGGCATCGTGCTGTACCGGGTGCCGCAGAACAGCATGACCACGCTCTCGGCCTACCAGCCCTGGGGTTTCGCGAACGGCGCATGGGGCTGGGGCAACCCGGCGACGGAGGTGCTGCCGGGCAAGTTCGGCGAGATGTGCCTGCGGCCGCTGGGCGGCAAGTGGATCCTGACCTGGTTCAATGCCGACGCCTACCGGATCGACGCGATGATCGTGAACACCCCGACCGACAACCTCTACACGGCCGCCAAGACCACGCTGCTGTGGGGCGGGAACTGGGGAGCGGAGGACGCGACCCACGTCGCCCAGCTCTACGGCGGGTACATCCTGCCCGGATCCACGCTCTCGGACCTGCATCTGAGCGTGAGCCAGTGGAACACGGGCGACAACAGCGTCTATCACGTGGAGCAGTTCCGGATCCAGGGCCTCGTCTGAGGGCCGGGCGCGCCGTCAGCCGGCCGTGCCGACCCGGACGACGGTCGACTGCCATCCCGTCGATCCGTTCGGCGCGATCGGGGTGCGCTCCTGCTCCTGCAGCCGACCGTGCCGGTCGGTCGCTCGGACCACGAGGGTGTGAGTGCCGCTCGTCGCGTTCCAGTCGAGGAACCACTGCACCCAGGTGTCCGCGCTGACGGGTGCCGACAGGGTCGCGGTCTGCCAGGGGCCTCCATCGATCTGCACCTCGACCCGGGCGATCCCTATGGTCTGCGCCCAGGCGACTCCGGCGATCCTGGTCGCGCCCGGGGCGACCTCCTTGTCGATGCGGGGCGTGTCGATACGGCTCGAGAGCTTGATCGGCGCCTGGGCGCTGTAGCCGCGTGGCGTCCAGTAGGCCTGGTCCTTCTGGAACGTCGTCACCGTCAGGCGCGTCAGCCACTTGGTCGCGGAGACGTAGCCATAGAGCCCGGGGACCACCATCCGCACCGGGAATCCGTGTTCCAGCGGAAGCGGCTCGCCGTTCATCGCCACGGCGAGGATCGCATCGCGGCTCGGATCCGTGAGCGCCCCGAGCGGTGTGCTCGCGGTGAAGCCGTCGATGCTGCGGGAGAGGACCATGTCGGCGCCGCCCGCCGGGGCGGCGAGGGCGAGCACCTCGCGCACCGGGACCCCGAGCCATCGTGCGGTGCCGACGAGGTCGCCGCCGACCTGGTTCGAGACGCAGGTCAGCGTCACGGCGTACTCCCGCAGTCCCATCCGCAGCAGTTCGTCGAAGCTCAGCTCGACGGGCTTCGCGACCATTCCGTCCACCGTCAGCCGCCAGTCCGCGGGGGCGATCGCGGGCACCGTGAGCGCGGTGTCGACGCGGTAGAAGTCGGCGTTCGGCGTGAACAGCGGCGAGAGGCCGGGGATGCGCAACTCGGCTCCGGGAGGCACGGCGACCCGGGACAGCGGCTCAGGGAGCCTCAGTGCCTTCCGCACTGCCGCGACCGACGATGTCGCCGCGGTGCCGATGCGTGCGCCGGTTCCCAGAACGACGGCCGTGACCGCGCCGATCGACGTCAGGAGCAGGAAGCGTCGCCGGTCCGTCGTCGGATCGGGGGCATCGCCGGACTCGGCGGTACGCCACCGGCGCAGCGCTCCGATCGACGCTCTCAGGAACACGGAGCCGGCGATCGCGCCGACGAGCGGGGGGAGGGCGGACAGGGGCGTCGCTCCCGTGCGCGTCGTGGTCGCCACCAGACCCGCGGCGCCGGCGAGGGCGAACACGGCGACCCCGGCCCAGCGCCGGCGGCGCTCGAGGAGTCCGGCGCCCACCGCGGCCAGGGCGACCCCGATGCCGAGCGTCACCAGGAGGAAGAGCTTGTCGTTCGCACCGAACACCTCGATCGCCAGCTCCTTGGCCCACTGCGGCACGATGTCGATGACGAACGAGCCAGCGGCCAGCAGCGGGCTCGCGTCCCGTGCGGCGAGGAAGGCCGCGATCTCGGCGGCAGCGACGAACACCGCACCGCTCGCGGCGCCTGCGATTCCTGCCCCGCTCCGTCCGCCGGGAATCGCTGTCTTCTCGTCCATGCACCTGGTTCGTCGCCGGCGGCGGATCGGATGGTGATCCGGTCCGGATCCAATCCGACCCGTATGCGGCTCCGAAGGCATGGTGTCGGGCCGATGAACGGTCGCGATGCACCAGTCAAAAGGAGAAGACCATGCGATCCACCACTCGCCTGCACACCAGGGCCTCGCTCGTCGCCGCCGGCCTGCTGGCCGCCACAGCGCTGGCCCTCACAGCGTGCTCCTCGACCTCCGGTTCGACGTCGGAGTCGTCCGCGCCGGCCGCCAGCGCGCCGGCCGCATCCCCGTCTCAGACGATGGATCCGGCGTCCGATCTGGTCGGCCCGGGATGCGCTGCCTACGCGCAGCAGGTGCCGTCCGGCGCGGGATCCGTCGCGGGAATGGCCCAGGACCCGGTCGCGACGGCGGCGAGCAACAACCCGTTGCTGACCACGCTGGTCGCGGCGGTCTCGGGCAAGCTCAACGCCAAGGTGAACCTGGTCGACACCCTCAACGGGAGCCAGTTCACGGTGTTCGCCCCCGTCGACGACGCCTTCAAGAAGATCGACCCGGCGACGATCGACACGCTCAAGACCGACGCGGGAGCCGACACCCTCAGCAAGATCCTGACCTATCACGTCGTGGCCGGTCAGATCTCGCCGAAGGACATCGTCGGCACGCACAAGACCGTCGAGGGCGGCGACGTGACCGTGAGCGGCTCGGGCGACAGCCTCAAGGTCAACGACGCGAACGTGATCTGCGGTGGCGTCCACACCGCCAACGCGACCGTCTACCTCATCGACTCCGTCCTGATGCCGCCGGCCAACTGAGGCTTCGATCCCCACAGCCGACCGGACCGCATGAGCGCAGGAGCTGTCTGCTCATGCGGTCCGGTCGGCGGCCGCGACGGCGCTCGCCACGGACGCATTGCCGGATTCGGGCGGGAGGTGAGGCATGCTGGACACGATGGTGATCGACGACAGAGAGCACAGGGAGCAGGACGGCGGCGACGACCCCGCGTCCGCCCTGCTGCTGCGCGTCGCGGGCGGGGATCAGGCGGCGTTCGCCGACCTCTACGACCTGCTGTCGGCGCGGGTGTTCGGCCTCATCCTCCGCGTGCTGGTGAACCGGTCGCAGAGCGAGGAGGTGCTGCAGGAGGTGTTCCTGGAGATCTGGCAGACCGCCGCGCGCTTCGCCGCCGATCGCGGACGGGGAAGGACCTGGATCCTGACGATCGCCCACCGCCGCGCGATCGATCGGGTGCGTTCCTCGCAGGCCAGCGCCGACCGCGACGTGCGCGCCGGTGCGCGCGATCTCGACGTCGCGCACGACAGCGTGGCGGAGCAGGCGGAGCTGTCGATCGACGCGGAACGCGTCGTCGACGCCCTCTCCGCACTTCCGGAAGCGCAGCGCGAGGCGCTGGTGCTGGCCTACTACGGCGGGTACTCGCAGAGCGAGATCGCCACGATCACGGGCTCGCCGCTGGGAACGGTGAAGACCCGGATGAGAGATGGACTCACACGCCTGCGGGCGCACTGGGGGGTGAACGCATGAACGAGTCGGAGTTCGCAGAACTGGCGGCCGCCCACAGCCTCGGGGCGCTGTCGGCGAGCGACGAGCAGCGCTTCCGGACGGCTCTGGCGGAGCATCCGGAGTGGACGACGATCGCGGACGACGACGCGGACACCGCCTCGCTGCTCGCCAAGGGCGTTCCTGCCGTCGCACCGCCGTCGGGGATCCGCGACGCGCTCCTGACCCGGATCGCGCTGACGCCGCAGGAGCCGGAGGGCGCTGCGGAACCCGTGGTCCCGGCCGGGCCGGAGGAGGCGTCGACGGCGCCGGCGGCGACTGCGGCTGCCGGTTCGGGCGCCACGGACGACGCGCCTCCGTCCCGACGGCCGCGGCGACTTCTCTTCGGACTCGCCGCCGGACTGGTGCTGCTCATCGGGCTCGGCGTGGGCGCCGCCGTCGTCATCCCGCAGCTGCTCCGCCCTGCCGCCGTGGTCGCGCTCGACCGGATCGAGAACGCGCCCGATGCCGCGGAGAAGACCGTGCAGCTGCCCGAAGGGGGCACGGCGACGGCGCACTGGTCGGCGTCGATGGGCGCCGCGGTGCTGGTCGCGGACGGGCTGGGCCGGCTGGACGCGGCGAAGACCTACGAGCTGTGGTTCGTCCGAGGCAGCACCCCGGTCTCGGCCGGAGTGTTCGAGGCGGCGCAGGGAGTGACCACGGCGCAGCTGAAGGGCGCGATGCACGCGGGCGACGCGATCGCCGTGACGATCGAGCCGGCCGGCGGCTCCCCGACGGGGAAGCCCACGAGCGAGCCGATCCTGGTCATCCCGACCTCTTGATCCGGACGGCACGGACTTGTGCCGAACGCGCAATATCCGCCTCGTGTTCAGAAACATGACAGGCGCGGCTCCGTAGCGTGGAAGGACGGGGCGGACGCCCCGAGCCGCGCTCGCCGCGGTGTCCTGCCACGAAGGAGCTGTCCGGAATGACGAACACCACGAAGCCCGCCGCCTCTCTCGGACTCCTCGTCCTGCGCCTCGTCGTGGGCGGAGTCTTCGCCGCGCACGGCGCGCAGAAGGTCTTCGAGTACACCCTGCCCGGCACCGTCCAGGCCTTCGCGGGCATGGGCGCCCCGCTGCCCGAGATCGCCGGACCCGTGATCGCCTTCCTCGAGCTCATCGGAGGGATCCTGCTCATCGCCGGCCTGTTCACGCGTCCCGTCGGTGTGCTGCTGGCCGCGGACATGGTCGGCGCCATCGTGCTCGTGCACCTCGGCAACGGCATCTGGGTCGGCGACGGCGGCTGGGAGTTCGCGGCCGTCCTCGGCGCCGGTGCCCTCGCGCTCGCCTTCACCGGCGCAGGCCGGTTCGGGCTGGACCGCGCCGTGCTGCGCGGGCCCGTGCGCGCCCTCGCCTGAGCCCGGCTCGGGCTCGGCCTCGGGCTCGAGCGCCGGGAACGGATGCACGATCGCGGCACGGATGCAGGACGGATCCGGCGATCCGGTCGTGCGTCCGTGCCCGCGTCGTGCAGGTGTGCCGGTGCGACCGCGTCAGTCGCGCGGCGCGCGCGGCGGGGTGGATCCCAGGTCGGGCACCGGGGCCGTCCCTAGGTGCACCTCCATGTCGTCGGCGCTGGGCGCCTTCGGGCGGCGGGCCGTCGGCCGGTCCAGGTAGAACATCGCGGTGGAGGCGATGTCGTCGCGCAGGGGCAGATAGCGCCATCCGCTGCGCCATCCGAGCGCCTGGATGTCGACCTTGGGGATCCCGGTGGAGAAGTGGATCGGATCCGCCAGGTGCCAGCGGTACATGCCGAAGCGCTGCTGCGAGACGTAGAGCCCGTCGGGGCGGATCACCTGGGGCATGCCCAGGTACGGCGTCGAGAACGCGGTGTAGCCCTGGCCCGGGATGTCGAAGTTCCACGCGCCGCCGAAGTAGTCCTCGGTGCCCGTGCCGCAGATCGTCGGGTAGTCGGTGTCGTCGTCGAGGTAGAACTTGATCTCGCCCTCGCCCCACCAGCCGTTGGAGTTCACGCCCCACGCGATGTAGGTCCCGACGTACTGCCCCTGCCCCTCGATCCCCTCCAGGATCGTGTGCGGAACGAGCTCTTCGAGCGGGTCGGAACGGCGCCACTGCGCGTGGAAGTACCCGTCGCCCGAGTAGTCGCCGCCGATCTCGTAGGTCACCTGGTAGTAGACGCGCACGTCGACCGGCGAGGTGTTCTCGATCGTCAGGCGGGCGCCGTCGCGGAACGGCATGGGCCAGTAGGAGTTGAAACCGCCGTGCGGGTTCGCGGCGATCACCTGCGAGTCCACCTGTGCGAAGACGCCCCAGCCGTTGCAGAAGAAGTCGCCGTAGGGCACCTCGACGGCGGGCTCGGTCGCGCCGTCCCAGTATGCGCGCAGGATGAGCGTGCGCCAGTTGTCGGTGTGCGTCGTGATCCAGATGTGGGTGATCCTGCCTGCGCCCTCGATCGCGGCGAGATCGAACGTCTCGCCGGCCTTGATGTCGACGCTCGGCGAGATCTTCCAGCCCGGTCCGAGGTCGCGCGCGCAGTCCGCACCGGTTCCCTCCGTCGCGCGTCCGCCGCCGCCGACGGCGCCGTCGAAGTTCTCCGGCGAGATGGACCGGGTCTGCACGGTCCGCAGGGCGGACACGGAGGACAGGTCGGGAAGGGTCATGGCGGGGTGCACATCCTCGTGTCGGGTGGGTGGATCGGCGCGCGGGTCGTGGCAGCGCGTGCGGCCACCCTACCGATTCCCGCCGACTGTTGCAATCGATTTCATCGCGGTAGTGTGTCCTGACGGACAACGGAGGGGGTGAGATGGCGACCATCTATGACGTGGCACGGCTCGCGGGGGTGTCCCCGGCGACGGTGTCGCGCGTGTTCAACGGCGTCGGCGTCTCCGAGGAGAAGGTCGCGGCCGTGCGTCAGGCGGCCGCGCAGTTGAAGTTCTTCCCCAACCGCACCGCCCGCACCCTGCGCCGGCAGAGCTCCGAGGTGATCGCGCTGGTGATCCCCGACATCGAGAACCCCTACTTCACCGAGATGGCGCGCGGCGTCGAGGACGTCGCCTCGGAGGCGGGCTTCTCCGTGGTGCTGTGCAATTCCGATGCGCAGGTCGAGAAGGAGCAGACCTACCTGCGGATCGCGATCGCCGAGCACATGTCCGGCGTGATCCTTGCCGCGGCCTCCGACCGCACCAGCCTCGACGAGATCATGGCCGCGGGACGACCCGTGGTCGCCGTCGACCGCGGCACGGGCTACGACATCGACGGCGTCGTGATGGCGAACCGCGATGCGGGGCGCAGCGCGACCGAACAGCTGATCGAGGCCGGATACACCCGCATCGCGCACATCGCCGGGCCCGAGCACATCGAGACCGCGGTCGAACGCGTGGACGGGTGGCGGACGGCCATCGCGGCGCACGGTCTTCCCGCGGATCCCGACCTTCTGCGGTTCTCGTCGTTTCGGGTGGACGGCGGCCGCGGGGCCATGGAGGAGCTGCTGGCCCTGCCCCAGCCTCCGGACGCCGTGGTCGCGGGCAACAACCTCATCGGCGTGGGGGCGATCCAGGTGCTCACCGAGCGCGGGCTGACCCCTCCGGCCATGGGCGTCGCCGTCGTGGGTTCGCTGCCCTTCACGACGCTGTCGCCGAGTGCGGTCACCGTGGTGCGGCTTCCCGCGCGGCACATGGGCGTGACCGCGGCGCGCATGCTGCTGGACCGGATCGGCGGCGACGACCAGCCCGCGCGCACGATCGTGCTGCGCAACGAGATCCAGGCCGCGACCGTCTCGCGCTGAGTCCGGAGTCAGGAGCGCCAGAAGCGCTCGGCGAGCGCCGCCACATCCTTGTCGAGCGCAGAGACCTTGACGTCCATGGCGTCGAACCGGGCGTTCATCTCGGTGCGAAGCCCCGTGATCCTGCCGTCCATGGCCTCGAACTTGCCGTCGAATCTGCCCTCGAGGCGCCCGATCTCCGACCGCACCACACGTGTGAGCAGTGTCGTCATGAGCGTCATTCCGCCGAGCATGATCGCCGCGAAGACCCCGATGAGGGTCCACACCTGCGGTTCGGTCATGTCCATGCCTCCATTCTCTGCGGTTCCGCCGAGCCTGTCACCCCCTGTGGGCATGTGGATCGGTTTCACGGAATCGGTGGAAAGTCGCTGCCGATCTCCGGTTGTGGGGAGTGATTGCGGGCCGATTGCGCTTGAAATCGATTTCGCGTAGTGTGATCGCCGTCCGGTCAGGACGAGCGATCGAGGAGGATGCGCGTGCGGTGCACCATCGGTGTCGACATCGGCACCTCCAGCAGCAAGGGCGTCCTCGTGGATGCCGATGGCACGATCCTCGCCCAGGCCGCCCTGGCGCATGACGTGAGCCGTCCGCGCACGGGCTGGGTGGAGATGGACGGCGGGGTCTGGTGGGACGAGTTCGTCGCGCTGGCCCGCGAACTGCTCGCCGCCGTGCCGGACGCCGAGATCGCCGGGGTCGGGGTGAGCGGCATGGGGCCGTGCATCCTCCTGGCGGACCAGGCCGGCGAGCCCGTGCGCCCTGCGATCCTCTACGGCGTCGACACGCGCGCCGGGGACCAGATCGAGCGGATGACGGCGGAGCTCGGACTCGAGGCGATCACGCGCGTCGGCGGATCCGTGCTCACCTCCCAGGCCGGCGGCCCGAAGATCCTCTGGATCCACGAGCAGGATCCGCAGGCGTGGATCCTGGCGCGCCGGCTCTTCATGCCGGCCTCGTGGCTCGCGCACCGGCTCACCGGGGCGTACGTGCTCGACCACCAGTCCGCGAGCCAGGTCTCGCCCCTCTACGACATCGATCGGGAGCAGTGGCACGACGAGTGGTGGCAGCGGTACGCGGCGCCGATCGAGCAGCCCGCCCTGCTCTGGGCGGGCGACGTCGCCGGCACCGTGAGCGCCGAGGCCGCGGCGCTCACCGGCATCCCCGAGGGCACGCCCGTGATCGCCGGCACGATCGACGCCTGGAGCGAGGCCGTCAGCGTCGGGGCGCATGGCGCGGGCGACCTCATGCTCATGTACGGGACCACGATGTTCATGGTCCTCACCCGCGGCGTCACCGCGGGGGAGGAGGCTCTCCGCACGCCCTCGATGTGGACCACCGCCGGCGCCTTCGCCGGCACCCGCAACCTCGCCGGCGGACTGTCGACGTCCGGCGCCCTCACCGCGTGGCTGAAGGATCTCACCGGTTCCGACTATCCCCAGCTGCTGGCCGAGGCCGAGGACTCGGGGGCGGGCGCCCGTGGCCTCGTGATCCTGCCGTACTTCGCGGGGGAGCGCACGCCGATCCAGGATCCGGATGCGCGCGGCGTGATCGCGGGCCTCAGCCTCGCGCACGGCCGCGGCGACCTGTACCGGGCCGCGCTCGAGGCCACGGCGCTCGGGGTGCGGCACAACGTGCAGACGATGCGCGACGCGGGCGCGGACATCCGGCGGATCGTCGCGGTGGGCGGCGGCACGCAGGGGCGGCTCTGGCTGCAGATCGTCTCCGATGTCACCGGCCTCGTGCAGGAGGTGCCGCGGGTGACGGTCGGCGCGAGCTACGGCGCGGCCTTCCTCGCCGCGGGCGCGGTCTCCGATCCCGCCCCGGAGATCGCGGACTGGAACCCGGTCGTCACGACGATCGATCCCGACTCCGCCCTCGCTCCCGTCTATGACACGCTGTTCGACCGCTACCTCCGGCTCTACGCGGGCACGGTCGAGGTCGCGCACGAGCTGGCGGCGCAGCAGAGGGCCGACGACGAGAAGGAGGCGCCCGCATGACGCGCCGCGCCCGCCCCATCCCGCACACCGCCGAGCGCGCGGCGTTCCTGCTCGGAGGCATCGGCACCGGCAACGTGTCGCTCGGCGCGCGCGGCGAGCTGCGCGACTGGGAGCTGGAGAACCACCCCGACAAGGACCGCCGCAATCCCCGCACCTTCTTCGCGATCCACGCGGCGCCGGAGGGGACGGATCCGGTCACTCGCGTGCTCGAGGCGCGGGTGACGGGTCGGCGCGACCTCGACGCCGGATTCTCCTTCGACGATCTCGCGGGTCTCCCGCGGCTCGACGGCGCCACGATGCACGGCGAGTACCCCGTCGTCGACATCGACTTCGCCGACCGTGCGCTTCCGGTCGAGGTGTCGCTGCATGCGTTCACCCCCCTCGTGCCGCTCGACGCCGACGCCTCGGGCATCCCCGCGGCCGTCCTGCGCTACCGGGTCGTCAACCCCGGCGAGGTGCCGGTCGCGGTCACGGTCGTCGGGAGCGTCTCGCACACGGCCGGGCGGGGCGAACCCGGGCCGGAGGCACCCTGGGGGATCCGCGGCACGCAGAGTGTGCGCTGGCGGGATGACGGCGATGTGCGCGGCCTCGACTTCGGCATCGACCTGGCCGAGGACGATCCGGGCTACGGCACGCTCAGCCTCACCACGACCGATGCGTCCACCACGGTCAAGCCGCAGTGGGTCACGAGCTACTGGCCCGACGGCGCCCGCATGTTCTGGAGCGATCTCACGGCCGACGGACTGCTCGACGCCGAGCCGCGCCTCACGCTCGAGGACAGGCCGCGGGGCCTGTTCGCCGAGCAGGAGGACCGGTCCCTGCCCTTGGACAGGCTCAGAGGCCGGGAGAAGGGCACGGACCGTGCGGATGCGGTTGCGCGACCGCTCACCGAGGAGGAGATGCTTGCGAAGCTGCCGCGCCTGCGCACCGGATCCCTCGGGATCGTGCACACGCTCGCGCCCGGCGAGGTCCGCGACTTCGAGTTCGTGCTGAGCTGGTCGTTTCCGAACCGGCGCCGCGGCTGGCACGGGCACATCATCCTGGACGACGCGCCGACGGATCCGACGCTGTCGCCGATCGTGCGCAATCACTACGCGACCCTCTGGCCCGACGCCTGGTCCGCCGCGGCTCATCTGCACCGGGAGCTGCCGGTGCTCGAGGCCGCGACCGACGCCTTCGTCGACGCCCTGTACGGCGGCACCCTGGATCCCGTGCTCGCCGACGCCGCCGGGGCGAACCTCGCCGCGGTGCGCTCCACCACCTGCTTCGTCCTGGAGTCGCCGAACCCGGTCATGGGGGAGGGGCCGGTGTTCGCCGCGTGGGAGGGATCCTTCGACCACGGCGGATCGTGCGAGGGCACGTGCACGCACGTCTGGTCGTATGCGCAGACCGTCGCCTGGCTGTTCCCGGCGCTCGAGCGCAGCGCCCGTCGTCCGGAGTTCCTGCTCGAGACCGACGCGGACGGCGCGCAGAAGTTCCGAGGCAACCGGATCCTCGGGTCCGCCTCGTGGTTCATGGGCCCGGCCGTCGACGGACAGGTCGGCACCTTCCTGCGCCTGCACCGCGAATGGCGGTTCTCGGGCGATGACGAGTTCCTGCGGGAGCTGTGGCCCGCCGCCGTGCGCAGCCTCGAGCACGCCACCCGCGAATGGGACCGCGACGGCGACGGGCTCCTGGACGGCGAGCTGCACAACACCTACGACATCGAGTTCCACGGCATCGACCCGCTCGCCAACGGGATCTACCTCGCCGCCCTCCGCGCCGGATCCCGGATGGCCGCCCACCTCGGCGAGGCGGAGCGGGCCGGTGAGTGGGAGGGTCGCGCCGACCATGTGGCCGCGGCGATGGACGACGTGCTGTTCGACGGGGAGTACTACCGGCAGGTGATCGACGACGTCGACGCGCACCGCTACCAGTACGGCGACGGCGTGCTGTCGGACCAGTTGCTGGGACAGTTCCACGCCTGGGTGAACGGGCTCGGCCCGCTGCTGCCGCCGGCGCACATCGACAGCGCGCTCGCCGCGATCGTGGCGCACAACCACCGTGCAGACCTGTCCGCGCACGAGAGCACCCAGCGCGTGTACGCCCTGAACGACGAGGGCGGGCTGCTGCTCGCGTCGTGGCCGCACGGAGGCCGCCCGGCGATCCCGTTCGTCTACTCCGACGAGGTGTGGACCGGGATCGAGCACCAGGTCGCGGCCAGTCTGCTCTACGCGGGGCGGGTCGAGGATGCGCTCCTCGTCGAGCGCACTCTGCGCGCCCGCTACGACGGGGTGCACCGCAATCCCTGGAACGAGATCGAGTGCGGCAACCACTATGCGCGCTCGCTCGCGTCCTGGGCGCTGCTGCTCGCGGCGAGCGGCGTGCAGTGGGACGCCCCCGCCCGCACGCTGTCCTTCGCACCCGTCGCGGGAGCGTTCGCGGACGGAGACGCGCCGCGCTTCCTCTTCACCACCGGCACCGGCTGGGGCCGCGTCGAGATCGACGCCGGCCGGCTCCTGCTCCACCTCGACGGCGGCGTGCTGGATCTCGCCGAGCTGCGTCTGCACGGCACGGTCCTCGCGCGCGATCTGCACCTCGACGCCGGCGAGCCCCGCTCCATCCCCCTCCCGGCCCCTGAACATCCCATCCCCGCCCCGGCCCCTGAGCTCGTCGAAGGGTCCTCCACTCGCAACCGGAGAAACTCATGACCTACGCCATCCCCGCGCCGACCGCGCGCCCCGCCTCCGCGCCGAAGACCGCCTATCTGATCACCTCCGGCGACCTCCGCGAATCGGCGAACATCGCGGGGTGGCCGGTGCAGGAGGCGACCGAGGCCGCCGTCACCGCGGCCTTCGCCGACCTCGGCTGGACCGTCGTGCGGCCTTTCGGCGTGGATCCGGCCACCGGCCACGGCTACATCTCGAGCCAGCGCATGGGCCTGGAGGTGTTCAAGGCCATCCCCGAGGATGCGCCGCTCATCGTCGCGACCGCGAACTGGCAGTACTCGCACCACGTGCTCGCCGGGCTGCGCACGCATCGCGGTCCCATCCTCACCACGGCCAACTTCGCGCCGGACTGGCCCGGTCTCGTGGGGCTGCTCGGCCTGAACGCCGGACTCACGAAGATGGGGAAGGCCTATTCGACGATCTGGTCGGTCGACTTCTCCGATGACTGGTTCCGGCAGGGGCTCCGCGAGTGGACCGAGACCGGCGGGATCACGCACGACGACTCGCATGTGCGGGCGCTGCCGGCGCTGGCGGAGAGCCCGGAGCGGCAGCTCGGCGAGGCGCTCGCCGCCCAGCTGCGTGCGGACAAGGCCATCATCGGCGTCTTCGACGAGGGCTGCATGGGCATGTACAACGCGATCTTCGACGACGAGCTGCTCAACGCCACCGGCATCTACAAGGAGCGCCTGTCTCAGTCGGCGCTGTACGCGGAGATGCTCGAGGTCACCGACGCCGAGGCCGACGCCGCCTACGACTGGCTCATCGCGCGCGGAATGACGTTCGTCTACGGCGAGGATGCCGCGACGGAGCTCACCCGCGACCAGGTGCAGTGGCAGCTGAAGATGTACATCGCCGCGCTCCGCATCGCCGACGACTTCGGCCTGGACGCGGTCGGGATCCAGTACCAGCAGGGCCTCAAGGACCTCGTGCCCGCGTCGGATCTCGCGGAGGGGATCCTGAACTCCACCGAGCGTCCGCCTGTGACCTCGCGCGACGGATCCCGCATCCTGCACGAGGGGCGCGCGTTCCCGCACTTCAACGAGGCCGACGAGGGCGTCGCGGTCGACGCCCTCGTGACCGACCGGGTGTGGCGGGCGATGGGCCTCGTGCCCGACAACACCCTGCACGACGTGCGCTGGGGCGAGGACTACGACGGCGAGTTCGTCTGGGTCTACGAGATCTCCGGATCCGTTCCCGCCTCGCACCTGGGCGGCTGGGACAGGGCGGAGGGCTGGCGGCAGGGGCACGTGTTCTTCCCGGCGGGAGGAGCCACGATCAACGGGGTCTCCAAGCCCGGCGAGGTCGTGCTGTCGCGCATCTTCATCGCCGACGGCGTGCTGCAGGCCGACGTGTTCCGCGGCACGGTCGTGGCGCTGCCGGAGGAGGAGACGCGGCGCCGCAAGGAGGCCACGAATCCGGAGTGGCCGATCGCGCACGTCGTGCTGCACGGGCAGAGCCGCGACCAGTTCATGGCCCGGCACAAGGCCAACCACGCCCAGCTCGTCTACGCCCCCGACGCCGAGACCGCGGACAAGGCGCTCATCGCCAAGGCCGCGATGCTCGACGGCATGGGCATCAGGGTCAACCTCGTGGGGGACGTGAACGTCTGACGCCCACTCGGCGCGAGGGCGGTCCGTTCCGACGGCACGGATGCACGATCGGGACACGGATGCACGACGGATCTGCGGATCCGGTCGTGCATCCGTGCCCGGATCCTGCAGGTGGATTGCGGCGCCGGATCCTGCCGCGGGTCAGGCGCGCGGCAGCAGTCCCGCGACGAGGGCGTCGACCACCTCGTCCGTCGGCGTCCCGGGGTCGATCGATGACGTCAGCCGGTCGAAGACGAGGCCCTCGATCGCGTAGTGGAACAGTGCGATCTCCGCCCGTCCGCCCGGGAGCCCCGCCGCGGTGTTGAAGGCGACGTCGCCCTCGAAGGCCGCGCGCTGCCACTCCTCGAGCCCGGCGGCGAGCTCGGGTCGCCGCGCCGCCTCGAGACGCAGCTCGAACAGGGCGAGCGTCACCTCGCGCTCCCCGAGCAGGCGCCGCACGATGTCGCGGAGGTAGTCGGCGAACAGGGCGGGGCTCGGCGTCTGCGCGGCCCGCCGCGCGAGGTCGTCGGGCGTCGGGGCGAGGCGTTCCCCGATCCGCTGGAACAGGCCGGCGATGAGGGCCTCCCTGCTGCGGAAGTAGTTCGAGGCGGTGCCGGTCGGCACGCCCGCCTCGTCGTCGACCGCGCGATGCGTGAGTCCGCGCGAGCCCTCCCGCGCCAGCACGGCGATGCCGGCGTCGGCCAGGGCTCCTCTGCGCGCTTCGTTCTTCGCCATGCCCTCAGAGTAGCGCAACCACAACATCTGTTGTAGTCTCCAATCACTGCACCTGTCGTGGATGGGTGCCCGAAGAGCGGAGGACCTATGCGCGCACTCACCTACTACGTGGCCGTCAGCCTGGACGGCTTCATCGCGGGCCCCGAGGGCCAGTTCGACGCCTTCGTGTTCGAGGGCGATCACATGGCGGCGATCAACACCCGCTTCGCCGACGCGATCCCGACCTCCTTCGCAGACGCGCTGGGCATCGCGCAGGACCGCTCGGCGTTCGACACCGTGCTGATGGGGTGGAACACCTACGCGGTCGGACTGCCCGCGATGCCCAGTCCGTACGCGCACCTGCGTCAGGTGGTCTTCACGCGACGGGATCCGGATCCGGTCGACGGCGTGGAGTTCACCGACCGCGACCCGGTCGAGGTCGTGCGCGGGCTCAAGGCCGAGGACGGCGCCGGCATCTGGCTGTGCGGAGGCGGCGCGCTCGCGGCGTCGCTCGTCGGCGAGATCGACCGCCTGGTCCTGAAGGTCAACCCCGTGCTGTTCGGCGACGGGATCCCGCTGTTCGGGCGGAGCGAGTACGCCCCGGCGGCGTTCACCCGCACCGCCGCGACCGCCTTCGAGTCGGGCGTGACGCTGCTGGAGTACCAGCGGGGAGCCTGACCGCGGGTGACGTCTGCACGAACTGCGACGGATGCAGGACCCCGCGACGGATGCAGGACCCTGCGACGGATGCAGGACGGATCCGGCGAGCGGGATCCTGCATCCGTCGTCGGCCCGCGCATCCGTCGCAGCCCTTGAGGCCGGAGCGCGGGAGGGGGAGGATCGGATCCATGGCGACGATCGACGACGTCCGTGCTCTGGCCCTCGCGCTGCCGGGCGTCGAGGAGAAGGTCGGCGGGCACACGGGGGCCGCCGCCTGGCGCTGCAACGGCGGCCAGATCGCGTGGATGCGCGGGCCGTCGCAGACGGATCTGCGCCAGCTCGCCGAGCTCGGCCGCTCCTGGCCCGACGGGTCGGTGCTCGCCGTGCGCACCGAGACCGTCGCCCTCGCCGGCGAGCTCGTGGCCGCGGATCCGGGCGTCTTCTTCACGATCCCGCACTTCGCGGGCTACCCGGCCGTGCTGCTGCAGCTCGACACGATCGCCCGCGACCACCTCGGCGAGCTCCTCGCGGATGCGTGGCTGCTGCGCGCGCCGAAGTCCGTCGCGCGGGCCTGGCTCGACGAGCGCGGGCTCGCCTGACCCGCGCCCCGTCTGCGCGGGTCCGCGAGAAACCACTTCCCGCACGAGACACCACGGCAATGCTGGTGTCTCGGGCTGGATCTGGGTTCTCGCGGGTTGCGCGCGGAATCTTCACCGCGTTCGCGTGTTTCCTTCGGAGAGCAACTGCTCGACGCCCCGATCGATGGAGACGACATGACGGCCCACTCCGAGACCCGCGACGATGCCGTGACGCGGTCGACGACCAGCGCCCTCGACGTGCGTCACGACGTCTTCACCATCGAGCGCCATGTCGATGCGGCGCCCGAGGAGGTGTTCGCCGCGTTCGCCGACGACGCGACCCGGCGGCGCTGGTTCCGCCTACCCGGCGCGCGGGCGTCCGATCGTCACGAGTTCCGCGTCGGCGGCGGCGCGGATGCCACCAGCACCTTCGTGCTCCCCGGCATCGCACCGGAACGCCTCGCCTATCGCTCGCACTACCTCGACATCGTTCCCGATCGTCGGATCGTGTTCTCCTACACCTCCACCGTGGATGACGTGCCGCGGTGGGCGTCGCTGGCGACGGTCCTGTTCGCCGCCGACGGCGCCGGCTGCCTGTTGACCTGGACCGAACAGGTCGCCTTCCTGACCCGCACGGGTGACGGAGGCGACGACTTCCCGCACCTGCGCGGTGCCACGGCCCTCCGTCTGAACGGCCTCGCCGCGGCCCTTCGCGCCGACCGCTGACGGTAGGGCTCGCGGGATCCGGAGGCCGGGCGCCCCGGAGTCAGGCCGGCGGCAGGCGCAGCACGGGGCCCGCCTCGCCGACCGAGAGGTCGTCGGCGGTGCGCAGCGTGCGGGCGATCTCGTCCACCGCGGAGATCACCGTGCCGAACCGCTCCCGATCGCCGCACACGGCCTGCAGCGTGATGAGGTGGGTGCCGGTGTCCCAGGTGTAGGTCGCGAACGGCGGGGCCGACTGCCCCGTCGGGCCGGGCTGCGGGAGCGGCACCACGAGCTTCTCGCCCGCGCCGAGGTAGGGGTTGCGGAACTCCTCGGTGTCGTCGTACTCCATCGGCATCATCGCGCGGGCGGTGCGCACCTGCGGGGTGAGCTCCTGCGCGCTCGCCATGGCCACGATGAGCTCGGGCTCCGCCTTCCAGGTCCACACCAACACGCGTCCGTCGGCCTTGCGCATGAGGAAGGGCGCCGCCTGGCTGAGCGCCCAGGCGCCGAAGCCGGATCCGGGGCGGGCCTCGGCGCCGACCGCGGTTCCGGCCTGACCGAGCAGCATCCGGATCGCCGCCTTGCGATGCCGGCGACCGCGCAGGCCGAGGGATCCGGTCACGGGGATCCAGCGTTCGGGGTCGGCGTCGGCGAGCAGGCGCATGCTCAGATCGTAGGGGGCGAAAGTGGGGGTCAGCCGTACGTCCGCCGCGCCATGAAATATGTACACCGCCTCTACTATTCGGTTGGGAAAGCGCATACCATGGTGCGCGAATCCTTCCCCGAACGATCCGGAGGCCGATGATGTCCCCCCTCGAAATGAACCGCCGCGCCCTGCTCGGACTGCTCGGAGCCGGCGCCCTCGTCGCCGTCGCCGGCGGATCGGCGAGCGCCCGCACGCTGCCCGGTGGCGTCAGCGCGGCCGACGACGATCCGCTCGCGGTGCTCGTCCAGCGCCGCGCGGTCATGCTCGCCGGCGACGGCAGCGCCGCATCCGTCCCCGAGCTCGCCGGCGTGCTGAGCGGGATGAGCGACGCGGCGACGGCCTCGTGGAACGCGATGGTGCGCCCCGCGGCGAGCCCCGGCATCTGGAGCGACCTGCCCCTCGCGGGCGTGAGCGGCACGATCCTGTCCGGCAACATGGGCGTCACCTTCAACCGCATCTTCGATCTCGCGCTCGCCTACGCGACCGCGGGGTGCGCGCAGCACGGGGACGCCGCACTCGCCGCCGATCTCGTGGACGCCCTGACCTGGCTCAGCGCGAACGTCTACAAGGCGGGCAAGTCCCCGGTCGGCAACTGGTGGTTCTGGGAGATCGGCGTGCCCCGCAAGGCGGCCGACATCTGCATCCTGCTGCACGACGTCGTCCCGGCCGATGTGCGCACCGCGCTCCTGGCCGCCGCCCGCTACTTCACGCCGGACCCGAACTGGCGCGGACGTGCGACGAGCCTCGCCGAGACGGGCGCGAACCGCACCGACAAGGCGCTGTCCTGCGCGCTGCGCGGGATCCTCGACGGGCGTCCGGAGGAGATCGCACTCGCCCGCGACGCCCTCAGCGACACGGTCCGCGCCGGGAAGAACAGCGTGTTCGGCTACGTCACGAGCGGCGACGGCTTCTACGTCGACGGATCCTTCGTGCAGCACACCTACCTGCCCTATGTCGGCACCTACGGCGTGGTCACGCTGGGCGGCATCGCCGAGATCCTGGGGCTCCTCGGCGGGAGCGACTGGGATGTGACGGACCCGAAGAAGTCGGTGGTCCTCGACGCGGTCGAGGCCTCGTACGCCCCGTTCATCTGGAACGGCCGCATGATGGAGGCCGTCCGCGGGCGCGCGGTGTCGCGGCAGGCGGAGCCGGACTACGTCGACGGCGCCGCGGCGATCACCGCGATCCTGCTGCTGTCCCAGGGCGCGGGCGAACCCTACCGAGGCCGGTACCTCTCGCTCGTGAAGGGCTGGCTGCAGCGCTGCACCGACGAGAAGCTCTACGGCCTGCCCACGCAGACCGTGGCGAAGTCGCTGCTGGTCACCTCGATCCTCGGCGACGGCTCGGTCGCGCCGGCGGACGCCCCGGTCGCCACGACGGCGTTCGGCGACCAGGACCGTCTCGTGCACCACCGGCCGGGGTTCAGCGCCGTGGTCAACGTCTCGTCGAAGCGGATCGGGCGCTACGAGTGGGGGAACAAGGAGAACAACCTCGGCTGGTACCAGGGCGACGGGATGACCTTCTTCTACAGCTCGGCGGATCCGGCCCAGTACAGCGCCGACTTCTGGCCCACGATCGACCCCTACCGGCTGCCGGGCACGACCGTCACGGCAGCGCCGCGGGCGAACGGCGCGACCGACGGCACGGGCATCCCGCGCGCGTTCCAGGCGTTCGGCGGCGGTCTCGCGCTCGACGACCGCTGGGGCATCCAGGGCATGGATCACCTCAACTTCGACAAGTCGCTCAGCGCGCGCAAGTCGTGGTTCTTCCTCGACGACAAGGTCGTGTGCCTGGGCTCCGCGATCGCGTCGGCATCGGGGTTCGACGTGTTCACCACGATCGACAACCGCTCCTTCGCGCCGGGCGCCGTGCCGAACGTCCGCACCGACAACCGCAACCGCGTCCTCACCGCGGCCGACGGGGCGATCACCGTCAAGCGGAACGTGCACATCATGGGCCATGGCGGATACGTCTTCCTCAAGGGCGAGAACGTCTCCGGGACGATCGACGTGCAGGTCGTGCCCCGCTCCGGCGACTGGCAGACGATCAACTCCGGATCCGACACGGGCGGCACGACCGAGGTCAAGAATCGCGACTACGTCACGGTGACGCACCACCACGGCACGAACCCGTCCGGCGGGGGTTACGCCTACATGGTGCTGCCGAACGTGGCGCACTCGGTCACGTTCACGGAGTCGGATGCGCCGACCGTCGAGGTCCTCGCGAACAACGCACAGGCGCAGGCGATCCGCGTGGCAGGCCAGGGGCTCGTCCTCGCGAACTTCTTCCAGGCGACGCCCGCGGGCACGACCCCCGCCTACGGTGTGGCGGTCGGCGGGCCGTGCTCCGTCGCCGTGCGCACCGACGCGGGGCGCACCACGGTCGCGCTGTCGGATCCGAGCCGCACGCAGACGACCGCGCGGCTCGTGCTCGCCGGCGTCGCGGAGTCGACGGTGGTCGAGGGCGACGACGGCGTGCGGGTCACGGGAACGTCGCCGCTCACGCTCGAGTTCGACCTCGACGGGCACGGCCACGCCAAGAGGATCGTGCTCGGCGCCTGAGCCGTGCGGAGGGCCGGTCCTGCGATCAGCGGACCGGCCCTCCGCCGCGCGACGCCGTGCGACGCCTCGCGACGCCGTGCGATGCCGTCTGCCGTGACCATGCCGGTCCGCCGTGCGGTGCCGTGCCGGATCCGCCTCCCTCGGATCCCCAGGCCCCTCGGGTAGAGTGGCCAGCGCCCGATCCAGGCCATCTCCGCGGGGTTCGAGCGGCCGATGAGGTGCTCGCCGGCACCGCGGCCCAGCAAAAGGCAGCAATCACGTGACTTCCCCCGGCGACCATCGCCCGCAGGCCACCTCCGACACCGCCGCGCCCGTTCCGGCCGAGCCCGCAGCGGCACGCCCGCTGCGGATCCTCATCGGCGCGGACACGTTCTCTCCCGACGTGAACGGCGCCGCCCGGTTCACGGAGCGTCTCGCCGCCGGCCTCGTGCAGCGCGGTCACGACGTGCACGTCGTCGCCCCGAATCAGGCGTACCGCACCGCGAAGCCCCGCACCGAGGTGATCGAGGGCGAGGCGATGACCCTGCACCGGCTGCCGTCGGTGCGCTGGGCTCCCCACGACTGGCTGCGGTTCGTGTGGCCCTGGCGGTCGAAGCACTACGCTCGCAAGGTGCTCGACGAGGTGCAGCCCGATGTCGTGCACATCCAGTCGCACATCGTGATCGGACGCGGACTGTCGCGGATCGCGCATCAGCGCGGCATCCCGGTCATCGCCACGAACCACGTCATGGCCGAGAACATCCTCGACCACACCACGATGCCGAAGTTCATCGACGACATCGTGCTGCGCCTCGCCTGGGCCGATGCGAGCCGCACGTTCGCGCTCACGCGCGCAGTGACGACGCCGACCCGCCGCGCGGCGGACTTCCTCGAGCGCACGATCGACGTCGAGGGCGTCATCCCGGTCAGCTGCGGGATCGACCGCACGCAGTACACGCCGGTCATCGGCCCGCGTGAGAAGAACCGCATCGTGTTCGTCGGCCGGCTCACCGCCGAGAAGCAGGTCGAGGTCATCCTCAAGGCGATGACCAAGCTGGATCCGGCTCTCGACGTGACCTTCGACATCGTCGGCGGCGGTGATCAGCGCAAGCAGCTCGAGGCGCTCAGCCAGCAGCTCGGCCTGCAGGATCGCGTCACGTTCCACGGTCGCACGACCGACGCCGAGCTGCGCGGGCTGCTCAGCCGAGCGTCGCTGTTCGTGATCGCCTCGATCGCCGAGCTGCAGTCGATCGCGACCATGGAGGCGATGGCTTCGGCCCTCCCGATCGTCGCGGCCGACGCGGTCGCGCTGCCGCACCTCGTGCACGACGGCGAGAACGGCTACCTCTTCGAACCCGGCAACGTCAACGAGCTGGCCGCACGGCTGACAGACGTGCTCACGGCGGATCCTGCCGAGTACGAGCGCATGCAGCACGCCTCGCTCGACGGTGTGGCCGTGCACGACATCAACCGCACGCTGGACACGTTCGAGGCGCTGTACCGCGACGAGCCGCTGCCCGAGTAGCCCCGGATGCACATCGTCTTCTTCGGCGACCAGCACGCCGAGTCGCTGGGCGGGGCGCAGGTCTCGATGCGGCTGCAGCGGAAGTACCTGGAGCGAGCCGGGCATACGGTCACGATCGTCGCGCCGCGGATGCACTCGGCGCGCGGCGCCGCCGCCGCGGGCGATCCCGGGTACGTCGACCTCCCGTCGATCCCGATCACGGCCGACCGCGAGTACTCGCTGACCTGGCCGGGCCGGCGCACCGACCGCTTCCTCGATCAGGCGCTCACGCGCCGTCCGGCGGTGGACCTCGTGCACGTGCAGGCCGACTTCTGGGGCGCGTACATCGGGCACCGCTTCGCGCACCGGCACGGCATCCCCGCCGTGCACACGATGCACAACCGCGTGGACGTGGGCATCGCCGCGGTGACCCCGCTGCACCGGCCCGTGCTGGGCGCGCTGAACCTGTGGCGGCGCATGGCGCTGCGCGGGATCGGCGTGCAGCCGCACGCTGGGGACGGCTGGGCGTACCTCGCCGGGATCGCCGCGGAGTCGCGCGCCGTGACCGCGCCCTCGGGACACTTCGCCCGCCGGCTCGAGCAGCACGGGGTCTTCGGATCCGTGGACGTGATCTGGAACGGCATCGACGACGAGGTGCGCGAGCAGGTGCTCGCCGCGGCGCCGGCGGAGCGCGTCCCCGGCCGGCCGCGGTTCATCTGGCTCGGCCGGATGAGTCCGGAGAAGCGGCTGCTGCCGTTCCTGGAGGCGGTCGTCGCGAGCGATGTGGACGCGGAGTTCGAGATCGTCGGCGGCGGGGGAGAGCGCCGCGCGGCCGAGCGCATCGCCGCGCGCGCGGGCCGTCCGGGGATCCGCTTCGCGGGACGGATCGGCTACGCGGACGTCCTCGCCCGGATCGCCGCGGCCGACGCCGTGGTGCAGACCTCGATCGGCTTCGAGACGCAGGGCATGACACCGTTCGAGGCCGCGACCCTCGGCACTCCGACGGTCGTGAGCGATCCCGACATCGCGGGTGAGCTGCGCGGCGGGCTGTGGGCCGTGCCCTCGGCCGACGACGAGCCCGGGCGGGTGGCGGCACTCGCCGAGACGCTGCGCCTCGCCGCGGACGAGATCGCAGCCGGGCGTGCGCCGGAGCCGGATCCGCAGGTCGCTGCGGACTTCCGGCAGTCCTCGCGGACGGCGGCGATGCTCGAGGTGTACGGGCGGGCGATCGCGGGCTGAGGAATGGCGTGGAGGCCGTCAGATCTGCCTGAGGCAGCACAACAACGCTCGCGATTTGGGCCAGTCAGCCTGTCGACGGGGCTGCGGTCGGATGGCATACTCGAACAGTCGCTCCTAAGCTGAGTCGCTTGGAAGGGACAGACCAGCACAATACAGTGCTGGCATACGCGCTTGAGTACGGGGGACTCCTGATCCGACCTGTCATTCGCCCTCAAGGACGGCCACTGATCTCCGCAGTCACTGGTACGAACGGCAAGACGACCGTCGCGTCGGCAACCATGCAGCTGATGAATCGGATCGGGTGGCGGGCTGCCTGCTACGATTCAATGGGCGTTACGGACGTTCACGGAGTGCTGCGCGAGGCGAATACATACCGCTCCCCTGACTATTTCCCAGAGCTCATCGACCGGGAGTTTCGCACCGGAGCTGAAGCCGTCTCGATCGAGGCGTTCGTTGGTATCCTCGCTGACGGTCTTCTGGATCGTGTAGAGGTAGACGTTGCAGTCTCCACCGGCTTTGAGCGAGACCACCTCGACGTCCACGGCAGTATCGAGGCCTATTGGCGAGCGAAACTGCGATTGTTTGAAGAGCATCTGCGGCCGGATGGCGTGGCGCTGATCCTAAGCGGGTCCGCACAAAGCGAACTGGTGCGCGAAGCAGTCAGGCGGCGGGGCGCTCGCCTCGTGGTCGTGGGTGATGGTGGCGAAGTGAGGCTAACTGAACTAGTGGAGGTGGCGGGTTCACTCGTAGGCCAACTTGTGGTGGGAGGCAACCAATTCGATGTATCGCTTCCAACCGTGCATCCTGTGGTGGCAAACAATCTTCTGCTCGCGGCGGGCGCGGTGATGAGTGCCGGAGGATCTCCGGACGAAGTCGCAGATGCGCTCACAACAGTGGTGCCACCCCCGGGGCGCCTAGAAGTGATTGCCGAGCAGAACGGCGTCACCGCAATTGTCGATACTGCGCACAACCCTGGGGCGCTTCGCGCAGCGTTGCAATCCGTGCGTACTCGAACGCGCGGTCGTGTAATCCTGGTTTTCGGAGCTGGTGGCGAGAGCGATCGAGGTAAGCGGCCTGACATGGGGGCGTTGGCCGAAGAACTAGCGGACATCGTGATCCTGACCGACGATAATCCTCGACGTGAGCTTCCCCAACAGATCCGAAGGGAAGTACGCATAGGTGCGCCTAACAGTATCGAAATCCCCGACCGCAGAGATGCGATCCGAATGGCGGTTTGGGCGGCGAGACCAGGCGATAGCGTTCTCGTCGCGGGACGCGGCGACGAGCGGTTTCAACTGCTAGCTGCTCGTCGCGTGCCTCTCGACGACCGCGAGATTCTTCAAGAGGAGATGACGCGATGAACTTGGCAAAGGGGTTCAACGTCCGGATGCGCCGCTAGGCGGCCCATCGTCCGGACAGTTCCCACTATCTGGTCGGTACGGGGGCTCCGAGCTGTACCAGGAATCTGGGCGGTAGCCGCTGTCGGCGCGGTAGCCGCTGTCTGGGCGGTAGCCGCTGTCTGGGCGGTAGCCGCTGTCTGGGCGGTAGCCGCTGTCTGGGCGGTAGCCGCTGTCTGGGCGGTAGCCGCTGTCGGCGCGGTAGCCGCTGTCGGCGCGGTAGCCGCTGTCTGGGCGGTAAGGAAAGAAGTCCGGATCCGCTCCGTTACCAGGGGGATCGTCTGCTCGCAGGAATGCTTGCATTGCGACAAGGTCGCCGGTCTCGGCATCCGTCGCATCCGTCGTAGCGGTGCTGACGCGGACATCGATCAGGCTCTTTCGATCAACGGTCGCTCCCTCCAAGTTGGCACCAGATAAGTCTGCTCCAGACAGGGAAGCGCCCTGAAGTTTTGCATTGAAGAGATTGGCGCCCTCGAGGCGGGCGTCGGATAGGTTCGCGCCACGGAGATCTGCGCCCGTCAGACGTGCGTGATACAAACTCGCCCCAGACAAGTCTGCGCCGCGAAGGTCCGCTCCACCGAGGTGGGTGGCGTGCAGCCCCGCCCCTCTCAAGTTGGCGCCTTCGAGGTAGCCGTTGCTCAGAACCGTCCGGTGCAGAGTTGCGCCCTCCAGGTTCGCGAAGCTCAGATCCGCTTCGTCTAGCTGCAAGAAGCCCAAGTTTAGTGGGCGGTCGGGCCTCGCGAGCTGAGTGATCCTACCGACGACTCGGATGGCTGCACTTGCGTCTGAGGCGACGTTTCGGGTCTGCTCAGTCGGCCGCAGGGCGGCGGTGTCGAGCAGAAACGCGACTAGAACATTCAGGATCGTCTGGCGATCGCGAACTGAGTCCGCAGCTATTCTCTGCAATGCATATATACCGCCGAGTCGTACGGCGAGTTTGTCGTCGCCAAGCTCCGCGATCGCAGTCGTGTACCGGCTAGTGTAGTTCTCATCTCGCTCGCGCTCAACAGTCAGCCGAGCGGTGGCGTCTCTTCGCCAAGTAAGCGCAATCGTGATCACCGCCAATAGCCCGCCTGCAGTCCACAACATGGCCTGCCGTGCTGTGGCTATTGCTCCTAGCCTCTCGGCCGGGCTTGAAGCGGTGTCCGCAGCGTCCCACGTAACTAGGGCCGCCGGCACAAGCCATATAGCGGCCACCAGAGCCAAACAGACGAACAAGCCCAGTACCAGCAAGGCTGGTGGACTATGCCGAGTAACAGAGCCATGGGCCGCGCGCCTATGCCGGACGGTCGCCCATATCCCAAAGCCCAGACCAGCGCCCACCACGGTGGCCATAGCCCATGGATTGGTTAGAACGGCGACCAACCAGGATCGAACGACACTCCAGTCGATCGGCGCGAACGAGATGATCCACGTCACCGCGAGGGCCGCGACCACGCAGACAGCCACGTATTGCAGCGGAGCACGCCAAGTCGCAGCGGGTCTCTGCGACGCGGTCTGAGATTGAGCCTTGCCGCTCGTCATGGCGCCTCTTCGTCGCTCGATGTCCAGATGCCGTCATCCGGCAGTCTGTCCTACTCTATGACCGTCCTTTGCGCGGCGAGGCCTGCCGGATCACGTCCCCGGGGATCGGGACGAGGCGATCGGAGGATGCCGCCGGCATCGTCAGCCCCAGTGCGCCGGCGCCGGCAGAGCGTGGTCGCGCAGCTCGACGCCGTCGGGGCCGATCGACGCTGTGCAGTAGAGCAGCGACTGCGTTGGATAGCCGTGCGGGCGGTTGTCCCGGATGATCGCGCGGTCGTCGGAGGGATCCAGCTCCGCGGTCGTCGCGAGCAGCCGGATCCAGGACGCCGGCCACTCCTCGTCGCGCGTCGGATGCGCGCGGAACTCCGGGAGCCAGCGGGCGATGCGGGCGGTCTCCGGGTCGTCGAGATCGGAGTGGGCGATCATGTGCACGCCAGGGGGCACCGGGGTCTCGCGGAGCTCGGTGCCGTCCCAGGACAGTACGCGGGCGCCGTCGGGGGACACTTCGAGCAGGTTGAAGCCGTGCATGCGCTCCGAGCCGGTGGGCGAGGTGCCGGTGACCGACGCCGGCGCCAACGTGCCGCGGGAGACGGCTTGATCGTCGGGGAGGTCGAGCACGTCGGCGCGGTTCAGTAGCACGGCCAGCCGGTGCGACGCCGGATCGACCGCGAGCCACGCTCCGCCCGCACGGCGGTCGCGGATCCCGATGACGCCTGGGCGCTCGGGCCACCACTCGCCGAGCGCATCCCACTCGCGCAGCGGATCCTCATCCCGCACGGCCAGCAGCCGCACCACGGGTCCCTCAGCCCCGCCAAGGGCGCCGACCTCGATCACGACCGTGCACACGCGCCTCAGTCTAGGCACGTCGACGCCCCCTCGGGGCGTCGACGCCCCCTCGTGCGAACTTTCCTGGGAGGGGGCGTCGGACGTGGGAGGGGGCGTCGGCGGGGATGGGGCGCGCACGGACCCGGCGCCGCGCGAGCGCCCGCGGGGCACGGGCAGGCATGCGCCCGCGGGCACCGCTCCGCCCGCACCGCCTGCGGCCGCCCGCGCCGCCGGCGGCAGGCCGCGGCGCCGGCGGCAGGCCGCGGCGCCGGGCCGGATGGCAGAATCTAGGGATGGACATCGTGGTGGGGGTCTCCGGCGGCATCGCGGCCTACAAGTCGGTGCAGCTCGTGCGGCTCCTCGTCAAGGCGGGGCACGCGGTCACCGTGGTCCCCACCGAGGATGCGTTGCGCTTCGTGGGCGCGCCGA
Organism: Microbacterium sp. NPDC089698; assembly: GCF_044749045.1. Lineage (NCBI taxonomy): Bacteria > Bacillati > Actinomycetota > Actinomycetes > Micrococcales > Microbacteriaceae > Microbacterium > Microbacterium sp. NPDC089698. The sequence continues at coordinate 88,984 of NZ_JBIVHE010000006.1, forward strand.
CGTGGGAGGCGATCAGCCGCAACCCGGTCACCACGAGCGTGCACGACGACGTGGCGAAGGTGCGCCACGTGGCCCTGGGGCAGGGCGCCGACCTCGTCGTGGTCGCGCCCGCCACCGCCAACACGATCGCGCGCATGGCCGCGGGCATCTCCGACAACCTGCTCGGCACGACGCTCCTGGCGACGACCGCTCCCGTACTCATCGCCCCCGCGATGCACGCCGAGATGTGGGCCCACCCCGCGACGCAGGCCAACATCCGCACGCTGGTCGAGCGCGGCGTGCACCTGATCGGGCCGGACGACGGCGAGCTCGCGGGCGGTGACAGCGGTCCCGGCCGGATGAGCGAGCCCGAGGCGGTCGCCGAGGCCGCGCTGCGCCTGCTGGCACCTCAGGACCTCGCCGGTCTGACCGTCGTGGTCTCCGCGGGCGGCACGCGCGAGCCGATCGATCCCGTGCGCTACCTCGGCAACCGCTCCAGCGGGCGACAGGGTGCGGCCCTCGCCGTCGAGGCCGCGACCCGCGGCGCCGACGTCGAACTCGTGGCGGCGAACCTCGCGGGCGAGGTCCTCGCCGAGGCGGGACATCCGCGGATCAGGATCCGTCCGGTCGCGACGGCCGCGGAACTCGCGACCGCGATGAAGGAGGCGGCGGCCCGTGCGGACGCCGTGGTCATGGCCGCCGCGGTCGCCGACTACCGGCCCGCCCAGGCCGCCGCGCACAAGCTCACCAAGGAGGACGGGATCCTCGAGAGGATCGAGCTCGTGGAGAACGAGGACGTCCTGGCGGCGCTCGGATCCGCCCGTCGGGCCGGCGGCGCTCCCGAGGGACAGATCATCCTCGGTTTCGCGGCGGAGACGGCGACGGATCCCGAGGCCCGGCGCGAGCGCGCGCGGCGCAAGCGAGAGCGCAAGGGCGCCGACCTGCTCGCCGTGAACCTCGCGGATGCCGAGCACGGGTTCGAGAAGAACGACAACGCGGTCGAGGTCATCGGTCCTGACGGGGCCGTGGTCGCCGTGGCGTCCGGCTCGAAGCGCGCGGTCGCCGCCGCGCTGTGGGACGCCGTGGTCGCGCTGCGTGGCTGACACCCGGCCCGGCCCGGGGGCTGGCGCCCGCCCGCGAGCGGGAGTAACGTTTTCATATTGCAAAAGTCAAGTTTCATAGAACGGAACACAATGAACGCTCCTCTGCCCACCACCGGCCCGCGCGAGATCGCGCCGGAGCTGGCGCGCTCGTGGCTCCTCGTCGCGGCGACGAGGCCGGAGACGTTCGACGACGCGGCCCGCTCGCACGCCGACGCGGTCGTGCTCGACGTGGAGGACGCGGTCGACGCGAGCCACAAGGACTCCGCCCGCGATGACGTCGTGCGCTGGCTGCACGGCGCCGACGTGGATGGCAGGCCGAACCGCGCGTGGGTGCGCATCAACGACGCCACCAGTGAGCACTGGTCCCCGGATCTGGACGGGCTGCGCGACGCCCCCGGCCTGCAGGGCGTGATGCTCGCCAAGACCGAGTTCGGCGGCCAGGTGATGGACACGTTCAACCGCCTCGGTGCGAAGGTGCCCGTGGTCGCACTCGTCGAATCCGCGATCGGCATCGAGAACGCGACCGAGATCGCCCGGGCGAAGGGCGCCTTCCGGCTCGCCTTCGGCAGCGGAGACTTCCGCCGCGACACGGGCATGTCGGCGGACCGCGAGGCGATGGCCTACCCGCGGGCGCGCCTCGTCATCTCGAGCCGCGCCGGCGGCCTGCCCGGTCCGATCGACGGCCCGACCGTGGGATCTAGTCACCCGATCCTGCGGGAGCAGTCGGCCATCACGGTCTCGATGGGCATGACCGGCAAACTCTGCCTACAGGCCGACCAGGCCCCGGTCGTGAACGAGGTCATCAGTCCCACCCGCACGGACGTCGAGTGGGCCTACGAGTTCCTCGAGGACTTCGAGGCGCGCGGCTGCATCGTCCGCGACGGCAGCGACCTGCCCCGCCTCGGTCGGGCCCGCAAGATCATGCAGCTCGCCGAGGCCTTCGGCGTGCTGCCCGCCACCCGCTGACCCCCGGTCGCCGAGCTCGTTCCCCGGTCGCTGAGCCTGTTCCCTGGTTGCTGAGCCCGTCGAAGCGCTCGACCCCCTGGATCCGCCGAACCCCATCCGAAACGGAGAGACCATGACCACTCGACTCGCCCCCGGCGACACCGCGCCCGCCTTCGCCCTCGAGGACGCCGACGGCGCCCGGGTCTCGCTCGAGGACTACCGCGGACGCAATGTCGTCGTGTACTTCTATCCGAAGGCGGCCACCCCGGGCTGCACGACCGAGGCCTGCGACTTCCGCGACAACCTCTCCTCGCTCGCCGCCGCCGGCTACTCGGTGCTCGGCGTCTCGCCCGACGAGGTCGCCGATATCCGCGCCTTCTCCGAAGCGGAAGGCCTGACCTTCCCGCTGCTCGCCGACACCGACGCCGCCGTGGCGCGCGCGTGGGGCGTGTGGGGCGAGAAGACCGTGGGCGACCGCACCTTCGACGGCGTGATCCGCTCCACCTTCGTGCTCGACGGCGACGGGGTCGTGCAGCGCGCCGAGTACGGCGTCGAGGCGACGGGCCACGTCGCGCGCCTGCGCGCCGAGCTCGGCGTCTGACCCCGGCGCCCCTTCCACCATCCGAGTCGTCCCCCTCAGAGGAGCCCAGAGCGTCCGCTGAGGGGGACGACTCGCAATGGGGGTTGACAGGGCGAGGTTCGGTCCGCACAATAGTTACACATGCTGAAATAACAGTTCCGGACTACGGAAACTATCCACTGGATAGCAACGGATCCTCTCGATAGGATCCGGCCGTAAGCACTACACGCCGGATGCCAGCATGGCTTGAGGATCGAAGATGTTGCTCGAGGAGTTCAACTCCGCAGGTCGTGACGACGCCACGGCCGCTGTGAAGCCCGCACTGGACATCGCCCGGTGGATCGATGCGATCGTCGACGGCCGTCCGTACGCCTCGGTCGACGCGCTCTCCGCCGCCGCCCTCGAGGTCGCGGTCCCGCTCGCCGAGGCCGAGCTCGACGGGGCGCTCGCGCACCACCCGCGCATCGGCGCCAAGGTCGACGGCACGAGCGCCGAGGCCGCGCACTCGCGCCGCGAGCAGCCGAGTGTCGACGACGCCACCGCGGCCGCGCTCGCCGAGGGCAACCGCGCCTACGAGGAGCGGTTCGACCGCGTCTTCCTCGTGCGGGCCGCCGGCCGCAGCGCCGAGGACATCCTCGCCCTGCTGCACGAGCGGCTCGGCAACACCGACGAGCAGGAGCTCGCCGTCGTCGACCAGCAGCTCCGCGAGATCGCGGCCCTGCGGCTCGCGGCGGCCATCGAGACCGAAGGAGCGAGCGCATGAGCGTCTCCCACGTGACCACCCACATCCTGGACACATCGATCGGGCGCCCTGCGCCCGGCGTCGCCGTCGCACTCGAAGCCCGCGACGGCGAGGGATGGGTCGGGATCGGTACGGGCTTCACCGATGCTGACGGGCGGGTGAAAGAGCTGGGCCCGGAGCGGCTGGAGAGCGGTGCATACCGCCTCCGGTTCGACACCGCGGCCTACTTCGCCGGCATCGAAACGGACACCTTCTTCCCGGAGGTGGTGCTGACCTTCCTGGTCGACGCCGAGCAGGCGCACTATCACGTGCCGCTGCTGCTCAGTCCGTTCGCCTATTCCACCTACCGAGGAAGCTAAGAGGAATCCCCATGACCACCATCACCCTGGGCAAGAACCAGTACGGCAAGGCGGAGAACCGCGTCGTCCGCATCACGCGCGACACCGACCGTCACGAGATCGAGGACCTGAACGTCACCTCGCAGCTGCGTGGCGACTTCGCCGCCGTGCACTTCGAGGGCGACAACGCCCACTGCGTCGCGACCGACACGCAGAAGAACACCGTCTTCGCCTTCGCCAAGGACGGCATCGGCAGCCCCGAGGAGTACCTGCTCCGCCTCGGCCGCCACTTCACCGGCGAGTTCGACTGGGTCACCGGCGGTCGCTGGGCCGCCGAGCAGTACACCTGGCTGCGCATCCAGGGCGACAACGGCGAGCATGACCACGCGTTCGTCCGCGGCGGCACCGAGGTCCGCACCGCGATCGTGCAGATCGACGGCGACGAGACCACGGTCACCGCGGGTCTGCAGGACCTCACGGTCCTCAAGTCCACGCAGAGCGGCTTCGTCGGCTACCCGCGCGACAAGTACACCACCCTGCCCGAGACCGAGGACCGCATCCTCGCGACCTCGGTGACGGCTCGCTGGCGCTACAACCGCACCGACATCGACTTCAACGAGACCTTCGCCGACGTGCGTCGTCTGCTGCTGGCCGGCTTCTCGCGCAACTACTCGTACGCGCTGCAGCACACGCTGAAGGAGATGGCCGAGGCCGTCCTCACGGAGCATCCGGAGATCGACGAGATCCGCTTCTCGACCCCGAACAAGCACCACTTCGTCGTCGACCTGTCGCCGTTCGGCCTGGAGAACCCCAACGAGGTGTTCTACGCCGCCGACCGCCCCTACGGCCTCATCGAGGCGTCGTTCCTGCGCGAGGGCGCGGACGCCGACCACTGGTCCTGGGACGCCTTCGCCGGCTTCTGCTGAGCGCGCACCGAAGCACCGCGCCGAGGCTCCGCACGGACGCTCCGCACCGAGATGAGGGGATGGATCTGCCTGATGGGATCCATCCCCTCACCCGTCGCCTCAGCCGCGTCCGCCGAAGGGCATCCCGCTCGCCGTCACCGTGAGCGCGCCGATGTTCGCCTCGGCGGGCAGATCCGCCATGAACAGCACGGTGCGGGCCGCCGCCTCGACGTCGAAGGTGGGCTCGACCCTGCGGCTGCCGTCGGCCTGCAGCGCTCCGGAGCCGACGCCGAGCTCGTCCATGATCTCGGTGCGGGTGTTGCCGATGTCGATCTGCCCGCAGGAGATGCGGAAGGGCCGGCCGTCCAGGTCGATCGAGCGCGTGAGGCCGGTGAGCGCGTGCTTGCTCACCGCATAGGCGACCGAGAGCGGGCGGGGCGCCTGCGCGGAGATGGATCCGTTGTTGATGATCCGGCCGCCCTGCGGATCCTGCGCGCGCATCACGCGCATCGCGCCGCGTGCGCACAGCATCGCGCCGGTGACGTTGACCGCGAGCGTGCGCTCCCAGTCGTCCAGCGAGATGTCGGCGGCCGACACGGCGGGACCGAACGCGCCGGCGTTGTTGAACAGCACATCCACCCGGCCCCACTCCTGCACGACGCGGTCGAAGAGCGCGTCCACCTCGGCCTCGACCGTGACATCGGTCGGCACCACGAGCGCGTTCGACGGGATGGTTCCGCGCCAGGCCGCCGTCTCCGTCAGCGCGGCCTCGCGCCGCCCGGCCAGCGCCACGCGGTAGCCGGCCTCCAGCATCGTGCGCGCGACGGCGCGCCCGATCCCCGAACCTGCACCCGTCACCACGGCGATGCGTCCGCTCATCGTCACTCCTCGAACCTCAGACCCGCTGCCCGATCGGCAGCCTCCTACATGTAGCAGATCAGCCCCGCCGCCCGACCGGCGGCCCCGATACATCTCACAGAAAGGCCGAAGATGCACGAACAGCGCAGCTCCGCCGCCCCCGGATCCGAGACCCTGGATCACGACCCCGAAGAGACCGCCGAATGGCTCGAGTCGCTGGACGCGCTCGTGGCTGCGCGCGGAGCGGAGCGCGGCGCGCACATCGTGCGCTCGCTCGCCGCCCGCGCCGGCTACGCACCGGCGCCCACCGCGACGACGGACTACGTCAACACGATCGCGGCGTCCGACGAGCCCGCCTACCCCGGCGACGAGGAGCTCGAGCGGCGCTACCGCGCGTGGATGCGCTGGAACGCCGCGATCCTGGTCCACAGGGCGCAGCGACCCGGCATCGGCGTCGGCGGCCACATCTCCACCTATGCGGGTGCCGCGACCCTGTACGAAGTGGGCTTCAACCACTTCTTCCGCGGCAAGGACCACCCCGGCGGCGGCGACCAGGTGTACTTCCAGGGCCACGCTTCGCCCGGGATGTACGCCCGCGCCTTCATGGAGGGGCGTCTCAGCGAGGAGGACCTCGACGGCTTCCGCCAGGAGAAGTCCCGCGAGGGCCATGCCCTGAGCTCCTACCCGCACCCGCGGCTCATGCCGGAGTTCTGGGAGTTCCCGACCGTGTCGATGGGCATCGGCCCGATGAACGCGATCTACCAGGCCCAGTCCAACCGGTACCTGCAGGGCCGCGGGCTCAAGGACACGAGCGACCAGCACGTCTGGGCGTTCCTCGGCGACGGCGAGATGGACGAGCCGGAGAGCCGCGGACTGCTGCAGCTCGCGGCCAACGACGGCCTGGACAACCTGACCTTCGTGGTCAACTGCAACCTGCAGCGCCTGGACGGGCCGGTCCGCGGCAACGGCAAGATCATCCAGGAGCTCGAGGGCTTCTTCCGCGGCGCGGGCTGGAACGTCATCAAGGTCGTGTGGGGCCGGGAGTGGGACGACCTGCTCGCCCGCGACGCCGACGGCGCGCTGCTCGACATCATGAACACGACCCGGGACGGCGACTACCAGACCTACAAGGCCGAGTCGGGCGGGTTCATCCGCGAGCACTTCTTCGGCAAAGATCCGCGCGCGCTCGCGCTCGTCGAGAACCTCACCGACGAGCAGATCTGGGGTCTCAAGCGCGGCGGTCACGACTACCAGAAGGTTTTCGCGGCGTACCAGGAGTCGCTCGCGCACAACGGCAAGCCCACGGTCATCCTGGTCAAGACCGTCAAGGGCTACGGCCTCGGCCCGCGCTTCGAGGCGCGCAACGCCACGCACCAGATGAAGAAGCTCACGCTGCAGGATCTCAAGGACTTCCGCGACCACCTGCGCGTGCCGATCACGGACGCCCAGCTCGAGGCGGATCCCTACCAGCCGCCGTACTACCACCCGGGCGCGGACGCCCCGGAGATCCGGTACATGCAGGAGCGCCGTCGGGCGCTGGGCGGCTATCTGCCCGAGCGTCGCCCGCACGCGTCGGGCGAGATCGCCCTGCCCGACCCGAAGGCCTACGAGGTGGCGGCCCGTGGATCCGGCAAGCAGCAGGCCGCGACCACCATGGCGTTCGTGCGCGTGCTCAAGGACCTCATGCGCGACCCCGAATTCGGCAAGCGCATCGTCCCGATCATCCCCGACGAGGCGCGCACCTTCGGCATGGACGCGTTCTTCCCGACCGCGAAGATCTACAACCCGAACGGGCAGAACTACCTGGCGGTCGACCGCGACATCGTGCTCTCGTACAAGGAGTCGACCGCGGGGCAGATCCTGCACGTCGGCATCAACGAGGCAGGATCCATCGCGGCCTTCACCGCGGCGGGGACCGCCTATGCGACGCACGGCGTGCCGCTCGTGCCGGTCTACGTGTTCTACTCGATGTTCGGCTTCCAGCGCACCGGCGACTCGCTGTGGGCGGCGGCCGACCAGATGACGCGCGGCTTCCTCATCTCGGCGACCGCCGGCCGCACCACGCTGACCGGCGAGGGGCTGCAGCACGCCGACGGGCACTCGCCGCTGCTCGCGGCGACGAACCCCGCCGTGGTCACCTACGATCCGGCGTTCGGCTACGAGATCGGCCACATCGTGCGCGCCGGGATCGAGCGCATGTACGGGGCCGACTCGACCGACCGCAATCACATCTACAACCTCATGGTCTACAACGAGCCGATCGTGCAGCCGGCCGAGCCCGTGGGCGTCGACGTGGCAGGGATCCTGGGCGGGATCCACCGGATCGCGCCGGTCGAGGCGCCGCGGGCGCACCTGCTCGCGTCCGGCATCGGCGTGACCTGGGCGCAGGAGGCGCAGCAGCTCCTCCGCGACGACTGGGGCGTGGAGTCCGACGTGTGGTCGGTGACGAGCTGGACCGAACTGCGCCGCGACGCGGTCGCCGCGGAGGAGGACGAGTTCCTCGGACGCGGCGCGCGCACGCCGTTCCTCGCGCAGCAGCTCGCGGACGCGCACGGCCCGATCGTGGCCGTGAGCGACTACGCCAAGGATCTGCCGGACCAGATCCGCCCGTTCGTCCCGAACGACTGGGCGAGCCTCGGTGCCGACGGCTTCGGCTTCTCCGACACGCGCGCCGCCGCCCGCCGGTTCTTCAAGATCGACGGACCGAGCGTCGTGGTGCGCGCGCTGCAGCTGCTCGCCGCGCGCGGGGAGGTGGACGCGGCGATCCCCGCCCAGGCTGCCGAGAAGTACCGTCTGCTCGACGTCAACGCCGGCACGAGCGGCACCGACGCGGAGTGACGCCCCTCCGGGGTCGTTGAGCGATCACCGGCGCAGCGGAGCCTTCTTCGGGGTCGTTGAGCGAGCACCGGCGCAGCCGGAGCGAGACGAAACGCGGCGCCCTCCCGAGTCGAATCTCGGGAGGGCGCCGCGTTTCGTCTCGGGCGCTGCGCGTCCTCGCTCAACGACCCCGAGGTCGGGCTTCGGGCTACGCCTCGAGGTCGGCGGCGATCGCGCCCGCGGCTTCGCGCAGCAGGGGCACGGCGCGCTGGCCGAACTCCTCGGTCACGCGCGCGATCGGGCCGGACACCGAGACGGCGGTCGGCGTGGGGGCGCCTGGCACGGCCATCGCGTAGCAGCGCACGCCGATCTCCTGCTCCTGCTCGTCGATCGAGTAGCCGCGCTCGCGGATGACGTCGAGCTCGGCCAGCAGCGCGTCCACGGTGCCGATGCTGAAGGAGGTCGGGGTGCTCATGCCGGTGCGGCCGACGATGCCGCGCACGGTGTCGTCGTCGAGCTGGGCGAGGATCGCCTTGCCGACGCCGGTGTCGTGCACGTTGGCGCGGCGGCCGACCTCGGTGAACATGCGCATGGAGTGCTGCGAGGGCACCTGGGCGACGTACACGACCATGTCGCCGTCGAGCACGGCCATGTTCGCGCTCTCGCCGAGAGCGTCGACGAGGGTTTTCAGCTGCGGACGGGCGAGTGCGCCGAACTGGCGGGATGCGCCCTCGCCGATGCGGATCAGCCGCGGGCCGAGCGCGTAGCGCCGGTTCGGCAGCTGACGGGCGTACCCCAGCGAGACGAGCGTGCGCAGCAGCCGGTGGATCGTCGGGAGCGGCAGATCCGTCGACGCGGACAGCTCGCTGAGCGTGACGTCGCCGCCGGCGTCGGTCACGAGCTCGAGCAGCTCGAACACCCGCTCAACCGACTGCACCCCGGATCCGGCGCCCCTGCCGGGTTTCGGATCCGCAACCTTCGCGTCCGTCGTGCTCGGATTCTCCGCCATGTCAGCTCCCGTCCTTGCGGTAATTCCATCATGCGAGAGCGCTGCGCCGGAAATCCGAGAGGATCCGAATCCTGTCTTGCGCAAAACTTCCACGATAGAGATAATAGTGTCCACTATACGAAAGTAATTGAGAGTTCATCACCGCAACCAGCGCCCGCGGCCTCCGCCCGGGACGCCTCGATGAGGAGGAATCATGGCGAACCCGGGTCCCGGAAATTCGATCACGCTGCGCATCGACGCGCCGTCCAACTTCACCGTCACGAGCGAGCTCGCCGCGGCCGCCGCCGGGGCGGGCGCCGTCGTGACCGCGCTCGACGTCGTCGAGTCGCACCCGACCACGATCGTCGTCGACCTGACCTGCAACACCGCGGGCGAGGAGCACGCCGAACAGGTCCGCGCCGGCGTCGAGGCGCTCGAGGGCGTGGCCGTGCGCCAGGTCAGCGACCGCACCTTCCTCATGCACCTGGGCGGAAAGCTCGAGGTGGTGCCGAGCGTGCCGCTGCGCAACCGCGATGACCTGTCCCGCGCCTACACGCCCGGCGTCGCGCGCGTCTGCATGGCGATCGCCGAGGACAAGAGCAAGGCCCGCAACCTCACCGTCAAGCGCAACACGATCGCGGTCGTCACCGACGGCACCGCGGTGCTCGGCCTCGGCGACATCGGCCCCGAGGCCGCGCTCCCGGTCATGGAGGGCAAGGCCGCGCTGTTCAAGCAGTTCGCGAACGTGGACGCCTGGCCGGTCTGCCTGGACACCAAGGACACCGAGCAGATCATCTCGATCGTCAAGGCGATCGCCCCGGTCTACGGCGGGGTGAACCTCGAGGACATCGCGGCGCCGCGCTGCTTCGAGATCGAGGCGCGTCTGCGCGAGGAGCTCGACATCCCGGTCTTCCACGACGACCAGCACGGCACCGCGATCGTCACCCTCGCGGCGCTGCAGAACGCCCTCAAGGTCGTCGGCAAGACGATCGGCGAGGTGCGGATCGTCGTCTCGGGCGTCGGCGCGGCCGGCAACGCGATCGTGCAGCTCCTGCTCGCCGAGGGTGCGGTCGACATCGTCGCCTGCGGCCGCAACGGCGCGATCCACCGCGGCGAGGAGTACGCCGATGCGCACCGCGCCGAGCTCGCCGCGACGACCAACCCGCGCGACTTCTCCGGCACCCTCAAGGAGGCGATCGTCGGAGCGGACGTGTTCATCGGCGTGAGCGCCCCGCACGTGCTCGACGAGCACGACATCGCGGCGATGGCCGACGACGCGATCGTGTTCGCGATGGCGAACCCCACCCCCGAGGTCGACCCGATCGTCGCGTCCAAGCACGCGGCCGTCGTCGCGACGGGCCGCAGCGACTTCCCGAACCAGATCAACAACGTGCTCGCGTTCCCCGGGTTCTTCCGCGGGCTCCTCGACGCGGGCGTGTCGGACATCACGCCGCCTATGCTGGTCGCAGCCGCGCAGGCGATCGCGGAGCGCGTCGGCGATGACGAGCTCAACGCGAGCTTCATCATCCCGAGCGTGTTCGACCCGCTCGTGGCCGGCGCCGTCGCCGAGGCGATCGTGCGCGTCGTCGAGTCCTCGAAGGAGTGAGCCGGATGGCCGCAAGCACCCTGGGCGAGGCCGATCTCGCCGACATCGACGCCCGCCTCGCGGGCACCGACACGCTGCTGTCGACCGAGTACCCGGGCGACGACGGATCCCGCCAGCCCGTGCACACCCTGTATGTCCCCGCCGACCGGTTCCGTCCGGAGCTCCCGGCCCAGGAGGGCCAGGCGGCCGCCGCGGCCGTCGCGGAGTTCGGCGGAACCGTCGCGCTCGCCGAGGCGGTCGGCCTCGGGGCCCTTGCCGCCGAGCTCGCGCCGCTCGTCGACGCGAAGCTCGAACGCGAGCCGATCGAGGACCTGCGCCTCGACTTCGAGGACGGCTACGGCGCCCGGCCCGACGAGGAGGAGGACGCGGATGCGGTCCTCGCCGCCGAGCGGGTCGCCGCGGCCGTCGCCGCCGGCGTCGCGCCTCCGTTCATCGGCATCAGGTTCAAGTGCTTCGAGGCGCCCACGCGCCGGCGCGGGATCCGCACGCTCGACCTGTTCCTGTCGACCCTCGCCGCGCACGGCCCGCTGCCGGACGGCCTGGTGCTGACGCTGCCCAAGGTCACCACGGTCGCGCAGGTCGAGGCGATGGTCTCGCTCTGCGAGCGCTTCGAGGAGCGCCTCGGGCTGCCGGCGGGCCGGCTGCGTTTCGAGGTGCAGATGGAGACGCCGCAGCTCATCGTCGCCGCCGACGGATCCGTCCCGGTCGCGACGCTGCTGCACCGTGCGGGCGGCCGGGTGTCCGCGCTGCACTACGGCACCTACGACTACAGCGCCTCGCTGCAGATCGCGGCGGCGTACCAGTCCATGGAGCACCCCGCGGCCGACTTCGCCAAGCAGGTCATGCAGGTGGCCGTCGCCGAGACCGGCGTGCGGATCTCGGACGGATCCACCAACGTGATCCCCGTCGGGGATCCGGATCACGTCCTCGAGGCGTGGACGCTGCATGCCCGCCTGGTGCGGCGCTCGCTCGAGCGCGGCTACTACCAGGGGTGGGACCTGCACGCCGCGCAGCTGCCCACGAGGTACCTCGCGACCTACGCGTTCTACCGTGAGGGCTTCGCCGCGGCGGCCCGGCGCCTGGACAACTACCTGCACAGCAGCGACGCCACGATCATGGACGAGCCGGCGACGGCCAGAGCCCTCGCGCGCTTCGTCGTGCGCGGCCTGGAGTGCGGCGCGCTCACGGCGGACGAGGTCCGCGCGGCGACCGGATCCGAGCCCGCGGAACTCATCCGCCTCGCCCACCCGAAGCTCAACACCAAGGAGGCCGTCTCTTGAGCACCCGCACCTACTACACCCCGGCCGGCGGCCTGCCCCCGCAGTCCGACCTGCTCACCGACCGCGCGGTCGTCAAGCTCGCGTACTCCTTCATCCCGAAGGGCGTGCTGCGCGACATCGTCACCTCGAGCCTCCCCGGCTTCACGGACGCCCGCGCCTGGATCCTCGCCCGGCCGACGCCGAGCTCCGCCCAGACGTTCTCGCAGCTCATCGTCGAGATCGCGCCCGGAGGAGGCGCCGCCAAGCCCGAGGCCGAGGCGGGTGTCGAGAGCGTGCTCTTCGTCACGGCCGGCGAGCTCACCCTCACGCTGGAGGGGGAGCGGCACGTGCTGGAGGCGGGCGGCTATGCGTTCATCACGCCGAACGCGCGGTGGTCGCTCGCGAACGAGGGATCCGGGATCACCAGCTTCCACTGGATCCGCAAGGCCTACGAGTACCTCGAGGGCGTCGATGCGCCCGCCTCGTTCGTCACGAGTGACAACGACATCGAGCCGGTCTCGATGCCCGACACCGACGACGTGTGGGCCACCACGCGCTTCTCCGACGCCAGCGACATGGCGCACGACATGCAGGTGAACATCGTCACCTTCAAGCCGGGCGGATCCATCCCGTTCGCGGAGACCCACATCATGGAGCACGGCCTGTTCGTGCTGCAGGGCAAGGCCGTCTACCGCCTCAACGACGACTGGGTCGAGTGCGAGGCCGGCGACTACATGCTGCTGCGCGCGTTCTGTCCGCAGGCCTGCTACGCCGGCGGCCCGGAGGACTTCCGCTACCTGCTCTACAAGGACATGAACCGCCAGATCAAGCTGACCTGACGTTCCCGAGCCTGAAATGATCGCGCCTCTCCGGAATCGGGGAGGCGCGATCGCATTCAGTCGGCCGTCCATAATGGGGCGATGACAGGTGTCCCTGCGATTCCGCCGGGCTGGTCCGGCTGGCGCCTCCGGCCGCGCGGCAGGAGTGCTCCGATCGTCCCCGATGCATCGGCGCAGGAAATCTATGCGGCCATGATCAAGGACGTCGTCTCTCCTGCGTTGCGGGAGCAGGGGCTGGTGGGATCCGGTGGGCGGTACTCGATCAAGTCGGAAACCCATTGGGCGCTGCTGGCGTTCCAGAAGTCGTGGTACAGCGACCGTGCCGAGGTGCGGTTCACTGTGAATCTGATGGTCGTGCGATGCGACGACTGGGAGGCGCTTCTCCACGAGCATCCGTACTACGGAAAGAAGCCGTCAGCGACCATTACCTACAACGATCCTGTGCGCCATGTGCGGATCGGTGAACTCGTCGACGATCTCGAGGACAAATGGTGGTGCGTCTTCTCCGGTCAGGACATGGATGCGGTGCAGGCAGACCTTCTCGGTGACCTGATCGACGTCGGCGTCCCCTGGCTCCGCAGTCAGGTCGCCGAGACGTCCGCGCGATGAATCCCCAGGGCCGAAATCTCCCATCTGGCTTCGCTGGGCGGTAGGCACCGTACCCGTCCACCTCGTCGGGCCTGGTTCGTCGGGTGCACGGCTTGCTGCCGAGTGCACCGGAAGTTCGCGCGGATGTCCCGTGCACCCGGCATGTTCCGGTGCGCTCGGCGAGCACAGCGCAGGAGGATCCTGATCCCCGGATCCGACCCGTTGACATCCCCGGCCGCTCGGCCTAAACTTTCATCAATCAAGATTTTCTTTCCATAATTCGGAAAGTGCCGATCTAAGACATCAAGGACGATCTCATGAGCTACACCGTCAACGCCTCGATCCTGCTGACCGACCTGCCGCTCCTGGAGCGCCCGGCCGCCGCGAAGGCCGCCGGCTTCGACGCCGTGGAGTACTGGTGGCCGTTCTCCGTCGCCGTGCCCGCGCAGGACGAGGTCGACGCCTTCGTCGCGGCGATCCAGGATGCGGGCGTGCAGCTGACCGGCCTCAACTTCTTCGCCGGCGACATGCCGGGCGGCGACCGCGGCCTCGTGTCGTGGGTCGGCCGCGAGGACGAGTTCGCGGGCAACATCGACGTCGTCGTCGGGATCGGCCGCCGCCTCGGCACCAAGGCGTTCAACGCGCTCTACGGCAACCGCCTCGAGGGCGTCGACGAGAAGGCGCAGGACGACCTCGCCGTGAAGAACCTCGCCGCCGCGGGACGCGCGGTCGACGAGCTCGGCGGCGTCGTGCTTCTCGAGCCGGTCAGCGGCACTCCGGCCTACCCGCTGAAGACCGCGGCCGACGCGCTCGCGATCATCGCACGCGTGAAGGACGAGGAGGGCGTGGACAACGTCAAGCTCCTCGCCGACTTCTACCACCTCGCCGTCAACGGCGACGACGTGCCGGCCGTGATCGCCGGCCACGCCGCGGAGTTCGGGCACATCCAGATCGCCGACGCCCCCGGCCGCGGCGAGCCCGGCACCGGCGAGCTGCCGCTCGGCCAGTGGATCTCCGATGCGCAGTCGGGCGGCTACACCGGCGTCATCGGCCTCGAGTACAAGGCCACCCAGGCGGATCCCTTCGCCTGGACCACCACCGCGGCCGCCCAGGCCTGACCACACCGACTTTCCGCGAAGGAGCGAAGACATGACCCGCATCGCATTCATCGGCCTCGGCATCATGGGCCTGCCCATGGCCAAGAACCTCGTCACGGCCGGCTACGACGTCGTCGGATACAACCGCAGCCAGGAGGCGATCGACAAGCTCGTCGCCGCCGGAGGCGCCGGGGCCACCGGCATCGCCGACGCCGTGAAGGACGCGGACGTCGTGATCACGATGGTTCCGGACTCCCCGGACGTCGCGGGAGTCGTGCAGGGCCCGGACGGGGTCTTCGCGAATGCCAAGGCCGGCGCGCTCTGGATCGACAACTCCTCGATCCGCCCTGACGTGGCCAAGGAGCTCGCCGAGGAGGCCGTCGCCGCAGGACTCGGCGTCGTCGACGCCCCGGTCTCCGGCGGCGAGCAGGGCGCGATCGACGCGGTCCTCTCGATCATGGTCGGCGGATCCGCGGAGGATTTCGCCGCCGCGGAGCCCGTGCTGAACGCGATCGGCAAGACCATCGTGCACGTCGGCCCCGCGGGCGCCGGCCAGACGGTCAAGGCCGCCAACCAGCTCATCGTGGCGGTCAACATCCAGGCGCTCGCCGAGGCCGTCACGTTCCTCGAGGCGTTCGGCGTCGACACCGACGCGGCGCTGACCGTTCTCGGCGGAGGACTCGCCGGATCCAAGGTCCTCGACCAGAAGGGCCAGAAGATGCTGAACCGCGACTTCGCGCCCGGCTTCCGCCTCGCCCTCCACAACAAGGATCTGGGCATCGTCACCTCGGCCGCTCGCTCCGTCGGGGTCACCGTCCCGCTCGGCTCGGCCGTCGCGCAGCTCGTGAACGCCCTCGTCGCCCGCGGAGACGGAGGCCTCGACCACTCCGGCCTGTTCAAGCTCACCACCGAGCTCTCCGGTCGCGACTGATCACTCTCCCTTCTCGGGGTCGCAGCGTCCTTCGTCTCGCTTCGCTCGCTCAGGAACCGACCTTCTCCGGTCCCTGAGCGAGGAGCGAGGCGACGAGAGGAAGGGCACGACCCCCATCAAGCCAAAGGAAACTCCCATGACCCGCATGCGTGCAGTCGACGCGATCGTCCAGATCCTGATCAAGGAAGGCGCGGACGAGGCGTTCGGCCTCCCCGGCGCCGCCATCAACCCCCTCTACTCCGCGATGCGCGCCCACGGCGGCATCCGGCACACCCTCGCCCGCCACGTCGAGGGCGCGAGCCACATGGCCGACGGTTACAGCCGCACCGCCGACGGGCGCATCGGGGTGTGCCTCGGCACCTCCGGCCCCGCCGGGACCGACATGATCACGGGCCTCTACGCCGCGATCGCCGACTCCATCCCGATGCTCTGCATCACCGGCCAGGCGCCGGTGGCGAAGCTCGACAAGGAGGACTTCCAGGCCGTCGACATCGCGTCGATCGCGAAGCCGGTCACCAAGTTCGCCAAGACCGTCCTGGAGGGCGCGCAGGTGCCCGGCGTCTTCCAGAGCGCGTTCCAGATCATGCGCTCCGGCCGCCCCGGCCCGGTGCTGATCGACCTGCCCTTCGACGTGCAGATGACCGAGATCGAGTTCGACATCGACACCTACGAGCCGCTGCCCGTGGCGAAGCCGGTCGCGACCCGCGCGCAGGCCGAGAAGGTGCTCGACCTGCTGGTCGCCTCGAAGCACCCGGCGATCATCGCCGGCGGCGGCATCGTGAACTCCGGCGCCTCGGCCAAGCTCGTCGAGCTCGCCGAGACCCTGGGCGTGCCGGTGTTCCCGACCCTGATGGGCTGGGGCGTGCTCGCCGACGACCACCCGCTGGCCGCCGGCCTGGTCGGGATCCAGACCTCGCAGCGCTACGGCAACGCGAGCTTCCTGGAGAGCGACTTCGTGCTGGGCATCGGCAACCGCTGGGCCAACCGTCACACCGGCGGACTGGACACCTACCGCAAGGGCCGCACGTTCGTGCACGTCGACATCGAGCCCACGCAGATCGGTCGCGTGTTCGCGCCCGACTACGGCGTGGTCTCCGACGCGGGCGCGTTCATCGACGCCCTGCTCGAGGCCGCCCGCGAGCGCGTCGCCGAGCTGCCCGACTACAACGGCTGGGCCGAGGAGTGCCGCGACCGCAAGGCGCGCCTCCAGCGCAAGACGAACTTCGACGACGTGCCGATGAAGCCGCACCGCGTCTACCAGGAGATGCTCTCCGCGTTCGATCGCGACACCACGTTCGTCACCACGATCGGCCTGTCCCAGATCGCCGGCGCGCAGCTGCTGCACGTGTACGGTCCGCGCAAGTGGATCAACGCCGGCCAGGCAGGGCCCCTGGGCTGGACCGGCCCCGCCGCCCTCGGCGTCGTGCGCGGCAAGCCGGGCGAGCAGGTCGTCGCGCTCTCGGGCGACTACGACTTCCAGTTCATGATCGAGGAGCTCGCGGTGGGCGCGCAGCACAAGCTGCCGTACATCCACGTCGTGGTGAACAACAGCTACCTGGGCCTGATCCGCCAGTCGCAGCGCGGCTTCGAGATGGACTACGAGGTGTCGCTCGCGTTCGACAACGTGAACACCCCGCAGGACTCGTCGAGCATCGCGACGGGCTACGGCGTGGACCACGTCAAGGTGGCCGAGGGCCTCGGTGCCAAGGCGCTGCGCGTCGAGCGTCCGGAGGACCTCGCCGCGGGCTTCGCCGAGGCGCAGCGCCTGCGCGACGAGTTCCAGGTGCCCGTGGTCGTCGAGGTGATCCTCGAGCGCGTCACCAACATCGCCATGGGCGCGGATCTCGACACCATGAACGAGTTCGAGGACCTCGCGACGTCGCCTGCCGACGCCCCCGAGGCGATCTACGCGCTGCTCGACTGAGTCGCGTCCCTCCGGCCCGTAGCATTCACACCATGCGCATCCTGATCGCCTCGGACAAGTTCAAGGGCTCCGCCACGGGCCCCGCGGTCGCCGCCGCTCTCGCGGAGGGGATCTCCCAGGCCGCGCCGGGGGCCGCCATCGACGCGGTCCCCGTCGCGGACGGGGGAGAGGGCACGGTCGACGCCGCCCTCGCCGCCGGGTTCGAGGCGGTCACCACGGTGGTGACCGGGCCCACGGGGCTGCCCGTCGAGGCGCGCTTCGGCGTGCGCGACGGTCAGGCCATCATCGAGATGGCCGCGGCGAGCGGGCTCGACCTGCTGCCCGGCGGCGTCAAGGACGCGCTCGGCGCCACGAGCCGCGGCACCGGAGAGCTCATCCTCGCGGCGCTCGATCGCGGTGCCACCGGCATCGTGCTCGGCATCGGCGGCAGCGCCAACACCGACGGCGGCGCAGGCATGCTGCAGGCGCTCGGCGTCTCGCTGCGCGACGCCGAAGGGCGGGAGCTGCCGGGCGGCGGGGGCGCGCTCGCGCGCATCGCCACGGTGGACGTGTCGGCGCTGGATCCGCGTCTCGCGGCCGCCGAGATCGTGCTCGCGAGCGATGTCGACAACCCGCTCCTCGGCGAGCGAGGCGCGCCCGCCGTGTTCGGCCCGCAGAAGGGCGCGAGCCCGGAGGACGTGGCCCTGCTCGACGCCGCCCTGGCGCGTTTTGCGGGGCTGCTCGAGCAGCAGCCCGGCATCCGCGCCGCCACGGACCTGCCCGGAGCGGGCGGCGCCGGAGGGGTGGGCTTTGCCGCTCTCGCCGCCCTCGGCGCGCGCCGCGAACCGGGCGTCGAGGTCGTGCAGCGTCTCACCGGGCTCGCCGAGGCCCTCGGCTCCGGAGACGCCAAGGCCGACCTCGTCATCACCGGCGAGGGCAGCCTCGACGACCAGAGCCTGGGCGGCAAGACCCCGCTCGGCGTCGCCGCGGCCGCGCGCGCGGCGGGGATCCCCGTCATCGCCGTGTGCGGACGCTCGACGCTGAGCCCGGAGGCGGCGCAGGCGGCCGGGTTCGCCCGCGTCTACGCGCTCAGCGAGCTGGAGCCCGATCCGGCCCGCAGCATGGCCGAGGCCGTCGCCCTGCTCACCGAGGTGGGCCGCCGCATCGGCGCCGAGGCGGGCGAGCTCGCACGTCAGGGCTGAGCCCCCGGGCTCAACGCCCTCGTGCTCCGGATCCGGAGCACAATGAAATCCAACGAAGCACGACCGGCGCTCGCCGGAGGAAAGGATCCGCACGACATGTCGCAGGATCAGCACGACCCCGCAGGCTCGCACTACGACCTCGTGATCCGCGGCGAGCGGGTCCTGACCAGCTCCGGCATCCGTCCCCGTGAGGTCGGTGTGCGCGGCGGCGTCATCATCGCGATGGAGCCGCTCGGCAACGGCCTTCAGGCGGACGAGATCATCGAGCTCGCCGAGGACGAGACCCTGATCCCCGGACTCGTCGACACGCACGTGCACGTCAACGAGCCCGGCCGCACCGAGTGGGAGGGCTTCTCCTCCGCCACCAAGGCCGCCGCCGCCGGAGGCGTGACCACGATCCTGGACATGCCGCTCAACAGCATCCCGCCGACGATCGACGTCGAGGCGCTGGACATCAAGCGCGACGTCGCCCGCGAACAGGTGCACGTCGACGTGGGCTTCTGGGGCGGGGCCGTCCCGGGCAACGTCGACAAGCTGCGCGGGCTGCACGACGCCGGCGCTTTCGGGTTCAAGTGCTTCCTGCTGCACAGCGGGGTCGACGAGTTCCCGCCACTGGATCCGGACGAGCTCGAGGCCGACATGCGCGAGCTCGCGACGTTCGACTCGGTCATGATCGTGCACGCCGAGGACTCCCGCGCGATCGACCGCGCCCCCAAGCCCGACGGCGACGACTACGCCAAGTTCCTCGCCTCGCGCCCCCGCGGCGCCGAGAACCTCGCGATCGCCGAGGTCATCGAGCGCGCCCGCTGGACCGGCGCCCGTGCGCACATCCTGCACCTGTCCTCCTCGGACGCGCTGCCGATGCTGCGCTCCGCGAAGCACGACGGGATCCGGCTCACGGTCGAGACCTGCCCGCACTACCTCACGCTCACGGCCGAGGAGATCCCCCTCGGCGCGACCGCGTTCAAGTGCTGCCCGCCGATCCGCGAGGCCGGCAACCGAGAGCTGCTCTGGCAGGGCCTGGAGGACGGCACGATCGACTTCATCGTCTCGGACCACTCGCCCTCGACGCTCGACCTCAAGGACCTGGAGAACGGCGACTTCGCCGTGGCGTGGGGAGGGGTGGCATCGCTGCAGCTCGGACTCTCGCTGATCTGGACCGAGGCGCGCCAGCGCGGCCTGTCCCTGGAGACCGTGGTGTCGTGGATGAGCGAGAAGCCGGCGCAGTTCGCCGGTCTCACCGGCAAGGGCCGGATCGCCCCGGGCTACGACGCGGACTTCTCGATCTTCGCTGCGGACGACGCCTACATCGTGGACGTGACGAA
Source organism: Microbacterium sp. NPDC089698 (assembly GCF_044749045.1). NCBI lineage: Bacteria > Bacillati > Actinomycetota > Actinomycetes > Micrococcales > Microbacteriaceae > Microbacterium > Microbacterium sp. NPDC089698. Next base: position 108,989 of record NZ_JBIVHE010000006.1, read on the forward strand.
GCTGCATCACAAGAACCCGCTCACGCCCTACAACGGCAAGGCGCTCGCCGGCCGGGTGCGCAAGACCTATCTGCACGGCACGGAGATCGACTTCACGACCCCGCGCGGCCGCCTGCTCCGCCGCGGCATGGCCGAGGTCGGCTGACCCGCCCTCCCTCCTTCCGAGTCGTCCCCATCAGCGGAGCCCATGGCGTGCGCTGACGGGGACGACTCGGAAGTAGGGGGCGCTGAAGGTCGTCGGCGGTGTGTGACAACGGGGTCGCCATCGTCGGCGGATCCCCACGCCCCTGACCTACGACGAAGGCGCCGGTCGCGAGTCTGCGACCGGCGCCTTCGTCGTGCTCCGAGGGTTGCCGCTGTCGCGATCGAGCGCACTCCTGCTCTTGTCCCTGCGAGCCGGATCCGGTAAACTTGAGTCCAATCAACTCAACTTTGAAGAGTCGGAGCGGTTCCGGCTCTTCCGCCACAGACGCAAGGAGAACCCAGGAGGACGAATGGCCACCCCTCAGACGGCACAGCAGGACGAGCAGCAGTCGGCGCTCGAGCAGTTCGGCATCAACCTCACCGATCGCGCCCGGCAGGGCAAGCTCGATCCGGTGATCGGGCGCGACGCGGAGATCCGCCGCGTGAGCCAGGTGCTCACCCGGCGCACCAAGAACAACCCGGTGCTGATCGGCGAGCCCGGCGTCGGCAAGACCGCCGTCGTCGAGGGGCTCGCGCAGCGCATCGTCGCCGGTGACGTGGCCGAGTCGCTCAAGGACAAGGAGCTCGTGTCGCTGGACATCTCCGCCCTCGTGGCGGGAGCCATGTACCGCGGCCAGTTCGAGGAGCGCCTGAAGAGCGTGCTCAAGGAGATCACCGAGTCGGACGGCCGCGTCATCACGTTCATCGACGAGCTGCACGTGCTCATGGGGGCGGGCGGGGGAGAGGGATCCGTCGCCGCCTCCAACATGCTCAAGCCCATGCTCGCCCGCGGCGAGCTGCGTCTCATCGGCGCCACCACGCTCAACGAGTACCGTGAGTTCATCGAGAAGGACGCGGCGCTCGAGCGCCGGTTCCAGCAGGTCTACGTCGGCGAGCCCTCCGTCGAGGACACGATCGCGATCCTCCGCGGCCTCAAGGGCCGCTACGAGGCGCACCACGGCGTGACCATCAGCGACTCCGCGCTGGTCGCGGCCGCGTCGCTGTCGAACCGCTACCTGCCGAGCCGCCAGCTGCCGGACAAGGCCATCGACCTCATCGACGAGGCCATGAGCCGGCTCAAGATGGAGATCGACTCGAGCCCCGTCGAGATCGACCAGCTCAAGCGCTCGGTCGACCGGATGCGTCTCGAGGAGCTCGCGCTCAAGAAGGAGAAGGACGCGGCCTCGAAGGAGCGCCTCGCGAAGCTCCGCGAGCAGATGGGCGAGGCCGAGGCCGAGCTCAAGGGCCTCGAGGCGCGCTGGGAGCGCGAGCGCGGCGGCCTGAACCGGGTCGGGGATCTGAAGAAGCGTCTCGACGAGGCCTTCACCGAACGCGACCGCGCCCTGCGCGACGCCGACTACGTGAAGGCGTCGAAGCTCGAGTACGAGACCATCAAGCAGTTGCAGGCGCAGCTCGCCGACGCCGAAAGGCAGGCGGATGTGCAGAGCGACGAGCCCCGCATGGTGAACGAGCAGGTCACCGACGAGGACATCGCGGCCGTGATCGCGGCCTGGACCGGGATCCCCGTGGGCCGGCTGCTGCAGGGCGAGAGCGAGAAGCTCCTGCACCTGGAGCGCGAGCTGGGCCGGCGTCTGATCGGGCAGAAGGAGGCGGTCGCGGCCGTCTCGGACGCGGTGCGCCGCTCGCGCGCCGGCATCAGCGACCCCGGCCGGCCGACCGGATCCTTCCTCTTCGTCGGTCCCACCGGCGTCGGCAAGACCGAGCTCGCCAAAGCGCTCGCCGAATTCCTCTTCGACGACGAGCACGCCATGGTGCGCATCGACATGTCGGAGTACGGCGAGAAGCACTCGGTCTCGCGGCTCGTCGGCGCCCCTCCCGGATACGTCGGCTACGAGCAGGGCGGGCAGCTCACGGAGGCCGTGCGGCGGCGCCCCTACAGCGTGGTCCTGCTGGACGAGGTCGAGAAGGCCCATCCCGAGGTGTTCGACGTGCTGCTCCAGGTCATGGATGACGGCCGCCTCACCGACGGACAGGGCAGGACGGTCGACTTCTCGAACGTCATCCTGATCCTCACGAGCAACATCGGATCCCCGATCCTGATCGACCCCACGCTCTCGCCCGACGAGAAGCGCGACGCCGTGATGGCCCTCGTGCGACAGGCGTTCAAGCCCGAGTTCATCAACCGTCTCGACGACATAGTGATGTTCCAGGCCCTCACTGAGGACGACCTGGCGCAGATCGTGGAGCTCACGATCGACCAGCTGCAGCGGCGCCTCGCCGATCGACGGCTGACGCTCGCCGTCACGCCGGACGCGCGCGCCTGGCTCTCCGAGCGCGGCTATGACCCGGTGTTCGGCGCGAGGCCCCTGCGTCGCCTCATCCAGAACGAGGTGCAGAACCGGCTCGCCTCGGCGCTGCTGTCGGGGCGGGTGCACGACGGTGACGTCGTCCGCGTCGACGTCGCGGCGGACGGATCCTCCCTCGTGCTCACGAGCGAGGGGCCGGCCGTTCCGACGCCTCCTCGGACCGATGCGGACGACGACGTGATCGAGGCCGAGTTGCTCGACGAGTGATGCGGTGACGTGTGCGGAAGGGCCCTGGATCTCCCTGATCCGGGGCCTTTTCCGTGCGGTCGGGGCAGGATCCGCGGGAGCCCTGATATCCACATCATGGAAATCTCACTCCGAGATTCGGAAAAAATGCTTGACTCCGGATCCGCCCCGCAGTTAGCCTGAGGGAGTCTCCAGAGCTGGAGACGCATCAGGACTAACAGCACATCCGCCCCGCATACGAGGTGGAACGCGCGACTCGCCGTCGAACCGCCATCGCATGGCGTTGCGGACGGCCGCCGCCTCGCTCACCTGGTGCTCTGCCCCCGACGAAGAGGTCGAATTGACTACCAAGCAGAAGCAGAAGAAGGAGTTCGTCCGCCCCGAGGACGAGCGCCTGCCGATCGGCGCGACCATCGGCTACGGCATCCAGCACGTGCTCACGATGTACGGCGGCATCATCGCCCCGCCGCTCATCATCGGGCAGATCGCGGGGCTCAAGCCTGCGGATATCGGCGTGCTCATCGCCGCGTGCCTGTTCATGGGCGGCCTCGCCACGATCCTGCAGACCGTCGGCGTCCCGTTCTTCGGATCCCAGCTGCCCCTCGTGCAGGGCGTCTCGTTCGCGGGTGTCGCGACGATGGGCGCGATCGTCACGAGCGGCGGCGGACTCCCGGCGGTGTTCGGATCCGTCATCGCCGCCTCGGTGATCGGCCTGCTCATCGCCCCGGTGTTCGCGACCGTGATCCGGTTCTTCCCCCCGGTCGTGACCGGAACCGTGATCACCACGATCGGTCTCAGCCTGCTGCCGGTCGCGGCCGGCTGGATCGTCGGCACCGGGGAGGGCGGCGCGGCGAAGGGCGCGCCCGCCGACAACCTCCTGCTCGCCGGCATCACCCTCGTGATCGTCCTGATCCTCAGCAAGATCCCGGTGGGCGCCATCTCGCGCCTTGCGATCCTGCTCTCGATCGTGCTCGGCACGATCGTCGCGATCTTCCTGGGCAAGGCCGACTTCAGCAAGGTCGGCGAGGGCGACATCTTCGCCCTTCCGCAGATCTTCGGATTCGGCATGCCGACGTTCCAGCTCGCCGGCATCATCTCGATGTTCATCGTGATCCTGGTGACGCTGACCGAGACCACCGCCGACATCCTCGCCGTGAGCGAGATCGTGGGCACCAAGGTCGACTCCAAGCGCATCGCCGCGGGCCTCCGCGCCGACATGCTCTCGAGCGCCGTCTCGCCGATCTTCGGCACGTTCACGCAGTCCGCCTTCGCGCAGAACGTCGGACTCGTCGCGATCACCGGTGTGAAGAGCCGCTTCGTCGTCACGGCGGGCGGCGGCGTGCTCGTCATCCTGGGCCTGCTGCCCGTGCTCGGCCGCGTGGTCGGCGCGATCCCGTCGCCGGTCCTCGGCGGCGCCGGGCTGGTGCTGTTCGGCTCGGTCGCGGCGTCCGGCATCCGCACGCTGTCCAAGGTCGAGTACAAGGACAACATGAACCTCGTGATCGTCGCGACGTCGCTCGCTGTGGGCATGCTCCCGATCGCCGTCCCGTCGATCTACGGGCAGATGCCCGCCTGGTTCGTGACGATCTTCCACTCCGGCATCAGCTCGGCCGCCGTGACCGCGATCCTGCTGAACCTGCTCTTCAACCACCTCGGCAGCTCCAAGCGCAAGAACGCGTTCGTGTCGGCGCCGACGCGCAGCATCCCGGTCGCGTACCTGGACGCCTTCGAGGACGGCGACTCGATCATCGACGGCAAGATCGTCGACCGCGACGGCAACGAGGTCACGGTCGAGCATCCGGCACACTGATCCGGCTCCCTTCCGGGGCCGTCGCCCTTCGTCTCGTCGCTGCGCTCCTCGCTCAGGGACCGGCCTCCACCGGTTCCTGAGCGAGCGCAGCGAGACGAAGGGCGTAGTCCGTATCGCGGAATCCTGATTCTAGGATCCGAAAAGGACCGTTGACCCGCGTCGACCGTCCGTGGTACATCTGGAAAGCCTCCTCCGTCGGAGGCACACCTGGATCAGCAGACAGGTCAACACTGAGCTGGCCCCCGCGGGGCCATGTTCCGGCTCCGCTCGTCGAAAGAGGGAGTCTGCTCGATGTCCGAATCCACCCGCACCGTCTGGCTGAAGAACCCGCTCGGGATCCACACCGGCGACGGCGCCGATGCCCGCGGCGGCCTGGTCGTGGCCGGATCCACGATCCGCGAGGCCGTGCCCGCCGGAGGATCCCCGTCCTCGCCGGTCGACGAGGTCTACGACGCCTCGCGGCACGTGATCATCCCCGGCCTGATCAACACGCACCACCACTTCTACCAGACCCTCACCCGGGCGTGGACGCCCGTGGTCAGCGCCGAGCTGTTCCCGTGGCTCAAGGGGCTCTACGGCGTCTGGGCGGGGCTCACTCCGCGCGATCTCGAGCTCGCCACGACCGCGGCGCTCGCCGAGCTCCTGCTGAGCGGCTGCACCACCGCCGCCGACCACCACTACCTCTTCCCGAACGGGCTGGAGGACGGCATCGACGTGCAGGTCGACGTCGTCAAGCGCCTCGGCATGCGCGCGACGCTGACGCGCGGATCCATGTCCCTCGGAGAGAAGGACGGCGGGCTGCCGCCGCAGAGCACGGTGCAGGACGCGGACGTGATCCTCGCCGACAGCGAGCGCCTCGTCGGCGCGTACCACGAGCGCGGGGAGGGCGCTTTCGTGCAGATCGGCCTCGCGCCGTGCTCGCCGTTCTCGGTCACCACCGAGGTCATGCGCGACACGGCGACCCTGGCCGAGCGCCTCGACGTGCGGCTGCACACGCACCTCGCCGAGACCATCGACGAGGAGGACTTCTGCCGGGAGCGGTTCGGGCTGCGCACCGTCGACTACCTCGATAGCGTCGGGTGGCTCGGCGACCGCACCTGGCTGGCGCACGGCATCCACTTCGACGACGCGGAGATCGCGCGCCTGGGCGCCGCGGGCACCGCGGTCTCGCACTGTGCGACCTCGAACATGCGCCTCGCGAGCGGCATCGCGCGCGCGGTCGAGCTCGAGGCCGCGGGCGTGCCGGTCGGCCTGGGCGTGGACGGATCCGCGTCGAACGACGGATCCAACATGATGATGGAGGTGCGCCAGGCCCTGTACCTGCAGCGCCTGCGCTACGGCGCCGCGGCGGTCACCCCCGAGCGCGCGCTCGACTGGGCGACTCAGGGATCCGCCCGCGCCCTCGGTCGCTCCGACATCGGTGTGCTGAGCCCCGGCAAGCAGGCGGACCTCGCGATGTTCACGCTCGACGAGCTGCGCTTCTCCGGCAGCCACGACCCGCTCGCCGCGCTGCTGCTGTGCGGCGCCGAGCGCGCGGACCGGGTCATGGTCGGCGGATCCTGGCGCGTGCTCGACGGCCGGATCGTCGACCTGGACGTGCCGCAGCTCATCGCCCAGCACAGCGAGGCGGCCCGTCGCCTGCTCGCCCGCCACGGCTGACGGCCGAGTCCGGGCATGCTCCGTTGTTTTGGGGCGCGTTCCGTCGTTTTGGGGCGCGTGGTGCCGGGATTCCGTGGTGGGACGCGCCCCAAAACGGTGGGACACGCCCCGAACCGGCGTGGGTGGCGGGCCGGGGATCCGGTGGACGGGTCCAGGTTCGGTTCGTTTCGGGTTTGGGGCGCGCTCTGTCGTTTTGGGGCGCGTGGTGCCCGGATTCCGTGGTGGCACGCGCCCCAAAACGGTGGGACACGCCCCGAACCGGCGTCGGTGGCGGGCCGGGGATCCGGTGGCCCGTGGCCCGTGGCCCGTGGCCCGTGGCCGGTGGTTCGTGGTTCGTGAGGCAGATCCGGACCGGTCCTGGGGTGGCCGCCGTGTTTGGGGCGCGCTCTGTCGTTTTGGGGCGCGCTATGCCGGGATTCCGTGGTGGCACGCGCCCCAAAACGGTGGGACACGCCCCAAAACGGCGGGGAGTGCGCCCGAAATCGCGCGGCGCGGCCGGGGTCACTCCTCGAAACGGGCCGCGATCCAGGCCGCCACGTGGGGCGGGGCGTGGCGGGCGCGCATCGTGCCGGAGTGGTGCGAGGGCCACCACTGCGCGGTCAGCTCCACGCCCGCGCGGCGGTAGGCGCGCAGCAGCCGGGAGCTGAGCGGGGCGGGGGCGACCTCGTCGAACCGCGCCGCGTCGATGCGCACCGGAGTTCGGAACCCCGTCAGCTGCGCCACGTCGTTCGCCCGGAACGAGGCGTACAGGCGTGCGAACAGGGCGGATCCGTCCCTCCCGCCGATGCGGCCCGGCGGGATGCCTCCCCAGGAGTCGCGCGCGGCGAGCTCGGTCAGGCAGAGGCGGTCGAGGTCGCGCCACCGTTCGCGGGCGGCCGGGCCGAGCCCTTCTCCGTCGAGCAGCGTGCGCAGGTCCTCGTCCGCGGTCGCCGCGCCGCGCAGCATCAGTCCGATGAGGGCCGAGACGACGCCCGATCCCGGGAAGGCGCCCTGAATCGCGCGGGTCCACCGGATGCTGAGGTCCATCCGGGTCACCGGCGTCACCGCGGCCACCCCGCGCAGGCGGCTCGTCGCGTCCGGCTCCGGCGCGACCCCGGCGAACAGCGCGGCCACGGCCCCTTCGGAATGTCCGACGGCGACCCAGTCGTCGCCGAGGCGGTCGTCGATCCCGCCGCGCGCGCGGACCATGGCGCGCAGCGAGTCGCCGAGCGGCCGTCCGAGCAGATACGGGTGCACGCCGGTGCTGCCGATGCCCGGGTAGTCCGGGCGCAGCACCGCGATCCCGCGCTGCAGCAGCAGGTCGCACAGCGCGTCGCCCTGCGACATGCGCCGCCACTCCGGGTGGCCGGGATGGCCGATGCTCGGAGCCGAGCGCGCGGATCCCCCCGTCGTCATGTGCCCGAAGACGACGACCGGATAGCCGCCGGTGCGCGGAGCGGCGCGCGGCAGATGCAGGATCCCGGACTCGGATCCGCCCTCGCCGTCGAAGCGGACGATCCGCGTCGACCCGTGTCCGATCCCCGCGCCCGGGCCTTGCCCCGGCCCGGCCGGGGAACCGGATCCGGCTCGGGCGGCGGACCCGCTCACCAGCGCCCTCGCGGCAGGAGCCGCCGCAGCCCCGACGGCAGGGTGCCGAGCAGGGATCCGCGATGCCGATCGGCGTCGTCGACGATGTCGATGAAGAAGCGCGCGACCGGCTCGAGCTGCGCGGTGTCGATCCGCTCGATCGTGTCGGCGTCGTCGTAGAGGTAGAGCGGGCCGGAGATGAGGCTCACGGTCGGCACGCCGGAGACGAAGGTGAACGACGCATCGGTGGGGATCCCTCCCGCGAAGAACTCCAGCAGCCCCGCGCCGAGGATGCTGGTCGCGTGCATCCGATGCCGGCGGATCAGGCCCGCGATCCGCGTCGTGAACGCGGGGTTGACGTTGAGGAAGATGCCGCGGGGCTCGGTCTCGCCCGTGCTCGCGAAGCCGCCGTCCGGACCTTCGACCGCGCGCAGCCCGATGTGCTCGATCGTGGCGTTGAGCACGATCCGCCACGGCGCCTCCCGGGACAGCACGTGCTGCCGCGCGAACTCGCGGTGCGCCTGGTAGCCCGTGAAGTGAGTGTCGAAGGTGGTGAACAGCAGCGTCTTCGCAGGACGCCGCCCGGCGGCGGCCTCGGCGGCGTAGTGCTCGGCGAGGGCGATGACCTCCGCCGCCCCCGAGGCGTCCTCGACCGCACCCGCGCCGACCGAGTCGTGATGGGACTGGATCATGACGGCGTCGCCGCGCGGGGCGCCGCCCCTGCGCCCCCGCTGTCCGGCGCTTCCGGCCGGTCCCGCGGAGCGACCGGGGGCGCCACGGCCTGACGCGTCGTCGCCCCCCGGCAGCACGCCGATCACCGTGCGTGAGACGACCTCCTCGCGCGTGACGCCGAGGGTGAGCGTCGCGCCCGAGGAGCGGCGGAGCTCCGCGCGCAGCCGGGCGCCGCCCGCGCGGGTCACCCAGGCGCCGGGCAGACGGAACAGGGTCCGGCGGTAGTACTCGTTGTGGTAGCCGAGCGAGTCGGGGTAGTCCCGCAGCACACCGATCACGCCCACGGCGCCCGCAGCAGCGGCATCGCGCATCGTGCGCGCGAGCGAGGTGACGTAGGGGTTGCGGCTGCGCAGCACGTCGCGGCGCAGCACCCGCCGGCCCGGATCATGCAGGAACATCGTGATCGGCAGCGTGTGGGCGAGCGTCATGTCGAAGGTGAGGTCGAACAGCACGATCGCCCCGCGCACGTCGTGCCGGCGCACGCGGTCGGATCCGATGTCGACGACGGGCGCTTCGACGACGTGGCGCACCGACCCCGCCCAGTCGTGCGCCGGGAGCGCGGAGTGCAGGATCGGCGAGCACGGGACCTCGGCGCCGCCGCCGACCGTGATGCCGCACTCGGTGGCCCGCCAGGCGAACGACGGCACCTCGAGGATCTCGGTATCCAGGCCCGCCCGCGCGAACCGGTCCTCGACATAGGCGGCCGCCGCCGCACCGCCCGGGGATCCGGTGGCGCGAGGCGCGAGCGCGACCAGATCCTCGATGGTCGCCAGGATCCGTTCCTTCGTCACGCTCATGAGGCGAGCGTAGGATTCCGTGCGGATTCCGGATCCGATTGGCGTGAAAGCGTCACTTCCGCGCTCTACATGCGTAGTCTTCGTCACATGGATGATGCCGAGGCCCGCCCGCTGGACGAGATCGATCTCGCCCTGATCCATGCGCTGCAGTTGGACGCGCGGGCACCTTGGACGCGCGTCGCCGCGGCGATCGGCGTGGATGCGGCGACCGTCGTGCGGCACTGGAGCGCGCTGCGCGAGGAGGGGCTGGCCTGGCTCACCGCATGGCCGACGCCCGAGCGCTGGGCGTCGAGCACCGACCTCGCGCTCGTCCTCGCGCATCCGGGAGCCTCCGCCGAGGTCAGGGCGGCCCTCGTGCGACGCCCGTGGGTGCTGGGCGTCGACGAGACCTCGGCCGGGCTGCTGCTGCTCGTCGCGGCCTCGGCCGGACTGCCGCAGCTCGGCGAGCGGGTCCGCGACCTGGAGACGGAAGCGACCGTGCTGCGGATGGATGTGGCTGCGAGCGTGGCCGCGGAGGACTCGACCTGGCGGCTGCGCGTGCTGTCCGCCGCACAGCAGCGGCTCCTCCGCTCCGAACGTTCTGCGGCGGTGGAGGGGGCCCGACAGCCCAAGCCGCAGGCGGTCGCCGAGATCGCGGAGGCGCTGGACGAGGATCCGCGCATGCCGTCGGCGACGCTCGGCGCGCGGCTCGGCGTCTCGGAGGCGACCGCGCGCCGGGCCGTCGACCGCGCGACCGCAGCGGGGCTGCTGAGGTTCGGCTGCGATCTGGCGATGCCGGCGGCGGGGTTCCGTCGCGGCGCGGTGCTGTGGGCGCGCAGCGCCGACCCCGAGGCCGCCGCGGCGCGTGCCGCCCGGCTGCCCGAGGTGCACCGCGCGGTCGTGGTCGTGGGCCCGGCGCCGCTCTCGGTCTCCGTGCGCGCCCGATCCCTCACGGCGCTGCCCGCGATCGAGCGGTCGTGGGGGCCGGACGTTGAGATCGTCGACCGCTGGACCGTGCTGCGCCCGATCAAGCGCAACGGCCACGAGCTCGACGCCGCAGGACGTTCGATCGCGCGGATCCCGCCGCGCTGGTGAGATCCGGGACTCAGCCGGTCGCGGCGGATCCCGCGTCCGCCGCGTCGGCGGATTTCGCCGCTTCCGCCGCTTCCGCCGAGGCGCGCAGCCGGTCGTCGAGTCGGTAGCGCAAGAGCGGGATCAGGCTGACCAGGCACAGCACCGCGGGCACGAGCGAGACGCCGAGCACGATCGCCCACTGCGCGCTGTCGGGCTGCGGGGCGGCGTCGCCGGTCGAGGCGCGGTAGCCGCCGAGCGTCAGCACGAGGCCGAGCAGGGCAGGGCCGAGCGCGTAGCCGAGCAGCTCGAAGCCCGACCACACGCCGGAGATCATGCCGATCCGGTTCGTGCCGCTGCGCCGGGCGTCCTCGGCGGCGAGGTCGGGCAGCATCGCGAGCGGGAAGAGCTGCGCTCCCGCGTAGCCGATGCCCACGACGCCCGCCGCGACGAGCAGGGGCACCGCGTCGCCCGTGCGCGCCGCGAGCAGTGCGATCAGGCCCGCCGCCATCGTGACGGTGGCGACCGTGAAGCCCCGGCGCTTGCCGAGCTTCGCGCCGAGGCGCGCCCACGCGGGGGTGAGCACGATCGCGGGCCCGACGAAGCACACGAATGCGTAGGTGGCGATCGACGCGTCGTGCACGACGTGGCGCGCGACGTAGACGACGCCGCCGAGCACCATGCCGATCGCGACTGCTTGCAGCACGTAGGCCACGATCAGCATGCGCGCATCCGCGTCTCGCAGCACGATCGCGAGCTGCGAGAACAGGCGTCCGCCCGCCTGCTCGCCCCGTGTCAGGGGCACGGAGCGCGTGCCGAACCACACGCCCGCGGTGCCGATCAGGATGAGCACGCCCATCGCGACGGCCATGATCCGGTAGCCCGCGACGCCGCCGAAGGACTCCACGAGCGCGGGCGCGGCGGCACCGGAGACCAGGATCGCGAGCGTGAAGACGATCACGCGCCAAGTGATCATGCGGGTGCGCTCGGCGTAGTCGTCGGTGATCTCGGCCGACATTGCCAGATACGGCACCTGGAAGAACGCGTACACGGTGGCCGAGGCGAGGAAGGCGACGAGCACCCAGAGCGCCGCCGCGACCGGAGGCGCCGTCGGACCGAAGAACATCGCGGTGAAGGCGAGGGCGAGTAGGATCCCCGCCCGCAGGATGAACGGCCGTCGTCGATCCCGAGCATTCCGGGAGCGGTCGCTGATCCGTCCCGCGACCGGGTTGAGGAAGAAGTCCCAGGCCTTCGGCGCGAACACGATCATGCCGGCCAGCGCCGCCTGCACGCCGAGCAGGTCGGTCAGGAACGGCATCAGGATCAGCCCGGGCACGGTGCCGTAGGTGCCGGACGAGATGCCGCCGAGGGCATAGCCGACCCGGACGCGGCGGGGGAGCGCGGTCATGCGCCGATCGTAGGGGCGCTCCTGCGGATGAGAGTGTTCGATGCGGCGGATCCGTCACCCGGGCGCGCCGGGAGTGGGGGATCCGTCGCATCAGGGATGGTGTGCACCTGGGGTGCGGTGGGCCGGCGTGCGAGTGCGCCGCTGGTTTCGGGGCGCACCTCCGCGTTTTGGGGCGTGTCACGCCGTGATTCGACGGCGAGGCGCGCCCCAAACCGGGTCGGTGCGCCCCAAACCCGGCCCGGCCCGGCCCGGCTGGACCCGGCCCGGCCGGACCCGGAACGGCCACGCCGGCGTGCTCAGCGCTGCGAGGTGGCCCACTCCTCGGGACCCGTGGATCCGGCCGGGTACTCCTGCATCGGGACCGCGCCCGAGCGCCAGGCGTCGAGCGCGGGCTGGATGATCCGCCAGCACTGCTCGGCCGCGTCGCCGCGGACGGACAGCGCGACGTCGCCGTCGAGGATCTCGCTGAGCACCTCGGTGTAGGCCAGCAGCGTGCCCTTGCCCAGGCCCGTGGACAGCACGTCGCGGCGCAGGGCGAAGGGATCGTCGCCGCCGTTCACGTTCAGCTCGAGCTCGATCCGGTCGGGGCCGAGGGAGAAGCGCAGCACGCCGCCGTCCGTCGGCGTCCCCGTGAGCCCGCCGGGGATGTGCCGCACGGGCCGGAAGGTCACCACGATCTCCGCGCAGCGCTCGCCCAGGGCTTTGCCGCTGCGCAGCGTGAACGGCACCCCTGCCCAGCGCGCGGTGTCGACCTCGCAGGTGATCTCGGCGAGGGTCTCGGTGCCGCGGGCCGGATCCACCCCCTCCTCGTCCGCGTACGAGGGCACGGAGCGGTCGTCGCTCGTGCCCGCCGTGTACCGGGCGCGGCGGGTCGAGGCGGCGGGATCGTCGCCGAGGATCCGGGTCGCGCGCAGGGCGGCGGCCATCGCGTCGCGCAGGTCGATCTCGTCCAGATCCGCGGGCTGCTCCATCGCGAGGATCGCGAGCACCTGCAGCAGGTGGCTCTGGATCATGTCGACCAGGGCGCCGGCCTTGTCGTAGTAGCGGGCGCGGTTCTCCAGGGCGAGCGACTCGTCGTAGCGCACCAGGACCGACTGCACATGGTCGGCCGACCAGACGGGCTCGACCAGCCGGTTCGCGAAGCGCACGCCCATGATGTTGAGGATCGTGGAGCGCCCGAGGAAGTGATCGACGCGGAAGACCTGGTTCTCCGGCACGATCCGGGTGACCAGGGCGTTGAGCGCGGCGGCGCTCTTCTCATCGCTGCCGAACGGCTTCTCGAGCGCCAGCACCGTGCCCTCGGGCAGCGGGATGTCGACGAGCTTCTCGCAGGCCGCCTCCGCGACGGCGGGCGGAAGGGCGAAGTAGATCACGAGCGACCCCTCGATGCCCTCGATGAGCCCGGCGAGCGACGCGCGGTCGGTGACGTCGGCCTTCACGTAGGTGGTCCCCGCGATCCGCGGGAGCTGGTCCGTCGCGTCGACGGTCGCGAACGCGGTGCGCACGGCCTCCTGCCAGCGCTCGTCGGTCCAGTCGTCGGATCCGGCGCCGCGCAGCACCAGGGTGCGGTCGGGCTGGCGCTGCAGGAGCTGCGCGATCGCGGGCAGGAGGAGCCGGGAGGTCAGGTCGCCGGAAGCGCCGAGGATGAGCAGCGTCGTCGGGGTGGTCATGCGCCCACGATACGTTCCGTCGTGCGGATCTGTCTGCGATCTCGGCGGGGAGCCGGATCCGTCCCGCGGCGGGCGTTCCCCGGCGCCGGGCACAGCGGTCCGTGCCAGACTGCGGAGGATGGAGACCCCTCCGATCGAGGACTACGCCCTGCTCAGCGACGGCCGCACCGCCGCACTCGTGTCGCGGGCCGGCAGCATCGACTGGTTCTGCGCACCGCGGCTGGATTCCGCCTCCCTGTTCGGCGCTCTGCTCGGCGGCGTCGAGCAGGGGCACTGGAGCCTGCGCCCCGCGGATCCCGAGGCCACCGCCTCCCGGCGCTACGACGGCGACACGTTCTGCCTCGTGACCCGGTGGGAGTGCGCCGACGGCGTCGCCGAGGTGCGCGAGTGGATGCCGATCCTGCTCCCGAAGGATCCGGGGGCGCTCGAGGGGGCGAGGGCGGCGCTGGGAGCCGACCGGACGGACATCGTCCGCCGGGTCGTCGGGATCAGCGGACGGATGTCCTTCGCCCAGGAGCTGCGGCTCCGGTTCGACTACGCCAGGGCGCTGCCGTGGGTGCGCCAGACGGGGAGTCCCGTGTCCCCCGAGCTCACCGCGACCGCGGGACCCGACGCCGTCGTGGTGCGCGGCGGCGAGCTGCAGCCGCGCGGCCACAGCCATGTGGGCACGATCGAGGTCGCGGCAGGGGAGAGCAGGGATCTGACGCTCACATGGTTCCCTTCGTACCGTCCGTCCCCCGAGGCGCTCGACCTGGACGACGCGGAGCAGGCAACTGCGACCTGGTGGGGCGACTGGGCGGCGGGCATCGCGCACGAGGGCCCCCACGAGGACGACGTGCGGCGCTCGCTGCTGCTCCTGCGCGCGCTCACCAACCGCGAGACCGGGGGGATCGCGGCTGCCGCGACGACCTCGCTGCCCGAGGAGTTCGGGGGCGCGCGCAACTGGGACTACCGCTACGTCTGGTTGCGGGACGCCGCGCTCACGCTCGAGGCGCTGCTCGCGCACGGCCTCGCGGACGAGGCGCGCGCCTGGCGGGACTGGCTGCTGCGGGCGGTCGCGGGGGATCCGGCCGATCTGCAGATCATGTACGGGCTCGCAGGGGAGCGGGATCTGCTCGAGCGGGAGATGCGGTCGCTGCCGGGATATGCCGGATCCGCGCCCGTGCGGGTGGGCAACGCCGCCGCGGAGCAGTTCCAGGCGGACGTCTTCGGCGAGGTCATGGTGACGCTCGCCGCCGCCCGCCGGGCGGGCCTCGGCGAGTCGGCGCGGTCCTGGTCGCTGCAGCGGGTGCTCCTGCGGCAGGCGGAGAAGCAGCTGGACCATCCGGACAACGGCATGTGGGAGATCCGCGGGGATCCGCAGTTCTTCACGCACTCCCGGGTGATGCTGTGGGCGGCGTTCGACCGCGGGGTGCGGGCGGTCGAGGAGGACGGGGCGCACGGCCCGGTCGAGCGCTGGCGGGGCGTGCGCGAACGGCTGCGCGCCGAGATCGACGAGCACGGGGTGCGGGACGGGCACTTCGTGCAGCACCGCGCCACCGACGAGGTCGACGCCGCGCTCCTGCTCATCCCGCGCACCGGATACTGCGCTCCCGACGACCCGCGGATGCTGGCGACCGTGGAGCGGATCGAGCAGACGCTCGTCGCCGGCGGGTTCGTGAACCGGTATCGCACGAGCGCGGGCGTGGACGGCCTGCCCGGGGGCGAGAACACGTTCCTCGCGTGCTCGTTCTGGCTCGTGGAGCAGTATGCGGTCACCGGGCGCATGGCCGAGGCGCGCACGCTCATGGACCGCCTGTGCGCCCTGCGCAACGATGTCGGCATGCTGAGCGAGGAGTACGACCCCGTGGGCCGGAGGCACGCCGGGAACACGCCCCAAGCGTTCTCGCACCTGTCGCTGGTGCGCGCCGCCGACGCGCTCGCCGCCGGCCTGCACCGCAGGCGCTGACCCGCGTCCTGTCGAGCCGCGCGCTGTCGAGCCGGGCGCGGCGGCGGGCCGGGCGCTGCGCAGCGGCGGCGGGCCGGGCGCTCTCGGCGCACCCTCGCCCTGCCGGAGCCTCTCCCCATCTGCGAGTCGTCCCCGTCAGCGGCGCCTATGGCGTGCGCTGACGGGGACGACTCGGAGGTGGAGAGGGGGCCTCAGGCGTTGATGAGGAGGGTGTCCGCGATCGGGCGGCGCTCACGCGGGGCGTTCTCGCGCTGCTGCAGCTCCTCGGGAGCGGTGCGGATGTCGCCCAGCTCGCCGACGGCCATGACCGAGATCGGGGTGAAGTCGGAGCTCAGGTCGAACGCGGCGGAGATCGCGTCGCGGTCGAAGCCGCCCATCTGGTGCGTGGAGAGACCGTTGGCGTGCGCCTGCACGGTGAAGTGCGCCGCCGCCTGGCCGGTGTCGTAGAGCGCCCAGGTCATGGGCTGGCCGTCGCGCGTGGTCTCGGCCACGAACACCACGAGAAGCGCGGCGTCGCCGGCCCAGGCGCTGTTGAAGCCGGCGAGGGTGCCGAGGACCTTGGCGTGCTCCTCGGAGCCGCGGCGGGCCACGATCACGCGCCACGGCTGGGTGTTGGCGGCGGTCGGCGCCCAACGGGCGGCCTCGAGCGCGCTCGCCAGGGCCTCCTCGTCGATGGTCGAGGCGGCGTCGAAGATGCGGGTGCTCCAGCGCTCGGCGAGGATGTCGAGGATCGGGGCATCGGTGACCGCGGTGCGGTCGGCGGCGGGAGTGCTCATGGCGATGAGGCCTTTCGGGTCGGTGGATCTGCTGCCGGACCCCATCGTCCGCACCCTGAGGCTAACAATGCATGCGTATGAATATTCCTGGGACTCGATCCGGATCCTCCACCCGACCGCGAGACTCCAAATGGGCGACGAGACCGCGCTCCGCAACCGCAGTCTCGTCGCGGAGATGAAGTCTCGCGGTCAGGGGCACCCGCCCGGACCGACCGGCCCGGACCGGCCGAGCCGGCTCAGCCCTTCAGCGCCTCGGACAGCTTCACGCGCGCGCCCATGCGCAGCAGCGAGTTCTCGTAGATCTTCGCCGCCACGAGGATCGCGCCCACGCAGGCCACGAGCAGGATCGCCAGGGACGCCAGCGGCTCCCACCACTGCGCCTCGCCGACGAACAGCCGCACCGGCATCGCGACCGGGGCCGAGAACGGGATGTACGAGAGGATCGTCATCACGACGGGGTTGTCGTTGAAGATGATGACCAGGATGTACGGCGCCATCACGAGCATCGTGATCGGCATCGTGGTGGATCCGATGTCCTCCTGGCGCGACACCAGGGCGGCGGCCGCCGCGAACAGCGAGGCCAGCAGCACGAAGCCGAACAGGAAGAAGACGGCGAACCACACCAGCGGGGATCCGAGCCCCTGCAGGACGGTGTTCTGGCCGGTCACGATGAGCCCGACCACGGCGATCGCCGCGAGCAGCAGGATCTGCGCCATCGCGAGCACCGTGTTGCCGATGACCTTGCCGGCCAGCAGCACGCGGGCCGGGATCGCGGCGAGCAGCAGCTCGACCACGCGCGTGGACTTCTCCTCGACGACGCTCTGCGCCATGGTCGCGCCGAACGTCGAGGCGGCCATCAGGAAGACGACGCCGAAGCCGATCGCGACGAGGTATCGGAGCAGCGGATTGGTCGTGTCGGGTTCGAGGATCGTGACCTTGGGCGTCTTCGCGAGCAGGCTCTGCAGGCTGTTCGGCGCACTCTTGAGCGCCACGATCTCGTAGCCGAACGAGGTGTCGCCGGATGCGGGGACGAGTGCCGCCTCGACGGTCCCGTCGCGGACCAGCTTCTCCGCGGCACCGGCGTCGGCGACCTCGGTCGGCGCGAGCCCCGGAAGGCCCTGCACCGCCTGCGCGGTCTCCGCGGTCACGGCGATCTTCGTCTCCGACGTGTTCTTGCTCATGAACCCGCCGATCAGCACGCCGGCGAGCGCGATGAGGAGCAGGATCCCGGTCGAGATCAGGAACGCCTTGCTGCGCAGCTTGGATCCGATCTCGCGCTCGGCGACGAGGAAGATCCCGCTCGACGCGGAGAGCGCGCTGTTCTGAGTGGTCGCGGTGCTCACTGGATGACCTCCTTGAAGATCTGGGCGAGGGACGGATGCTGCGGGGTGAAAGCGTGCACGACGCCGTGGTCGAGGGCCGTGCGCAGCACGCGCTGCGCGTCCTCCGGGGTAGCGGCGTCGAAGACCGCGGTCCCGCGCTCGAAGTCGACGACCGTGATGCCCGGCTCGGAGCGGATCCATCCGGCGTCGGCGTCGGAGACCAGTTCGTAGCGGGGGGCGGAGTGCTGCGCCCGCAGCTGCTCGCGGGAGCCGGAAGCGCGGATCGTGCCGCCCGCGATGATGACGAGATCGTCGCAGAGCCGCTCGACGACGTCGAGCTGGTGCGAGGAGAACAGGATCGCGGCACCCTGCGCGGCGCGCGCCTGCAGCACGCCGGCGACGACGTCGACCGCGAGCGGATCCAGTCCGGAGAACGGCTCGTCGAGGATCAGCACCTCAGGGTCGTGCACGAGCGCGGCGGCGATCTGCGCGCGCTGCTGGTTGCCGAGCGAGAGCGACTCGATCGTGTCGTGCAGCCGCTCGCCGAGTCCGAGCTCGGCCAGCAGAGCCTCGCCGCGGGCGGTCGCCTCGGTCTTGCCGAATCCGTGCAGCCGTGCGAGATATGCGACCTGCTCGAGCACCTTCATCTTCGGGTACAGGCCGCGCTCCTCGGGCATGTACCCGAAGTGGCGCCGGTCGGTGGCCGCGACATCGTGCCCGCCGAGGCGCACGGTGCCGCCGTCGGCGCCGAGCACGCCGAGCACGATCCGCATCGTGGTGGTCTTGCCGGCGCCGTTGCCGCCGACGAAGCCCGTGAGCCGGCCTGGTTCGACGCGGAACGAGACGTCGTCGAGCACGCGCCGGGCGCCGTAGCTCTTGGTGAGGCCCTCGAGTTCGAGCAGCCCCGCGGTCGTGGTGCGGGTGAGCACTGTGGTCATGGCTCCACGGTATTCAGCGCCGCGGCCCGGCGGCATCCCCCCTACGGCGGATCCGGTGGCGCTCTCGGACGGTGCGTCCTGCGGGGGATCCTGCGGCGCTCTCGGACAGCGGACCCGGTGGACGTCCGTCCCTCGGGGGACCAGCCCGCCATCTTCGGGTCGTCCCCGTCAGCGGAGTCCCTGGCGTGCGCTCACAGGGACGACTCGGAGAGAGGCGCTCCATCTATCGAGTTGTCCCCGTGAGCGGACCCCATGGCGTGCGCTCGTGGGGACGACTCGGAAGTGGGGCGGGTCAGCGGCGGGCGAGGTGGAGGACGGCGCGGACCAGCAGGCCGGCGAGGAGCGCCCAGAACGCGGCGCTGACGCCCCAGAAGGCCATGCCGGAGGCGGCGACGAGGAACGTCACCACGGCCGGGGTGCGCTCGCCCGGATCGTCGATCGCCTGCTGCACGGCGGATCCGAACGCGCCGAAGAGCGCGAGACCGGCGACGGCCGGGATCACGGCGACGGGGGCGAGCACCACGAGCGCGGCGAAGGCGGCCGAGCATCCGCCCAGCACCAGGTACGAGGCCCCGGTCGAGACGCCGGCGATCCAGCGGCGCTTCGGATCCGGTTCCGCATCGGGGGAGGCGGCGAGGGCCGCGCTGATCGCGGCGAGGTTGATCGCGTGCCCGCCGGCGGAGGCGCCGAGGGCGCTGCCGATGCCGGTCGCGAGCATGGCCGGACGCCAGGGCGCCTCGTAGCCGAAGCTGCGCATCACGGCCACGCCGGGCACGTTCTGCGAGGCCATGGTGACGATGAACAACGGCAGCGCGATGCCGACGAGCGCTCCGACGGTGAACGTCGGCATCGTGAACTCGAGGTGCGGCAGCAGCGCGGCCGCATCGAGGACCGCTCCGGATCCCGTCGAAGATCCGCGGGTCACGATCCCGATCACGATCACCACCGTCGCCGCGAGGAACGCCAACGGCACCGCCCAGCGGGGCGCGAGCCGGGTGAACACGAGCCAGGTCAGGATCACCGGGATCACCGCCCACGGATTCTTGCCGAGCCCGGTGATCGGGGCGAGGCAGAGCGGCAGCAGCACACCCGCGAGCATCGCCTGCGCGATCGACGGCGGGATGGCGGCGATGAGGGACCCGAGCTGCGGCACGAGCGCGGTGAGCAGGATGAGTCCCGCGACGATCAGGAACGCCCCGACCGCGGCGGGCCAGCCGCCTTCGATCGCGCCCGAGGCGGCGAGCAGCGCCGCTCCCGGCGTCGACCAGGCCGAGGTGATCGGCATGCGGTAGCGCCAGGCCAGCACGATGCCGGCGATGCCCATCGTGAGGCTGAGCGCGAGGAGCCCGCTCGCCGCCTGGGCGTGCGTCGCGCCAACCGCGGTGAGGCCCGTGAGCACCACCGCGAACGAACTCGTGAACCCGACGAGCGCCGTGACGATCCCGGCCACGATCGGACGGGTCGACGACGAGCGAGGGCGGGATTCCGGGAGGCTCGCGGTTTCGGACATGGGGAGAGGCTAGCGGGCAGGCGCCGCGGTGCGGGGGAGGAACCGGATCCCCGGCCGCTACGCCAGGCCCAAGCGGTGCGCCAGCACCACGGCCTGCACGCGGTCGCGCGCGCCGAGCTTCTGCAGGATCCGCGAGACGTGCGTCTTCACGGTCGCCTCTCCGATGAACAGCTCCGTCGCGATCTCGGCGTTGCTCCAGGCCTCGGCGACCAGCCGCAGCACCTCGGTCTCCCGGTCGGTGAGCGGCTCGGGCAGCGCCGCACTCGGCAGCGCGGTCGACCCTGCCACGGGGGTGGGAGTGCCCAGGGCGGCACCGACGACGGGGAAGGCGCCGGCCGAGGACGCCGTCCCGCCCCCGGAAGCGCCGCCGGAAGCGTCCCCGAAAGCGCCGTCCCCGGAAGCGCTACTCACCGTCCGCGCCGCGAACCGCTGTAGCACGCGGCGGGTCACCTCGGGTGCGAGCATGCCGTCGCCGGCTGCCAGGGCGCGCACGGCGGCGACGAGCTCCTCGGGGCCGGCGTTCTTCAGCAGGAAGCCGCTCGCGCCGGCGTCGAGTGCGTCGAACAGATAGTCGTCGCGGTCGAAGGTCGTCACGATCGCGATCGATGCGCAGATCCGCCCGTCCGCCCGGATCCGCCTGGTCGCTTCGAGCCCGTCCATGTCGGGCATCTGCACGTCCATCGTGATCACGTCGGGCAGCAAGGATCCGGCGAGTTCCACGGCCTCAAATCCGGTGCCGGCTTCGCCGACGACCTCGATGTCGGGCTGCAGGTCGAGGATCGTGCGGAACCCCGCCCGGAGCATGGCGTGGTCGTCGACGATCAGGACCCGGGTCGGCGCGCTCACGCGGACTCCACCAGATCGCCGTCGGAGGGCGAAGGCGCCACGGGAAGCGTCGCCCGCACGCGGAACCCTCCCGCCGGGCGGGCCACGAGCTCGATCGATCCGCCGGACGCGGTCGCCCGCTCCCGCATGCCGAGCTGGCCGAGGCCGGGTCGGAGCCCCGTGACGACCCGCCCCGTGTTCACCACCTCGAGCTCGACGGATCCCTGCTCGTAGCGGATCCGCACGTCCGCGACGGCGTCGGGACCCGCATGCCGACGGGCGTTCGTGAGTGATTCCTGCGCGATCCGGTAGAGGTTGACCGCGGTCACGCGCGGGACCGGGACGGCCTCGCCGATGACCTGGAGTCGTGTGGGCAGGCCCGCCACCGTCGAGGCCGCGGCGAGCTCGGTGATGTCGTCGATCCCGACCGTCGAGGAGCCGTCGTCGCTGTCGCCGGGCGCGCGCAGCGTGTCGAGCAGCTGGTGGAAGTCGCGGATGGCGTCGCGGGCGGCCGCCTCGATGCCGGCGACGATCGCGGTGGCGGCCTGCGGATCCTCCGGGATCATCATGCGCGCGGCACCCGCCTGCACGCCCATGACCGAGACGTGGTGCGCGACCACGTCGTGCAGCTCGCGGGCGATGCGCACCCGGTCCAGGGCGACGGCCTGAGCCGCGCTGAGCGCGCGTTCGCGCTCGAGCTCGGCGGTGCGCTGCTGGAGCACGGCCCGCTCCCGGGCGGCGTTCCAACTGCGCTCGCCGAAGTAGTAGGCACCGCCGAAGTACAGCACGTTCAGCAGCACCTGGAGCATGAGGAACGCCACGAGCGGGGAGAACATCCCCGCCACGACATCCGCTTTGTGCGCCTGTTCGATCGCCTGCCGGTACATCTCGATGACCAGCCACACGGCCATCACCACGATGATGCCCGCGCGCACGAGGAACGCGCGGCGGCGCGCGTTCATCCACGCACCCACGGTGTAGAGGGCGATGAACATCGCGATGTTGCCGGCGTAGATCTCGGGGACGTGCAGCGAGGTCGCCACGACGAACGCGATCGACACCACGACCGCGACCGCGGCGGGCCACCTCCGCCGCACCGAGAGGGCCGCGGCGACGACCACGACGTAGGGGATCGCCGTCCACAGCTCGGCCTGCTCCGTGCCGTAGACCTTCGCGATCGACGAGAGCGCGGCGCTGAGGATCCCGCCGACCAGCACGACGCCGGCCAGGAGCACGTCCTGCCGCAGCTCGCGAGAGGTCGGGATGCGGGTGAACGGCGGCATCCCTCCACCGTAGGGCGGGCGTCGGCGGTCGGCATCCCCCGCACGGCGGATGCGCCGGATGCGACACTGGAGCGTGACCTCGCCGCGCCCGCGTCTCGCCCCGCTGTACCTCGCCGGCTTCACGACCGCCTTCGGCGCGCACGGGATCGCCGCCGCCCTCGGCGCCGAGACCGAGGACATCGGCTGGACCCTGCTCGCGTTCGGCTTCACCCTGGCGCTGTACGACCTCGCCGAGGTGCTGTTGAAGCCCGTGTTCGGCGCTCTCAGCGATCGGATCGGCGTGCGCCCGGTCATCGTCGCAGGACTCCTCACCTTCGCCGCGTTCTCCGTCGTGGGCGCGCTCGTGCCCGGCACCGTCGGGCTCATCGTCGCGAGATTCGGCCAGGGAGCGGCGGCCTCGGCGTTCTCCCCGGCCTCGTCCGCCGCGGTCGCACGGCTCGCGGACGGCGCCTCGCGCGGCCGGTACTTCGGGCGCTACGGATCCTGGAAGGGGCTCGGCTACGCGCTCGGTCCGCTGCTGGGTGCGGGCCTGGTCGTCTGGGCCGGCCTTCCCGCGCTGTTCTGGGCGCTCGCCGCCGTGGCCCTGGTCGCCGCCGCCTGGGTGCGGTTCGGCGTGCCGGCGGTGCCGGTGCTGCCTCGCAAGCGCGTGACCGTCGCGGACCTCGCGCGTGAGCTCACCGCCCCCGGATTCCTCGTGCCGACGCTCGTGCTCGCCGCGACGACCGGCGGCCTCGCGGTCGCGGTCGGCTTCCTCCCCCTGCTCGGCCGCGAGAGCGGCATCGGCACGGTCGGCAGCATGGCGCTCGTCACGGTGCTGGCCGTCGTCAGTAGCGTCGTGCAGCCGTTCGCCGGATCCCTGCACGATCGCGGACGCCTTCCGGTGCGGATCGGCGTGATCGGCGGGCTGGCGCTCCTCGCCGGCGGGATCCTGATCGCGGGGCTGTGGCCCGAGCTGCCGATGCTCCTCGTCTCAGCCGTGCTCATCGGCGCCGGGGTGGGGCTCGCGACCCCGGTGGCGTTCTCGCACCTGGCGGCATCGACGCCGCCGGAGCGGATGGGACGTACGATGGGATCCGCGGAGCTGGGCCGTGAGCTCGGGGATGCCGGAGGGCCGCTGGTCGCCGGTGCCGTGGCGACCGCGACGCTCCCCGGCGTGGGGCTCGTCGTCGTGGCGGGGCTCACCGCCGGCGCCGGAGTGCTCGCCGTCTGGGGGCTGCGGACGCCGCGGAGGAGCTGAGCGGCGCGCTCGCAGGTGCTCTTGACAACGTTGCTTGTTAAAAGCAAGCTTGGCATCGGGCCCGACGACGGGCCCACCGACAGAGGAGTCATCGTGACGAACGTCTTCATCAGCCTGCCCGTCAGCGACCTCGAGCGCACCAAGGCCTTCTACACCGCACTCGGCTGCGGGATCAATCCGGAGATGTCCGATGAGAACGGCGTCTGCGTCGTCTGGGACGACAACGTCTACTTCATGATGATCACCCGCGAGTTCTTCGCGACCTTCACAGAGAAGCCGATCGTGGATCCGAAGGTCTCACTGCAGACGTCCGCGTCGTTCGCGCTCGACTCGCGGGAAGAGGTCGACGCCGCGATCGCCAAGGGGCTCGCTGCGGGCGGCACCGAGCCCCAGCCCGCGCAGGACTACGGATTCATGTACTCGCGCGACCTGGACGACCCGGACGGCAACTCGCTCGGCTTCCTATACATGGTGCCGGCGGGGGAGCAGGGGGCCGGGTCGCCGGTGGCCGCGGCGAGCGACGCGACCTCCTGATGAGACGCGACCTCCCGACGAGGGGGCTGGGCTGACATGGCCGCACGGAGCTACGGCCAGTACTGCGGCGTGACCACGGCGGTCGAGCTGATCGGCGAGCGCTGGGCGCTGCTCATCGTGCGTGATCTGCTGGTCGGCCCGCGTCGCTACACGGATCTCAAACAGGGGCTGCCGCGCATCCCCACGAACATCCTGTCCACGCGGCTCAAGGAGCTGCAGCAGGGCGGGGTCGTGCGCCGGGTGCCTCTGCACGGATGCGGACTGGTGTACGAGCTCACTCCGTACGGGCGGGCGCTCGAGCCGGTGATGCTCGCCCTCGGGCGCTGGGGCTTCCAGACCATGGGCGACCCCGACGAGGGCGATGTCGTCACGCCCGACTCGCTCACGATGGCGCTGCGCACCGCTTTCCGGGCCGGCCAGGCGACCGCGTTGGACGTGGAACTCCACGTCGGCGAGGTCGCGCTGAGGGCGATCGTCCGCGAGGGGGTGCTCGCGGTCACGCAGCTCGCGCCGACCGCTCCGCCGGTCGGCGGGGCCGTACCGCCGGGCGAGCCGGAAGCGGTCATCGTCGCCGGTCCCGGCATCCGGCACCTGATCGCCGGGGACGTCACCCCGGCCGAGGCGGTCGCCCAGGATCTGGTCGCGGTCGTCCGCGGCGACCTGAGGATCCTGGACGACTTCGCGCAGACCTTCCACATCCCCCCTCTCGCGGCGTAGCGTCGCCGAGGGAGCAGGCACAGCCGACCGTCGGTCCCTGAGCCCGTCGGAGGGCCCGACCACGAAAGAGGACATCATGACCGGACGCATCATCATCGACCTGTTCACGACGCTCGACGGCGTCGCCCAGGCCCCGGGCGGGCCGGAGGAGGACACGAGCGACGGCTTCCGCTTCGGCGGCTGGCAGGCGCCCCTGCCGAGCGAGGCCGTCATGGGCAGCGTGATGGCGGGGATGGAGACCCTCGACGCGCTGCTGCTGGGCCGGCGCACCTACGACATCTTCGCCGGATACTGGCCGCAGCACACGACGGGGCCCGAGGGGCCGATCGGGCAGCTCTTCGACCGGGTGCCGAAGTACGTGGCGTCCAGGGAAGCCGGGATCGAGCTCGACTGGCAGGGCAGCAGCAGAGTCGGCGCGGATCTGCCCGCCGAGATCGCGGCGCTGCGCGAGAAGCACCAGGACGTGCACGTGATCGGCAGCGTCGACTTCGTGCAGACGCTGCTCTCCGAGCAGCTCTACGACGAGCTGCAGCTCTGGGTGTACCCGATCGTGCTCGGCCAGGGCAAGAAGGTGTTCCCCGACGGCGCGACGCCGCACAATCTTCGGCTCGTGCACGCCGAGTCCGGCGACGGAGGCACCCTGCTGCTGCGCTACGCCCCGCTGCCGGGTGAGCCGGCCACAGGCACGATGTGAGGACGGGCATCGGCGCCGCACGTGGGCGCGACGATCGGACCGTGCGCCGTGTCGGATTCGTGACCGGAATATCGCGGATCCGCCTAGCTGGCGGAGCGCCGCGAAACTACAGTCATCCGTAACGCGTGGGGACGTTGACCCGAACAGCCGCACTCTGGGGGTGCGGCTGTTCCCATGTCGGGATCCGGTCTCGGGAATTCCCTCTTTCCTGAGAGAACCCTATGACGATAGATTGCATCGACGCCTGGTTCCTCCAGGCTCCGGTCGACCCGACGAAGGGCGGCCGTTGACCCGACGGGGGGACCAGGATGTCTACACGTGTGTCCGGACGCCGCGGCTGGAAGGGCGCGCTCACCGCGCTGCTCGCCGCGGCGCTGATGTTCACCGGAGTGGGGGCGGCGAGTGCCGCACCGACGCCAGGGACGGGCTCCGTCAGCGGGACGGTGACCCGCGCCGCGGACGGACAGCCGGCGGCGGGGGTGTTGGTGCAGGTGAGTCTCCAGGACTTCAGCGCGGGCGAGTCGACGACGACGGCGCCGGACGGCACCTTCACCGTGGAGGGACTGCAGCCGGGGACGTACCAGGTCTCCTTTGCCCTGGGCTCCGAAAGCTACGTCACGCAATGGTGGCAGGGTGTCAAGGACTACTGGCAGGCGGCCCGGATCGACGTTGCAGCGGATCAAGCCATCACGGGCATCGATGCGTCGCTCGCGTCCGCGGGCTCGCTCAGCGGCACAGCGACTCGTTCCGCGGACGGTTCGCCTGCAGCAGGCATTCAGGTGAACGCGTACAGCCCCGAGGGTGGTCAGCACTTCGCCATCACCGATGACGCGGGGGGCTTCCGCATGTTCGGCATGGCACCTGGCAACTATCAGCTCGGCTTCTCGGATCCTTCAGGACAGCTCCTGCCGAAGTCGACCCAGGCGGTCGTACAGGCGGATGAGGAGACACCGAATGTCGACGTCGCGATGGCCACGAGCGCGACGATCAGCGGCCATGTCCTCGCGGCGTCGGACGGGAGTCCCGTTGTCGGTGCTGTCTGGGCGACCGGCTCGTCGGGGTCGTTCTCTGCCGCGATCGAAAGCGATGGCTCCTACGTGCTTCACGTTGCGCCTGGTACGTACGTGGTTCACTTTCAGCCCTACTCTGGCCCGCTGCTCGACGAGTATTGGCAGCACGCGTCGACTGCCGCAGATGCGACGCCCGTGACGGTCGCCGCTGGTGACATCGCATCGGGGATCGACGGAGACCTCGATCCGGCCAGGTTCATCCGGGGCGCGGTGACGGTCGATGGTGCTTCGGATCCTCACCACTATCAGGACATCGTCGTCATCGCGGAGACAGACGGCGGGAGTGGTGTCATGGCGAATGTACAGTCCGACGGAACGTTCAGCATTCAGGTGCGGCCGGGCACTTACACGGTCAGGGCGGAGGGCATGGACGGCCGGCACTGGGCCCTTGGGACGCAGTTCTACTCGGGTGCGAACTCCGCGGCTGAGGCCACCCCGGTCATCGTCCCCGGAACCGGTGACGCCACCGGAGTCGACTTCGATCTGGCGGCACTCACTGCGGACGTCTCGCTCTCCGTCGCCACCGTCCCACCGGGCGCTGCCGTCCATGTGACGGGCTCGGGCTTCGCTCCCGGAGAGCCCGTGCAGGTCGAGCTGCACTCCACCCCGATCTCTCTCGGGACGGTCACGGCCGGGGCCGACGGCGTCGTCGACACCACGGTCACGATCCCGGCGGATGCGCCCGCAGGCGCGCACCGGATCGTGCTCACGGGCCAGATGTCGACGCTGACCGGCGGCTCGGCGCTGACCGTGGCCGGCGCGACCACTCCCGGAGGATCCGACGGATCCGGAACGGGCGGCGCGGTCACGCCCACGCCCCCCGCATCCGCCTCCGGATCCGGCGCTGCGCAGCTCGCGGCGACCGGTGCGGAGATCCCGACTGCGGCGCTGCTGGGCGGTGCGCTGATGCTGCTCCTCGGCCTCGCGGTGATCCGCGCCCGTCGCAGGGCCTGAGACGACGCGGCGGGGCCGGTGCGGATTCGTCCGCACCGGCCCCGCCGTCGTTCAGCCCGGCGCGTTCAGACCGCGAGCACCCGCTCGATCCTGACCGCGACGCCGTCCTCGGAGTTCGAAGGGGCGACCTCGTCCGCAGCGGCGAGGGCCTCGGGCTCGGCGTTCGCCATCGCGACGCCCCGACCCGCCCAGCGCAGCATCTCGACATCGTTGAGCGCGTCGCCGAACGCGAGCACCTCGCTGCGGTCGATGCCGAGCCGGTCGCACAGCTGCGCGAGTCCGGTGGCCTTGGTCACGCCCTCGGCCATGACCTCGACGAACGGCGCTCCGGACAGGGTGGCCTCGAAGCCGCTCTGGTCCAGGGCGCCGAGCACGTCGAAGATCTCGGCGGGGGCGATCGTGGCATGCCGGATCACGAGCTTGAGGCTCGGCGCGGCCAGCACCTCGGCGAGCGGGACTGCGCCCATCGACGCCGGATCGCGCTTGTGGTCGCTGTGCGTCGCGACCTCGGCATAGCCTGCCTGGGCGACGAAGACCTCACCGGCCTCGCGCACGCTCGCGAACAGCAGCCCCTCGATCCGCGCGCCCAGCTCGTGTGCGATCCGCTGCTGCACCGGCACGGCGATCTCGCTGGCGAACAGCGGCTCGTGCGTGTCCAGGTGGATGCCGTACGCCCCGTTGCCGCACAGCGCCCACCCCTCGAAGCCGGCCTCCGCGGCGATCGCGCGCAGGCCGATCGGCTGCCGCGCGGTGACCGGCACCACGACGATCCCCGCGGCGCGGGCGGCATCGAGGGCGGCGCGGGTGCGCGCACTCACCCGGCCCGCGGGATCCAGCAGCGTGCCGTCGAGATCCGTCGCGATCAGGCGGATCGGGGATCCGGCCGAACTCGTCGGACGCGCCGTTTCGTCTCGGTCGCCTTCGGCGTCCTTGCTCAACGACCCCGGGGTGCGGGCGCCTTCGGCCGGTTCCTGAGCCTGTCGAAGGGCGCTCAACGACCCCGAAGGGGCGGTGCCGGCCGGATCCGCGACGGTGCTCATCAGGCGAAGATCATCGGCATGTCGCCGTCGTCCTCTGCACCACCGAGATCGAGGTCGACGACCACCGGAACGTGGTCGCTGGGCTGCTCGCCCTTGCGCTCCTCGCGATGGATCGAGGCGCCCTTGACCGCGTCGGCGAGGGCTGAGGATCCGAGCACGAAGTCGATCCGGATGCCCTCGTTGCGCGGGAACTTCAGCCGCTGGTAGTCCCAGTAGGTGTAGCCCTCGGGAAGCAGCGGCCGGACGACATCCTGCACGCCCGCCGACTCGAGCGCGAAGAACGCCGCGCGCTCCTCGGGGGAGACGTGGGTGGAGGTCCCGACGACTATGTCCGGATCCCCGTTGTCGTGGTCGAAGGGGATGATGTTGAAGTCGCCGACGAGGGCGAGGGGCAGGCCGGGCGAAGCGGCGAGCTCGGCCGCGGTCGCGGTGCGCAGCGCGTCGAGCCAGTGCAGCTTGTACGCGAGGTGCGGGTCGTCGAGCGAGCGGCCGTTGGGCACGTAGAGGCTCCAGACGCGCACGCCGTTCACGATCGCGCCGAGCGCCCTCGCCTCGAGGGGCGCATCGGGACCCTCGTGACCCTTCGCGAAGCCGGGCATGCCGTCGAAGGACGTGCGCACGTCGGTCATCGGCTCGCGGCTGGCGATCGCGACGCCGTTCCACTGGTTCAGGCCGTGCACCTCGACGTGATAGCCGGCCTCTTCGAAGGGCGCGTACGGGAACTGCTCGGGCTTGCACTTGATCTCCTGCATCGCGAGCACGTCGATGTCCTCGCGCACGGCGAACTCGACGGTGCGGGCGACACGGGTGCGGATGGAGTTGACGTTCCAGGTGGCCAGGCGCATGGATCCAGCCTACGGGCGGGCGGCGACATCGCCGGCCGCGGGCCCCGCCCGGGACCGGCCGGCCGCAGGACCGCCGCGGACCGGCCGGACGCGGGCCCCACCCGCCGCCCCGTACGGGAAGCGCAGGGATCCGGGCCGCACCCGTTTGGGTTCCGTAGGGACGGGATCCGCCGTGCGGCGAGCGGCGCAGGGTGGATCCATGGTCATGCAACAGCGGTTCACGCCCTCGGAGCACCGCCGTGCGGCGGTCGTCGCGCACCGGCCTCGCCCGCACTGGGGTCACCTGTCGCGCTCGGTCAGCCGGTACGGCGTCGTCTCGAGCGAGCTCGTCATCTACTCGCCCGACGCCTCGGAGCACGACCGGCACTGGGCGGAGTTGTCCCGCGTGTTCGGCACGGTCGTCGCCGGGGGCGCGCTGCTCTCCTGGATCGGGTTCGCGGCCGTCGGCGTCTCCCCGCTGATCGCGCTCCTCGCGATCGCGGCGGTCGCGATCCCGGCCGGAATCGTCCTGGCGCGGAGCACCCGGGCGGTGCGGCACGGCGCGGCGAGGGTCGCCTCGTGCACCTCGGGACTGCGACCCGACTCCGCGGATCGTGAGGCTCAGCGTCGTCTCGACGCGCTCGCCGACACCATGCAGCAGGCGAGCGAGGACTATCGCTCGGGCGCGATGGATCCGGAGCGCTTCCAGCAGGTCTGGCGCGCGACCTACGCCCACGCCCAGGCCTGACGCCCCCCTCTGCGGGCCGCCATCGACAGAGTCGTCCCCGTGAGCGCACCCCAGGGGGTCCGCTCACGGGGACGACCCGGAACTGGAGAAGGCGGGGTCAGACGCGGGCGAGCTGCTCGGCCTTCTTCTCGCGACGCAGGCCGTGCAGCAGCGGCTCCGTGTAGCCGCTCGGCTGCGCGGCGCCCTCGGTGATGAGGCGGCGGGCGGCGGTGAAGGCGATGCCGGGGGCGGATCCCTCCGGGAACGCGAGCGGCTCGTAGTTCGCGTCGCCGGCGTTCTGCGCATCGACGACCACCGCGAGGCGGCGCAGGCTGTCGTCGATCTGCGCCTCGGCGATCACGCCATGCTGCAGCCAGTTCGCCAGCAGCTGGCTCGAGATGCGCAGCGTGGCGCGGTCCTCCATGAGGCCGACGTCGTGGATGTCCGGCACCTTCGAGACACCGATGCCCTGGTCGATCCAGCGCACGACGTAGCCGAGGATCGACTGCACGTTGTTGTCCACCTCGGTCGCGACGATCTCCGGAGTCAGCGCACCC
This sequence comes from Microbacterium sp. NPDC089698, assembly GCF_044749045.1. Lineage (NCBI taxonomy): Bacteria > Bacillati > Actinomycetota > Actinomycetes > Micrococcales > Microbacteriaceae > Microbacterium > Microbacterium sp. NPDC089698. The sequence continues at coordinate 139,333 of NZ_JBIVHE010000006.1, forward strand.
TCGGGGGCGAGCGGCGGGACCAGCAGCCGGTCGAGCGCCTCGTCCGAGACGGCGGGCAGCGCGGTCCGCGCGGCGAACGCGTCGACCTGGTGGTAGTGCAGGGCGTGCAGGGTCGCGGCGGTGGGCGACGGCACCCAGGCGGTCGATGCTCCGGAGCGCGGATGCGCGATCTTCTTCTCGAGCATGTCGTGCATGAGGTCGGGCTCGGCCCACATGCCCTTCCCGATCTGGGCGCGCCCGCTGAGGCCGCTCGCGACGCCGATCGCGACGTTGCGGTCCTCGTAGGCCTGCATGAACGGCTGCGCCTTGATCCCGGCCTTCGGCAGGAAGGGGCCGGCGTGCAGCGAGGTGTGGATCTCGTCGCCGGTGCGGTCGAGGAATCCGGTGTTGATGAAGACCACGCGGTCGCTCGCCGCCGCGATCGACGCGGCGAGGTTCGCCGAGGTGCGGCGCTCCTCGTCCATGATGCCGACCTTCATGGTTCCTGCGGGCAGGCCCAGCAGTCCTTCGACGCGGCCGAACAGCTCGGCGGCGAAGGCGACCTCCTCCGGCCCGTGCATCTTCGGCTTCACGATGTACATGGATCCGGTGCGCGAGTTGGTGCCCTTGTTCGCGCCCTCGAGCTCGGGCAGGGATCCGAGCGCCGTCATGATCGCGTCGAGGATGCCCTCGAAGACCTCCTCGCCGTGGCGGTCGAGCACGGCCGGGGTGCGCATCAGGTGGCCGACGTTGCGGACGAAGAGCACGGCGCGGCCGGGGAGCACGACCTCGCCGCCGTCGGCGGTGCGGTACACGCGGTCCGCGGCGAGCGAGCGGGTGAACGTCGTCCCGCCCTTGGTCACGGTCTCGGTGAGGGTGCCGTCCATGAACCCGCGCCAGTTGCGGTAGCCGAGCGCCTTGTCGTCGCCGTCGACCGCCGCGACGGAGTCCTCCAGGTCGAGGATCGCGGTGAGCGCCGACTCGAGGATGATGTCCTGCACGCCGGCGGCATCGGTGCGGCCGATGGGGCCGGTGCGGTCGACGAGGATCTCCGCGTGCAGGCCGTTGTGCACGAGCAGCACGGTCGCGGGGGCCTCCGCGTCGCCCGTGAAGCCGACGAAGCGCGCCGGATCCGCGAGGCGGCGGTCGCCGGCAGCGGTCGTCACCACGAGCCCGCCGGCGTCCACGCGGTAGCCGGTGGCGTCGCGGTGCGAGCCCTCGGCCAGAGGGGCGATCTCGTCGAGCAGCTCGCGCCCGAAGGAGACCACGGCCGCGGCGCGGGCCGGGTTGAACGCGGCGCCGGGGGCGAGCTCGCCCGTGCGCTCGATCGCGTCGGTGCCGTAGAGGGCGTCGTACAGGGATCCCCAGCGGGCGTTCGCCGCGTTCAGGGCGAAGCGGGCGTTCAGCAGCGGGACGACGAGCTGCGGTCCCGCCATCGTGGCGATCTCCGGGTCGACGTCCCCGGTGGTCACGGCGACCTGCTCCGGAACCGGGACGAGGTAGCCGATCTCGGTGAGGAAGGCGCGGTAGGCGGCCGGATCCGGCTGCCCGGGGTTCCGGCGGTGGAACTCGTCGATCTGCTGCTGCAGCTCATCGCGCCGGGCGAGCAGCGCGGCGTTGCGCGGCACCAGGTCGTGCACGATCTCGCTCACGCCCGCCCAGAACGCCGTGGCGTCGCGACCGGAATCGGCAAGCGACGCTTCAGCGAACTCGACGATCGGCGCGGCGACCGACAGGTCTGCGCGGGAGAGGTACGAGGTCATAGTTCCATTCCTTCTGTGCGGGCGCCGAGGCGCTTGAGGGTTTCCAGGGCGATCTCCGCGTCGAGCGCCGGAGGACCACCGGCGATGCCGAGGCCGCCGACGTGGTGCTCGCCGAACACGATCGGCACGCCCCCGTCGATCGTGGTCATGGTGCCGCCCGTGCCGAGCGGCAGCGTCGCCGAGAGCGCCTCGGCGATCTGCCCGGTGCGGCGGCGGATCGAGGCGCTGCTCTTCGCCTTGCGCTGAGACGTGTCGGCGCTGTGCGGGGTCGAGCCGTCGGCCATGCCGTAGGCGATGAGCGTCATCGACGGATCCGCGACGGCGGCCACGGTGGGCAGGCCGCGCTCGGCGCCGATCTCGAGGGCGAGGGCCACGGCGCGGGCGGCCGTCTCGTACGTGATCGTGACGGTCTGTCGGTGCGTGGACATCGGCGTCTCCCTCGGCGTGATTTATCTCGATATCGAGATGACCTTCGCGAGGAGGTTACCACAATGCGAAGCTTAAGTTCCACATGTCGAAAGAAATACCCGAGAATTGGTATCCCATCCGACCCGCTCAGCGGTCGGAGGGATCCGCCGTGCCGACCAGGATCCCGCGCGCCAGCACGTGGAAATGCCTGTTGAAGCCGAGGTAGGCGGGCGTCTCGTCGCCGTCGAGGTCGATCTCCTCGATGTCGAGCGCATCGACCGTGATGACGTAGCGGTGCACGCCCGTGCCGGCGGGCGGGGCGGCGCCGATGTAGCGCTGCAGCCGGGCCTCGTTCGGCAGGGTGATCGCCTGGGCCGGGAGGGATCCGGGCTCCCCGTCGCCCGCACCCGCCGGCAGCGAGCGCACGTCGGCGGGGATGTTCGCGACCGCCCAGTGCCAGAACCCGGATCCGGTCGGGGCGTCAGGGTCGTAGACCGAGAGGGCGAAGCTCCTGGTGCCGGCCGGCGGCTCGCCCCACACCAGCGCGGGGGAGCGGTCGACCCCGCCGCGGGACTCCGACCACGCCCAGACCGGCAGCGGCCCGTCCGCATCGAAGTCGGGGCTGGAGAGCTCCAGCGGGGGCACCGGCTTCAGCCGGGCGAGGGCGGCGTAGGTGTCGACATCGAGCATGCGATCCTCCTCTGAGCGCGGATACGGCCACTCTAGGCCGCACATCCCCGGCTGTCGCCTGCCTGCCGCCGGTTCTCCTCTGCTCGGGCCGGGAGGGCGCGCCCTAGACTTGTGCCGTGACGCTCAGCACCCCCGAACTCGAAGCCGACCGCCAGGCCCTCATCGCCCTGATCAAGGACGAGGCGGTGTTCCACGGAGACTTCACGCTGGCCAGCGGGAAGCAGGCGACCTACTACGTCGACATGCGCCGGCTCACGCTCGACCACCGGGCCGCCCCCGCGATCGGCCGCATCGTGCTCGACCTCATGCAGGGTCTCGACGGCATCGCCGCCGTCGGCGGCCTGACCCTGGGGGCGGACCCGATCGCGAACGCCGTCCTGCACGAGTCGGTGCGCGCCGGATCCCCGGTCGACGCCTTCGTGGTGCGCAAGGAGCCCAAGGACCACGGCCGCGGACGTCAGATCGAGGGCGCCGATGTCGCAGGCAAGCGCGTCGTGGTCGTCGAGGACACCTCGACCACGGGCGGATCCCCGCTCAAGGCCGTCGAGGTGCTGCGGGCCGCCGGCGCCGAGCCGGTCGCCGTGATCTCGATCGTCGACCGCAAGACCGGCGCGCAGGCCGCGATCGAGGCCGCGGGCCTGCAGTGGCTCGCCGCGATCGATCTCGACGACCTCGGACTCGACCCGCAGTGACCGACGCGAAGACCGGTGCGGCGGCCGGCGAACGGACCGCAGCCGAGGACCGTCGGGTCGCGCTCGCCGTCGACGTGGGCGGGACCAAGCTCGAGGCCGCTCTGGTGCGCGCCGACGGGACCGTCGTGGACGGCACGCGCAGTCGCCGTCCGACCGGGCCCGACGCGACCTTCGACTCCCTGCGCACGGCGATCGGCGAGGTCGTCGCCCACGCGCTCGCAGGCCGCGGATCCGAGGACGAGCTGGTCGGCGCCGGCATCGGCAGCGCCGGTCCGGTGGACCGCGAGCAGGGCACGATCGTGCCCGTGAACATGCCCGCCGCACACGGCTTCGGGCTGCGCGACGCCGTGCGGACGGCTGCCGAGGCGGTGCACGGTGCTCCGGTCGAGACCGTGCTCGCACACGACGGCGGCTGCCTCGCTCTCGCCGAAGCGCGGTACGGCGCCACGCGCGGAGCGGCGGCATCGCTCTCGATCGTGGTGTCGACCGGCGTCGGCGGAGGGTTCGTCGTGGACGGCCGCTACCTGCCCGGATCCTCCGGCAACGCCGGTCATCTCGGCCAGGTGCACGCGACGGCGGAGCTCACGGTCGAGCAGGTCGCCTCCGGTCCCGCGAGTGTGGCCTGGGCCCGCACGCAGGGATGGACCGGGCAGCAGGGCGAGGACCTGGCCCGCGACGCGAGGGCCGGCGACGCGATCGCGCGCGCCGCGATCGAGCGCTCCGCCCGCACGGTGGGTGCGGCGCTCGCGGATGCGTCGACGCTCGTGGACCTGGAGGTCGTCGCGATCGGCGGCGGCTTCTCCCGCGTCGCCGACGATTACATCGACCTCGTGCAGGCGGCTCTCGTCGAGAGTGCCCAGCACGACTACTCCCGCCGCACGCGCGTCGTGCGCTCGGGGCTCGGCGACGAGGGGCCGCTCATCGGCGCCGCGGCGCTCGTGCTGTCCTGATCATGCGCGTCCTCGGGCTGCAGTCCGGCACATCCCACGACGGGATCGACGCCGCTGTCGTGGAGTTCCGCGTCGACGGTGCCGGGCCGCACGGCGCCGCGCTGCGGGGGACCGTGCTGCACACGGCCGAGACCCCGTATGCACCGGAGCTGCGCGCCCGTCTCGTCGCCGCGCTGCCCCCGGCCGCCACGACCCTCGCCGAGGTGTGCGAGCTCGACACGCTGATCGGCCAGGCGTTCGCGGAGGCCGCGGCTGCGGCGGCGGATGCGGTGGGCGGGGTGGACGCCGTGTGCTCGCACGGGCAGACCGTCTTCCACTGGATCGAGGAGGGTCGCGCGCGCGGCACGCTGCAGATCGGACAGCCCGCGTGGATCGCGGAGCGCACGGGCGCCCCGGTCGTCTCCGACGTGCGCATCCGCGACATCGTCGACGGCGGGCAGGGCGCGCCGCTCGTCTCGCTCCTCGACGACCTGCTGCTGCGGAACGCCGTCGCCGAGGGCGGCGTCGCCGCCGCGCTCAACCTGGGCGGCATCGCCAACGTCACCGTGGTCGGATCCGGTCCGGTGCTCGGCTACGACATCGGCCCGGCGAACGCGCTCATCGACGCGGTGATCCAGGACCGCGGCCTCGACGAGCGCGGTTACGACGCCGACGGCCGGATCGCCGCGGCCGGCCGAGTGGACGAGGGGCTCCTCGCCGCGCTCCTGGACGACCCCTACTACGCGCTGCCCGCCCCCAAGAGCACGGGCAAGGAGCACTTCCATCTCGCGTACGTGCGCGAGCACGTCGCCGCGCACGGGCGTGGCATCGCCGATGCCGACCTCGTGCGGACGCTCACCGAGCTCACGGTGCGAACGGTCGCCCGCGACATCGCGGCGCGCGGCGCGGCCCTCCTCGCCGTCTCCGGCGGTGGGGTGCACAACCCGGTCGTCATGGATGGTCTGCGCGCCGCGCTCGACGGCATCGAGGTCGTCTCCGCCGACGCGCTGGGTGCTCCTGCCGACGCCAAGGAGGCGATCCTGTTCGCGCTGATCGGCTGGTGCACGCTGCACGGCGTCCCCGCCGTGCTGCCCGGCGCGACCGGCGCGACGGCGCCGCGGATCCTCGGCACGATCACGCCCGGATCCGGTCCGCTCCGGCTGCCGGAGCCGGTCGCCGGGATCGCATCGCTCACGCTGGACTGAGGCGCTCGCTCGGCGGATCCGCGGGCGCTCGGCTGAAGCGCGCGCCCCGCCGATCGGCGGTCGCCCGCCGGCGCTGCTGGCGCTGCCGGCGGTCCTGGCGCTCCAGGGGGCGGGCGCTCAGCGGTCCCGCTCGTCCTCGTCCCAGGGGCCTTCCCACCACGGACCGCGGCCGTCGTCGCGGCGGCGCCGGCTGAGCACGATCTGCACGATCCACGCGGCCAGCGTGCCGAGGGCGATGACGGCCGCGACCCAGATGATCGGATTGGAGGTCATGGCCGCTTCCCCTCCGCCGCATCGGCGACGATCTTCGCGATCCGGGCGGCCCTGGTCTCGGCCCGCTTCGCCATCGCGATCTGCGTCAGGCCGACCTTCTTCGCCGAGGGCGGGAAGGCGTCCCAGCCCGCACGGCCGGCCGGAGACAGGTCGAGGGCGGCGATGAGGTCGTCGGGCTCGATGCCCGCCTCGGGGCCGTCGAGCACGGTCCAGGCGCCGTTCGCCTTGGCGACCTCGATCGCGCGGATGCCCGCGGCCTCGAGCAGCCCGGCCTCCTCGAGCAGCGCCACGCGGGCCTTGTTCGTCGCGGCCCAGCCGCTGGACGCGCGCCGCGGCGCGAACCACAGGCCGCCGATGCGCTCGTCCAAGCTGCGCACCGGCCCGTCGATCCAGCCGAAGCACAGCGCCTGCAGGATCGCCTCCTCGTAGCCGACGTGCACATCGTCGTTGCCCGGACGCGGCCGCACCAGCCAGGCGCCGGTCGCCGTCGCGTGGTTCTCGGCCAGCCACGCGCGCCAGGTCGCCGCATCGGCCGCGGTGACCCTCACGCCCTGGTCGAGTGCGCCCATCGGAACGCTCAGTCCTCGATCTCGGGGTTCGCCGCGCCTGCCGAGGGGCCGGACTCCGGCAGTTCCCGCACCAGGTCGATGACGCCGCCGACGATCTCGTCCGGGCGGAACGGATACTTCTCGATCTCGGCGCGATCGCTGATGCCGGTGAGCACGAGCACGGTGTGCAGGCCGGCCTCGATGCCGGCGACGATGTCGGTGTCCATGCGGTCGCCGATCATGCCGGTCTTCTTCGAGTGCGCGCCGATCTTGTTGAGCGCCGAGCGGAACATCATCGGGTTCGGCTTGCCGACCACGTACGGATCCTTGCCCGTCGCCTTCGTGATGAGGGCCGCGATCGCACCGGTCGCCGGCATCGGGCCGTCGGCGCTGGGGCCCGTCGCGTCGGGGTTCGTGACGATGAAGCGGGCGCCGCCCTCGATCAGCCGGATCGCCTTCGTGATCGCCTCGAACGAGTAGTTGCGGGTCTCGCCGACCACGACGAAGTCGGGATCCGTCTCCGTCATGATGAAGCCGGCCTCGTGCAGGGCGGTGAGGATCCCGGCCTCGCCGATCACGAAGGCGGAACCGCCGGGCAGCTGCTGCTTGAGGAAGTCGGCGGTCGCGAGCGCCGAGGTCCAGATCCGTTCCTCCGGCACGTGCAGGCCGCTCGAGCGCAGGCGGGCGGAGAGGTCGCGCGCGGTGAAGATCGAGTTGTTCGTGAGGACCAGGTAGGGGATCCCGTCGCGCTCCCATCCGGCCAGCAGGTCGGCGGCGCCGGGCAGGGCGTCGTTCTCATGCACGAGCACGCCGTCCATGTCGGTGAGCCAGCATTCGATATCCGCACGTTCGACCATGCACACAGCCTAGGACCGCCGGGTTACGGGCGGATGACGACGGGCGTCAGGTCGAGAGCCAGACCACCTCGGATGCGGCGTCGGGGAGGGGGACGTCCGCACCGTCGATCCGCAGGCCGCCGGGGATCACGACGACCTCGCCGCCGATCGCCAGCCCCGCGGACTCCAGGGTGCGCAGCAGCTCGGGATCCCGGTCGTCCACCCGCAGGACGCGGCCCGGGTGTCCTGACGAGGCGTCGGCGAGCAGCACGAAGGGCTCGCGCTCGATGCGGCCTGCGGCATCGGGGATCGCGTCGCCGTGCGGGTCGAAGCGCGGCCGGCCCAGACGGGCGTCGATGCCCTCGAGCAGGCGGTCGCTGATGGTGTGCTCGAGCACCTCGGCCTCGTCGTGCACCTCGTCCCAGGCGTAGTCGAACTCGCGCACGAGCCAGGTCTCGATGAGGCGGTGCCGGCGGATGATCGCGAGCGCGCGCTGCTCGCCGTCGTCCGTGAGGCGCACCGCTCCGTAGGGCACGTGCGAGACGAGGCCCGACGCCGCGAGCTTCTTCACCATCTCGGTGACGCTGGACGGGGCGATCCCGAGCTTCGCCGCGAGCTGCGACGGCGTGATCGGGGTCGGCTGCCATTCGGTGTGCGCGAACACCGTCTTCAGGTAGTCGTCGGCCGCGGGGGATGCCACCCCTCCACCCTAACCGCCGCCGTCGCGCTTCCCACTTCCGCGTCGTCCCCGTGAGCGCACCCCAGGGGGCCCGCTCACGGGGACGACGCGGAAGATGAGGGTCAGTGGGCGACGGCGGAGAGGACCGCGAAGGCGGCCTGGCCGGCGAAGAACATGATCGCGAACCCGGCGAGAGCGCCGATCAGGGACATGCGGCCGTCGAAGCCCTCGACGCCGCGCATGCCGATCGCGCGGGCGCGGAACGACAGGATCAGGGTCAGCGCGCCGAGCACGAGCTGCACCCAGGGGCTGCCCACGGGCAGCAGTCTCGGCAGGGCGAGGAGCAGGATCCCCAGGGCGGCGGTGACGAGCGACGCCCAGGTGCAGATCCGCACGGCCCGGCGCGCGGCAGCCTGCGCTTCGGCCTTCTCGGCGGCGCGCTGCGCGGCGGACGGGCGGCGGGATCTGGCCATCCCTCGAGCCTACCCGCGCCCGCTGTGCCCCCCGACCGCGCGCCCGCCGCGACTGCCCCGCCCCCCGGCCCCTCTTGACCGCGAGACTCCATCTGGGCGACGAGACTGCGGTCCTGGAACGCAGTCTCGTCGCGGAGTTGGAGTCTCACGGTCAAGGAGGAGGGCAGGGGCGGAGCCGGGGTCAGGAGCCGGTGAAGAGCAGCCAGAGCAGGAGCGCGTTGAGGGCGATGAGCAGGACCGCGGCGACGGATCCGGCGACCGTGGTCCACAGACGGTTCGCGTGGCGGCCCAGCGTCCGGCGCTGCGCGGTGAGCACGACGAGCGGCACGAGCGCGAACGGGATCCCGAACGAGAGCGCGACCTGGCTGAGCACGAGGGCGAAGGTCGGGTCGACGCCCAGCGCGAGGATCGCCAGCGCCGGGACGAGCGTGACGAGCCGGCGCGTGACCATCGGGATCCGCATGCGGAGCAGCCCGTGCATGATCTCGGCGCCGGCGTAGGCGCCGACGGCGGTCGACGCCAGGCCCGAAGCGAGCAGGGCGACCGCGAACAGGACGCCGATCACCGGACCGAGCTGGGCGCTGATCGCGGCGTGCGCGCCCTCGAGGGAGTCCGTGCCGCTCACCCCGGGGAGGGTCGCCGCGGCGAGCAGGAGCATCCCGACGTTGACCGCCCCGGCCACGACCATCGCGAGCGTGACGTCCCAGCGGGTCGCGGTGAGCAGGCGTGCGATCGGCGTGCGACGAGGCGTCTCCGGATCCCCGCCCGGGTGCAGCGGCACCGTGCCGAAGCGGTCGCGGGTGAGGGCGGAGTGGGCGTAGATCGCGTGCGGCATGATCGTGGCGCCGAGGATCGAGGTCGCCAGCAGCACCGAGCCGGTGTCGGCGAAGCGCGGGACGAGGCCCCCGAGGGTCGCCGTGGGATCGGGCGGTGCGACGAAGAGCCCCGCGAGGAAGCCGATCGTGACGATCGCGAGCAGCCCGATCACGACGAACTCGAACGGCCGCGCACCGCGGCGTCCCTGCAGCATGAGGAGCGCCATCGAGACGACCCCCGTGATGACCCCGCCCAGCAGGAGCGGGATCCCGAACAGCAGCTGCAGCGCGACGGCCCCGCCGATCACCTCCGCGATGTCGGTCGCCATCGCGACGAGTTCGGCCTGCACCCAGTAGGCCCGGCGCGCCGCCTTGTGCTTCAGCCGATCGCCGAGGATCTCGGGCAGGCTGCGTCCGGTGACGACCCCGAGCTTGGCCGAGAGGTACTGCACGAGCCAGGCGATGACGTTGGCCACGACGACGACCCACACCAGCAGGTAGCCGTACTGGGCGCCGGCGGTCATGTTGCTCGCGACGTTGCCCGGATCCACATAGGCCACTCCGGCGACCAGGGCGGGGCCGAGCAGCGCCGCGCCCCGAGCGGAAGCGGGGATGTCGGAACGCGGGGGTGCGATGGTCACCGTAGTTTTAGGCACACCGAAAACCTATCTCATTTTTAGGCACACCGAAATATCCGGATCCGAGGTGCCGGCAGCGCTGGAGCACACCTCTCCGGAGCGCACCGCCCGGGTGTACCGCATCGGAGCACACTCCCTCCCCCCGCCGCGGCTACGCTGGCGGGATGCAGGATCCGGCGCCCGAGAGCGAGTCAGCGACGACGGCGGAGGAGCCGGCCGAGCCCGTCGAGCACGGTGTCGGCCCCTGGCCGGGCGGTGCTGACGCCTGGCCCGCGGGGGAGCACTTCGATCCCGACCTGCTCGCCCACGGCGACCGCCGCAACGTCGTCGACGCCTACCGCTACTGGCGCATGGACGCGATCGTCGCCGACCTCGATTCCCGACGGCACGCATTCCACGTGGCGATCGAGAACTGGCAGCACGACATGAACATCGGATCGATCGTGCGCAGCGCGAACGCGTTCCTCGCCGACACCGTGCACATCATCGGGCGGCGGCGCTGGAACCGCCGGGGCGCCATGGTCACTGACCGCTATCAGCACGTCCTGCACCACGAGACGGTGCAGGCGTTCACCGCGTGGGCGGAGGCCGAGCGCATTCCGATCATCGCCGCCGACAACCTCGACGGCGCGGTCCCGGTGGACCGGGCGGACCTTCCGGAGCGCTGCGTGCTGCTGTTCGGCGCGGAGGGCCCTGGCCTCTCCGAGGAGGCGCTCGCCGCGGCGTCGGGGCACGTCGAGATCACGCAGTACGGATCCACCCGCTCGATCAACGCCGGCGCCGCGGCGGCCGTGATCATGTACGAGTGGTGCCGGAGGCACGCCGGCTGATCCTGCACCTCGGCCCGGCGGAGCCCGGGTCCGTCCGCCGATGCGGGTCGCTCGCGCGGGTGAGGACACCCGCGCGACAGCGTGCCAGCATGGGGACGTGCGGACGGAGAAGGCGCGGATCGGCGTGCGCGGCAGCGGCGCCTCACTGATCGTGACGCTGGCCGCCCTCGTCGTGCTGCTGCCGATCAGCCTCGCCTCGCTCGCCTGGTCGGCCCCGCACCCCGCCCTTCCGGTGCTCATCGGCCTCGCGCTGGGCTTCGCTGCGCTGCACGGCGCCTCGCTGCTGTCGGTGCGGCGCCCGGTCGTCGGCTTCCTCGTCGCGAGCACCGTGATGCTGCTGCTCGTACTGATCCCCGCGGCGCGCGAAGCCTCCGCCGTCATGCACCCGTCCGCGGTCGCGTATCTGCTGTGCCTCGCCCAGGTCGCAGCGCGCGAGAGGGCGCGGCTCTCCGTCGTCGCCCTGGGCGTCGGACTCGCCGGCGCCGGGATCATCGCGCTCGCCGAGCCCACATTCGGTTCCGCGGCCGGCGTCGACGTCGCACTGCTGCGACTCGGCGCCTTCCTCGGACTCGCGGCCAGCGCGACCGCCGCGTGGGCCTGCGGTCTGCTGGTGCGATCCGCGACCAGCCGCGCCGAGGAGCGGACCGCGGTGCGCGTGCGGCAGGCGATCGCGGACGAGCGGATGCGCATCAGCGGCGAGCTGCACGACGTCGTCGCGCACGCGATGACGGTCATGATCGCGCAGTCCGAGGTCGCACGGGCACTCGTGCGCGAGCGACCCGAGGTCAGCGAGAGCGCGCTCGGCGTGGTCGTCGACACGGGCCGGGATGCGCTGCGGGGCATGCGCGCGATCGTCGCGGCCGAGGGCGACGCCCCGAAGCAGCCTCTGCCGACGGCGGACTCGCTGGCCGAGCTGGTCGACGCGGTGCGCAGTCCCGCGTGCGCGGCCCGCCTCGTGGAGACCGGAGGGCGCCGCGCGCTGGCGCCGGCGTCGGCGCTCGCCCTGCACCGCGCGGTGCGCGAGGGGCTCACGAACGCCATGCGGCACGCGCTGCCTCCTGTGCGTGTCGAGGTGCGCCTCTCCTGGTCGGAGGAACAGGTCGTCGCCGAGGTCGAGGACGACGGCGGATCCGGGCGCAGCGGATCCGATCTCGGCACCGGGACCGGGCTGGTGAGTCTCGGCGAGCGGATCCGGCTGGCGGGCGGCTCGCTCACGTCGGGAGCGGTCGCCGCGGGGCATGGATCGAGCTCGTCCGCGGGATCGGGATCACCGGGATGGCTGCTGCGCGCCGAACTGCCGGTGCTGCCGGAGCAGGCGGAGGGAACCGCACGCTCCTTCGCGGGGCGCTCGGCGGATGAGGAAGAGGGCGCATGACGATCCGGGTGCTGCTCGTGGACGATCAGGAGCTGTTCCGCGAGGCGGTCGCGATCATGCTCGGCCGGGATCCGCGCATCGCCGAGGTCGCGACGGCGGCCGATGCGCACGGGGGCATCGCGCACGTCCGCGGCCACGCCGTCGATGTCGTCCTCATGGACATCCGCATGCCGGGGATGGACGGCATCGCCGCGACCCGGGAGATCCTGCGGTTGAAGCCGGGGGTCCGGATCCTCATGCTCACGACCTTCGATCTGGATCAGTACGTCGTCGAGGCGATCCGCGAGGGGGCGAGCGGGTTCCTCACGAAGGACGCCGCGCCGCAGGATCTCGCCGACGCGGTCGTCGCGGCCGCCGCCGGGGATGCCGCGATGTCGCCGCGCGCGACGGCGGCACTGCTGGGCTTCGTGCGGGAGGCCGGCCCCTCGGCCGATCCCGATGCGGCGCTCGCGCCGCTCAGCGGCCGTGAGCGCGAGGTCGTGCAGGCGCTCGCGTCCGGTGCATCGAACGACGACATCGCCCGCGCCCTGTTCCTCAGCGAGAACACCGTGAAGACGCACGTGAAGGCGATCCTCGCGAAGCTCGGGCTCGCCGACCGTCTGCACGTCGTGATCTGGGCGTACGAGAACGGAGTCCGCCGCCCCGGCCGGTAGGCGCGCGTGCCGGAGGTCATCCCCGCGGGTGACCCGGAACCGTCCTCGAGGGCGACGCGGAGGGCGGTCCCGGATCCGTAGCGTTCGGGGCATGAGGAACAGAACGCGTGTCGTGCTGCTGATCGTCGCCCTTGCACTCGGAGCGGTCGTCGCCCTTCTCGGTGCGATCGGACTCCTCGTCCCGGGCGTCGTCCCCACGGGGGCGGCACCCAGCCTCGCCGCCACCGTCGTCGGAGCGCCCATGGCCGCGGCGGTGTCGATCGCGGCAGGGCTCGCCGCGGTGGCCGTCGGGGTGCTCGGACTGCGCGGACAACGAGGGGGCGGCGACGGAGTCGTCGTCGGCGCGGCGCCGGGAGGGTTGCGCGTTGCCGCGGTGATCGTGGCGCTGCTGGTGGCGGCGCTGATCCCCGGAGGGATCATCCCGGTGGCCGGGTACTCGTTCGTGCTGGTGGTGGCGGGGCTGGTCGTCGTGGGACTCGTCCTGCTGACCGTGCGGCGGCCCGTGATCGGAGTCATCGGGATCGCGCTCGTCGCCGGCGTCCTCGTGCTCGCAGCGCTCCGGCTGCCCCTGGCGACGTTCGCGCCTCGCGTGCTGGAGGCGCTGGCTCCGAGGCTCGGCGAACTGGCGGTCTCGTTCGCGCACCTGGTCGCTGCGTGCGCGCTCGCCGCCTGGGCGATCGGCGAGCCCGCCGTGCGAGGCCGGTTCGCCGCCGGTGTGCTGAGGCATCGGCGGGCCATCACCATCGCGGCGGCGCTGTGCGCTCTGCCCTACGTGTTCTGCCGTCTCACGTGGCTGACGCCGTGGCCGCTGCTCGCTCCGGCGGGTGCGCTGGCGCCGGACATCCGCATGGTGGGCCTGCTGCTCGGCGGGGCGATGCTCGCGGCGGGACTGCTCACGCTCGCACTGTGCCTGCCATGGGCGGACCGCTTCCCGCAGTGGATGGCCGGGGTCGGTGGTCGTCCGGTGCCCGCCGGACTCGCGGTGGTCGCGGCTTCCTTTGTAGCGGTGATGTTCACCGTGGGGGGTGTGGACCTGGTCCGCGTCGCTGCGACGAATGGCGGTGCGCTGGCGGTGGGTGTGCTGGAGCTGCTGCTCGTGCTGCCGTTCTGGCTGTGGGGGCCGCTGCTCGGCTTCGCCACCTGGGGCTACGCGATGCACCGCGGCCGGCCCGAGGGACGTCCCGCGGCGCCGAGGGCGATCGGCGATCGCGGGCTGTCGGACACCCTGCGGGCGCGGGCGACAGCGGAGCTCGACGCGATCGAGGAGCGCGAGCTGCATCGCAGCGCGCGATGAGGGTTCTCAGTCGCGGTCGATGCCGAAGGTGTGCTTCATGAGGGCGCTGACGTCGCGGTCGATGTTGCGGACCTCCGTGCGCAGTTCCGCGATGTCGCCCTTGAGGTCGGTGCGCAACTCGGACAGCCCGCCGTTGAGCTCCGACCGGAGCCCGCTGATCTCGCTCCGGACGACGCGCGTGAACATCGTCGTGATGATCGTGATCATGCCGAACATCCCGGCCGCGAACACTCCGATGAGGGTCCACACCTGCGGTTCATTCATGGTCAGCACCCCCTCAGTGTCGCGCGGATCCGCCCAGAGTGCCAGGGAACGAGAGCCTCTGACCGGCACACGACGGAATCGGTGCACAACCCGGCGAGGATCCCTGCTGCGCGGACCGAATGCCCGAATCGAGGCCCCTCCTCAGGAGCGGGGGTGAGGTGGATCTCGTCACACCGGGACGGTCAGCCAGCGTCCGGTCCGCACGCGCAGGCCGAGTGTGGCGAGCCGCGCGCACAGGTAGACGCCGAAGAACGCGACTGAAAGCCAGATCACGCCTGCGACGCCGTTCACCCCGGTCGCGGCGATGATCGCGAGCGCGGGCAGGAAGGGCACGAGGTTCAGGCCGCCGGCGAGGGCGAGGTAGCGCGCGTCGCCGGCGCCCATGAGCACTCCGTCGAGCACGAACACGATGCCGGCGATCGGCTGCGCGATCGCGAGCACGATGAGGGCGGGCTGGATCAGTGCGGCGAGCGCCGGATCGCCCGTGAAGGCGAGCCCGATGACCGACGACAGCGCGGCGATGAGAACTCCGACGATCACCCCGAACCAGGCGCCCCAGGCGACGGTGCGGGCGAGCACGTGCCGTGCCCCGTTCGGATCCTCGGCGCCCAGGCTCTTCCCGATGAGGGCCTGTGCGGCGATCGCGAGCGCGTCCAGCGCGAAGGCCGCGGCGGAGAAGATCGTGAACACGACCTGCCAGCCGGCGAGCTCGCGCGTGCCGATGCCGGTGGCGATGCCCACGGTCGCGAGCAGCGCCACCCGCAGGCTCACGGTGCGCAGGAACAGCCATCCCCCGGAGCGCGCGGATCCGCGGATTCCGCTCAACTCCGGTGCGACCGAGGCCTCGTGCCGGCGCGCCAGGCGCCCGATCACGAGCACGTAGGCGCCGACCATGCCCCATTGCGCGACGACGGTGCCGAAGGCGGATCCGGCGATGCCCCAACCGAACCCGTAGATGAAGAGCCAGTTCAGCAGCGCATTCGCGGCGAAGCCGATCCCCGCGATCCACAGCGGGGTGATGGTGTCCTGCATGCCGCGCAGCAGCCCCGTCGCGGCGTACACGACGAGCATCGCGGGCAGACCCCACATGGAAGGTGCGAGATAGGCGGCGGCCTGCGCCGCGACCTCCGGAGTGGCGCCGAACAGCGGGATCACCGCGGGGGTGAGCAGAGAGCCGATCACTGCCAGCACCGCGCCCAGGCCGAGCGCGAGCCACATGCCGTCGATGCCGACCGACACGGCGTCGCCGTGGTCGCCCGCACCGAACCGGCGTGCCACCGCGGGCGTGGTCGAGTAGGCCAGGAAGATCATGAGTCCGACGATGGTCTGCAGGATCGCCGACGCGATGCCGAGCCCCGCGAGCGGTGTGGTGCCGAGGTGCCCGACGAGCGCCGCGTCGACCATGAGGAACGCGGGCTCCGCCACGAGCGCGCCGAGGGCGGGCACGGCGAGGCGGACGATCTCGCGGTTCAGGGTCGGTGCCCCGCTCGGGCGCGGTCTGTCACCCGGACTCGGGTTCGGCGTCGGGGAGGGCACTGTACGAGCCTAGAGGCGGCCGGGGACACCGTGCGCCTCGGTTCTCATCCCGGCGGGGCGAGGGCGGTGGCGAGGAGTCTTCGGACGGCACCGGGGGTGCCTCCACGGGTGCGAGGGCGGTGCCAGGTGCGGGTGCGATCCCACCACGCGGGGCCGCGGATCTCGGGCACGCCGTGGCGCATGCGGATCTGCCAGCCGGACACATCGAGGGTGCGGTGGTGGTGCCAGCACAGCGCGACACCGTTGCTCGTGTGCGTGGGACCACCCGCGGCGTGCTCATGGACGTGGTGGATCTCGCACCAGGTCGCGGGCACGCGGCAGCCGGGGATCACGCATTCCCGGTCGCGGAGCAGGATCGCACGACGCAGCGTCGCGGTGAAGATGCGCGCCGTGGTGCCGATCGAGACGATCTGCCCGCGCTCATCGAACAGTACGCGTTGCACCCCACCCGCGCAGGCCGTGTGCCGAGCGACGCTGAGGGGCACATCGGTGCCAGAGCCTTCGATGACCGCGCGTCCGGTGCCGTTCGCGTAGTCTTCGGCGGCCACCGACACCACGAGCGTCGGGGCTGCGCCGCCGAGGTCCGGCATGTCGGAATGCCCGGCTGCGATGTTCAGGATCGCCGCGAGATTGTCGTGATTGCGCTGCGCGCGCGTGCGGGTGTCGATCGGCGCGCTCGGGCCGCCGGCGAACGCCGGCTCGAGAGGATCCTCCTCGACCTCGACGAATCGGACCGCGCTCTGCGCGTCGAGCGTCGCCGCTCCCTCGGATCCCAGGCCGTCGAGGACGTCATCACCCGTCTCGTCGAGGCGCCCGGTGAGGTTCGGAGCATCCGTCGCCGCCGGGTTGTTGAACGCGTCGAAGAGACGCTCCAATGCCCCCGCGACTTCGGGCAGCAGCCCGCCGCGCACTGGACGCACCCCGTCGCGGAGCCGTCCGATCGTGAACCCTCGGTTCCGCTCCGCCTTCCGGTCGTCGGGTTCGGCTCCGTCGGGGTCCAGCGCGAGCATGAGGGCCTGCGCATGGTTCGCGAGCTCGTCCGTCGACGGCGCGGGGCCGGGCCTGCCGTGCTCGTCGGGCAGGTCGAGACCGCGCGCCATGGTCGCGAGGATCTCGTCGACGGCGCCTCGGGCGTCCGCGCTGATCCTGTTCCCGGATCGCTCGATCGGTCCGATCGCGGCGAGCAGACCGGTCGTCGAGATCTCCCCGTCGCGCAGCACCTGCCCGAGCGCCCCATACCGCGCGGCCCCGTGCTCGCCGGAGGAATGCAGGAAGTCGCGGCCGACCGCGTCGGCGGCGCGCACATACCGGCGGGCCGCGCCCGCATCCACGCGCAGCGACCGCCGCAGCAGTTCGGTCACGTCCGCACACCCCGCCGCGGTGCTGATCGTCGTCGACGCGGCTCCCGCGTCGCGATGCACGGCGTGCACGGTCGCGGTCGTGATCGCGCCGTCGAGCAGCCGCTGCGTCCGGCCCAGCGTCTGCAGGATCCGGATCGCTTCGTCGTCCGAGGTGCCGTCGAACTGTCCGGTCAGCTCGCGCGACGCGCACACCTCCCGGAGCAGGTGCTCGACCTGCTCCAGAGCCTCGCGTGCGGTGGATGCCATACCCCTATTCAACAGAGGGCCACCGACATTCGAACCTCCAGATCAGAGGTCATTTCCGATCTGTGAAGAACTTCCCCGGACCAGCCCCTGTGGAGGACGATGGTGCCCCCCGCTCCCTGTCGTCACCGGCACCAGGACCGCTCTCGAACTGGCCGATGCGCGATCCGGATCCGCTCGTTCGATCCGGATCCGCTCGTCCGATCCGTGAGCGGCCGCATAGGCTGGCACCACCCGAGGTGAGCGAGCCGGAGGAGGCGCGATGAAGGATCCTGAAGGCGTGCGCCGCGCGCACGATGCCGCGCAGAGCGTCAGAGACCGCGATGCCGCGCAGAGCGCCCGAGACCGCGACGCGACGCAGAGCGCCCGAGACCGCGATGCCGCGCAGAGCGCCCAGGACCGCGATGGCGCACGGCAGCCCGCGGGGCATCCGTCCGCACCGCCCGCAGCTCTGAACGCCGAGACGATGCCGGCCATCGTCGAGACGGCGATCCAGGTCGCGATGCGGCAGGGTCAGTTCGACGATCTGCCGGGGGCGGGCAAGCCGATCCCCGGTCTCGGGGACCATCACGATCCGGACTGGTGGATCCGTCGCAAGATCGAGCGCGAGAAGCTCACCGGTCTCGGTCCGCCGGCGCTGATGCTCCGCGTGGAGGATCGCGAGCTCGGCGCCCAGCTCGATGCCCTGCGCCGGGAGAGCGACGTGCGCGCGGTGCTGGAGGACTTCAACCGGCGCGTGATCGAGGCGCGGCGCCAGCTGCTCGGCGGGCCGCCCGTGGTGACCAAGCCCCGCGACATCGACGCCGAGATCGAGGCGTGGCACGAGCGCCGGGCAGCGGCCCGCGCCGCGGAGCCCTCGCCGCCCGAACCGAGGAGGCGCTGGTTCCGTCGGGGCTGACGACGCCGCCCGCACCCGTCACCGCGGGCGCGGCGTCCGCGTCCGTCGTCGTCCCCACCACCAGGCGACGCCGACGCGGCCCGACCACGGCAGCGCCAGCACGGCGGCGGAGAGCAGCACCATCGCCGGGTACTGCGCGATGAGCTGATCCGACGACCAGTAGAGCATCAGGGTGGCGATGGATCCGAGGGCCGTGATCGCGGTCAGCACGCGACCCAGGCCGAGCACCAGCAGCACCCCCAGCGCCGCCTCGAGCGCGGGGATCGCGACGCCGAACAGACCGGGCGCGGCCTGCATGAGCGCGCCCAGAGGGCGGAAGAAGAACGGCACACGGCTGTTGCCCGCAGCGCTCTGGGCGACGAGCAGGATGTCGGCGGATCCGAATCCCGCCCGGTACTTCAGGATCCCCTCGTTCAGCCACAGCACGCCCGCCGCGATCCGGGCCGCTGTGCCCAAAAGCGCGGAGGCGAGCAGCCAGGGTGCGGTGCGGGCCGGCTCCCCACGGTCGACCCGCACCGCGGTCGCGGTCATGAGAGCGGAGCGGCCCCGAACACCGCCTTGGCCTTGTCGCAGTGGATCACGACATCGGTGTACTTCGAGAGGTCGACCCCGCTCAGCATGAACGTCTGCGAGGCCTTGTCGAAGGCGACCGCGTCGATCTGCATGCCGGCGGAGACCGCGGCCTCGTCGGTGCCGTTCGTCAGATACACGTGCAGGTCCGGGCCCTCGTCGGAGGAGAAGCCGCTGAGCATGAGCTCGGATCCGGACAGGGTCACGGAGCCCTGCACGTTCTTGCCGTTCAGCCCCATGAACGTGCCGGTCTTGTGCATGGCGTCCATCGACGGCATCGGAGACGAACTCGGCGCAGACGACGAGGTCGACATCGTGTCGGACGACGGGGAGGCTCCGCCCGTCGTCGAGCTGCAGCCCGCGAGCGACAGGCCCAGGGCCAGGACGGCCGCGCCGAGCGAGGCGGGGGCGAAAGCGATCTTGCGCATGAGTGCTCCATTCCGTGGATGCGCCGACGGACGTGCCGGCTGTCGAGAACGGATCCGACGCTAGGCAGCGCGGAAGCGGTGCGGGGGAGTTCTTTCAGGGCCGTAAGGAACCGGGATCCGGCAGGTGCGGCGGGATTAGCCTCGGAGCATGGAGACGTCAGCGATCGCGCCGCCCCGCGTGGTGGTCGTCGAGGACGACCCCACCGTGCGCGCTGCGGTCGAGCGCTACCTCGGCGCGAACGGTTATCTCGTCGAGGCGTTCGGGGACGGGATCTCGGCGCAGCGCGCGGTGCGGGCGGATCCGCCCGACGTGCTCATCCTGGATCGCATGCTGCCGGGCATCAGCGGCGACGAGCTCGCGCGCGATGCCCGGCAGCGCTCCGCTGTGCCGATCATCATGCTCACCGCGCTCGGCGAGGTCGAGCAGCGCATCGAAGGCCTGGAGACCGGCGCCGACGACTATCTGGTGAAGCCCTTCGCACTGCGCGAGCTGCTGCTGCGGGTCGGGGCGCTGCTGCGCCGCTCCCGCGGCGCGGCGGCGCCGACGCGCGAGATCGTGCGCGGCGACTTCCGGCTGGATCCCGCCCGTCGCAGGGTGCACGTGCGAGGGGCGGAGGTGCCGCTCGCCGCGCGCGAGTACGAGTTGCTGGCCCACCTCGTGCAGCATGACGGGGAGGTGCTGTCCCGCGATGACATCCTGCGCGAGGTCTGGGGCTGGTCCTTCGGCGAGGCCAGCACGGTGACCGTGCACGTGCGCCGGCTGCGGGAGAAGATCGAGCAGGATCCGCGTCGTCCCCTGCACCTGCTCACGGAGTGGGGCGCCGGCTACCGGTTCTCGGCGGACGGATCCGGCTCATGATGCCCCTCGGCGTCGCGGACGTCCTGCTCATCCTGCTCACCGCGCTCGCCTGTGCGGCGGTCGTCACGGGCGCGGCGGTGCTCGTGCTGCGCCGTGCGCGGCGGGCAGGGCTGACGCTGCGCCTGGTGATCGTCGGGGTCGCGTCGGTGCTCGCGCTGGCGACGGGCGTGCTCGCGATCTCGGCCGAGATGTACCTGTCCGCGCACGACTTCACGGTGCTCGTGTGGGTGCTCGGGGCGGCGCTGCTGTGTGCGCTCGCGACCGCGTGGATCACCGCGAGGGCGGCGCGGAGCTCGGTGCGCGGGCTCACAGCCGCCGTGCGCCGGGTCGGCGAGGGCGACGTCGTCGCCCGCGGATCCAGCGGCTGGCGCGAGTTCGACGAGCTGTCCGCCGAGCTCGCGGAGGTGTCCGCGAAGCTCAGCGAGGCCAGGGCCGACCTGGAGCGGCTGGACTCCGACCGCCGCCGCTTCCTGGCCTGGATCTCGCACGATCTGCGCACTCCGCTTACCGCGATCCGCGCGCTCGCGGAGTCGGCCGAGGCGGGGCTCGCGGATCCGGAGGCGTTCCCCGGTCAGGTGCGCGCCCAGGTCGAGACGATGGGCCGGATGGTCGACGACCTGTTCGAGCTCTCCCGCATCACTTCGGGCTCGCTGCGGCTGCGCGCCGAGCAGGTCGAACTGCTCGACGTGGTGTCGGACGCCGTGGCCGACGTGCGCGCCGCGGCAGGGGCGCACCGGGTGCGCATCGTGCAGCGGGGCATCGACGGGCAGGTGCTGTGGGCCGACCCGCATCAGCTCACGCGCGTGATCGTCAACCTGCTCACGAACGCCGTACGGCACGCGCCGGAGGGATCCGAGATCCTCGTGTTCGCGGAGTCGCCGTCCCCGCACCGGCTCGTGCTCGCTGTGCTCGACCACGGCAGCGGCGTGGCCGTCGAAGACCTGGATCGCATGTTCGAGGTCGGCTGGCGCTCGGATCCGTCCCGCACCGGCGGCACCGCGCCGGATGCGGTGGCGTCGGGGGCCGGCCTGGGCCTCGCGATCGCCCGCGGGCTGGCCCGCGCGCACGGTGGAGACGTCTTCGCCGAGCACACCGACGACGGCTTCTGCCTAAAGGTGCTGCTGCCGGTGACGCCGGGATCCTGAGGCTGTCGGCAGGGAATGCGACGGTGCCTGCTCGAAGTCCCCGGGGTCTCGGCCGATCGTGCTTGGTATCCCGAAATAGCGGTTTCGCGATACCTCTTGCGCAAGCGCGACGACAGGTCCATCCTGATCCCTGGATAAGAGTTTTGGGACAACTCGAGTCCGAATCTGGGGACCGGGACAACCCGGCATTGCATCAATGGGCGCAGGGGACGCGCCGGTTCGCAGAGTGCGTTTTCACCCGAAACGACTCTCTGGAATGGGGACATGCAATGCTCGTTATTCGTCGCGCCCTCGAGGCGAAGAAGGAAGCACGTGAGAACGGCGATGAAGCCGGGTTCTCACTGATCGAGTTGATCATCGTCGTGGTGATCATCGGCATTCTCGTGGCCATCGCCCTGCCGCTGTTCGGCTTCATCCAGAAGACGTCGGTCGATGGGGCGACGCAGTCGAACACCAAGAACGCGTCGACCACTGCCGTCGCTCAGGTCGCCTCCGGGGCCGCAGTCGATGTGACGGCGCAGGCCGTCAACGGCACGGTTCTTACGGTCGCTGGAACGACGGCGTCGACGATCTGCGTCAGCGGATACAACACCAACGGCCAGAACTACATCAGCGCCGCGACGGCGTTCAAGTCCGGGCCCGGCTGCTAACTGTCCACCAACTACGGCCGGGATCGACTCTCGGTCCCGGCCGGATCGGTCGAGGGGTGGTCAGAGTGTCCACGACGCGAACGGATGACGAGGGCTTCGGCCTCGTCGAACTCATCATCGCGATGTTCCTCCTCGCCCTCATCACGATCGCCCTGATCCCCGCGCTCTACAACGGGATCATCTACTCCTCGCAGCAGGCGACGACGGCGACGGCGACGCGCCAGCTCAACACCCTCGTCGAACAGGCGCGGCAGACGCACACGTGCAGTGCACTGAGCTCGGCCGCGTCACTTCAGAACTTCACGGACGGCGCACGGCAGAGCTTCTCGACCTCGGGCACGTACGACTGCTCGACGAGCCCTGCACGGCTCTCGATCACCGCCAAGGGCGTCAACAGCACGACGCTCGCCACCGTCCAAGCACTGGTGTACCTGCAATGAACGCGCACGACGACGTACGGGACGACGACGGGCTCTCGCTCGTCGAGCTCATCTTCTACGTCGTGATCCTCGGTCTCATCACGACAGGCATCGCGGTGGTCTTCTTCAACACCTGGAAGGCTCAGGCGAGCGTCAGCGATCAGGTGGATGCGACGGAGCGCGGACAGCTGGTCTCCTCGCAGATCGAGAAGGCCATGCGCAATGCGGTCGCCTACAAGATCACGGATCCCACGCTCACGGCATCGGGATCGACCGGATCCACCCTCGTGGTGGCGACCTCGATGACCGGATCCAACGCCTGCATGGCGTTCAGCCTCGGGGGCGGGACCGCGCAGCTCGCCACGACGTCCGGCGGAGCCGTGACACCGGCGCCGTGGCCGACCTGGCAGACCGGGATCACCGCGCACAAGACATCCGCGGGCACATCGGTGCCGTTCTTCGCGCAGGTCGGCACGGACGTCAGCTACTCCTTCGACGTCACGAGCGCCAACGGGCCTGCGGTCCACTTCGAGGGCACCGCCTATCTGCGCAATCCCACATGGGGCGTCCGGCCGGGAGGAGGGAGTCAGACATGCTTCTGATCCACGACCTGTCGGCGCGCTGGCGCAAGAGCCAGGGGGAGGACGAAGGCGTCGCTCTCGTCCTGGTCGTGTTCGTGATGCTGATCGGCCTCGTCGCGACGGCGACCATCGCGGCGGCCATCTTCTTCGTCATCAACGGGAACCTGGGCAACAGGCGCAGCACGCAGGCCTTCATCGCTGCGGAGTCCGGCAGGGATGCGGTCGTGGCAGCGCTCACCGCCGCGGTCGCGGGGAACAGCTGCGGCGCCTCGACGATGACGGCGAACAGCATGTCGCAGGCGTCGGGCCCCTACTTCGACACCAGGGCGCAGGCCGTCCAGGTCGCCGCGGGAGGCAGCGCCCCGACGGCGTGGAACAGCGCGGTCTCGCCCGCGTGCCCGACGAAGGACACGAGCTACATCGTCATCCAGTCGACCGGATACGGCACGAGCAGCGTCGCAGGCCAGAAGTCGACGATCCTGTCGGTCTATCAATGGCAGGTCACGCCGCACACCTCGCAGAGCGGGACGATGGCGGGAACCAACGGCTCGTTCCACGGGGTCGGCGGCGGCTCGTCGAGCAACACGCTCACGGGCGACCTCGTCGTCCGCACCAGCGACTACACCTGCAGCGGCTCGAGCATCATCGACGGCGATCTCTGGGTGCTCGGCGGATCCGACGGGACGAACGGCGGCAACGTGACGCTCACCGGTGGGTGCCACATCACCGGGAACGTCTTCGCGAACGGGGCGGTCAGCACGAACGGAGCCAATCCCTCCAGCCCGATCATCGTCGGGAAGAGCATCCTGGCGGGCGGCGCGATCACGATGTCGTCCAACGGCACGAGCGTCGGCGGAGCGTGCGCGGCCGCGGACGGATCCTCGTGCGGTCAGGTCGCCTCCGGCGGTGCGGTCAAGCTGAGCAAGACGGGCAGCGCGGGAACCGTCAAGGGGGCGGTGACCGGGAAGACCACCCCCGTGATCGACCCGTCGGGGTGGACCCATCCGGACGGCACGGCGCTCGTCGGCGCGGCCGGCCCTGCGCCGACGTTCGCCCCGCCGCTCAACTCCGCGCAGAACGGCGGTTCCATCTCCGGCACGGTCTACGCGATGACCACCTGGATCGAGTTCGGCGCGGGGACGGCCTGGCAGGGCACGCCGACGGCCGCGACGACCTCCGTCTGCCCGGCCAATCCGAACACGGTGCTGGCCGCGGCGACCGGCCCGGTGATCCTGGACTACTCGGGATCCGGGTGCTCGGCCACATCGGGGAACACGACGACGATCACCCTCGCCGCGGGGAACGTGCCGCGCGACGCGGTCTTCCTCGTCGCACCGGGCAAGACCATGAAGGTCCAGATCAACGGGAGCCTCACCGGTCCCTCCAGCCCGACCTCGCAGATCTTCTTCGTGCACCAGAGCTTGAACACCGGCAACGTCGCGACGGACTGCGGCCGTCCGTCCGGCGACAGTTTCACCTCCGGATCCGTGACCATCGCACCGCGGATCATGGTCTACACGCCCTGCGGCATGAACGGCACCTGGACCGGGACGCTGACCGGACAGTTCTACGTCGGCGGATCCATGACCTACAACGGGAACTTCACCTGCCAGCCGATGTCCTGGGTCCCGACTCCGTCGCCGATGCCGAACATGGATTGCAAGATCCTCGGTTCGGGCGGGGCGGCGGGCAGCACGACCTACACCCTGTCGCTCGGCAACCTCCTCTCACAGGCGGAGCAATGATGCCCGCCATGGTGCTCGCCGTCGCCGGTCTCTACGGATTGGTCATCGGATCCTTCCTCAATGTCGTCGCGTATCGCGTGCCCGCTGGGATCCCTCTGGTCCGGGAGAGCCGGTGCCCGAGCTGCGGCGAGCACATCCGCTGGTGGCAGAACGTTCCCGTGGTCTCGTGGCTCGCGCTCCGAGGCCGGTGCGCAGCATGCACCGCGCGCATCAGCGGCCGCTACCCGCTCGTGGAGGCCGCCACGGGAGTCGCCTTCGCCGGAGTCGCGTGGTGGGCGTTGACGGCGGGTCCTTCCCGCGCCGTCGCCGCCGATGCGCCGTCCTCGTTCGGGGCCACCGGGCTCGCCGGAAAGGGCGGCCCCGCCGTCACGTGGTCGAGCGGGCCCGAGGTCTGGATCGTGCTGGTAGCGTTCCTCGGCTTCGCGGCCGTGTCGATCGTGCTCACCCTCATCGACCTCGACACGCGCCGGCTGCCGAGCGCGATCGTCCTGCCGAGCATCGCGGGAGGAGTCGTGCTGCTGGGCGCGGCCGCCGTGGTCGCCGCGGCGACCGGATCCTCCGAGGCCGGATGGGGGGACCTGCTGCGCGCGCTCGCCGGCGCTGCGATCCTCTACGCCTTCTACTTCACGCTGCGGCGGATCAAGCCGCGCGGGATGGGCGGGGGAGACGTGCGGCTCGCGGCCCTGGTCGGCCTCTACCTCGGGTGGACGGGCTGGGGCGCGCTCGCCGTGGGGGCCTTCGCGGCCTTCCTGCTCGCCGGGATCTACGCCGGCGTGCTGATGCTGCTGCGACAGGTCGGGCGCAAGACGGCGATCCCGTTCGGCCCGTGGATGATCGCCGGAGCCTGGGCGGGGATCGCGCTCGGCGAGCCGGTGTGGCGCTGGTATCTCGGACTGCTGGGGATGCACTGAGCCGCGACGGCTCAGCGGGGGAAAGGGAGCGGACATGGCGAAGAGTCACGTGGGCGTGGAGATCACGGAGGAGAGCGTCCGTGCGGTCGAGGTGAGCCTCGACCGCCAGCCGCAGGTGCTGGCATACGGGGAGGTCGTGCTGCCCCCGGATGCGGCGCACGACTCGGAGGTGCTCGACCAGGGCGCCGTCGCCGTCGCGATCCGGCAGCTCTGGAACCTCGCGAAGATCGGATCCAAGTCGGCGACCCTGGGCATCGCGAGCCGCCGGGTGCTGGTGCGCGAGCACACCACGACCGCCATGGCGCCGGAACTGCTGCGCCAGGCCCTGCCGTTCCAGGTGCAGGATCTTCTTCCCGTGCCGGTCGCGCAGGCCGTGCTGGACTACTACCCGATCTCGCAGCAGGGCGATCAGCTGCACGGGCTGCTCGTCGCCGCGGTCTCCGAGACGATCGAGTCGATGATCGCCTCCTTCGCCCGGGCGAAGATCCGCGTGGACGGCGTCGACCTCGGGGCGTTCGGGCTCGCGCGCGCCGCCGCCAGGGTCGTGCCGGAGGGCACGGCGGCGGTGGTCCACATCGGAGACCACACCACGCAGATCGTCATCCTGCGGGACGGGATCCCTGATTTCGTCCGCATCACGCCCGTCGACCTGGAGACCGTGGCGGTACGGAGGCGTGCGGCGCAGATGGTCGCGCCCGACGGGGCGGGGGATGGAACGTTCGTCGCCGCCGGCGCCCTGGATCCGGCTCGCCTCGTCGTCGCGGATCTCGCCGGCGCCGCCGGCATCGTGCCGCACGGTGCACTCCGCTCCGACACGGCGCTGCGCCCGGTCGCGGACGTGATCGGCCGGATACGGAGCACCCTGTCGTTCTATGCGAACAGACCGGCGGCCCCTCCCGTGGGACAGGTGCTGCTGTGCGGGGCGGGATCCGCCGTCGACGGCGTTCTCGCCGGGCTTGCGGAAAGCGTCGAAGTGCCGGTCCGCATGCTCGGCATCGCGGATCTGCTGCCGATGCGAGTCCCGGAACCGACCGGAGAGCTCGCCCTCAACCTGGTGAGCACGCTCGGGCTCGCCCTCGGGAAGGAACGCTGATGGCACGCACCGTCGCTGTCGCGCCCGGCGGGGTGCCCCGGGTCGACCTGCTGCCCCGGTCCGAGATCGAGCGCAGGGAGCGCGAAGCGCTCTCCGCCGTCTGGGTGCGGATCTGCCTGCTGGCCGTCCTGCTCGCGGCGGTGCTGATCGGTGGCGCGTTCGTCTGGAACCTCTTCGCGCAGCAGCGGTTGTCGGCGGAGCAGGATCGCTCGCAGCAGCTGATCGGTCAGATCGCCGCGCTCTCCGACGTGAGCAAGGCGCTCGCGACCGAGAGCGAGCTGCAGAGCTTCCGTGCGGATGCGATGGGATCCGACTTCGCCTGGAGCGGCATCCTGGACAAGGTCCGCGCCTCGCTGCCCGCGGGCGCCTCGCTGACCGGGTTCGCGCTGACCCCGGGGGCGTCGCCGGCCGCGACGAGCGGCGAGGACGCGACGCAGAAGGAGAGCGCGGCGAAGAAGGCCCTCGGGCTCACCGGGACGCTCACGATCGACAGCCCGACAGCGGTGGATCTGGGGTCGTACGTGCGCTCCTTGCGCGGCGTCACCGGCGTCCTCTCCGCCGACGCGAACGCGACGACCAGCGGCGCGTCGGCCGTGGGCCGCTTCACCTACAAGGTGGACATCACCTTCGATCAGACGGTCTACTCCGGCCGCTTCGCGGAGGAGGCGAAGAAATGACCAAGTCCTTGATCACGCTCATCGGCGCGATCGTCTCCATCGCCATCGTGGCCCTCGCCGTGGTCTTCGGCGTGCTGCCGCTGCTCGGACAGTCGTTCACCGCACTCGGCGACACCGCACAGGCCGGGACGACGAACCAGGCCTACGAGAAGCAGATCTCCGATCTGCAGAAGCAGAAGGCGCGCAAGGACGAGATCGACGCGTCGGTCTCGGACCTGCGCGCGGAGATCGCCGCGGTGCCCGACCTCGATCAGGCGTTCGACGTCATCTCCGGTTCGGCGCAGAACGCCGGAGTGGTCATCACCAGCATCACCCGCGGCGATCTCGCGGCCTACGTCGCGCGCACGGCGCCGATCGAGGCGGGACCCGCGGCCGCCGCGGCCGCCAAGAAGGCCCCGTCGGCACCGCAGCCGACGCCGCAGCCGACGAGCGCGTCGGATCCGGTAGGGGCGGCGAACAGCACGGCGGCGCAGGCGAACAGCAGCGCGGCCCAGACATCGCAGGCCGCCGGGGCCGGCTCGTCCGCCGCACCGACCCCGGTCGCGGCGGCGCGGCAGCAGATCCCGATCGCGGTCGTCGCCAACGCGTCCGACATGACCGCCGTGCAGGCATTCCTGGACGGGCTGCGCGGATCGGGCCGGCTGCTCGGGGTCGACAAGGTGGACGTCACGGGCAGCGACGGCAGCTTCGTCGTGAACCTGGATGTGCTCGCCTTCTTCAGCCCGGACGCGGCGGCCCCGACCGCAGGAGCCTCGAAGTGAGCGCCGCGGAGCTCACGCGCATCCTCGCGATCGGCGCCCGTGCCGGCGCGAGCGACGTGCACGTCACCGCGGGGGCCGCGCCGCTCATGCGGGTCGACGGCGACCTCGTGCCCGTGCCGCGGCATGAGCATGTGCTCAGCGCCGACTGGGTCGAGCAGGCCGCCTACGACCTCATGACGCCGGCGCAGCGGGAGGAGTTCGCCACCCACCACGAGGTCGACCTGGCCCACGCCGTGGACGAGATCGGGCGCTTCCGCGTGAACGTGTTCCGCCAGCTCGGCGAGATCGCGATGGCACTGCGCTACATCCCCGACCGCGTGTTCAGCCTCGAGGAGCTCGGCGCTCCGGCGATCGCGTACGACCTGGCGCTGCGCCCGCGCGGCCTCGTGCTGCTCACCGGCCCGACCGGATCCGGGAAGTCGACGACGCTCACGGCCATGGTCGACATCATCAACGCGACCCGCCCCGTGCACGTCGTGACGATCGAGGATCCGATCGAGTTCCACCACACCAGCCGGCGCGCGCTCATCCACCAGCGCGAGGTCGGATCCGACACGGCCTCCTTCGCCGAGGCGCTGCGCCGCGTGCTGCGGCAGGACCCCGACGTGATCCTCGTCGGCGAGCTGCGCGACCCGGAGTCGATCTCAACCGCCCTGTCGGCCGCGGAGACCGGCCACCTCGTGCTCTCCACGCTGCACACGCAGGGCGCGGCGAAGTCCGTCAACCGCATCGTCGACGTGTTCCCCTCCGACCAGCAGCACCAGATCCGCACCCAGCTCGGCGACACGCTGCAGGGCATCATCAGCCAGACGCTGCTCCCGCGCGCGCAGACGGCGGGGCGCACGATCGCGACCGAGGTGCTGATCAACACCCCCGCGGTCGCGAACCTGATCCGGGAGGGCCAGGTGTCGCAGCTGTACTCGACGATGCAGTCGAGCCAGTCCGTCGGCATGCACACGCTCGACCAGGACCTGCGCCGGCTCGTGGGCGACGGCGTGATCGCCGCGCACGTCGCGCGCACCTTCGCCGTGGATCCGAAGTCGATCGACGGCGTGCACGTGAAGCCCGCGGATCTGGACGCGGAATCGTGGTCGACGTTCGCCGCCGGCCGGCAGCTCGAGGAATGGGGATCCTGATGGCCGGGGTGCAGGAGTACGAATACCAGGCGCTCGACGTGGCCAGCGCGCAGACCGTCAAGGGCACCATGGACGCGGCGAGCGACAGCGCGGTCGCGGCCAAGCTCCGCGCGCAGGGCCTCACGCCGCTGCGCGTCGCGCCGGTCGCGAAGACGGGTCTGCATCGTGAGATCTCGCTGCCATCGCTGCGCAAGGGCGTCTCGGCGAAGACCCTGGCGATCTTCTCCCGCCAGATGGCGGCGCTCATCAACGCCGGACTCCCGCTGCTGCGCACCCTCACCGTGCTGGCGGAGCAGGCGGACGACAAGAAGCTGCAGCAGGTGCTCGTCATCGTGCAGACCGACGTGGAGTCCGGATCCTCCCTGTCCGCGTCGATGGGACGGCACCCGCAGGTGTTCCCGCCGCTCATGGTCTCGATCATCCGCGTCGGCGAGGCGGGCGGCTTCCTCGGCAAGGCGCTCACGTCGATCGCGGAGACCTACCAGCGGCAGGCCGATCTGCACGCGAAGATCCGCGCCGCCACGACCTACCCGCTCGTGGTGCTCGTCATCGCGATCCTCGGCGTCACCGCGATGCTGATCTTCGTCGTCCCGGTGTTCAAGAACATGTTCGCGGGACTCGGGACGAGCCTGCCGCTGCCGACGCAGATCCTCGTGACGGTCTCGGAGAACATGCGGTGGATCGCGCCCGCGGTCGCCGTGCTGCTGATCGCGCTGTGGATCTGGTGGGCGCGCAACCGGTACACGGACGCGTACCGCAAGGTGGTCGACCCGTTCCTGCTGAAGCTGCCGATCTTCGGCAAGCTGCTGACGAAGATGGCCGTCGCGCGCTTCACCCGGAACCTGTCGATGATGCTCGACGCCGGCGTGCCGATCATCCAGGCGCTCTCGATCGTGGGGCAGGCGTCGAACAACTGGAAGATCGAGCAGACCGTGCGCGACATCCAGGAGTCGATCCGCGGAGGGCGCTCCTTCGCCGCCCCGCTCGCCGCGGCCGAGGTGTTCCCCGCGATGGTGTCCCAGATGGTCGCGGTCGGCGAGGAGTCCGGCACCCTCGCCGAGATGCTCGGCAGCATCGCCGACTTCTATGAGGACGAGGTCGAGACCGCCACCGAGCAGCTGTCCTCGCTCATCGAGCCGGTCCTGATCGTCGGACTCGGCGTGGTCATCGGTGGCATGGTGATCTCCCTCTACCTGCCGATCTTCACGCTCTACGGCGACCTGGCGAAGCAGCACTGAACGGGAGCCCGGTCCCTGAATCCGACGAAGGGGAAGACCTGATCTGTCTTCTCCACAGGCCCGTCGACGGCGACGTCCGCGACGCTACGGTGGTGGCCATGAGGGTCGGGGTGTATGTTGACGGGTTCAACCTGTACTACGGTGCGCACGCCCAGCTGGGCAGCCGGGCGGGCTGGAAATGGATCGACCTGCGCACCCTGGCGATTCGATATGCGTCCTGGCAGGGTGCAACGGTGGATCGGGTGGTCTACTGCACGGCCCGAGTCAACGATCCGGACGATCCCGGGCAGACCTCCCGGCAAGACTTCTACCTCAGAGCCCTGATGGCCAGCGGTTCGGTGGATGTGATCGAAGAGGGCTACTACGCCTCCTGGTCGGCCGAGTCGGTCCTGACAGCGGAGAAGGCCGGGACGCGGGCTCCGACGGTGATGCGCGACCCCTCCGCGCTCCTCACCTGGTCATCGGATCTGCGGGTTCGGCGCACCATGGACGGTGCGCTGCTCGCGACGGTGCGGAAGCGCGAGGAGAAAGGATCCGACGTCAACGTCGCGACACACCTGCTTGCGGACGTTCTCCAGAAGCGGGTGGAGGCGGCGATCATCATCTCGAATGACTCCGACCTCGCGTTACCCATTCGGATCGCGCGCGAACACGTGCCCATGGGCATCATCAACCCAGGAAGGAAACCTCTGGCGGGTGCCTTGAAGGGGCGCCCGAACGACGGAGTAGGGCGCCATTGGTGGCGCCGCCTGGACATCTCGGATCTGCAGCAATGCCAGCTGCCGGACTTCGTCGAGGGAATCCACAAGCCTCGCGGATGGTGAGGCCGGGGATGACTGTCGTGTGCTAATCTCAAGGCACCAACCCGCCTCTCCATGTGAGGGCGGGTCTTTTCTTTACACCGAGACGCGCAGCACCTCTTCGATCGTCGTGATGCCCTGAGCCACCTTCGCCCAGCCGTCGTCGCGCAACGGGATCATCCCCTGTTCGAGGGCGATCTCGCGCAACTCGCCACCGGTCGCGCGCCCGACGAGCGCCTGCTCGATGCGGTCGGTGATCTCCATCGCCTCGTGCAGCGCGACCCGGCCGCGGTAGCCCGTGCTGGAGCACGCGGCGCACCCCACGGCCCGGTGCACGGTGGCGCCGTCGATGAGGTCCTGCGGCATGCCGACGGCCTCGAGCATCGCGCGGTCGTCGTCGATCGGCTGGCGGCACTTGATGCAGAGCCGCCGCGCCAGGCGCTGCGCGATCACCGCGCTCAGCGCCGTCGCCACGAGGAACGGCTCGGTGCCGATCTCGACGAGCCGGGTGAGCGCACTCGGGGCGTCGTTGGTGTGCAGGGTCGACAGCACGAGGTGCCCGGTCAGCGCCGCCTCGATCGAGATCGCCGCGGTCTCGCGGTCGCGGATCTCGCCCACGAGCACGACGTCCGGATCCGCCCGCAGGATCGAGCGCAGCGCCGTCGCGAACGTGAGGCCCGCCCTCGGGTTGACCTGGATCTGGTTGATGTCCGGGATCCTGTATTCGACCGGATCCTCGACCGTGATCACGTTCACGCGCGGGTTCGCGACGGCCCGCAGCGCCGTGTAGAGCGTCGTGGACTTGCCGGATCCGGTAGGTCCCGTCACCAGCACCATGCCGTGCGGGCGGGAGATCGCCTGCGTGAAGCGCTCCTCGTTGCGGTCGGAGAACAGCAGGTCCGACATCAGCATGACCTGCCCGCTGTTGTCGAGGATGCGCATCACGATCTTCTCGCCCCACACCGTCGGCAGGGTCGCCACGCGCAGGTCGACGCTGCGCCCCTCGTGCAGCACCGAGATGCGCCCGTCCTGCGGCACGCGCTTCTCGGCGATGTCGATCGAGGACATGATCTTCAGCCGTGAGATGACGCCGTCCTGGATGCTGCGGTCCGCGCGCTGCATCTCGTGCAGCACGCCGTCGATCCGGAACCGGACGGTGAGCCGGTGCTCTCCCGGCTCGATGTGGATGTCGCTCGCACGGTCGTTGATCGCCTGCGTGATGAGCAGGTTCACGAACCGCACCACGGGCGCATCCGCGTCCTGATCGTCGAGCTGCTCCGTGAACACGACGTGCGCGGAGGTCGACGCCTCTCCGATCTGCTCGGACAGGTCGGTGAGCTCCTCGTCGGAACGCAGGAACCGCTCGAACGCCTGGTTCAGCGCCTCACCGGTCACCACGACGGGGCTCACCCGGAGGTCGGTGATGCTGGCGACGTCATCGAGGGCGATGATGTCGGTCGGATCCAGCATCGCGACCGTCAGCTGATCGCGGTACTGCCGCAGCGGCAGCAGGCGGTATCGCCGGCACATCACCCCCGGCACGAGCGAGATGACCTCGGGATCCAGCGGATACGCCGACAGATCCACGAAGGGCGTGCCGGTCGCCACCGACACCGCCTCCGCCAGCTGGGCCTCGTTGACCAGGCCGCGCCGGAGCAGGTACTCCGGCAGTGCGTCGCCGTCCCCGACCGCCGACACCGCGGAGGTCACATCATCGGCGCGCGCAGCGCCGGTCAGCACGAGCATCTGCCCCAGGCCGCGCATGGGATCCCCATCCCGCGGCGCCCCACACGCCGCTCCTGTGCTCATCCTAGAACCGCGGGGCCGTTCGCGGCAGGGTCGATATTCCGGTCGACACGGTGAATCAGCCGAAGCACGGGAAAGGCCTCGCGGATCCTCGGTCGCGCCCTCTGTACCGCGGACGATCCGGGCGCGATACTGGCCTCATGCCCACCGCATCCCGGTCGATCGAGATCGCCGCACCCATCGAAACCGTCTTCGCGTTCTTCACGGATCCGAGCAAGGACCCGACCTGGCGCGCCGGCGTCAAGGAGATGCAGGCGCAGGGCGCCCCCGCCGTCGGGACGACCGTTCATCAGGTGATCGCGGGTCCCGGCGGCCGATCGATCGACGCCGACATCCGCGTCACCGAGTACGCGGCGCCGCGCCGCTACGCCTTCGCCACGATCGCGGGGCCGGTGCGTCCGGTCGGCAGCTACTCCTTCGAGGAGACCGAGAGGGGCACGCGCGTCACGTTCGCGCTGTCCGTCGAGCTGGGCGGCCTGAAGAAGCTGTTCATGAGCGGTCCCGTGCAGAAGAGCATGGATGGCGAGATGGCCGCGCTCGACAAGGCGAAGGCGCTCCTGGAGGCCTGAGCGAACCGCCCCGTCGCTCTCCTGCTCCTGTTCTCGCGCTCGATCGGCGAGTCCGTCGGTCCCGGCGCATAGGCTGGGCCTCATGACCGACGTTCTTCCCTCCGGCCTCGCCATCGGCGACTTCGACCCCGCGATCCGCCCTCAGGACGACCTCTACCGGTACGTGAACCACACGTTCCTCTCCACGACCGAGATCCCCGCCGACAAGGCGCGCTGGGGATCCTTCCACCTCCTCGCCGATCAGTCCGAGAAGGACGTGCGCGCGATCATCGAGGAGGCGCAGGGCGCAGAGTCCGGCACCGAGGCGCGCAAGATCGGCGACCTGTTCGCGAGCTTCATGGACACCGAGCGCATCGCCGCTCTCGGCACCGCTCCTCTGGCCGAGCCCCTCGCCGCGGTCGACGCGATCTCCACGATCGACGACTTCCTCGCGACCATCGGATCCTTCGACCGCCAGGGCATCGCCGCCCTCATCGGCGTGTTCGTGGAGCCGGACCCCGGCAACCCGGAGCGCTATGTGCCGTTCGTGGTGCAGGCGGGCATCTCGCTGCCCGACGAGAGCTATTACCGCCTGGACAGCTTCGAGGCCACGCGCGCGGCCTACCGGGCGCACCTCGAGCGGATCCTGGGCCTCGCAGGCGTCGCGGACGCCGCAGGCCAGGCCGACCGCGCCTTCGCGCTCGAGCACGACATCGCGGGGCACCACTGGGACAACGTCGAGAGCCGTGACGCGGTGAAGACGTACAACCTGAAGAGCTGGGACGAGTTCCAGACGCTGGTCGGCGTCGACCTCGCCTCCTGGCGGGACGCGGTCGCGGGTCCCGCCGGCGCGGACGCCTTCGCCGAGGCGGTCGTCTACCAGCCGAGCTTCTTCGAGGGCCTCGGATCCCTGCTCACCGCGGAGCGCCTGGACGACTGGAAGGCCTGGTTGCGCGCCAAGGTCGTGCACGGCCTCGCCGCCTACCTCACGGACGACATCGTGCAGGAGAACTTCTCCTTCTACGGCACCGAGCTCACCGGCGTCCCGACCATCCGGGAGCGCTGGAAGCGCGGCGTCTCGCTCGTCGAGGGCGCGCTCGGCGACGCGGTCGGCAAGGTCTACGTCGAGCGGCACTACCCGCCGGCGGCGGAGCAGGCGATGGGCGAGCTCATCGGCAACCTGCTGGAGGCCTACCGGCAGTCGATCACCACGCTCGAGTGGATGAGCCCGGAGACCCGGGAGAAGGCGCTCGCCAAGCTCGACACGTTCACCCCGAAGATCGGGCACCCGAAGGTCTGGCGCGACTACTCGACCGTCACGGTCGACGCGGGCGACCTCGTCGGCAACGCCGGCCGCGCCGCGCAGTTCGAGCACGATCGCACGATCGGCAAGGTGGGCAAGCCCATCGACCGCGACGAGTGGTTCATGCCGCCGCAGATGGTGAACGCGTACTACAACCCGCTCATGAACGAGATCGTGTTCCCCGCGGCGATCCTGCAGTACCCGTTCTTCGACGCCGGACGCGACGCGGCGGCGAACTACGGCGGGATCGGATCCGTCATCGGTCACGAGATCGGCCACGGCTTCGACGACCAGGGCAGCCGGTACGACGGCGATGGCAAGCTGCAGGACTGGTGGACGGACGAGGATCGCGCCGCGTTCGAGGAGCGCACGAAGTCGCTCATCGCGCAGTACGACGCGCTGGTGCCGGAGGGCCTGAGCGCCGAGCACCACGTGAACGGCGCCCTCACGATCGGCGAGAACATCGGCGATCTCGGCGGACTCGGGATCGCGCTCAAGGCGTACGAGATCGCGCTCGGCGGCGCGGAGGCGCCCGTCATCGACGGCCTGACCGGCGTGCAGCGCCTGCTGCTCTCCTGGGCGCAGGTGTGGCAGCAGAAGAGCCGCGAGGCCGAGACGATCCGCCTGCTCACGATCGACCCGCACTCGCCCAACGAGTTCCGCTGCAACCAGATCCTGCGCAACATCGACGCCTTCTACGAGGCGTTCGACGTGACCGAGGCGGACAAGCTGTGGCTCGCTCCCGAGGAGCGCGTCACGATCTGGTGACCTCTCGCCGCTTCCGCGATGCGACGCCCGCCCCGGCCTGTGCCGGGGCGGGCGCGTCGTTTCGGGCCCTTCCCGGGGGGCGTCGAGCGAGAACGGCCGGAGGCCGCGCGGGACGGGACGCGGCTTCCCGCGAGCGCGCGTCGTTTCGTCCTCGGCTCGCGGCGTTGGCGGCGCCCGGCCGTGGCTCGTCCGTCGGCTAGGCTCGCCGGATGATCCCCGCAGACTGGACCCCGCATCGCCGTGAGGACGGCGAACTCCTGGGCTGGATCCGCCCCGCAGGCGCCGACTGGCTCGCCGTCGACGTGCTCGGACGCGAGCTCACCGGCGAGATCGACTGGCTCGACGCCGAGGCCGCGCTCGAGGAGCACGGGATCCGCTGGCTCGCGGATCCGTGGGTCCTCGAGGGCGAGGCCGAGGGGCCGCTGCGGGTGCAGATCGTGGAGGTCGTGCCCGAGGGCGAAGGTCGGATCACGGTCAAGATCGACGACTTCGGCGACATGCAGCGCCCGCCGACCCAGCGCTACACCCTGGCCTGGCCGCTCCCCGCGCGTCTGCGACCGCACGGTCCCGGCGACCCCGACGGTCGCACGATCACGCGGTAGATCCCCGGGGGCTCGGCGCGTCGTGTTCTCCCGTTCGGTTTGGGGCGCACCTCCTTCGGTTTGGGGCGCATTCCTTCGTTTTGGGGCGCGCCACGCCGCTCTCGGCGGGCATGACGCGCCCCAAAACGGAGGAACCCGCCCCGAAACGCGGTTCAGACGCCGTCCGAGAGGGAGGAGGACCCCACCGCGTCCGAGGTGCAGGCTAGCCTGAGCGTCAGCGGACGAGGTCGTCCCGAGGAGGTCTCATGGTCGGTGCCGTCACTGCTCCGGATGATCCGGCCGCTGCGCGGGGGATCGCGCGGCGAGCCCAGTCCGACGTCTACCGCGCGGGCGTGAGCGGCGCCCGGCCCGCCGTCCCGACCCAGCCGGCGGCGCTCGAGGAGGCCGCCCGATCCGCGCTCAGCCCGGAGGCGTTCGCCTACATCGCGGGCGGGGCGGGCGCCGAGCGCACGGTCGCCGCGAATCGGGCGGCGTTCGAGCGCTGGCAGGTCTGGCCGCGTCCGCTGCGGGATGTCTCCGTGCGCGACCTGGGCACGCGCTTCCTCGGCGTCGACCGACCTACGCCGCTGCTGCTCGCGCCGCTCGGGGTCATGGAGCTCGCGCACCCCGATGCGGATCTGGCCGTCGCTCGGGCAGCCGCCGCGATGGGGGTGCCGTATGTGCTGTCAAATCAGGCCTCGGTCCCGATGGAGCGCGTCGCGGCGTCGGTGCCCGGCGGGGCGAGGCTGTTCCAGCTCTACTGGTCCGCATCCGACGAGCTCAACGCGTCACTGCTGCGCCGCGCCGAGGCCGCCGGCGCCGAGGCGGTCGTCATCACCCTCGACACGCATCTGCTGGGCTGGCGCACGCGCGACCTCGACCTCGGATACCTGCCGTTCACGCGGGGCATGGGAATCGCCCAGTACACGTCGGATCCGGTGTTCCGGGATCTCGTCCGCGCGCGGGCGGGATCCTCGACCGGTGGATCCAAGGTGCGGGTCACCGCGAAGACGATCGCTGCGGGGATCTCGATCGCACGCAACGGCGCCGCGGTCACGGGATCGCCGAGCCTGCGCGAGAACCTGCGTTCCCCGCTGCCCCGACTCGCGGTCGAGACCTTCCTCGACGTCTTCTCCACGCCCGCCCTCACCTGGGAGGATCTGGTGAAGGCCCGCGACTGGACCTCGCTCCCGCTCATCCTCAAGGGCATCGTGCATCCCGACGATGCCGCGCGCGCGGTTGACGCGGGGCTCGACGGCGTGTGGGTGTCGAACCACGGCGGGCGCCAGATCGACCAGTCCGTGCCGACGCTGGAGGCGCTGCCGGGGATCGTGGAACGCGTCGCCGGCCGCATCCCGGTGATCTTCGACTCCGGAGTGCGCGGCGGAGCGGACGTCTTCATCGCCCTCGCGCTCGGCGCGACGATGGTGGCGCTCGGTCGCCCCTATGCGTACGGACTCGGGATCGCCGGGGAGACCGGCGTGCGCGAGGTGATCCGCAACGTGCTCGCCGAGCTCGACATCACGCTGGGACTCGCCGGACTCACGGCCGTGCGCGACGCGGATCCGTCTGCCCTCCGGCGCGCGAACGCCTGAAAGCAACGGCGGACCCGGATCCGGGAGCGAGCGGATCCGGACCCGGAAGCCGGCACGAGCGGATCCGGATCCGGGAATATCCACGAAGGCGCGGCGTTCGCGAAAGGCATGAAGGTTCTTCTCACCGGCGCGACCGGCTACATCGGCACTTCCGTCCTCGACCGGCTGCTCGCGGAAGGTCACACCGTGACCGCGCTCGTCCGTGATGAGGCGAAGGCGAGCGCCGTCGAGGCGGCGGGGGCGACCGCGCTCATCGGCGATGTCTCGGATTCCGCGCGCGTGGCAGAGGCTGCGGCCGCGGCGGATGGCGTCATCCACACGGCATCGACGCCCGAGGGAGACGCCGCGTTCATCGACGCCGTGCTCGGCGCGCTCGAGGGCACGGGCAAGCCGTTCGTGCACACCGGCGGGATCTGGAGCTACGGCACGGCGAGCGACATCACGGAGGAGACGCCGATCGACCGGCCCGCTCTCACGGCCTGGCGCGGTGCCGGGGAGGCGAAGGTGCTCGGCGCCTCCGGCGTCCGCGGCACGGTCGTGGCGCCCGCCGCGGTCTACGGCCGCGGGGGCGGCCTCGTGCGGATCCTCACCGACGCGACCGAGGGGGGAGTTCTCCTGATCGGCGACGGCAGCCAGCACTGGACCAGCGTCGACGTCGACGACCTCGCCGCACTGTACGTCCTCGCGCTCGAGAACGGCCGCGCGGGCGAGACCTACATCGGCGCCTCCGGACAGAACCCGACGATCCGCGAGATCGGCGAGGCGATCGCATCCGGATCCGGCGTGGCAGAGGGCGTCCGTGCGGAGAGCGTCGAGCAGACGCGCGCGCGGCTCGGCGAGGCGTTCGCCGACGCGCTGCTGCTCGACGAGCAGGCCTCGGGGGCGAAGGCGCGCGCGGAGCTCGGCTGGGCCCCGACCGCGCGCCCGCTCCTGGAGCAGCTCGCCGACGGCACGTACCTGGACGAGAGCGTGGTCACCCAGGCCTGATTCCCGGACGCTTGCGCTGAGTTCGGGGCGCACTTCGCCGGTTTGGGGCGCATCAGGTCGGGGGATCCTGGCGGGATGCGCCCCAAACCGGGAGGGTGCGCCCCGAACCGGTCCCGACCTGGGCATCCGAACCGGAGCCGCCCCGAATCAGCGCAAGCCCGAATCAGCGCATGCCACCCGTGGTCAGCGCACGCCCTTCATGAGCGCGAGCACGGGCTTGACCGACACGAGCAGGCCGATGCCGACGACGATCGCGATCGCGCCGAGGATCGAGAAGTACGGGACCTCGTTGTGCGGGTCGTAGAACTGCACGAGCCAGCCCGAGATCGCGGTGCCGAGCGAGACCGACAGGAAGAACAGCGCCACCATCTGCGTGTGGAACGCGGTCGGGGCGAGCTTGGTCGCCGCCGAAAGGCCGATCGGCGAGAGCAGCAGCTCGGCGACGGTGAACACGAACAGGATCCCGATGATGGCCAGCAGCGGGGTGGAGTTCGCGGCCCCGCCGGCGAACGGCAGGAACAGCAGGAACGCGGCGCCCATGATGATCGCGCCGAGTGCGAACTTCACCGGCGTGGACGGCTGGCGGGCGCCGAGCTTCGTCCAGATCGCGGCGAAGACCCCCGACAGCACGATGATGAAGACCGGGTTGATCGACTGCACCCAGGAGACCGGCATCTCCCAGCCGAACAGGTCGCGGTTCAGGCGCTCGTCCGAGTACACCGTCAGCACCGTGAACTGCTGCTGGTACAGCGACCAGAACGCGACGCTCGTGACGAACAGCGGCAGGAAGCCCCACACGCGCGAGCGCTCGGTCGCGTCGATGCGGCGGCTCGTGAGGATCACTGCGAAGTAGGCGATCGCCGCGACAGTGGCCGCGATGATCACGACCGTGGCCAGGTTGGCCGCCGTGATCACGCCGGTCAGCACGAGTGCGGCGATGATCAGGATCCCGGCGATCGCGATGACGACCGCCGTCGCGTAGCGGTTGCGCGGCAGCGGGTTCGCGATGCGGCTCGCCTCGGCCGGCAGCCCGCGCCGTCCGAACGAGTACTGCACGAGCCCGGCGGCCATGCCGACCGCGGCGAGGCCGAAGCCGAAGTGGAAGCCGAGGGTCGACTGCAGCAGGCCGGTGAGGATGGGCCCGAAGAAGCCGCCGAGGTTGATGCCCAGGTAGAACAGCGAGAAACCGGCGTCGCGCCGCGGATCCTCGGCCGAGTACAGGGTCCCGACCACGGAGGTCGCGTTGGCCTTGAGGCCGCCGGATCCGATCGCGACGAGCACCAGACCGACGCCGACGCCGACGACGCCCGGCAGCAGCGCGAGGGCGATGTGTCCCGCCATGATCACGATCGCGCTGAAGAACAGCGTGCGCTCGGAACCGAGGATCCGGTCCGCGACCCAGGCGCCGAGGATCGTCGCCAGGTAGACGGATCCGCCGTACGCGCCGACGATGCCGCCGGCGACGCCCTTGTCGAGCCCGAGTCCTCCGTCGGTGACGGAGTAGTACAGGTAGATGAGCAGGATGCCCTGCATGCCGTAGAAGCTGAACCGCTCCCACATCTCGACCCCGAACAGGTGGGCGAGGGCCCACGGCTGCCCGAAGAACCGGGTGTCGCGTTCGCCGTGTGGGCGGGCTTCCTGTGCGGTGCTCATCATTCCAGGGTAAGCGCGGGCGGATCCCACCGGGGAACCGGCGAGGTCAGCTCGCTGGTGCGAGCACGAAGGCCCCGGTCTCGCCGGGGTTCATCGCGATCTCCCATCGGAAGCCGTCGGGGTCTGCGAAGTAGCCGGAGTACCCGCCCCATTCGCGGTGCAGGGCGGGCGTGACGGGAGCGCCCAGCGCCGCCGCCTCGGCGAGCACCGCGTCGACCTCGGCGTCGCTCGCCACGTTGTGGGCCAGGGTGAGCGGGGCGATACCGGGTGCGGGCGGCGCCCCGATCTCGGCGGTGAACCCCTCGACGCTCCAGAGCGACAGGATCATCCGCTCCGCGACGGGAAGCATCAGGACCTCGTCCGCTTCGAAGATCGGCTGCCATCCGAGACCGTCCACATAGAACGCCCTGCTGCGCGCGACGTCGGCGACGGCCAGGGTGATGAAGCTCACTCGCTGTTCCATGGGGGCCATGGTGCCAGGGGCCTCGGACATCGGTTGCGGCGTGCGCCGACTGCGTGCCCTCTCACGCCCCGGAGGGCACCGATAGGATTGATCCGCGCCTCTTCGTGCGCATTCCCCGCATCATCGCGACCATTGGAGCCACCGTGGCCGAACAGTCCCGTCTTGACAAGGTCATCGCCCTCGCCCGCCACCGCGGGTTCGTCTTCCAAGCGGGTGAGATCTACGGCGGTTCCCGCTCGGCCTGGGACTACGGCCCCCTCGGCACCGAGCTCAAGGAGAACATCCGGCGGCAGTGGTGGCAGACCTTCGTGCGCGGCCGCGGCGACATGGTGGGCCTCGACTCGTCGATCATCCTGCCCAAGCGCGTGTGGGAGGCGTCCGGTCACGTCGCGACCTTCACGGATCCGCTCGTCGAGTGCCTGCAGTGCCACAAGCGGTTCCGCGCCGACACCCTCATCGAGGACTTCGAGGCCCGCAAGGGCCGCCCGGCCGAGAACGGCCTGGCCGACGTGCCCTGCCCGAACTGCGGCACCAAGGGCCAGTACACCGAGCCGAAGGCGTTCTCGGGCCTCGTGAAGACGTATCTCGGGGTCGTCGACGACGAGTCGGGCGTGTACTTCCTGCGTCCCGAGACCGCGCAGGGCATCTTCGTGAACTTCTCGAACGTGCTCACCGCGAGCCGCAAGAAGCCGCCGTTCGGCATCGGCCAGGTGGGCAAGGCGTTCCGCAACGAGATCACCCCCGGCAACTTCATCTTCCGCACGCGCGAGTTCGAGCAGATGGAGATCGAGTACTTCGTGCCGCCCGCCGAGGCGCAGGAATGGTTCGAGCACTGGGTGCAGGAGTGCTGGGACTGGTTCATCGACCTCGGGATCAACCCGGAGAACATGCGTCAGTTCGACGTGCCGGAGGAGGACCGCGCCCACTACTCGGCCGGCACGATCGACGTCGAGTACCGCTTCGGCTTCGCGGGCAAGGAGTGGGGCGAGCTCATGGGCGTCGCGAACCGCACCGACTACGACCTGTCCAGCCACAGCGAGGCCTCCGGGTCGTCGCTCACCTATTTCGACCAGGCGTCCGGTGAGAAGTACGTCCCGTACGTGATCGAGCCCTCGTTCGGCCTCACCCGCTCGATGATGGCCTTCCTGGTCGACGCCTACGTCGAGGAGGAGGTGCCGAACGCCAAGGGCGGCACCGACGTGCGCACCGTGCTGAAGCTCGACCCGCGCCTCGCCCCGGTCAAGGTCGCAGTGCTGCCGCTCTCGCGCAATGAGCGCCTCTCGCCGCTCGCCCGCGAGGTCGCCGACAAGCTCCGCGGGCACTGGGCGATCGACTTCGACGATGCCGGAGCGATCGGCCGCCGCTACCGCCGCCAGGACGAGATCGGCACCCCGTTCTGCGTCACGATCGACTTCGACTCGCTCGACGACGACGCCGTGACCGTGCGCGACCGCGACACGATGGCGCAGGAGCGCGTGCCGCTCGCCGAGCTCGACGCCTACCTCTCGGAGCGCCTGAAGGGCGCCTGAGCCATCCCGGTCGCCGAAGCGCGGTTCCCCTCGCGGGGGACCGCGCTTCGCGCATCCGGCCCGGAGTTCGACGGGATTCCCGGGCGCGCGGTGCTCGGTTCTGGGGCGCCTCGCGCCGGCTTGGGGCGCGTGAGGTCGGGAGATCCCGGCGTGGCGCGCCCCAAGACGGGAGAGTGCGCCCCAAAACGTTGGCACGGTCCGGATCTGGACGGGTCACGTGACATCCGATGCCGCGCGCTCGGTGGGTCCACGGACCGTTTGGGGCGTATCCCCGCAGTTTGGGGCGCGTGAGGTCGGGAGATCCCGGCGTGGTGCGCCCCGAAACGGGATGGTGCGCCCCGAAACGGGCGAGTGCGCCCCAAAACCGGAGTGCGCGCCGGGATCCGGCGGCGGGTCAGCGGGCGAGCGGCGCCTCGGCGTCGAGACCCGCGAGCTTCTCCGGATTGGCGACCGAGAACACCCGGGTGATGCGACCGTCCTCGACGGCGAAGCTCACCGCCGCGAGCAGCTCGCCGCCGACCTGGATCCCCGCGCCGAGCATGCCGTTGACGCGCAGGGGAACCACCGCGAAGGCCGTGTCGAGCTTCGTGATGCTGCCCTGCAGGAACGCCACGACGCGCTCCGCTCCGTGCAGCGGCCGCCGGGCCGCGTGCCGGACGAGTCCGCCGCTGTCGGTCACCGACACCACGTCGGGGGCGAGCACGTCCATGAGCGACTGCACGTCGCCCGAGTTCATGACCGCGATGAAGCGCTCCACGACGCGATCGTGCTCGGAGGCGTCGACCGCGACGCGCGGGCGGCGCGCGGCGACGTGGTCACGGGCGCGGTGCGCGATCTGCCGCACCGCGGCGGGCGTCTTGCCCACGGCCTCGGCGATCTCGTCGAACGGGACGTCGAACACCTCGCGCAGCACGAACACCGCGCGCTCGGTCGGCCCGAGGGTCTCGAGCACGGTCAGCATCGCGAGCGAGACGCTCTCGGCCAGCACCACGTCGTCGGCGACATCGGGCGTGGTGCGCAGCGGCTCCGGCAACCACGGACCGACGTACTCCTCGCGCCGGCGCGAGGCCGTCCGCAACTGATTGAGCGCCTGCCGTGTGACGATCCGCACCAGGTAGGCGCGCGGATCGAGCACCTCGCCGCGGTCGTCGGCGGACCAGCGCAGCCACGATTCCTGCAGCACGTCCTCGGCGTCGGCCGCGGATCCGAGCATCTCGTACGCGACCGTGAACAGCAGGCCGCGGTGCGTGATGAACGGATCCTCGGGCGCCGGCCGGCTCACGTCGCTCATGCCGGCGACGTTACGCGGGTCTCGCCCCGCGTCGCCAGGGGTGCGAGCCCGCAGGCGTCCGCGAAGCCGTCGGAGTGGATCCCGAGCGCGATGTTGGACCGGGCCGTCGCGTTGAGGTAGCCGACCTTCGCGGCGAGCTCGAGCAGGGCGGGGGCGCCCAGCTCCGCGAGCAGTGCGTCGGAGAGCTCGTCGGTGACCGCGGGCGGCGTCAGGCTCATCGCCTCGGCGTACTCCATCACGAGCCGCTCCCGATGCGAGAACCGAGTGGATTCGCGCCAGATCGGCACCTCGCGGGCCTTCTCCTCGTCCAGCCCCTTGTCGTGGGCCATGAAGTAGTGCAGGTCGAGGCAGAAGCTGCAGCCGACGGTCGCCGCCGCGGTCATGGTGGCCAGCGTCGACAGGTTCTTGTCGAGCTCGTGCCACTTCTCGGTCTTGCGGCCGAAGTTCATCATGTCGGTGAACACGGGGCGGTGATGCCAGAGCACCCCGATCGAGTCCGGCACCCGGCCGAACATCTTCTTCGTGGCGAACTCCACCACGGCGCCGTACAGTCCGGTCACCTCGGTCGCGGGGATGCGGGCCTGAGTCGTCATGATCTGCTCCTTCTGCGGCACGGTTCTCGCGCCTTCGAACATGAAGACACCGCCCGGGCCGGATGTGTGACATCCGGATCCCGGTTCCGGCCCACGACCTCGCCGCCGGCTCAGGAGACCACGGTGCGCAGGGTGCGCCGGCTGACGCCGACCGTCACCCGTTGACCCCAC
The DNA here is from genome assembly GCF_044749045.1 of Microbacterium sp. NPDC089698. Lineage (NCBI taxonomy): Bacteria > Bacillati > Actinomycetota > Actinomycetes > Micrococcales > Microbacteriaceae > Microbacterium > Microbacterium sp. NPDC089698. The sequence continues at coordinate 184,016 of NZ_JBIVHE010000006.1, forward strand.
CCGAGGCTCAGCCGGTCGCTCTCGATCCCGTCGCCGAACGCGACGAGGGTGTCCGACTCGACCCGCAGCGCGAGAGGCGCGTCGCCGTCCAGCCGTCCTGCGATGAGGTCGGCGCCCGTGGTGGGGGAGGGCCACGGCTCGCGGACGAACCACGCCAGGGCCTCCTCGGTCGGCTCAGGCAGGGGGAGTCGCGGAGCCTGGATCCGAGCGATCGACCGGCACCAGCCGGAGGCGCCGGTTCCCGTGCCGATGATGATCCCGGAGGACGACTGACGCTCCGTCTCGCCGGCGACCTCGAGCAGATACCGCGCCGACTGGTGGCCCGGCTGTCCGATCATGATCTCGTTCAGCGCGATGAGGGACTGGCCGTCGTCGCTGCGCACCTCGACCATGGTGCGCTCCTGCATCACCGCGCTGCCGTCGCCGACGCGCGCGAGCAGCGCCGCGGTCGCGGCGGGCGCATGCGGGACGAGCACGCCCGCATTGCGCCCCGGCGCCGGATCCACGCCGATCACGGGTTGGTCGTGGAGGTACTTCGCGACGTTCGCGACGAGGCCGTCCTGTCCCACGACGAGCACGACGTCCTCGGGCTCGAACGCGAACCGGGGGAGGTCGGCGCGCTCGACCGCAGCGCGCCGCCAGTCGGAGGGGATGCCGGCGGCGACGGCGGTGAGGGCCGCGTGGAGGTCGTCGTGCCGGGCCGACACCTCGCTGGGTGACTGATCGCGCTGCTGGAGGAAGAACGCGACCTGACCGCGGGTGCCGTGCCGCGCGATCAGTTCGGTCCATTCGCTCGCCCGATGCACGATGACGGCGCGGGGGGCGACCATCTCAGCGGCCTCCGCCGAGGCGTCCGAGCAGGTCGTTCAGCAGATCGGGGGTGATCGTGAGGTGGTCGATCGCGGGCAGGTTTCCCGCGAGCTCGCGCATCGCCAGGGCCGTGAGCACCGCGGTGGGCACGTCCCGCACGGCGTCCATCCTGGCGCGTTCTGCGGCTGCCGCCGCTTCGCCCGTCGCGCGCGCCGCGTCGGCCTGCGCCTCGGCGGCGGTTCGGATGCGTCCTGCCTCGGCCTCGGCGGCGATCGCGGACGCGGCCGCGGCCTGTTCCGCCTCGATCCGGGCGTTGCGCCCGCGCGTGGCCACAAGCTCCTCCTGGCGGCGGGCGAGCTCGACCTGGTTCGCCAGTTCGTTCTCGCCGATCGCCGCCTCGCGTTCGACGGCCCGTGCGCGCCGTGCGAAGGTCGCCTTGTCGGCGTCCTGCTGGATCGCCTCGCGTGCGGGGGTCTGCATCGCCCGCTCCACGTCGGGTTCGGCGCGCAGCAGCGCGAAGCGCACTCCGACGATCTCCACACCCAGATCGGCCAGTCGTGCATCGGCCGCGAGGATCCCGGTCGCCCGGGTGCCGAGCGTGGCGAGATCGCTGAGAAGGGCCTGCTCCAGCGGCTGCGCGGCCAGCAGGTGCACCACCGCAGCGGTCGCGGCGCCGTAGAGCGGGGCAGCGATGGCGTCCAGCGGCTGCTCGGACCATGCTCCGGTGCGCAGGTCGATCGAGAAGTCGATGCGCTGCGCCGCGAGGGCGGGATCCACGATCCGGTACGTGACGGTGATGGGCGCGGACAGCTGCTGCAGGTCGGCGGTGCGCAGCGCGACGACGACGGCCAGTTCGCGGTCGTCCATCGGGATCTCGCTGATCGCGGCGTCGAGCGGGCGGAACCAGAACGCCTGACCGGCGCCGGCGTGCCGCACCGAACCGCGGTGCAGATGCTGCACGTGCATGGTGGGCGCGGCGCTGAGGTGCCGGATGAACGGGGCCTTGGTGATGGTGGCCATGATGTCCTCCTCGATGTTTATGTCACTATGACGATAAGCCGGCATCCCCATTCATGTCAAGATGACGATAAGCGGGTAGGATGACGACATGTCCCCGTTCTCCTCCGCGGTCGCCGTCGACCTCGTCGTGCTCACGATCCGCGATCGCGTGCTGCAGCTGCTCCTCGTGGAGCGCGGCATCGAGCCGTTCGCCGGGGGCTGGGCGCTCCCCGGCGGGTTCGTGCTCGACGACGAGGATCTCGAGGGCGCCGCCTACCGCGAGCTCGGGGAGGAGACCGGCGTGACGCAGGGGGTGCACCTGGAGCAGCTGCGCTCCTACGGCGCTCCCCGGCGCGACCCTCGCGGCAGGGTGGTCAGCGTCGCCTGGCTCGCGCTGGCGCCGGGGCTGGGCGAGGCCCTCGCCGGATCCGATGCGAGGCAGGCGCGGTGGTGGCCGGTGTCCGAGGTCGAGAGCGGCGCGGTCGCGCTCGCCTTCGACCACGCGCGGATCCTCGCCGATGGGATCGAGCGCGCCAGGGCGAAGCTGGAGTACTCGGCGCTCGCGAGCGCGTTCTGCCCGCCGGAGTTCACGATCGCGCAGCTGCGGGCGGTGTACGAGGCCGTCTGGGGGGCCGAGATCGACCCCCGGAACTTCCATCGGAAGGTCACCGGATCCCCCGGCTTCCTCGAGCCCACCGGCGGGATCGCGCGCGACGGCGGCCGTCCGGCGCAGCTGTACCGGCCGGGCGACGTCGGCGTGCTCCAACCGCCGCTCACCCGGCCTTCCTGATCCCGCGAGAAACCAGATCGCACACGAGACCCCACAACCGCCGTGGTGTCTCGAGCGGGAGGTGGTTTCTCGCGGGAGGAGGGCATCGGACCCATGGGACGATGGATCCGTGGAGACGACGACCTTCGCCGCGACCGACGGCTTCCCGCACACCGCCCTCGTCGGGGTCACCGGGCCCGACGCGACCCTCGCGGTGCAGGGCGATCCGCAGGCCGTGCTCCCGCTGGCGTCCGTGACGAAGCCGCTGACCGCCTGGGGCGTCCTCGTGGCGGTCGAGCGCGGGCTCGTGGATCTGGACGAGCCGGCGGGACCCGCGGGCGCGACCGTGCTGAACCTGCTCGATCACACGAGCGGGCTGCCGATGGAGGGATCCGAGCCGCAGAAGACCCCGGGCGAGCGCCGTATCTACTCGAACGCCGGGTTCGATGCGCTCGCCGCGCACGTCGCCGACGCCGTGGGCATGGACTTCGCGGACTGGATGCTGCGCGAGGTGACGCTCCCGCTCGGCATGGAGCGCGCCGACGTGACCGGCCGCCCGTCGGCCGGGGCGTCCGCCTCGATCGAGGACCTGCTGATCTTCGGCCGAGAGGTGCTGCGTCCCGTGCTCATCCCCGCCGCGCTGCGGGATCTCGCGCTCACCGTCTCGCACCCCGGGTTGCGCGGTCTCGTGCCCGGCTACGGGTCCTACCCGGACAACCCGTGGGGCCTCGGCTTCGAGCTCAAGGGCGTCAAGAGCCCGCACTGGCTGAGCGACGCGCTCCCGCCCGAGACCGCGGGGCACTTCGGGGCACTCGGCAGCTTCCTGTTCATCGACCGCTCGCGCGACGTCGCGGCAGCGTTCCTCTCCGGCGTTCCGTTCGGCGAGGAGCACAAGCGGATCTGGCCCGGGCTCACCGAGGAGATCGTCACGCGCTACGGCCGCGGCTGAGCAGCAGGAGCGCGGCGGATGCGGATCCTTCAGGATCCCGCGACGGCCCTGGCATAGCGTTCGGACAGCAGCCGCAGTCGCGGGATCAGCTCCGGAGGGCTCTCCACGGTGAAGTCCATCATCAGCATCCCGATGTAGGCGGCGACGGTGTCGAGACTGTCCGCTCCGGTGACCAGGACGCAGTGGTCGGCGTCGAGCGGCTCGACCACGCCGACCGTCGGGTTGATGCGGTCGAGCACGCTCTGCGCCGAGGCGTCCACGCGCAGCCGCGCATGCACCTTCCAGCCGCTCGCCGCGATTGTCCGCATCGCGAAGGCCGTGTAGTCGCCGCCCGGGAGCGGCTGCGGGGCGAACGGGCGTCGCGTCGGCATCCGCAGCGACATCCAGTCGACCCGGTAGGTTCCCCAGGATCCGTCCTGTGGATCGCGGGCGACGAGGTGCCACCGCCGCTGCCAGCTTAGCAGCCGGTACGGCTCGACGAGCACGGGGCCGTCCTCGTAGTCGAAGCGCAGCCACTCGGCGTCGCGGATCGCGGCGGCGACGGCCCGCAGCACGGCGGGATCGACCTCGGGGTCGGGCGCATCGGTGCCGACGTTCTCCTGCCCGCGGTCGACCGTGGATCCGAGCGCCTCCACGGTGGGTCGCAGATGGGCTGGGAGCACCTGCTCGATCTTGGCGAGCGCCCGGGCGCGGACGTCCTCGATGCCGGCGATGCCCGCGGCGGCCTGGAGGCCGACCGTCACCGCGACGGCCTCCTCGTCGTCGAGCAGCAGGGGAGGCAGGGAGCCGCCGGCGCCGAGGCGGTAGCCGCCGACCGCGCCGCGCGTCGCATCCACCGGGTAGCCGAGCTCGCGCAGCCTCTCGATGTCGGCGCGCACCGTGCGACCGCTCACGCCGAGGCGCTCGGCGAGCTCGGTCCCGGTGCGGGCGGATCCGGTCTGCAGCAGCGAGAGCAGCGCGAGCAGGCGCGCGGAAGGTCCGGTCACGGGGCCTCCGATCGATGTGATCTATTAGGAGCATATCCAGCCTAATAGGCTCATAGTGTCGGAGACATGAACAACACCGCAGCCCTCGCCCTCCGCCCGTTCACCGTCTCCGTCACCGATGCCGAGATCGCCGATCTGCAGGACCGCCTGGCCCGCACCCGGCTGCCGCAGCCGGCGCCCTCCGACGACTGGAGCACCGGCACCCCGAACGACTACCTCCGCGAAGCGCTCGCCGCCTGGCGCGCCTTCGACTGGCGCGCCGCCGAGGCGCGCATCAACGCGATCCCGCACTTCGTCGCCGAGATCGACGGCCAGGACATCCACTTCCTCCACGTACGCTCGGCGCACGGGGGCGCGACGCCGCTGCTGCTCGCGCACACCTACCCCGGATCCTCCGTCGACTACCTCGACGTGATCGACCGCCTCGTCGACCCCGTCTCCTACGGCGGCCGCGCGGAGGACGCCTTCGACGTCGTCATCCCCGATGCGCCGGGCTACGGCTTCTCGCAGCCGGTCAGGGAGTCTGGATGGACGGTCGCGCGCGTCGCCAGGGCGTACGACGCGCTCATGCGCGGACTCGGCTACGAGAGCTACGGCGTGCACGGATCCGACAACGGCGCGATGGTCGCGCGCGAGCTCGGTCTGCTCGCCCCGGAGGGCTTCCTCGGCCTGCACGTGCTGCAGCTGTTCTCGTTCCCCTCGGGCGACCCGAGCGAGTTCGAGCGCCTCGAGCCGGCCGACTACGCGGGGCTCGAGCACATGCAGTGGTTCCAGTCGGTCGGCGGCTACAACACGATGAACGCATCCCGCCCGCAGACGGTCGCCGTCGGGCTCAGCGACTCCCCGATCGGACTGCTCGCCTACAGCGAGCTGTTCAACAGCTTCGGCAACGGCACCTCGCTCGTGCCTCTGGAGAAGATCCTGCTCGAGGTCAGCGTCAACTGGTTCGCGAACGCGGCGGCGGGCATGAGCCGCAGCTACCTCGAGAACGCGCAGGCGCAGGCCGAGCCGCAGGTCAATCGCGCGCGCACGGGCGTCGCGGTCTTCAAGGACGACTTCCAGACGATCCGCGTCTTCGCGGAGCGCGACAACGACAACATCGTGCACTGGAGCCGCTTCGACGAGGGCGGCCACTTCGCCGCCCTGGAGCGCCCCGACCTGCTCGCCGGCGACATCCGCGCGTTCTTCGGGACGGCAGGCGACCTCTGAGCACCCCCGCCGCCGCCGGCGACCGTCATCGTGTTGCAGGCGGCGGCCCCCGTCGCGGGCGGGCGGGGTAGCCTCGGATCCGGGTCGGATCCGGCCCCCCGTCCGTCTGTCACCCGAAGGAGATCCGCCATGGCCGAGGTCGAGAGCTTCACCCTGGACCACACCGCCGTCAAGGCGCCCTACATCCGTCTCATCGGCGTCGAGCAGGGGCCGAGCGGCGACGAGATCTCCAACTTCGACGTGCGCTTCGTGCAGCCGAACGAGGGCGAGATCCCCACCGCGGGGCTGCACACCATCGAGCACCTGCTCGCCTCGCTCCTGCGCGACCGCGTCGACGGTGTGATCGACATCTCGCCGTTCGGCTGCCGCACCGGGTTCCACCTCATCACGTGGGGGCGCCCCGAGGTGCCCGCGCTCGTCGACGCGATCACCGACAGCCTGCGCTTCATCGCCGAGAAGGCCGAGTGGAGCGATGTCCCCGGCGTGAGCGCCGTGGAGTGCGGCAACTACCGCGACCACAGCCTGCACAGCGCCCGCGAGTGGTCCGCGCGGATCCTGGAGCAGGGCATCAGCCGCGACGCGTTCACCCGCGTCCTGGGCTGAGCCGCCCGCCCGCGCCGCGCGCGCCTGCGCACGCTGCTCCGGGCGCACCCGGATACGCCGACGCCCCCTCTGCGCACCGACGCCCCCTCCCAGGTGCGTGTGTGGGAGGGGGCGTCGGTGCTGTGAGGGGGCCTCGACGAGAAGCCCCGCGCGCCCCGCTGTGCGGGCAGGCGGCGCGCGTCAGGCCCGGGGGATGCGCAGCGTGCGCACCTCGAAGGGGCGCAGGGACAGCGCCTCGCCGGTGCGCGGGGACTCCAGCTCGTCCTCGATGAGCGAGACCTCTCTGATCCCGCCGTGCGCGAAGCCGACCGACAGGGATCCGGACGCGCGGCGGCCGAGCGACTCGTAGACGCGCACGATCACGTCGCCGGAGCGGTCGTCGGCGAGCTTCACGCTCGACACGACGATGCCCTCGCCGGACACGGCGACCAGCGGCTCGACCTCGTTCGCGCCGCGGACGACGGTCGGCGGCGCGTTCAGCGCGATGCCCTCCGCGGTCGCGATCGCGGCGTCGGCGCCGATCACGAGACCCACCTGGATCTCATGCCGCCCGTGGTCCGTGTCGGGGTCGGGGAAGCGCGGGGCGCGCAGCAGCGAGAGGCGCACGGTCGTGGTGACGTCGTCGCCGTCCGCGTCGCGCGTGGTGTCGAAGCCGTAGATCGAGTCGTTCACGAGCGCGGCGCCGAAGCCGCCGTCCTCCTGCACGAGCACGAACCGGTGCATCGAGATCTCGAACTTCGCGGCCTCCCAGCTCGTGTTCACGTGCGTGACCCGGCGCTGGAAGCCGAACTGCGTCTCGGCGGACGTCTCCCGGGCGAAGACGTCGAGGGGGAACGCGAGCTTGAGCAGCTTCTCCGTCTCGTGCCAGTCGATCTCGGTGCGGAGCAGCACCGTGCGGGATCCGGGACGCAGGGTGATGGTCTGCCGCAGGGAGGACTCCGAGAACGGCCGCTCGACCACGATCGTCGCGACGCCGTGCTCGACCGACGCCGAGATCGACGACACCGCCACGAGGTCCTCCACGCGGTTGCGGTAGTACTTGTCGATGTCCCACGCGTCCCACATATTCGGGAAGTCCTGGTGCAGCTGGAACAGGTTCGCGGGCCTGCCGGCCGGGATCGTCTCGCGACCCGACGCCTTGTCGATCGCCGAGGTGATCAGGCCTTCGGGCGAGATCGTGACGACGACCAGGTCGTTCTCGAGCCGGAAGCCGGATGCGGACTCGGCGAGGGAGACCGGTCCGGCCGTCGGGGCGGAGGCGGCGCTCGCCCCGAGCACGGTCCCGCCGCCGACCGACGTCGGGGTGAACACGAGCTCGAGGTCCCCGTCGCCCGCGAGCGCCGTGCGCGCCGCCTCGGACAGCGCGCGGGCCTCGTCCCGCACCCCGGAGAGCACGGAGACCGCCTCGCGGTGCACCCACGCGATCGAGGTGCCGGGCAGGATGTCGTGGAACTCGTGCAGCAGCACGGTCTGCCACAGCCGGTCCAGCTCGTCGTGCGGGTAGGTCGCACCGAGGCGCACGGCCGCGGTCGAGGCCCACAGCTCGGCCTCGATGAGCGCCTGCTCGGCCCAGCGGTGCAGCGCCTTCGTGGCGTGCTGGCTGGTGAGCGTGCCGCGGTGCAGCTCGAGGTACAGCTCGCCGACCCAGACGGCCGGATCCGGGAGCTCCGCCTTCGCGGCGTCGAAGAACTCGTCGGGGTGGATCCACTCGACCTGGGCGGATCCCTCGAGCGAGGCGAGACGGGAGGCCTTGCCGGTCATCTCCCGGGTCGTCCCGCCGCCGCCGTCGCCCCAGCCGACCGGGGCGATCGAACGCGTCGCGACGCGGTTCTCCTTGAACTGGCGCGAGGCCTTGGCGACCTCCATCCCGCTCAGCTGCGAGTTGTAGGTGTCCATCGGCGGGAAGTGCGTGAAGATCCGCGATCCGTCGATGCCCTCCCAGTCGAAGCTGTGGTGCGGGAACACGTTGCGCTGGTTCCACGAGATCTTCTGCGTGAAGAACCACTCGAAGCCGGCCCGGCGCATGAGCTGCGGCAGGGCGGGGGAGTAGCCGAAGCTGTCCGGGAGCCACACGCCCTTCGAGCGGATCCCGAACTCGCGCTCGAAGAAGCGCTGGCCGTGCGAGAACTGCCGCACGAGGGATTCGCCGGTCGGCATCACGGTGTCGGACTCGACCCACATGCCGCCCAGCGGCAGGAACCGGCCCTCGGCGACGGCGGCCTTGATCCGGGCGTAGACCTCGGGGCGGTGCTCCTTCATCCAGGCGTACTGCTGCGCGCTGGACATGCCGTAGCGGAACTGCGGCTGCTCCTCGAGCAGGGTCGTCATCGACGACGTGGTGCGGGCGACCTTGCGCACGGTCTCGCGCAGCGGCCACAGCCAGGCCGAGTCGATGTGCGCGTGCCCGATCGCGGCGATGCGGTGCGCGCTCGCGTCCGCCGGTGCGGCCAGCACGTCGGCGAGCTGCGCCCTGGCGTCGCCCGCGGTCTCGACGATCCGCTGCAGGTCGAGCACGTCGAGCGCGTCGTCGAGCGCCTGCAGGATCCGCATGCGCCGCGGGCTGGTCTCGGGCAGCTCGGCCTGGAGGTCGAGCAGCACCTCGAGGTCGAGGGAGAGCTCGAACACCTCGGTCTCGAAGACCGCGAGATCCATGTGCCGCACGCGGTAGAGCGGATCCGGCGAGGAGGTCAGGATGTCGCCCTCCTGCGTCGGCAGGAAGGGGTGGTAGTCCAGCAGCACCGGGTTGGAGGCGCCCTCGAGGAACAGCTCCACGGCCTCCTCGCCCTCGGCCCGCTCCGCGACCGGGAGCCACTGGTTGCGGGGGTTGAGGCTCTTCACCGGGACGGGCTCGCCGTCGGCGCCGACGCGGTAGGCCAGGGCCTCGCACTGGAAGCCGGTCATGTTGATGTCGAAGCCGAGGTCGACGAGCGCCTCGACGCGCTTGCCGGCCCACTCGGCCGGCACGGTGCCGCGGAGGCGGAACCACGTGGTGCCCCACGCGGGACCCCACTGCCGGCCGGCGGCGAACGGCGCGTACTCGAGCGCCAGGCCGTCGGCGGGTGCGATCGGCTCGCCCGGAAGGACGTGCGCGGCGACCTCCAGCGGGATGCGGGCGGAGTGGACGGCGGGGCGCACGCGCTCGCCGAGCACGCGGGTCACGCGGCCGACGGTGAGCGAGGTCTCTTCGTGCACGGGGGTGCTCCTTCGCGGTGCGAGAATGTCAGAACGCCTGGGGAGATCCTCTCCCACAGGGCTAACTAAAACGATCTAGTACGGTGAGTCTATGTCACAGGCGAAGCGCATCACCATCGCCGATATCGCCCGGCTCGCGGGAGTGTCCCCCGGCGCGGTCTCCTTCGCGCTGAACGGGCGTCCCGGTGTCAGCGAGCAGACGCGTCAGCGCATCCTCGACATCGCCGAGGAGCACCAGTGGCAGCCGAGCTCGGCCGCCCGGGCACTGGTCGGATCCCGTGCCGGCGTCGTCGGCTTCGCGGTCAACCGCCCGGCCCGCACCCTGGGCACGGAGGCGTTCTTCACCGACCTCATCGCCGGGGTGCAGTCGGCCCTGGCCCAGCACGGCGTCGCCCTGCAGCTGGTCGTGGTCTCCTCGATCGAGGAGGAGATGGCGACCTACCGGCGCTGGCGCAGCGCGAACCAGGTCGACGGCGTGATCGTGATCGACCCGCGCGACGACGATCCCCGTCTGGCGCTGCTGCCCTCGCTGCCGCTGCCGGCCGTGGTGATCGGCAGCAGGGACACCGCGGGGGATCCGCCCGCCATCTGGCTCGACGACGAGGCCGCCGCGCACGCGCTGTTCGACTACCTCGCCGCGCTCGGGCATCGGGAGATCGCCTATGTCTCCGGACCCGCCGAGTTCCAGCACACCCGCATCCGCGCCGACGTGCTCGCAGCCCTCGCAGCACGGGAGGTCGCGGGCGAGACCTTCGTCACCGACTTCTCGCCGGCGGCCGCCACGGCCGCCACCCGGACGCTGCTCAGCCGCGCGGCGAGGCCGACCGCCGTCGTCTACGACAACGACGTGATGGCGATCGCGGGACTCAGGGTGGCGCAGGAGATGGGCGTCGGAGTGCCGCAGGCGCTGTCGGTGGCGTCCTTCGACGACTCCGTCGTGACCGGGCTCGTGCACCCGTCGATCACCTGCCTCACGCGCGACACCTTCGCGCTCGGCGAGCAGGCCGCGGCCTTCCTCCTGGAGCGGATCGGATCCGCGGATCCGCTGCCCTCCCGCCGCGGCACCGCGCCCGCTCTGACGATCCGCGAGAGCACCGCCGCCCCCCGGCGCTGATGCGCGGAGAGCGCGGGCGCGCGTCTCCCCGGCGCCTCGGTGCGGCGTCGGGACGGGCGCCCAGCGGCCGCTCCGGACCGTTCGATAGAGTGCTCTGGGCCGACGAGAGGAATTCGCTGATGACGCCGGACGCCGTGAACGTGAAGAAGCACCAGGACTACAACCCGGGGCCGCGCGTGGGGATCACCTTCTCCACCTTCGACCTGCTGCACGCCGGGCACATCATGATGCTCGCCGAGGCCAAGCGGCAATGCGACTACCTCATCTGCGGCCTGCAGATGGATCCCACCCTGGACCGCCCGGAGAAGAACGCTCCCACCCAGACGGTGGTCGAGCGCTACATCCAGCTGCGCGGCTGCGAGTACGTCGACGAGATCGTCCCGTACTCGACCGAGCAGGATCTCGAGGACATCCTGCGCTCCTTCAAGCTCGACGTGCGCATCGTCGGCGACGAGTACGAGGACCGCGATTTCACCGGCCGCGCGTACTGCGAGGAGGCCGGGATCGAGCTGTACTTCAACAGCCGCGACCACCGGTTCTCCAGCTCCGGCCTGCGCAAGATCGTCGCGGCCAAGGAGGCCGAGCGGGTCAACGGCCAGGGCTGACCCGCCCGGCGCTCACAGCCAGGGCGCCGGGTCCCAGCCGAAGCCGCGCGCCCACTCCTCGAGTTCGGCGCGCAGCGCGGCCGCGATCTCGGGATGCTGCGCGGACAGGTCGACGGCCTCCGCGGGATCCTCGTCGAGGTTCGCGAGGACGCTGGCGCCGAGCACGAACGGCCCGCCGAGGTGCTCCCGGGGCGAGGTCGTGAGCTTCCACGGTCCTCGGCGGGCGGCCAGCTGGGGGCCGTACTCCCAGAACAGCGTGCGCTCCGCGGGAAGCGGTTCGAGCGCCGTGAGCGCGCCGAGGACGCTCGTGCCGTCGGCGTCGGGCGAGGCCGGGGCGCCGATCGCGTCGAGCACGGTGGGCACGATGTCCGTCATCGCACCGGGCTCGGTCCACTCCGCCCCCTGCGGCAGGGTGCCGGGCCAGGAGATGATCGCGGGCACCCTGATGCCGCCGTCGAACAGCGAGCCCTTGTTGCCGCGCAGGCCGCCGGTGGATCCGCCCTGGTAGTCGATCTCCTCGCCGTTCAGCCAGTTGCGGCTCTCGGTGGAGGGGCCGTTGTCGGAGGAGAAGAACACGATCGTGTCGTCCGCGATGCCGGCGGCGTCCAGCGCGTCCAGGATGCGGCCCACGCCGTCGTCCATCGCGGCGATCATGGCCGCCATGATGCGGCGATCGTCGGGCAGGCCGGGGAAGCGGTCGACGTACTCCTTCGGCGCGTGCATCGGATAGTGCGGGGCGTTGAAGGGCACGTAGCAGAGGAACGGGTCCGCGGCGTTCGCGCCGATGAACTCGGCGGCCTTCTCCGCGATGACCTCGGTGAGGTAGCGGCCGTTGTCGTAGACCTCGCGCTCGTCGTCCCACAGGTCGTGGACCGGGTTCTGGCCCTGACCCCAGTAGAAGATGTGCGAGTAGTAGTCCACGCAGCCGGCGAGGAAGCCGAAGTGCTGCGCGAAGCCCCGGTCGAGCGGACGGTACCCGGACGCCGTGCCGAGATGCCACTTGCCGAAGATCCCGGTGCGGTAGCCCTCGTCCTGCAGGCGGGAGGCCAGCGTCGGCTGCGCGGGGAGCCCCGGGGTGCCCCTCTTGCCGCCCAGGATCTCCTGCACCCCGGCGTGCACCGGGTGACGGCCCGTCAGCAGCGCCGCGCGGGACGGCGAGCACACGGGCGAGTTCGAGTACCAGTTCGTGAGGCGCACGCCGCGCGCGGCCAGCCGGTCCAGCTGCGGCGTGAGCACGTCGTCGCCGCCGAAGCAGCCGACGTCGCCGTAGCCGAGGTCGTCGGCGTAGATCACGACGACGCGGGGCCGGGTCATGCGGAGACCTCCGCCGTGTCCTCCGCACCGTCGACGACCGTGTTGTTGGATGAGTAGATCCCGGATCCGGTGCTCAGATCGGGACGGATCAGATCGGTGATCCCCCGGGCGGTCAGGGCGGCCGGGTCCTCCGCGGTGCGCGAGGTGACGAAGGTCGTGTCGAGACCGGTCTCGCAGGCGTCGACCCACGCCTGGAAGATCGCGCCCCCCGGGCTCATCGCCGCGCGGCTGACCGGGATCTCGTCCGCATCGACGTCGATCACGATCGCCGTCGTGCGGGCGGGCGCCAGCTGCCGCGCCCTGAGGTCGGGGATGATCTCCGCGAAGCGCCGGCCGATGGGCTTGGCCTCGCCCGCCTGGTCGATCAGGCCGAGGGAGTACTCGAGCTCGGGGTAGTCGGCGAGTTCGCGCCCCACGTCGTGGGAGCACCACCAGGTGACGCCCCAGAGGTTCTCGGTGCGGGCCGCGGCGCGCACCGTCGCCTCGAGGAAGTCGGGGGTCTGCTCGGGCGTCAGGCAGTTCGACGGGGCGCCGACCTCCTGCAGCCAGACCGGACGCTGCGGATCCGTCGCGAAGGCGCGGGACAGCTCGATCATGTACTCGGCGTGCCGGTCGCTCGCCGCGCTCCGCCCGCCGTAGCGCTGGGCGGTGCCGTTGAAGATCCACGAGTGCACGGTCGTCATGGCGCCGATCCTGCTGGCGTGGGCGGGCACGAAGCCGTGGCCGTCCATGTACCAGGCCGCGTCGTACTCGCTGTGCACGTGCGGAAGCCCCGGAGCGGAGCGCTCCGCCGCGTCCAGCAGGGTGGTGAGCCAGTTCGCGGCCTCCTCAGGCGAGACCGGCCACGGGTGCGGGTGCACGGCCGCGGAGAACTGGTTCACCTCGTTGCCGAGCGTGAAGCCGAGGAAGTTCGGGGCGTCGCGCAGTGCGGCGCCGAGGCGCTCGACGAGCGCGACCTGTCCGCTCAGCGCGAGGGGGTGCGTGAACATGTTCTTGTCGTGCCAGGTGAACAGCCACGACGGGATGAAGTCGAAGCTCGACAGGTGCCCCTGGATCACGTCGACGCTCGCGTCCATGCCGAACTCGGCGGCGACGTCGACCACGGCGCGCACGTCGGCGACCGCCTTCTCGCGGATGAGGGTGCGGTTCGGCTGCAGCACCGGCCAGAGCGGGAAGATCCGCACATGGTCGAGTCCGAGGGCGGCGAGCCCGGCGAAGTCGCGCCGCACGACGTCGAGGTCGAGGTCGAGCCAGGAGTGCATCCACTCCTTCGACGGCGTGTAGTTCGCGCCGAACCGGAGCGGGGCGGCTCCGCTCGGAACGCGGGGGAGTGCGGCGTCGGTGCCGAGGGTCATCGAGTACGTCCTTCCGGGACGGGCTGGCGCGGGTGGGGAGAATCGCCGAGCTCCTGCTGGAGATCCCACAGCTTCAGGGTCAGCTCACGCCGGATGCCGGCGTATGCGGGATCGAGATGCACGCTGGTGAGCTCGTACGGATCCCTCTCGAGATCGAAGAGCTCCCACTCCGGAGGATAGGACGTGTCGCCCGTATTGGGCAGCCCCATTCCGTCGGCGTAGTAGTAGATCAGCTTGTAGCGGTCGGTGCGCACGCCGTAGTGCGCCCAGACGTGGTGCATGTGGTCGTCGTGCTCGTAGAACCGGTAGTAGTGGGCGTCGCGCACGGGAGTCGGATCCGGCTCGGTCAGGAGCCCTACGAGGCTGCGCCCCTGCATCCCCTCAGGCGCGGGGACTCCGGCGAAGTCGAGCAGGGTCTGCGCGATGTCGACGTTCGAGACGAGCGCCTCGGTGCTCCCGCCGGCCGCCACGCGGGCCGGGTAGCTGAGCACGAGCGGCATCCGCAGCGATTCCTCGTACATGAACCGCTTGTCGAACCAGCCGTGCTCGCCGAGGTAGAAGCCCTGGTCCGATGCGTAGATCGTGACCGTGTCGTCGAACCGGCCCTGCTCCCGGAGGAAGCCGGTGAGCGCCTGCACGCCCTCGTCCACCGCCGCCACGCAGCGCAGGTAGTCCTGCATGTAGCGCTGGTACTTCCACACCGCGCGCTCGGCGTAGCCCAGTTCGGCGGGCGGATCCTCCTTGAGGTCGATGTCGGTGAGGTAGTCCGCGATGCGCATCGTGGCGTGATGGGCGGGCGTGCCGCGGCCGTCGTAGTCGTCGTCGAAGGTAGGCGGCAGCGGGATCGGATCCGTGAACAGATCCGCGTGCCGCGGGTGGGGCAGCCAGGGGCGGTGCGGGGCCTTGTGCCAGACGAGCACGCAGTAGGGCTCGTCGCCCTGCGCCTCCATCCACGCGAGAGCGTGGTCGGTGATGATGTCGGTGACGTAGCCCTCGGAGCGCACCGGGCCGTCCGGCGTGAAGAACTCGGGATCGAAGTACTCGCCCTGGTCCGGCAGCACCTCCCAGTGGTCGAAGCCGACCGGGTCGTGCTCCGGGCCATGGCCGAGGTGCCACTTGCCGAACATCGCGGTGCGGTAGCCCGCGGCCTGGAGCGCCGTGATGAAGGTCTCGTGGTCGTTCGTCAGGTGCGTGGCGAGCGTGGTGACGGCGCTCGTGTGGCTGTAGGTGCCGGTGAGGAACGCGGCGCGGCTCGGCGTGCACAGCGCGTTCTCCACGAGGGCGCGGTCGAAGCGCATCCCGGCGTCCGCGATCGCGTCGATCCCCGGCGTGGTGTTCACCGCCGATCCGTAGCAGCCGATCGCATTCGAGGCATGGTCGTCGGTCAGCACGAACACGATGTTCGGGCGACGGGGACTGCTCATCGCGTTCCTCCTTGAGTCGCTGAAGGGATTTGGTCCACCTGGTCGTCGGTGTGCGGTGTTGTTGGACGACACCGCGTCCTTGTGGCATGCTAGGCACACTATATCGTTTTAGTGATGGGATGCCAGCGCCGGCCGGCGATGCACCCGGGACACTTCGAAGGAGAACACGTCCATGAAGATCCGATCGACTATCGCCGTCGGCATCGCCGCGGTCGCGGCGCTCGCCCTCACCTCCTGCACCCGGGGAGGGGCGGCCTCCGGAGGAGGAGCCGCCGACGGCGAGATCAAGGGAACGGTCACGTTCCAGACCTGGTCTCTGAAGAACGACAAGTTCTCGCCGTACTTCGAGAACATCGCGAAGAGCTTCGAGAAGGAGCACCCTGGCGTCACGGTCAAGTGGATCGACCAGCCCGCCGACGGCTACGAGGACAAGATCCTGCAGCAGGCCGAGTCGAACGAGCTCCCCGACGTCGTCAACCTGCCGCCGGAGTTCGCGCAGGAGCTCGCCAAGGCCGGCCAGCTCGTCGACCTGAAGAAGGACTCGAAGGTCATCGGCGACTACGTCGACGGCGGCGTCGCGGCCTACACCTACAAGGGGCTCGAGGGCACCTACGCCTTCCCCTGGTACCTCGGCACCGAGCTGAACTACTGGAACATGGATCTGCTCGGCAAGGCCGGCCTCACCGCTCCGCCGAAGACCTTCGACGAGACGCTCGACGCCGCGTCGAAGCTCGGCAAGCTCGGGATCGCGACCCTCTCCGACGTGCCCAGCCCGAAGTCGATGCAGATCGACATCAGCGACCAAGGCAAGACCTTCGACTTCGTCAAGGACGGCAAGTTCGTCTTCGACACCCCCGAGGCCGAGGCGATCGTGGAGCGCTACGCCGAGCTGTACAAGGAGGGCGCGGTCAGCCCCGAGGCGCTGCAGAACGCCGGCACGGCCAACGCCAACGTCGACAACTTCAACAAGGGCAGCGTCGCGTGGACGACCGCCGGCCCGAACTACATCGACAAGAACCTCGCCGTGAACTCGCCGGCGCTGCTCCCCTCGGTCAAGGTGACCGGCGGGTTCGGCGAGCCGCCGCTGTTCGTGCAGGGCATCAGCGTGTCGAAGAACGCGAAGAGCCCGGCGGCCGCGATGGCCTTCGCCGAGTACGTCACGAACGACGCGAACCAGATCGAGTTCATGAAGCTCGCCGCCGGCTTCTTCCCCGGCACCAAGAAGGCCAACGAGGATCCGTCCGCCTTCGCGGGCACGGCGCAGAACGCGGAGCAGACCCAGGCGACGACCTTCGCGGCCGCGCAGATGGACAAGGCCCGCGTGCCCGGCGCACCGGGCAGCGGCTACGTCGACTCCATGGAGAACTACGCCAAGCAGCAGATCGCACTCGCGATCAAGGGCGACATCTCCGCGAAGGACGCGCTGAAGAAGTCGCAGGACTACGCCAACCAGAACGTGTCCAAGTGACCCGATGAGTGAGAGGAGGGGGTGAGCAGATGAGAAGACAGCGCTGGTACACGCCGTACCTGCTGGTGCTGCCGGGTGTGGTCTGGGTGCTCGTGTTCGCCCTGTGGCCGTTCCTGAACACGGTGGTGCTCGCCTTCACGGACGCCCGCCCCCTCCGTCCCGTCACCTTCGTGGGGCTGGACAACTTCACCCGCCTCGCGAGCGACGAGCGGTTCGGGTACGCGCTCACCACGTCCCTCGTGTACGTGGTGGTGTGCGTGCCGCTGCTCACCTTCCTCCCGCTCCTGCTGGCACTGCTGGTGCGGGCGAAGATCCCCGCGATCGGGTTCTTCCGCACGACGTTCTACTTCCCGGTGATCGCCTCGGCCGTGGTCGTCGCGATCGTGTGGGAGTTCCTGTTCTCCAGCACCGGCACGATCAACTCGGCGCTGCGGTTCTTCGGCCTCGCAGACCGGCCGATCGAGTTCCTCTCGGACCGCTGGCTGCTGATCTTCTGCGCGATCGGCCTGACCGTGTGGAAGGGGCTCGGCTACTACATGGTCGTATACCTCGCCGCCCTCGGAAATGTCGGGCGCGAGCTGCACGAGGCGGCCGCGATGGACGGCGCCGGCGCCTGGCGCCGGTTCTGGTCGGTGACCGTGCCGGGCGTCCGCGGCCCGATGATGCTCGTCTCGGTGCTCATCTGCGTGGCCGCGATGCGCGTCTTCACCGAGCTGTTCATCCTCTCCTCCGGATCCGGCGGCCCCGGAGGCCGGTCGATGAGCATGGTCATGCTCATCCAGTCGATGGGCAAGGGCCTGAACGGGCAGATCGGCTACGCCTCGGCGATCTCGATCGTGCTGTTCCTGCTGACCCTCGTCCCGCTCACCATCGTCGGCATCGCCAACAACGGCGAGATGATCCGCGACGCCCTTGCGGGCCGTCGCACCCGTCGCGACCGGCGCGCGCAGCAGCGCGCCGAACGCCGCGACGCCGCGGACCGTGCGGAGGTGACGGCATGACTTCCTTCCAGACCCCCGGCAGCGCCGGCGTGATCGAGGAGCAGGCGACGACGGCCCTCCGGTCGACTCCGGAGTCGGCCCGAGGCGGCCGCGGCGCCCGTCCGCCGCGCTCGCGCGAGAAGGCGTACCGCACCCGCGGATCCGCCGACATCATGAAGCCCTCGCTGGCCGGGCTGATCGGCAAGTACGTGCTGCTGGTCGTCGTCCTCGGGATCATGGTGTTCCCGTTCCTCTGGCAGCTCTCGACGTCGTTCAAGGGATCCGGCGAGAACATCTACGGATTCCCGCCGAACCTCATCCCGAGCGCTCCCACGCTCGACCACTACGCGGAGGTCTTCCGCACGATCCCGGTGCTCGACTACGCCCGCAACTCGCTCGTCGTCGGCGTCGGCACCGTGATCACGAACGTGATCTTCGCGACCCTGGGCGGCTATGCGCTGGGATGCCTGAAGTTCCGCGGCAAGGGGATCGTCATGGCGATCTTCTTCTCCACGCTCCTGCTTCCCGGCGAGGTCACGCTGACGAGCCAGTACCTGACGGTGAAGTCGCTCGGGCTCGCGAACACCCTGTGGGGAGTGTTCCTGCCCGGGGCGATCGCCGCGATCAACGTGCTGCTCATGGCCGCCGCGTGCCGGATGATCCCGGCGGACACCCTGGACGCCGCCACGATCGACGGCGCCAACACCCTGCAGCGCCTGCGCCACATCGTGTGGCCGAACATCCGCGGCATGGTCTCGGTGGTCGCGCTGTTCGCGTTCATCGGCGCCTGGGACGAGTTCCTCTGGCCGCTCGTGGTGCTCTCGGATCCGGCGAACTACACGCTCACGGTCGGCATGAACTACCTGAACTCGAACTTCGGATCCAACCCGCGGGTGATCGCGGCCGGCACGATGATCGCGCTGGTGCCGATCATCATCCTCTTCGCCGTGCTGCAGAAGCAGTTCTTCAAGGGCGTCGAGGAGGGGAGCGTCAAGGGATGACGGATCCGGCCCGGTGGAGGGCGCTCCCGCAGCCCACGGCGTTCGAGCCGGCGGGCGGGTGGTGGGAGCCCGAGCGGGTGCGGGTGATCGCCGTGAGCCGGGGTCTGCACCGCGAGGCGGAGCGTCTCGAGGGGGAGCTGCGGGCCTGCGGGATCGCGGCGGCCGCCGGCGTCTCGGATCCCGTGATCCGGCTGCGGCTGAGCCCGCTCGCGCACCGGGACCCGGCCGACGAGTCGTTCGCGATCGACGTGGAGGACGACGTCGTGGTGACCGCGGCCTCCGCGGCCGGCGTGTTCCGCGCGACCCGGCAGCTGCTGCACAACCTCCGCGCCCAGGGCGCCGTGCCGCGCGGGATCGTGCACTCCGCGCCGGCGGTCGCCGAGCGCGGGCTGCATCTCGACGCGGGCCGCAAGCACTATCCGGCGGAGTGGATCCTCGCCCAGCTGCACGCGGCCGCAGACGTCGGCGTCAACGTCTTCCAGTGGCACTTCTCCGAGAACCCGGGATTCCGGCTCGAGTCCTCGGCCTTCCCCGAGATCGTCTCGGACGAGCGGATCAGCCGCGCCGAGGCTGCGGACATCGTCGCGGCGGCCCGAGACCTGCACATCGACCTGATCCCGTCTCTCGACATGCCGGGCCATCTGCAGCACGTGCTGACGGCTCACCCTGAGCTGCGGCTGCCGGAGGCGCCGGGCCTCGAGACGGATCACGCCCTCGACATCACGCGCGAGGATCCCGTCCGCTTCGCCCTCGCCCTGATCGACGACATGATCCCGGTCTTCCCGCACAGCACGCGCTGGAACCTCGGCGGCGACGAGTTCGTCGACTTCGACCGCATCGCCGAGTTCCCCGCGCTCGAGACGGCCGCCGCGGCGCGCTACGGTGAGGAGGGCACCGGGTTCGACCTGCTCACGGCCTTCGTGAACCGCGTCGCCGCGCACCTGCGGGAGCGCGGTTTCGAGGCGCGCGCCTGGAACGACGGTCTGCTGCGCAGCGCGTGCGAGCGGCTGGATCCCGAGGTCGTGCTGACCTGGTGGACGAACTGGAACGCCGGGATGCGCCCGGTGGCCGACGCCGTCGCCGCCGGCCACCGGCTGGTCAACGTCAACGATGCGATGTTCTACTACGTGCTCGGCGAGAACGCGGGCTACCGCTACCCGACCGCGGATCGCATCTGGGCGGCCGACTGGCATCCGGGGCTCTTCCCGGCCCTCTGGGGGCCGGAGGGGCAGAGCACCGTGCGGCAGGAGCTGGAGCGCCCCTATCCCGCGCTGCTGCGCGGAGCGTCGTTCGCGGTGTGGTCGGACCGGCCGGAGGCGCAGACCCCGGCCGAGGTCGCGGAGGGGATCCGCGGACCGCTGCGCGCGATGGCGGAGCGGTCCTGGAACGCGGGATCCGCTCTGTCGCGGGAGGACTTCGCGGCGCTCGACGTCGCGATCGGGGAAGCCACCCCACTCGAAGAAGAGAGAAGGCACGTATGACACGCATGAAACGCACGACAGCCGCCGTCGGACTCGGCGCGCTCATCGCCGGAGTCGCCGTCCTCGGAGCGCCGCCCGCCCTCGCCGCGACGGGATCCGCATCAGTCGGGAACACCTCGCAGTGCTCGGCCGAGCCGCTCACCATGGCGTACTACCGCACCTGGCGCGACGTCACGGTGCCGCAGAGTGCGAACTCGAACCTGCCCGATCCCAACGTCACGCGCATGACGGACCTTCCGCCCGAGGTCGACGTCGCGATGGTGTTCGACGCCGGCGCGACGGCCGGCACCGACTACTGGCGCGCCCTGCGCGACGAGTACGTGCCTGCACTGCACGCGCGCGGAACCAGGGTCGCGTACACGCTGTGGATCGACAAGCTCGCGAAGGCGGACATCCCGCTCACGGACCAGGCGTATCGCGACTACGCGCAGCAGCTCGTCGACACGTACGTGACCCCGTACGGCCTGGACGGCATCGACATCGACGTGGAGTCGTACCCGACCGGTGACGACCTGACCAGGGCGATCGGCGTGTTCAACGCCCTCGGCGACATCATCGGCCCGACCTCCGGCTCGGACAAGATCCTCATCTTCGACACCAACCAGAACGGCAGCACTCCGCTGTTCACGGCGGTCTCGTCGAAGGTG
The DNA here is from genome assembly GCF_044749045.1 of Microbacterium sp. NPDC089698. Taxonomy (NCBI): domain Bacteria; kingdom Bacillati; phylum Actinomycetota; class Actinomycetes; order Micrococcales; family Microbacteriaceae; genus Microbacterium; species Microbacterium sp. NPDC089698. The sequence goes on from NZ_JBIVHE010000006.1 coordinate 204,922, forward strand.
TCCTACGTGCTGCTGCAGGCCTACGGCCGCGGCACCGCGGGCATGCAGTCGACGTGGAACACCTTCGCCGACAAGATCGCGCCCTGCCAGTTCCTGCCCGGGTTCTCCTTCCCCGAGGAGCAGGACCGCACGCACTGGGGCGACGCCGAGGGGATCTACGACCCGGCGACGGCGCCAGGATCCACGGCCTACAAATACGCGACCTGGCAGCCGCAGGGCGGCACCAAGGGCGGATTCTTCGCGTACGCGGTCGACCGCGACGGCAAGGTGTGGGGCGACAACAGCATCACGCCCACCTCCTTCACCTGGATGAAGAACCTCTCCGCCGTGCAGGACGATGCCGCGGGCATCGCACCGAAGGCGACCACGGCCGCGCTCGCCGCGGACCGCATCACGATCCGCGGCGTCGGAGCCCCCGGCGCCACGGTGAGCGTGAAGGTCACCGGCCCGGGGAGGATCCCGACGGCGGCCTCCATGACCGCGGCCGTGGACGGCAGCTGGACGCTCGTGCTGAACCGCAAGCTGACCGAGCCGCAGACGGCGACGATCACGCAGAAGCTGCCGCACACGGGAGCGTCCGCCCCGACCACGGTGCGCTTCGTCGGCGACTGACCGGCGTCGGCACCAGAACGGCGCGGGATCCGGCCCGAGGGGGAGGGTGGCCGGGTCCCGCGCTCTGTCCGGCGGGGGGATCCCGCAACGCGGCGGATATCCTCTCACTCTGTGACGACCATCTCCGCGCAGACCGCGGCTCTGCACCCCACGCCCGCCCAGCTGCAGTGGCAGCGGGACGGCGTCGGCGTCTTCCTGCACTTCGGGCTCAACACGTTCTTCGGCGTGGAGTGGAGCGACGGCACCCTCCCCGCCTCCGGATTCGACCCGGCGCGCCTCGACGCCCGGCAGTGGGTGGCCGCCGCGCGCACGGCGGGAGCGAGATCCGTGGTGCTCACCGCGAAGCACCACGACGGGTTCTGCCTCTGGCCGACCGCGACGACGGACTATTCGGTCGCGGCGAGCCCCTGGCGGGACGGCCGCGGCGACGTCGTCCGCGAACTCGCGGACGCGTGCGCCGAAGCGGGGATGGGGCTAGGCCTGTACCTCTCGCCCTGGGACCGCCACGAGCCGCGCTATGCGGATCCGGCCGCCTACGACGACGTCTACTGCGCCCAGCTCAGGGAGCTCTGCACGCAGTACGGCGACCTCGTCGAGGTGTGGTTCGACGGCGCAGGGTCCGCCGGTCGGGTCTACGACTGGGAGCGGATCGCCGGGATCGTGCGGGAGCACCAGCCGGGCGCCGTGATCTTCAACATGGGCGACCCCGACATCCGGTGGATCGGCAACGAGGACGGCCTCGCGACCGACCCGGTGGAGTACGTCGTCGACGTCACGCCGAACGATGTGCACACCGACGCGATGCTCGGGCTCGGCGGGGCGCGGTACCTTCCGCCCGAGTGCGACGTGTCGCTGCGGCACGGCTGGTTCTGGCAGCCCGCGGACGAGCCGAAGAGCCTCGAGCATCTGCTCGGGATCCACTACCGATCGCTCGGCCTCGGCGCGAACCTGCTGCTCAACGTGCCGCCGAACCGGGAGGGGCTCATCGACGACGCCGACCTCGCGCGGCTCACCGAGTACGCCGCCGAGCTCGCGCGGCGGTTCGGAGCACCGCACGCGGCGGAGCTCACCGCGCTCGGAGACGGTCGCTGGCGCGCCGACTTCGGCACGGACGTCGACCTCGACCACCTCGAACTCGAGGAGGAGCTCGCGGAGGGTCAGCGGATCGCGGGCCACCGCGTGCTCGACGGTGGGGAGGAGGTCTGCACCGGCGGAACAGTCGGGGTGCGCCGACTGCATGCGTTCCCCGCCCGCACGGTGCGGTCCCTGGAGATCGCGCTCGACGGGCCGTCGCCCGTGCTCGCCGACGTGCGGGGCTACCTCACGGGCGTCGAGTCGGCGCCGGTCGTGCCGTCGACCGAGGACTACCGCGCCGACGACGCCGACATGATCATGATGTGAACCACCGGTCCCTGGGCGAGCGGAGCGAGACGAAGGGCGCGGTCAGCTCTTGGCGGCAGCCTTCATCGCGCGCTTGTGCTCGCGGACCTTCGTCAGCGACTCGGGTGAGACGATGTCGGCGACCGAGCGGAAGGATCCGTCCTCGCCGTAGGGGGCGGAGGCCTCGCGCCAGCCGGCGCCGGTGAAGCCGTACTGCTTGCCGAGCAGCGCCAGGAAGATCTTGGCCTTCTGCTCGCCGAAGCCGGGGAGGGTCTTCAGGCGGCGCAGCACCTCGGCGCCGTCCGGATCCCCCTGGGTCCACAGGTTCGCGGCGTCGCCGCCCCAGTCGTCGACGAGCTTCTGGCAGAGCGTCTGCACCCGTGCGGCCATCGAGCCGGGGAAGCGGTGCACCGACGGCGACTGCTTGAACGCGGCGAGGAACTCGTCGGGATCGTAGGCGGCGATCGCCGCGGCGTCGGTCGCGCCCGTGCGCTGCTCGATCTTGAGCGGACCGGCGAAGGCGGTCTCCATCGCGACCTGCTGATCCAGCAGCATGCCCACGAGCAGGGCGAGCGGGTTGTCGCTGAGGAGGGTGTCGGCGGCGGTGTCTCCGGTGATGTGAAGGGCCATGGGACCAGTCTGGCCCCTTCCGGACGATCGCGCGGCCTCGCCTAGTTGATGATCTCGCCGCGCTCGTCGGCGGCGAGGGCGGCCAGGCGGTCGCGCCAGTCCTGCAGCGCCTCGGGCGTGAGCCGGGTCCAGTCGTCGACCTCGTCGACCACGCGGAGCGGATCCGCGCTGCGGTAGGACCGCGTCGGATTACCCGGGAACTTCTTGTCCGTGACGTTCGGATCGTCCTCGAAGGCGCCCGTCGGCTCGACGAGGTAGACCCGCGGTTCGCCGTCGCCGGCCGCGAGCTCGGCGGCGAGGCCCGCGCCGTCGCGCAGCGCGGTGAAGTAGATGTGGTTCATCACGACCTCGGGCCGGTAGTTCGACCTGAACCCCGCCATGAGGAGGTCGCCGGGCTTCAGATCCGCCTTGGTGCCGTGGAAGAACGGGCCTTCGTCTGTCACGTCGCTCACCGTCTCAGGCTAGCCGCGCGCGGTGCCGTGGGTGCGGCCCGAGGAAGATGGAGAACGTCGCTCGGAGACGGCGCGGAGCAACCAGATCCATCTCCACGGCGGATCCGCGCGGCGATGAAGGCGGAAAACGTCTCCGCGGGAGCGCGTCAGGCCGTGGCGGCGTCGTCCTGCCGGGTCTCGGCCTCGGCGCTCAGCCCGTACAGCGTCTCGACGGCGGCGATGAACTCGGATCCGCGTCCCTGCGCGGCGAGCTCGTGCGCACGACTGGTCGGCGTGTGCAGCAGCACGCCGGCGAGGTGGCGCATGGCCTGCTCGACCTGTCCGCCGTCGTCGCCGCGCTTGCGGGCGCGGTCGATCTCGGCCTCGAGCAGTCCGAAGATGTGGGCGCGCAGGGCGACGACCGCCGGGGTCACGCTCTCGCGGGCGCCGACCTCGTGGAACGTCGCGGCGGCGGCGCGCACGATCGAGCGGGCGGCGTCGGTCGCCTGCAGTTCCTCGAGCGGCGCGTGCAGGCGGATCGTCTCGAGGTCGAGCAGGGCGACGCCCTCGACCTCGGCGACATCGGGCGCCACGTTGCGCGGCATGCCCAGGTCGACGACCAGCTGCGACGGCGTCGCACCGGCGGAGAAGCCGTGACCGGGGATCGGGCAGTCCACGGCCGCGCCGTCCGGGGACGGGAGCGCGGCCAGAGCCGGCCCGCGGCCCGCGCGCAGGATCGCGGCGTCGAGCACGGGCTGCTCGGCGCTCGTGCAGGTGATCACGATCGAGGCGTGTGCGGCGGCCCTGGCGTATTCGGCCTTGGGCAGCGCGCGGATGCCGTGCTTCGCGGCGAACGCGGCACCGCGCCCCGAGGGGGAGTGCACGCTGATGTCGTGCGCGCCGCGTTCGCGCAGCGTCGCGAGGGTCACTGCGGCGTAGGCGCCGGTGCCGACGAGGAGCACGCGGGCGGCGCTCCAGTCGGCGATGCGGCTGTCGGCGAGGTCGAGCGCGAGGCGCACCAGCGATCGACCGGCGCGGCCCAGGGCGGTGTCGTTCTTGACCTTGCGCTGGGCTTCGCTGGCGCGCTGGAAGAGGCGCTCCAGCTCGGGGGAGGTCGTGCCGTGCTTGCGGGCCGAGGTGAGCGCGCGGCGCACCTGACCGGCGATCTCGCCCTCGCCCGAGACGACCGATTCGAGACCCGACGCGACCGAGAAGAGGTGCTCGACGACCCGGGGTCCTGAGTGCACCGACGACGATGCGGTGAGGGTGTCGGCGGGGATGCCGCTGCGCTCGGAGACGGTGCTCAGGATCCGCGCGACGTCGCTCTCATCGGCCATGCCGTCGACGTCGACATAGGCCTCGAAGCGGTTGCAGGTCGCGAGCACGACGGCGCCCTTGGATCCTTCGGAGAGGGATCCGGCCAGGTCATCCGGGGTGCGACTGAGTCGTTCGAGGAGGTCGAAGGGGGCGGTCTTGTGATTGGCCGTGACGCAGAGCAGCACCCTGGGAGTTTACGCTCCACGCCCTTTGCGGATCCTGGACGCCGTCCCGCGGCGACACGTTCATCGTGATTCGGGACACGTTCTTCGTGGTTCGGGGAGGGTGGTTCGGGGCGTGCCTTCTCGTTTTGGGGCGTGCCACAGCAGGAAAACGTGGCCTAAGGCGCCCCAAAACGGGAAAGTGCGCCCCAAAGTCGGCGGCCCGACGATCCCCATTCACCGCAAAGCAGCGGTCGGGGAGAATGGATCCATGCCCCTCAACGACGCACCGCTGCTGCGCGCCCTCGCCGGAGACCGCCCCGACACCACGCCCGTGTGGTTCATGCGCCAGGCCGGCCGCTCGCTGCCCGAGTATCGCGACCTGCGGGTCGGCACCCGGATGCTCGACGCGTGCCTCACCCCCGACCTCGCGGCGGAGATCACCCTGCAGCCGGTGCGGCGCCACGGGGTCGACGCGGGCATCTTCTTCAGCGACATCGTCGTGCCCTTGCGCCTCGCCGGCGTCGAGGTCGAGATCGAGCCCGGTCGCGGACCGGTCTTCGCGTCGCCCGTGCGCACCGCGGCCGACGTCGACCGCATCACGGCGATCGACCCCGCGTCCCTCGACACGACGCAGATCGCCGAGGCCGTGCGTCTCGTCGTCGCCGAACTGGGCGACATCACCCCGCTGATCGGCTTCGCGGGGGCGCCGTTCACGCTCGCCGCGTACCTCGTGGAGGGCGGGCCGTCCAAGGAGCACCTGCGCGCCCGGGCGATGATGCACACGGATCCCGACTCGTGGAACCGGCTCGCGGGCTGGCTCGCGCGGATCTCGCGGACCTTCCTCGACGCGCAGCGCGCGGCCGGGGCGAGCGCCGTGCAGCTCTTCGATTCCTGGGCGGGCTCCCTCAGCCCCGCCGACTACCGGACCTTCGTCGCCCCGCACTCCGCCGCCGCGGTCGACGGGATCGACGCCCCGGTCATCCACTTCGGCGTCGGCACGGGGCCGTTCCTCGCCGACATGCGCCTGGACGGGCGCGCCGACGCGGTCGGCGTCGACTGGCGGCTGCCGCTCGACGAGGCCGTCGCCGTGCTCGGCGACGAGGTGACCGTGCAGGGCAACATCGACCCCGCGCTGCTCACCGCGCCCTGGCCCGTGCTCGAGGCGCACGTCCGCGACGTGCTGCGCCGCGGCGCGGCCGCCCGCGCGCACATCCTGAACCTCGGACACGGCGTGCCGCCCGAGACCGACCCCGCCGTGCTCACCCGTATCGTCGAGCTCGTGCACGAGGTGCGCGCGGGGTCGGTCGCCTCCGGAGCCGCGCGATGAGCACGCCGGATCCGGGGCGCGCCCCCGACCCTGCACGCGCTGCGGGGCCCGCGGGCGCGCCCGATGCGTCGCGTGTCGCGGACCCGGCGCACACCCCGGAGCTCGCCGCGAAGGCGGCGCACCTGCGCGTGGCCGTGATCGGCGGCGGTGTGGCGGGACTCGTCGCCGCGGAGTCGATCGCCGCGATCGGCGCGCACGCGACCGTGTTCGAGGCGCAGGAGCGCCCCGGCGGCGCCGTGCGGGCGGGCGAGGCCGACGGACTCGTGTTCGACGCCGGAGCCGAGAGCTTCGCCGTGCGCGGCGGGCACGTGCGGGCGCTGCTGTCGGATCTCGGCCTCGACGACCGGGTCGTCTCGCCGGAGCCGGGCGGTGCCTGGGTCGCCGGGATCCCCGGCGGCGCGGCCCCGCTGCCGAAGGGCGGCCTGCTCGGCATCCCCGCGAACCCCTTCGCCGAGGACGTGCGCCGCGTGATCGGCTGGAACGGCACCTGGCGCGCCTGGCTGGATCGCCTGCTCCCGCCGCTCACGATCGGCCACGACCACAGTCTTGGGCGTCTCGTGCGCAAGCGCATGGGAGCCCGAGTCCTCGACCGCCTCGTGGCCCCGGTCAGCACGGGGGTGTACTCCGCGCACCCCGACGACATCGACGTCGACGTCGCGGCGCCGACTCTGAACGCGGCCCTGACCCGCGCCGGATCCCTCTCGGGCGCGGTCGCGGAGATCACCGGAGGATCCGGACGCGCTCCCGGTGCGGCGGTGCAGGGTCTGGTCGGCGGCATGTCCGGTCTGGTCGACGCGCTCCTCGCCCGCATCGAGATGCTCGGATCCGAGGTGCGCACCGGGGCGCCCGTCGAGGGACTCTCGCGCGATGACGACGGCTGGACGGTCGGGGTCGCGGATCCGGATCCGGATTCGGCGACAGGCGCAGCCGATCCCGCGGAGATCGCGGACGGCGGCGCCGAGCCCTCGGAAGCCCTTCCGCGTTTCGACGCCGTGATCGTCGCCGCGGACGAGGCGACCGCGCGCCGGCTGCTCGCCCCGCACGTGCCAGAGCTCGCGGCGGTCGCGGCGGGATCCTCGCCGCGCATCGAGATCGTCACCCTCGTCCTGGACGCCCCGGAGCTCGACGCCGCGCCGCGCGGATCCGGTGTGCTCACGGTGCCCGGGTCCCACACCGCGAAGGCGCTCACCCACAGCAGCGCGAAGTGGGCGTGGCTCCGCGCCGAGGCGGGATCCCGGCACGTCGTGCGGGTGTCGTTCGGTTCGGCGGGGGAGGATCCGGCGACCGGCGCGCTCGACGACGAGGCGGCGGGCGGGCTCGCGCTGGCCGAGGCCTCGGCGCTCTTCGGCGTCGCCCTGCGCCCCGCGCAGCTGCGCGGCAGCCACCGGGCGCGGTTCGTGCAGGCGCAGCCCTCCGCGGTGCTCGGCGCGGCCGAGCGGCGCGCGGCCGCGGCCGCTGCCGTCGCGGCCGTTCCGGGCGTCGCCGCGACCGGGGCGTGGCTGAGCGGCACGGGGCTCGCGCAGGTCGTCCCGCACGCGAAGGCCGAGGCGGAGCGCATCCGGCACGCCCTCCTCTGGGACTGACGACCCGGACATCGCCGTCGTTCCGCGGCCCTCCGGCCGATAGATGCCGAGATCGGCATACAGGGTTACGCTGGAGGTCCGCAGAGACCGCAATCGTGAGGAGACCCCATGAAGGGGAAGATCGGACTCGTCGTCGGACTCGGCGTCGGATACGTGCTGGGCACCCGCGCAGGGCGCGAGCGCTACGAGCAGATCAAGAAGCAGTGGCTCAAGGTCTGGAACCTCGACCCGGTGCAGGCGCAGGTGCACAAGGTGCAGGACTTCGCGAAGACGCAGGCGGCCGCCGTGCCCCAGGCGCTGTGGACCGGTGCCGTGAAGATCGTCAAGGCCGCCACGTCCGACGGCACGCCGGGACAGCGCGTGGACTCCACGATCGCGAGCGGCAAGACGGTCGCGGCCGAGGTCAAGCAGGCCGCGGAGGAGACCGTCGCAGCCGCGGAGGCTTCCGTCGCCGCGACGGAGACCAAGACGAAGCCCCGCGCGGCGTCGGGTGCGAAGAGCGCGCCGAAGAAGCCGACCGCGGGCGCCTGACATGGCCGGCAATTTCCGGGATCGCGCCGACGACAGCCTGCTGACGCTGCTCGGCGACCTCCCCGACCTCGTCAGCAACCTCGTCAAGGCCGAGATCGACGCGGCCAAGACCTGGATCTCGCGGACCGCGAAGGACGCCGGCATCGGCAGCGTCTGGTTCCTGGTCGCGCTGTTCTTCCTGTTCTGGACCGTGCCGGTCGTGCTCGTGTTCGCGATCGCCGGGCTCTCCTCGTGGTTCCCGGTGTGGCTGTCCGCGATCATCACGATCGGGATCCTGCTGCTCGCGGTGCTCGTGTTCGCGCTGCTCGGGATCCTGAAGTTCCGCAAGGTCCTGCGCCGCGAGAACCCCGCGCAGGCCGTGGCCACCGACATCCGCATCGTGAAGGAGGCCGGCGATGGCCGTTGACCCGGTGAACATCCCGCGCACGGCCGTGCCGAACGGGATCGTCGATCCCGTGGCTTCGGCCCGTGCCGAGCTGAAGGCGGCGCTGCTCGCGATCGAGGAGAAGGGCAACGTCCCCCGCCGCCTCGAGAAGGCGACCGTCGAGGGCAAGGTCAAGCTGCGCGCGTTCGCGCGCCGCAACCCGCTCGGCGCCGTGGCCGCGGCCGCCGGCGTCGCCGCGGTCGTCGGCGGCATCGTCTGGGCCGTCGCCCGCAGCATCTCCCGCTGACCGCATCGCGCGCTCACCCACGCCCCGCCCCCTTTTCTGACCGCGAGACTCCAACTCCGCGACGAGACTGCGCTCCAAGAGCGCAGTCTCGTCGCCCAGATGGAGTCTCGCGGTCTGCGGCTCATAGCCGGAGGGGGCAGACTGGATCCATGGCCGAAGCTGCAGAAACGCCCGTGCTCGCCGCCGACTCCGACGCCTCGCCCCAGGGTTTCACCCTGTGGGCCGTGTGGCGCCGCGACCCCTCCGCTCCCGTGGTCGAGTCCGACGCGACCGAGCTGGAGGACATCGTCCGCCTGATCGAGGACGGGGGGATCTCCGTCCGCGGCTTCTACGATGTCTCCGGCCTCAAGGCCGACGCCGACCTCATGGTCTGGCTGCACGGCCCCAGCCCCGAGGAGCTGCAGAAGGCCCTGCGCCGCCTGCGCCGCACCGAGCTCCTGCGCACCCTGCTGCCGACCTGGAACGTGATGGGCGTGCACCGCGACGCGGAGTTCAACCGCGCGCACGTGCCGGGCTTCCTGCGCGGCGTCGACGCCAAGGACTGGCTCTGCCTGTACCCGTTCGTGCGCACGCCGGAGTGGTACCTGATCGAGGAGGACGAGCGCCGCCGCATGCTCGCGGAGCACGGCCGCAAGGGCGCCGCATTCCGCGGGGTCATCGCCAACACGGTCGCCGCCTTCGCGCTGGGCGACTACGAATGGCTCCTGCCGCTCGAGGCCGACGACCCGACCGAGCTCGTCGATCTCATGCGCGACCTCCGATACACGGATGCGCGCCGCTACGTGAAGGAGGAGGTGCCCTTCTACACCGGGCGCCGTCTGCGCCTCGAGGAGATCCCCGAGGTCCTGCAGTGACCGCTGCCGGCGACGTCATCCGCCTCGGCACCCGCCGCAGCGCTCTGGCCCAGGCGCAGTCCGGCCACGTGGCGAAGGCGCTCGAGGCGGTCTCGGGACGCCGGGTCGAGCTCGTCCCGATCACGAGCGAGGGCGACACCAACCGCGCATCGCTCAGCGAGATCGGCGGGCAGGGCGTGTTCGCCACCGCGTTGCGCGATGCGCTGCGCCGCGGGGAGTGCGACATCCTCGTCCACTCCCTCAAGGACCTGCCGACCCAGGTGCCGGACGGCCTCGTGATCGCCGCGATCCCGGCGCGGGCCGATGCGCGCGACGTGGCGGTCACCCGCGACGGCACCCCGCTGCACGAGCTGAAGGCCGGATCCGCGATCGGTACGGGATCCCCGCGTCGCATCGCGCAGGTGCACGTCCGCAACCCGCGCGTGCACACCGCGGATCTGCGCGGCAACGTCGACTCCCGGCTGCAACGCGTCGCGTCGGGCGAGCTCGACGCCGTGATCCTCGCCGCGGCCGGCCTCAGCCGGCTCGACGGCGATCCGCTCGGTGAGCTCAAGGCCGAGCCGCTCGGTCTCGCCGAGTGGCCGACCGCCCCCGGCCAGGGAGCGCTCGCGGTGGAGACGACGACCGACGCGCCGGCGGAACTGCTCGCCGCCCTCGCCCTCCTCGACGACGAGGCCACCCGCATCGCGGTGACCGCCGAGCGGGCGGTGCTGGAGGGCCTGGACTCCGGCTGCCAGGCGCCGATGGCGGCACACGCCGAGCTCGTCGACGGCGACCTTCGCGTCCGGGCCGTGGTCTACGCCCCGCACGACGGGTGGCGGATCGGGATCGACGTCACCGAGCCGCTGCATCCAGACTCCGTGAAGGCGATGGTGCCGGGCGAGGAGTATATTCATCCCAACGGCAGTGGCAACGGTGCGGACTCTGCCGATGGTGCAGACCCGATCCGCGCATCACGCGCGATCGGGTTGTCTGTTGCCCATCGGCTGCTCGAACGTGGGGCGGCTGATCTCCTTCCGCGCCCCTGAACCCGATGATGATGACTGAATCGAAGCAAGAGGCCAAGCCGTTGACCGGTTGGCGCGTGCTCGTGCCGCGCGGAGGACCGTGGGGCGACGGCGTCGCCGCGAGCCTGCGCGCGCAGGGAGCCGTGCCCGTGGTGGCGCCGCTGATCAACTTCGCGCCGACGAACGACCAGGCGGCGCTCGACGAGGCCCTCGCGAAGCTGACGGCCGGCGAGTTCGACTGGCTCACCATCACGAGCGCGACCACGGTCGACGTGCTCTTCGCGCATCGTGCCGAGATCCCCGCCTCCACGAAGATCGCCGCCGTCGGCGAGACCACGGCCGCGGCGCTCGCGGCGGTCGGCTACCACGTCGACCTCGTCCCGGAGGACGACAACTCCGCCGAGGGAATGGCGGGGCAGATCATCGCGCTCGAACCCGAGCCTAAGCGGATCCTGACGCTGCGCAGCGAGATCGCCAAGCCGCTGCTGACCAAGTCGCTGATCAAGGCCGGCCACGACGTGTCCAGCGTCGTCGCCTACCGCACGGTCGGCGTGCCGGTGACCGAGCGGATCATGCGCGACGTGCAGAACGGCCGGATCAACGCGATCCTCGTCACGAGCGGATCCGTCGCGGAGCAGGTGCGCGAGCAGTTCCCGGACATCCCCGACTCCACCCTGCTCGCGGCGATCGGCCCCCGTACCGCGAAGGACGCCAAGAAGGCGGGCCTTCCGATCACCGTGGTCGCCGACAAGCAGACCGTCGATGCGCTCATCGACGCGGTCTCGCAGTTCACCCTTCCGCACGCGGCCGACGAGTTCGCCCCGTGACCGGGGGTCTCGGCGCGTCGGCGGGCTTCCCCGACGTCCGCCCGCGCCGGCTGCGGCAGTCCGTCGCCGTGCGCGCTCTGGCCCGCGAGACGGACCTGCTTCCGCGTCATCTCGTGCTCCCGGCGTTCGTCCGTGAGGGGCTGACGGATCCGGTGGCGATCGGATCCATGCCCGGCGTCGTGCAGCACTCGCTCGACTCCCTCCGTCGCGCCGCCGTCGACGCGGCCGAGGCTGGCGTCACCGGCATCATGCTCTTCGGCGTTCCCGCCGTGCGCGACGCCGTCGGATCCGGCGCCGATGATCCCAACGGGATCCTCAACGTCGCCACCGCCGCGCTGGCCGCCGAGGTCGGCGACGCGCTCGTGGTGCAGACCGACCTGTGCCTGGACGAGTTCACCGACCACGGCCACTGCGGCGTGCTCGCGGCGGATGGATCCGTCGACAACGATGCGACCCTCGAGCGGTACGTGGCGATGGCGCTCGCGCAGGCGCGCGCCGGGTCGCAGCTGCTGGGACTGAGCGGCATGATGGACGGCCAGGTCGCCGCGGTGCGTCACGCGCTCGACGCGGAGGGCTTCCAGGACGTGCTGCTGCTCGGGTACGCGGCGAAGTACGCGAGCGCGTTCTACGGCCCGTTCCGAGAGGCCGTCGACTCCCAGCTCCAGGGCGACCGCCGCACGTACCAGCTCGACCCGGGCAACCGGCGAGAGGGCGTGCGCGAGGCGCTGCTGGACGAGGCCGAGGGCGCGGACGTCGTGATGGTGAAGCCCGCGATGGCGTTCCTCGACGTGATGCGCGAGGTGCGCGACGCCGTGCGCGTGCCCGTGTGGGCGTACCAGGTGTCGGGCGAGTACGCGATGATCGAGGCCGCCGCGCAGAACGGCTGGCTCGATCGCGAGCGCACGATCCTGGAGTCGCTACTGTCGATCCGCCGCGCCGGCGCCGATGTCGTGCTGACCTACTGGGCGACCGAGGCCGCCCGCTGGCTCGCCCGCGGCTGAGTCCCCCCTCGGGCTGTTGAGCGCCCTTCGTCTCGCTTCGCTCGCTCAGGAACCGGACGGCGAAGCCGACCGAGACGAAACGCGTCGCGAGCGCCCTTCGCCGAGTCCGAGAGGACCAGCGCACGCATCATCGCAGCGGCGGCCACCAGCTCGCGTCTGCACCGCCGCCGGTGCTGCCGGTGTCGCCGACTCCGGCTCCACCGTGCGCGCCGCACCGTGCATCCGACACCGGCTGATCCGCCGACTGCCACCAGGATCCGGCCGTCGCAGTGATCCGGAACGGCGCATCGCCGTTCGTCGTGAGCCTCAGCTCCGCGCCCTGCGGCCCGCTGGCTGAGATCGCCATCGGCGCCTCCTGATCCATGGTGACCGTCCAGCCGGCATTCGTGAGCGCCTTCGTCAGCGCGTCGTGGTCGAGCTCGAGGCTTGCCGCATGGTGGAATTCGATGCGCAGCCGGTACGCGTCCCACCCGAGCCCGTCGTCGTTCAGAGACTCCGCGCACGCCTCTTGCGCTTCCCACCCCTGCGGTGCCGCGGCGGCGCGCAGATCGGAGACGACGCGCTGCACCGCGTCGTAGCGCTGCTCCGCGAGCGCGAGCTGCTTCTCGGGCGTACGGGCCGTCGCCTGCGCGCGCACTTCGCCGGCGGCGTCTCCCTGCATCTGCCCGATCGTGACACCGATCCCTCCGGCGGTCGCGAGCAGCAGCGGCGCCAGTCCGAAGCCGGCCCACCCGAGGCGCTCCCACCGCCGGGCATGCCGGATCGCCACGCGTTCGGATGCCAGCATGAGCAGCAGTATCCAGGCCGCGATCCCGCAGACGATCGCCGCGACGAAGACCCAGTTCGTGAACACTCCGCCCGCGGGACCGCCGGCCAGCTGCTGCAGCAGCGACGGCACCGGCACCGACTCGGAGGGGGCTGATGCGATCGTGCGATCCGGCATCGCGATCGCGAATGCGACCCAGCTCCACCACAGCAGGATCAGCGCCGGCACCTGCCGCGCCGGGGTCGCTCGCACGCCCGCGCGAGGCTGAATGAAACGCGGCAGCGATCCCAGGACGCCTGCCATGAGGATGGTCAGCGGCGAGGTCAGCACGATGCCGAAGGCAAGCTCGCCATGAGCGGTGGCCACGCGCCACAGGCAGAACAGGGCTACGCCGATCGGCAGGAGCCAGGTCAGCCACGGCCAGATCCGCCAGGTGGCCCGGCGCAGGGCGGACGTGCGGTGCCGGAGCGCCGGCGGATGCTGCTGCATCCCGTCACGCTAGCCGCGCACCCTGAACGATCGGCGTCAGCCCCTGAGCCGCTCCGGCCGCTCTGAAGCACGCGAAATGCGTCGATTGCTCTCGGGAGAGCGGCACAGGATCCTCCGGGAGAATGGATCCATGACCGACCGCAATGACGACCTGTTCGACGCCGCCCGTGCCGTGATCCCCGGTGGGGTGAACTCGCCCGTGCGCGCCTACGGGTCGGTCGGCGGAACGCCGCGGTTCCTCGCGAGCGCTTCCGGCGCGACGGTCACGGACGCAGCGGGCACGACCTACCTGGATCTCGTCGCGTCCTGGGGCCCTGCGCTGCTCGGGCACGCGCATCCCGAGGTCGTCGCGGCCGTGCAGGAGTCGGCGACCCGCGGCCTGTCCTTCGGAGCTCCGACCGAGGGCGAGGTCGAGCTCGCGGCCCTCATCGCCGACCGCGTGCGGCACGGCGAGGTCCGCCCCGTCGAGCGCGTGCGACTGGTCTCCACGGGCACCGAGGCGACCATGACCGCGATCCGGCTCGCCCGCGGTGCGACCGGACGCGACCTCCTGGTGAAGTTCGCGGGGCACTACCACGGGCACTCGGACGGCCTGCTGGCCGCGGCCGGTTCCGGCGTCGCGACCCTCGCCCTGCCCGGATCCGCGGGCGTTCCCGCCCCGATCGCGGCGCAGACGCTCGTGATCGACTACAACTCCCCGGAGGCGCTCGCGGCGGTGTTCGCCGAGCACGGCGACCGGATCGCGGCCGTCATCGTGGAGGCCTCCGCGGCCAACATGGGCGTGGTCGCGCCGCAGCCCGGGTTCAACAGGCTCATCGCCGAGACCGCGCACGCGCACGGCGCCCTCATGATCCTCGACGAGGTGCTCACCGGCTTCCGCGTGCACCCGGCCGGATTCTGGGGCCTGCAGCAGGCGGCGGGCGAGGAGTATCTGCCCGACATCATCACATTCGGCAAGGTCGTGGGCGGCGGCATGCCGCTCGCTGCGCTCGGCGGCCGCGCCGAGGTCATGGACCGGCTGGCGCCGACCGGCCCCGTGTACCAGGCCGGCACTCTGAGCGGGAACCCGCTCTCGGTCGCCGCGGGCCTGGCGACGCTGCGGCTCGCGACGCCCGAGGTGTACGCGCGGATCGACGCTGCGGCGGAGCGTCTGTCGGGCGCACTCGACCGTGCTCTGACCGATGCCGGCGTCGTGCACGCCGTGCCGCGCGCGGGCAACCTGTTCGGTGTGGCCTTCGCCGAGACCGCGCCGCGCGACTACGCCGAGGCGCAGGCGCAGCAGGTCTTCCGATACGCCCCGTTCTTCCACGCGATGCGCGAGCAGGGCGTGGCGCTGCCGCCGAGCGTGTTCGAGGCCTGGTTCCTCACCGCCGCCCACGGAGACGCCGAGCTCGCGGCGATCGAGGCGGCGCTGCCCGCCGCCGCCGAGGCCGCGGCCGGCGCGACCGCCTGACGCCGGGCCGGCGCGCTCGTTCGGGGCTCGCCTTCACGTTTTGGGGCGCGCCCTCACGTTTTGGGGCGCGCCCTCACGTTTTGGGGCGCGTCCTGCCGGGATTCCTGGGTGTGACGCGCCCCAAACGGAGTGAGTGCGCCCCGAACCCGCGGTGGACGGGCCTCGGATCCGAGCCGGTTTTGGGGCGCGTCTTCACCGTTTGGGGCGCGGCCCGCCGGGATTCCTGGGTGTGAGGCGCCCCAAACGGAGTGAACGCGCCCCAAAACGGACCCACCGGCCGAACGGACCACGTTGTCGGACCTCGCCAGCGGGATCGTTGCCGTCCTGTGAGGTGGCTCCCGGGCGGAACCGGGGCGGCGCTGGCAGACTGGGGGGATGGTGACGCTGCTGCTGGATCGGACCCGCCTCGAGGTGGAGCTCTCTCCGCTCGAGCGCGCCGTCTCGTTCCGCCGCGACAACCTGCACATCGCCCGTGAGGCGATCGTCAAGGTGCAGCTCACGGACGATGCCTGGACGTGGCTCCGCGGCGTCGGCAGCCCCGGCACGCATGTGCCGCTCGTGCTCGCGGCGGGCACTTGGAAGTCGGCCAACGGGGACGACTTCGTGCTCATCCGCCGGCACAAGCCCAGCGTCGTGATCGACCTCGAGGGCGCGGAGTTCCAGCGGCTCGTGCTCACCACGCGGCACGGGCTGGCTCTCGCGCAGGCGCTGCGCCTCGATGCGAGCTCCGAGCTCGCCGAGGTGACCGACATCGCCGCGACCGGAGCGATCCCCGTCGCCGAGCCCGCCGGAGCCCGCGGGCGCAAGCGCAAGCCCGCGCCCCGTCCCGCCTGACCGCGCGGAGCAGCCGGGGCTGAGCCCGCACTGACGCCGCACCCGCCGCGGTTGCCCCTCGAACGCCGAAGCGGCGACCGTCCTCAGACGGTCGCCGCTTCCTTCGGATGTCCTCCGGGTCAGTGCCCGTGGTGCTCCTCGTGCTGGTCGCCCTCGCGGTGCTCGCCGTCCTGCCCCTGCTCGTGCGGGGCCTGGTCGTCGTGCTGCTCCTCCGACGGGGAGGGCTCGCCGGGCCGGTCGCCGCTCTCCTCGCTGGGGCCGGGCGTGTACGTGGGGGCGTCGTCCGTGAAGAACGCGCGCGCGGCCGCGGCGAGCGATGCGCTGACGGCGGCGGCGCGGGGATCGTCGTCCTGGTGGATCTCGCCCTGCGTCACGTCCTCGAGGTCATCGTCCTCATCGGGCGTCTCGTCGAGGATGACCTGGATCTCCTGGGTGCGGCCATCGGCGAGAGCCGCGAAGATCTCGATGCCGGCGATCTCAGTGGTCTCGGTGCTCGGCTCCGGGGTGGCGAACTCGCCCTCGGCGGCCGGCGTCGTGATGATCGTCGTCGCCGCCGTGGGGGCGTCGTCGACGTCGCCGTGCTCGGCGCCCTCGTCGGCGGCGTCACTCCGATCGTCCGCGGCGACGTCGTTCGCGTCGTCCGAGGACGGCGCGGCCGACGGCACACCGGTGATCAGGTCGTCGAACGACACCGGTGCCGCCTCCGGGATGGTCAGGGCCGCGGTCTCGAAGGATCCGAGCGCGGCGCCGTCCTCATCCGTCTGGCTCTCCGCAGCGTGCGTGAGCGGAGCGTCCTGCTCGTCGGCGGTGCCCGCGGATTCCTCCGCACCCTCGGGGTGCGCCTCGCCCGGCGTGTAGTCGGCGACGATCGGCGCGGTCAGCGCGACGCCCGCGGCGATCGCGCCCTCGTCGTGCGCCTCCTCGGCCTCTGCCGGCTCCGCCGCGTCGTCGGACTCGGCGGCGGCCTCTGCCTCGTCGGCGGTGGAACCGGCCTCATCGGGGCGCTCCGCATCTTCGGGCGCCTCCGCCGCGGACTGCTCCGGCTCGGCGTCATCTGCCGCGGATCCGTCCTCAGCGGCGGCATCCTCGTCGGAGTCGGAGTCGGAGTCGGAGTCGGAGTCGGAGTCGGAGTCGGAGTCCTCGGACGACTCGGCGCTCTCGGCACCGTCCTCGGCGGCAGCAGCGTCTTCACCACCGGCAGCGTCCTCACCACCGGCAGCGTCGTCGGCTTCGCCCTCGCCAGCGTCGGCAGCCTCAGAGTCAGCCTCAGCCTCGCCCTCGGCAGCGTCGGCGGCGTCAGCCTCGGCGCCCTCGGCCTCATCCGCCGCGGGAGCGTCCCCGTCCGCGGATCCGGATCCGTCGTCCGTCGCGTCCGCGTCCTCGCCGGCGGCCGACTGCGCCGCGGCGAACTCGGCGGCCTCGCGACGCGTGGTCGGGATCGCGACCGTGCCCTCGGCCGGGGCGGCCTCGGCGGCGGTCCCGAAGAGGCCCGCCACGCCGGCGCTCGCTGCGGCGACGACGGGAACGGCCGCTGCAGCGCCGAACAGGCCGGCGGCCGGAACGTGCTCGGCGTCCGCCGGCTCGCCCTCGGCCGCGCCGTCCGCCGCTTCGGACTCCGCCGCGGCGGCACTCGCATCAGCGCCCTCACCCGGCTCGGCCTCGGCCGCCTCGGCGGCAGCCGGCTCCTCGGAAGCGGGCACGGGCGCGCCGACGACCGGGATCGCACCCGTGAGCGGGTCGCGACGGCCGTGCACGAGGTCGAGGAAGACCTCCTCCAGGCTCGGTCCGCGCTGCAGCAGCGTGGTGAGCGCGAGCCCCGCGGAGGCGGCGACGGCGCCGACCGCCGCGGCGTCGGTGTTGTGCACGGTCAGGCCTGACCGCAGCACGTCGAAGGTCAGCCCGGCGTTCTGCAGGGCGGTCGCGAGAGCGGCGCGGTCGTCGGCGTCGACGACGACGGAGCCCGTGGTCGGATCCGAGAGCTTGCCGATGCTGTCGGCGTAGACCAGACGGCCCTTGGAGAGCACGAGCACGTTGTCGGCGATCTGCTCGATCTCGCTCAGCACGTGCGACGAGACCAGGACCGTGCGGCCCTCGTCGGCCAGACGGCGCATGAGCAGGCGCATCCAGCGGATGCCCTCGGGGTCGAGGCCGTTCGCGGGCTCGTCGAGCACGAGCGCACCCGGATCGCCGAGCAGGGCGCCGGCGACGCTCAGGCGCTGCCGCATGCCCAGGGAGTACGCGCCGATGCGCGTCTCGGCCTCGTTCTGCAGGCCCACGAGGGCGAGCACCTCGTCCACGCGGGAGAGCGGGATCCCGTTCGCCTTCGCGGCGATCGACAGCTGGCGCGGCGCCGTGCGGCGAGGGCGGTAGACGGCCTCCTCGAGCACGGATCCGACGGTGCGCAGCGGGTGGCGCAGCTCGGCGTAGGAGACGCCGCCGATCGTCGCAGTGCCCGAGGTCGGGCGGATCTGGCCGAGCAGCATCCGCAGCGAGGTCGTCTTGCCTGCGCCGTTCGGCCCGAGGAACGCGGTCACCGCCCCCGGCTCGATCCGGGCGGAGAGGTCGTCGACAGCGGTGAGAACGCCGAAGCGCTTCGTCGCATGCGAGAACTCGAACACTTGTCCGTCGGTCATCCGCGGCCTCTCATAGTTACAGCAGTACCCCTCTATCTTGTCGGATGCGACCTGAAAACGCTCGTTGATCCGGGGCATTCCGCGCAATGCGCGGGCCGCCGCGCTCTCGGTGCGGCCGCCGATGCGCGCTTCGTCCGCACGGCCGCCGACGGCTCGGGCGGGGCGACGCGCGGGGTAACGTGGCATCCGTGAGCATCGTCGAAGACGCCCAGGGATCCGTCGCCGCAGACGCCGAGGTGCTGGTGCGCACCGAGGGGGCGCTGGGCTGGATCACGCTGAACCGCCCGAGGGCGCTCAACGCGCTGAACGTCGGGATGATCCGTGCGGTGCACGCCGCGCTCGACGCCTGGCGCGACGACAGCGACATCGAGATCGTCTACATCGACGGCGCGGGGGACCGCGGTCTGTGCGCGGGCGGCGATGTGCGAGAGCTGCACCGGCAGATCACTGCGGGGCGCAGCGCGGACACCGTGGAGTTCTTCCGCGAGGAGTACGCGATGAACGCGGCGATCGCCGAGTACCCCAAGACGATCGTCGCGATCGCGGACGGCATCACGATGGGCGGCGGCATCGGCGTCGCAGGACACGCCGCGATCCGTGTCGTGACGGAGCGCTCGCAGCTCGCGATGCCCGAGGTGAGGATCGGCTTCACCCCCGACGTCGGCGGCACCTGGCTGCTCGGCCACGCGCCGGGCCGACTGGGCGAGTTACTGGCCCTCACCGCGGGCACCATGGACGGATCCGATGCCCTCTACGCCGGGTTCGCCGACTTCTACGTCCCGTCCGAGCGGCTCGAGGCGCTGCGCGACGCGCTGGCCCACAGGGCGGATCCGACCGGATCGAGCGAGATCGTCATGCTCTTCGACGAGACCCCGGATCCTTCGCCGCTGTCTGCGCAGCAGGGCTGGATCGACGAGGCCTTCTCGGCCGACACGGTGCCGGAGATCGTGGCCCGCCTGCGCGCGATGCCGGTCCCGGAGACGCCCGACGGCGCCGCGCCCGAGCCCGCGCCGGCGGACACCGCCGACCTGCTCGAGTCCCTCGCCCCGACCGCGCTCGTGGTCACGCTCGACGCGGTGCGCGAGGCGAGGGGGATGGACT
Source organism: Microbacterium sp. NPDC089698 (assembly GCF_044749045.1). Taxonomy (NCBI): domain Bacteria; kingdom Bacillati; phylum Actinomycetota; class Actinomycetes; order Micrococcales; family Microbacteriaceae; genus Microbacterium; species Microbacterium sp. NPDC089698. The sequence continues at coordinate 224,533 of NZ_JBIVHE010000006.1, forward strand.
CGGTGCGCGACGCGCTCGCGGGGGAGTACCGCCGGGTGCTGTGGTTCGTGCACAACCATCCGGACCTCGTCGAGGGGATCCGCGCGCAGCTCGTCGACAAGGACCGCGACCCGCACTGGGATCCGCAGACCCTCGCTGACCTCGCCCCTGACGCGTCCGCGGAGGCGCGCGACTACGTGCCGCCGGTTCCGCTCTGGGGCTGACCGCGCTCCGCCCGGCGCCCCGGTTTCTTAACCGGATCCGTAAATCCCCGCGCGAGCAGGGATTCGTTTCGCCCTCAGCGAAGATCTGAGTCGATCCTCCTCAAGGGGGATGTGAATGTCCGTGCCTCGTGGCAGGGTGTTTCGTGGTCGATTTTCGACATCTTCTGCTTCCCCTCGGGAAGTCCGCTCCCACAAGGAAAGTCCGCCTGTGCTCGGAAAGATCCTCTTCCGCTATCTGAAGCGTTACAAGTGGCTGCTGCTCGGCGTCCTGGTGTTCCAGTTCGGCAGCGCCTTCGCCTCGCTGTACCTGCCGCGCCTCAACGCCGACATCATCGACAAGGGCGTCGCGAACGCCGACACCGCCTACATCTGGTCGCACGGCGGGCTCATGCTCGCTGTCTCGCTCGGCCAGATCATCGCGTCCGTCATCGCGACCTACTTCGCCGCCCGCGCGGCGATGAGCCTCGGGCGCGATATCCGCGCCGATGTGTTCGCCCGCGTGAGCGGCTTCTCCGAGCGCGAGGTCTCGCAGTTCGGGGCCGGCTCGCTGATCACCCGCAACACGAACGACGTGCAGCAGGTGCAGATGCTGGCGATGATGGGCTCGACGATGTTCATCACCGCCCCGCTGCTCGCGATCGGCGGCATCATCATGGCGCTGCAGACCAACCTCGGTCTGAGCTGGCTGATCGCCGTCTCGGTGCCCGCGCTGCTCATCGTCGCCGGCATCATCATCGGCCGTATGGTCCCGCTGTTCCGCAGCTACCAGGGCAAGCTCGACAACGTCAACCGCATCATGCGCGAACAGCTCACCGGTGTCCGCGTCGTGCGCGCCTTCGTGCGCGAGCGCATCGAGGAGGAGCGCTTCCGCGGCGCCAACACCGACATCATGGTCGTCGGCCGCAACGTCGGATCGCTCTTCGTCCTGCTGTTCCCGCTCTTCATGCTGATCCTCAACGTCACCATCGTGGGCGTGATCTGGTTCGGCGGCATCGAGGTGAACAACGGCACGGTCGAGGTCGGCACGCTGTTCGCCTTCATGCAGTACATCGGGCAGATCATGATGGGCATCATCATGTCCAGCTTCATGGCCATGATGATCCCGCGCGCCGCGGTCTCCGCCGAGCGCGTCGGCGAGGTCCTGGACGCCGAGCAGAGCATGACCCGGCCGGAGAACGGCGTGAAGGCCTTCCCGGTCCCCGGGTCCGTGGCCTTCGACGACGTCTCCTTCACCTACCCCGGCGCGGAGTCGCCGGTGCTGCACGGGATCAGCTTCGCGGCGGAGCCCGGTGAGACCGTCGCGATCGTCGGATCCACCGGCGCGGGCAAGACCACGCTGATCTCGCTCATCCCGCGGCTGTTCGACGTCACGGGCGGGGCGGCCTTCGTCGGCGGCACGGACGTGCGCGAGGCCGACGTGGACGCGCTGTGGAAGAGCATCGGGCTCGTGCCGCAGCGTCCGTTCCTGTTCAGCGGGACGATCGCCTCCAACCTGCGCTACGGGCGCGAGGACGCGTCGGACGAGGAGCTGTGGGCCGCGCTCGACATCGCCCAGGCCAGGGACTTCGTCTCGGAGATGCCCGACGGTCTGGACTCGAACATCGCCCAGGGCGGCACGAACGTGTCCGGCGGCCAGCGCCAGCGGCTCGCGATCGCCCGTGCGATCATCCACCAGCCCGAGATCCTCGTCTTCGACGACTCGTTCTCGGCGCTCGATCTCACCACCGACGCCCGGCTGCGCCAGGCGCTGTGGCGGGAGCTTCCGCACGTCACCAAGATCGTCGTCGCTCAGCGCGTGTCGACGATCACCGACGCCGACCGCATCGTCGTCCTCGAGGGCGGCACCATGGTCGCCGTCGGCACGCATGAGCAGCTGCTCGAGACGAGCGACACCTATAGAGAGATCGTCGAGTCGCAGCTGGGGGTGGACGCATGAGCGACAACGTGGACAAGAAGGCCGCGCGCGCCGAGCGCGCGGAGGCCCGCCGGGCGAAGTACTCCGGCGGATCGACGGCGACCGTCGAGATGACCGACGCCGAGAAGGAAGAGGCCGAGCAGGCCGAGAAGGCGCGCCAGCAGGGCGGGGGCATGTTCGACGGCCCCGCGCCCGGCAAGGCGAGCCAGTTCGGTCCGAGCTTCAAGCGCATGATCGGGCTGCTCAAGCCCAGCGCCGTGTGGTTCGTGCTCGTCTCGATCCTCGGGGCGCTCGGCGTCGTGCTCGCCGTGGCCGCGCCCAAGGTGCTCGGCAACGCGACGAACATCATCTACGAGGGATTCACCTCGCTCCAGCTCGCCAAGCCGCAGAACGGCTTCCCCGGGTTCCCGAACGGCACCACGCAGGCGCAGGTCGTCGAGGCGCTGCGTGCGGCCAAGCAGAACCAGTTCGCCGACATGGTGGCGGCGTTCGGCCCGTTCAAGGTCGGCGACGGGATCCAGTTCGACCAGCTGCGCTGGGTGATCACCGCGGTGCTCGCGATCTACGTCGGATCCGCGCTGCTGAGCTGGATCCAGGGCTACGTGATCAACGTCATCATGGTGCGCACGATGTGGCGCCTGCGTGAGGACGTCGAGGCGAAGATCAACCGCCTGCCGCTGTCGTACTTCGACAAGGTGCAGCGCGGAGAGCTGATCTCCCGTGTCACGAACGACATCGACAACATCACGCAGACCATGCAGCAGTCGCTGTCGGGGGCGATCACCTCGGTGCTCACGGTGGTCGGCGTGCTGATCATGATGTTCTCGATCTCGTGGCAGCTGGCCCTCGTCGCCCTCGTGGCGCTGCCGCTCATGGCCGTGATCTTCGGCGTCATCGGACCGCGTTCGCAGAAGGCGTTCGGGATCCAGTGGAAGAAGGTCGGCCGCCTGAACGCCCGCGTCGAGGAGGCCTTCTCCGGCCACGCGCTGGTCAAGGTGTTCGGTCGCGAGAAGGACGCGCTGGACAAGTTCCAGGTCGAGAACGAGGAGCTCTACCAGGCCGCGTTCAAGGCCCAGTTCCTGTCCGGGCTGATGATGCCCGCGATGACCTTCATCGGCAGCCTGACGTACGTCGGCCTCGCCGTGCTGGGCGGGCTCATGGTCGCGAGCGGCCAGCTCCGCCTCGGCGACGTGCAGGCCTTCATCCAGTACTCGCAGCAGTTCACCCAGCCGCTCAGCGAGCTGGGCGGAATGGCGGCGGTCGTGCAGTCCGGCACGGCCTCGGCCGAGCGCGTGTTCGAGCTGCTGGACGCCGAGGAGCAGGATCCCGATGCCGAGGATGCCCCCACCGTCACGGACGGCAAGGGCGTCATCGAGTTCGAGCACGTCGCGTTCTCCTACAGCGAGGACCGTCCGCTCATCACGGATCTGTCGTTCCGCGTGGAGCCCGGCCAGACGGTCGCGATCGTCGGCCCGACCGGCGCGGGCAAGACCACGCTGGTGAACCTCATCATGCGGTTCTACGAGCTGAGCGGCGGACGGATCCTCCTCGACGGGCAGGACATCGCCCAGATGGAGCGCTCCGACCTGCGTTCGCGCACGGGCATGGTGCTGCAGGATCCGTGGCTGTTCGCGGGCACGATCCGGGAGAACATCCGCTACGGCCGTTCGACCGCGACGGATGACGAGGTCATCGAGGCCGCCAAGGCGACCTACGTCGACCGCTTCGTGCACGCTCTCCCCGAGGGCTATGAGACGAAGCTCGACGAGGACGCCTCGAACGTCTCGGCCGGTGAGCGCCAGCTGATCACGATCGCGCGCGCGTTCGTCGCCCAGCCGTCGATCCTCATCCTGGACGAGGCCACATCGGCCGTCGACACCCGCACCGAGCTGCTGCTGCAGCACGCGATGGCGGCCCTGCGGAACGGACGCACGTCGTTCGTGATCGCACACCGCCTGTCCACCATCCGCGACGCCGACCTCATCCTCGTGATGGAGCACGGCGACATCGTGGAGAAGGGCAACCACGAGGAGCTCATCGCAGCGCAGGGCGCGTACTGGCGGCTGTACCAGTCGCAGTTCGAGCAGGCCGCGAGCGACACCGACGCCGACGAGGCGCTCGTCACCGGGACCGTCACGGTGCCGGCGGACGGCTCCGTCGCGTCCGAGGTCGAGGCCGGTGCCGCCGCGGTGATCGGATCCGGGACCGCCCCGGTCGCCGTCGCCGAGCGCGTCATCGAGTCGGCCGAGTCGCCGGAGAACTCGTCGTGGGAGATCGAGGACGACAGGGTCTGACACCCCGTCCCGCACCGACGTGAGCGCCGTCGTCCTGTTCGCAGGGCGGCGGCGCTTCCGCGTCACCGGAGGCGGCATCACCGGGGCGGAGGCGGCATCACCCGGGCGGAGGCGGCATCGCCCGGACGGAGGCGGCATCGCCCGGGCGGAGGCCGCATCGCGTGGATGGAGGCGGCGGACCGGATCCCGGTCGCGTCCGGAACCGTGTTCCTGCCGGAACCGGTGCCTACTTCGTCAGGCCGAACAGCTCGAGGGGATGCGTGAGGCGCCACCAGAAGCTCGGACCGTTCAAGGCCGTGCGCAGTTCCAGCGGCACCGAGGTGGAGTCCAGCGGCCCCTTGAGGCTGAGCGTGCCCGCCTTCTCGCCGGCCTTCCACTCGTCGCCGAGAGAGAACTTCGTGGTCGCCGTCGCGGAGGCGCCGTTCCACAGCACGACCCGGGCGTTCTCAGCGGCCACGACCTGGGTGGTCTCGCCCCACGCCGTGTCGACGGTGCCGAGGGTCGCACCCTTCTCCACCGTCTGCGGCTGGTCCTTCAGGGCCGCCTCGAGGCCCGCGTACAGAGCCCGCGAGGCGTCGACCCGACCCGCATCGCTGTCCTGCCCGAGGGCCGCGACGTAGATCCGCACGGTGGCGTCGCCGTCCGGCACGTCCTTGGCCGAGAGCAGGTTGTAGCGGGTGTCGGCGCCGTCGCCGATCGTGCCGGTCTTGATTCCCACGATGCCGGCGTCGTCGATGAGCCCGTTGGTGTTCTTCACGACGCCCGCGCCGGGCAGTTCGACGCTCTTCTGCTTTACGATCCCGGCGATCACCGGGTTCTTCTCGGCGATCTGACCGAGCTGGATGAGTGCGCGCGGGGTCGCCACATTCCCGAAGTCGAAGCCGGAGGGGGTCACGACCGTGATGTCGGCGAGGTCGTGCTGGCTCAGCCACTGATTCGCAGCGGCCGCGTAGTTCTCATCCGAGCCCCACACCTCGCGGGCGAGACGGTCGGCGTAGTTGTTCGCCGAGCCGAGCAGGATCCCCTCGTACAGCTGGTACTGCGTGAGGGATCCGCCCACCGGGACGTCGAGCGCAGACTGATCCTGGCGGAGGTAGTCCCAGTAGTCGTCGCTGTCGGCCTGCGTGAAGGCGAAGGACGGACCCTGCTCGCCGGCCTTGAGCGGCATCTTGTCGAGCGAGGCGAGCACCGTCACGAGCTTCGTGATGCTCGCCATCGGCGCGTGCTGCTCGGCGGAGGCGATGGTGCCGATGCCGGCGACGCCCACGGCGGCGCTGCCCGTCGCCGGCCACGCGGCGGCAGCGGCGGGTGCGGCGGCGGGCTGGAACGCGACCGGGGACGCGACGGGCTGCACGGCGTTGAGCGGCCAGAGCGCGGTCGTGGCGCCGTACGCGATGACGAGGGCGAGCACCCCGCCCAGCGGCAGCAGCACGGCCGGGCGGGCGAGGCTGCGATGCGGGGCGTCGTCCAGCAGTGCGCGGGACGATGCTGCGGCGGCCGCGGCACCGCCGGTGCCGACCCGGGCCACGTCGACCCAGGCGAGCGCCGCGGTCGGGGCGCGGTCGGGGCCGCGGACGAGCGATGCCGAAGGCAGCGGCTGTGCCGTGCGGGTCGCGGCGGCGGGACCGGCGGCAGGTGATGCTGCGGGGGCGGGCCCCGGCGACGCAACGGGAGCGGGCGACGCGATGGGAGCGGGCGACCCGGCGCGGGGAGGGGCAGTGGGCGCGGAGGGGGCTTCTGCCGGCGCGGGGAACAGCGGCTCCGCCACGGGCGTCTCAGACACAGGGAACAAGGGCGCGGGCTCGGCCGGCTCGGATGCGGCGGGGAACAGTGCTGCCGGTTCCGGTGCGCGCTCGTCGATGGCCGCGCGGGAGGCGTCGGCAGCGGGTGCGTCGGCGTCGGCGATCTTCGGATCGACCTGGGCGGCCCCCGGACCGTCGTCATTGTTCACCCCCCTACCGTATCTGGCGGCCCTGTCAACAGCCGGTATCGCGGGCGTTCTCCCGTCACGCCGTGTGACGAGACGGTCGCCGGTGCGGTCCGGCGGGGCTAGGATGGGCGAATCACCACGGGAGTCCGGCGAGCCGGGCTGAGAGGGAGCGAATCGCGCTTCGACCGTCGAACCTGATCCGGATCATGCCGGCGCAGGGAGGAGCATTTCTCATGCATGCATCTGCAACCGCACAGAACGTGAACAACAGCGGGGCGGTCGCACGCCGCCTGAACTGGCGCGTCGTCGACATCGTCGTGGCCGCCGTGCTCGGCGTCGCGATCGGCCTGGTCTTCTGGGTCTGGAACACCATCGGTTACGCCTGGTTCACCGCGGCCGATGGCCTCACCCCCGGCCTCGGCGGCGTCGCCGTCGGGATCTGGCTGCTCGGCGGCGTGGTCGGCGGGCTCGTGATCCGCAAGCCCGGCGCCGCACTCGTCGTCGAGGTCGTGGCGGCGATCGTGTCGATGCTGATCGGCAACATCTGGGGCGTCTCCACGGTGCTCGAGGGCATCGCGCAGGGCCTCGGCGCCGAACTGATCTTCGCGATCTTCCTGTACCGCCGGTTCTCGCTGCCCGTCGCCGCCCTCGCCGGCGTCGGCGCGGCCGCGGGCGCATGGCTGTTCGAGCTGTTCTACGGCAGCTCGCCGAACATCCTGAAGTCCGTCGAGTTCAACACGATCTACCTCGGCGCCCTGGTCGTCTCGGGCGCGCTGCTGGCCGGCGTCCTCGGCTGGCTGCTCGTGCGCGCCCTCGCCGCGACCGGCGCTCTGAGCCGCTTCGCCGCCGGACGCGAGCTCCGCCGCGAGGTCTGACATGACCGCGGGTGCCGCTCGCGTCGTCGCGGACGGGTGGGGCTGGCGCTACGCCGGCCGCCGCCTGCCCGCGGTCAGCGACGTGACGTTCACGATCGAGCCGGGGGAGCGGGTGCTCCTGCTCGGTGCGTCGGGCGCCGGCAAGTCGACGCTCCTGACCGGCATGGCGGGCCTCCTCGGCGACGCCGAGGAGGGGGAGAGCCGCGGATCCCTGCAGGTCGACGGATCCGACCCGGAGCGTCGGCGGGGCAGGATCGGCCTCGTCCTGCAGGATCCGGACGCCGGCGTCGTGCTGAGCAAGGTCGGCGACGACGTGGCCTTCGGCTGCGAGAACCTCGGCGTGCCCGCGGAAGACATCCCCGCCCGCGTCGCCGAAGCGCTCGACGCCGTCGGCCTCGACGTGCCGCTGGACCGGCCCACGGCCGCGCTCTCCGGCGGTCAGAAGCAGCGGCTCGCGCTCGCCGGAGCCCTCGCCATGCGACCGGGACTCCTGCTGCTGGATGAGCCGACCGCCAACCTCGACCCCGACGGCGTGCAGGAGATCCGCGCGAGCGTCGAGCGCGTCGTGGCCGCCACCGGCGCCACGCTCGTCGTCATCGAGCACCGCACCGCCGTGTGGGCGGAGCTGATGACCCGGGTGATCGTGGTCGGCGCGGACGGCGGCCTGCTCGCCGACGGAACCCCGGACGAGGTGTTCCTGGTGCATGGTGAGGCCCTGGCGGAAGCAGGCGTCTGGGTGCCGGGGCATCCTGTGGGCCTGCCGGCGCTGCCGGTGGTGGATCCCGCGTCGGAGGCGTCCGTCCTCACGACCCGTGGCCTCGCCGTCACCCGCGATCGGCGGCGGGCCGTGCAGACCGGACTCGACCTGGCCGTGCCGGACGGTGCGGCCACCGTGATCGTCGGCCCCAACGGGGCGGGGAAGTCGACGCTCGCGCTCACTCTCGCCGGACTCCTCGACGCTCTCGACGGCACCGTTCAGGCCGCGGAGGGCCTCCGCGGGCGACGCGGGCGGGATCCGATCCGCTGGACGTCGCGCGAACTGCTCACCCGCATCGGGATGGTGTTCCAGGATCCGGAGCACCAGTTCCTCACGCAGACCGTGCGCGACGAACTCGCGGTCGGACCGCGCGCGCTCGGCTGGGACAAGGAGCGGATCGACGCGGTCGTGGACGCCCTGCTGGAGCGGCTCGGGCTGACCGCGCTCGCCGCCGCGAACCCCTTCACGCTCTCGGGCGGGCAGAAGCGCCGGCTCTCGGTCGCGACCGTGCTCGCCGCCGCGCCCGCGGTGATCGTGCTCGACGAGCCGACCTTCGGGCAGGACCGTCGCGGCTGGATCGGCATCGTGAGCCTGCTTCAGGAGGAGATCGCCCGTGGCACGGCCGTCGTCGCCGTCACCCACGACGCCGACGTGATCCGCCATCTCGGCGGCCACCGGATCGAGCTGGCCGCATGACCACGGGCTTCGAAGCGCGCAAGACGCTCGATGCGTCGGCCGGGAGCAGCCATTCGGGCGCGTCGAATCCGGTGCGCGCCTGGATCGACGGGGTCAACCCTGTCACCCGGATCGTGCTGGCGCTGCTGCTGTCGGTGCCGCTGTTCGCGTCGATCGACGTCACGAGCGGGGTCGTCGCGATCGGGTTGCAGCTGCTGTGCATCCCCCTCACCGGGCTGCGGCTCCGCACGGTGCTGCGCCGGCTGGCGCTGCTTCTCGTGATCGCCCCTGTGGCCGGCGTGAGCATGCTGCTCTACGCGGCTCCGGGCGGGCAGGTGTTCTTCAGCTTCGGGTTCGCGCACATCAGTGAGGCATCGATCCAGCTCGCGATCGCCGTGTCGATCCGCGTCGTGGCGCTGGGGCTGCCGACGATCCTGCTGTTCGCCCGCACGGATCCGACCGAGCTCGCCGACGCCCTCGCCCAGGTCGCGCACCTGCCCAGCCGCTTCGTGCTGGGTGTACTGGCGGGCACCCGGATGCTCGGCCTGTTCCTGGACGACTGGCGCACCATGTCGCTCGCCCGCCGGGCGCGCGGGGTGGGGGACCGTGGTGCGCTGCGGCGGTTCTTCACGATGTCGTTCGTGCTGCTCGTGTTCGCCGTGCGGCGGGGCACCAAGCTCGCCCTCGCGATGGAGGCGCGCGGATTCGGATCCGACATCCCGCGCACCTGGTCCCGTCCGTCCCGGCTGTCCGGACGGGACGCGATCGCGCTCGCCGGAGGCGCGGCGATCATGGCGCTGTCGATCGCCGCCGCGGTGCTGCTCGGGACGTTCCGCTTCGTCTGGAGCTGATCGCTCAGGCGCTGGCAGCGAGGACGTCATGAATCACTCGCCGATTCATGACGTCCTCAGAGACTACTTCTTGCAGGGGACGTCAAAGATTGGATTTGATGTCACCCATCCAGCACCCGCATAGTAAACGTGCTGCACGCCGGTCCACAGTCCATTGGACTGTCGGGACCATTCCCAGTACTGAATAGGCCAAGGATTCCATTCAATCTGGCCGCTTGAGCCGCCGCAGGTCGGCAACATCTTGACCCTTAGTGCGGACAACGAAATCGATGGAGCCGAAAGCTCGCGTGATGCTTGCGGACTTTTGACGTCAGCGTACGACGCAGGTGATGCCAGTATTGCGACGCCGCACACAATTGCCGCGGCCGAAATCCACGCGAATATCTTCTTCATGACGATCTCCCTTGATCACTGTTTGTCGAGCATATGTCGAACCTACCGATTCGTCTGGAGCTGAGCGTCAGGCCCGCGCGGACGTGGATATCGTGGCCACATGCTCTCCCGCGCCGGGCGAGCCGGCGACCGCGAGAGGCACCACGAGCAGCTCCTCGATGCGGCGGCGCACGGTCTCGGCCATGTCGACGGACGTGGGATCCAGCAGCCACTGCAGCTGCAGGCCGTCCATGAGGGCGGTGAGCTCGGCGGCGGCGCGGTCCTCGTCGACGTGCGGGGCGAGGTGCCCTGCGACCCGTGCGTCGCGCAGGGCCTTCGCGGTGCCGGAGCGGATCCGCTGGTAGCGCCGGACGAAGTACTCGTGCGCGGGGTGCGAGGGGTCGGCGGCCTCGGCGGACAGCACGGCGTACAGGGCGATGATCCCGCCGACCTCGGTGTTGTGCCGGGCCAGATCGACCATGCCGCGCAGGATCCCGATGCCGTCCTGGCCCTGCGAGCCGTTGCGCCGGAAGCGCTCGCGATCCTCGAGATCCCTGGTCTCCAGCACCGCCTCCATGAGCGATTCCTTCGTGGGAAAGTGGTGCGCGAGCCCGGCGCGCGAGATCTCGCAGACCTGCGCGATCTCGAGCATCGTGGCGCTGTTGAAGCCGACGCGTCCGAAGAGAGCGGTCGCCGCCGCGATGATCCGCTCCCGCCGGGCGCGGCCCGTCGTGTATCCGCGTTCGGTCGTCATCGGTGTCCCATCGTATGCGTCGGCGGGGTGTCGTGCGGGGTTCTGCACGGTCCTGATCCATGGAGGAAAGGGCCTCCGGAACAAAAACCTACACTTGTGCCGGTTTTCATGCTAGCGTGCCTCTACCGGGCGAGCGGGGCAAGGACCAGCCCTGTCGGATCCGGTGAGCACGACCCGAACCCGTAGTCCCATCCCGAACCAAGGACTGACAATGTCGTCGACTTCTTCTGACGCCCCTGAGCTGCGTCCGCCCATCACCGAGACCACGTTCGTGGCCACCGCCTCCGGCGAGGACGACCCGCCCGCGCCGATCAAGGGCGTCCGGCGGCTGCTCGGCTGGATCATCCCCGCGAACTTCGCGATCTTCGTGATCTGGGGTGCCGTGCCCGGCATCCTGCTGCCGCATCAGATCGAACTTCTCTACCCGGACCCCAAGCAGAAGGTGGCGACGTTCGCGATCATCGCGACCGTCGGCGCCCTGTGCGCGCTGGTCGCGCAGCCCATTGCCGGACAGATCTCAGACCGCACCCGTTCGAAGTACGGGCGCCGCGCGCCGTGGATCCTGGTCGGAGCGCTCGCCGGAGGGCTCGCACTGACGGGGCTTGCGTTCGCCAACTCCTTCGTCGGCATCCTCATCGCCTGGTGCCTCGTCCAGGTCGGTTACAACATCGCACAGGGACCGCTGAGCGCGGTGCTGCCCGACCGGGTTCCGGTCGCCCGCCGTGGCACTTTCGCCGCGCTCTCCGGCATCGGGCTCATGGCCGGCGCGCTCGGCGGACAGGTCGTCGGCTCGCTGCTGTTCAACAGCATGGTCGCGGGCTACATCTTCTTCGCGGTGTTCGCCCTCATCGTGCTGGGGCTCTTCGTCGCCTTCAACCCTGACCACCCCAGCACGAACTTCGCGAGGGAGCCGTTCCGTTTCGGGGACTTCATCAGCACGTTCTGGGTCAACCCCGTCAAGCATCCCGACTTCTTCTGGGCGTTCACGGGACGGCTGCTTCTCTACACGGGCTACTTCGGTGTCACGGGCTACCAGCTCTACATCCTCAGCGACTATCTCGGCGTGAAGGAGCCCAACACGGTCATTCCCCTGCTGGGGATCATCGGCCTCGTCGGCACGATCGTGGCAACCATCATCTCTGGTCCGCTCTCCGACAAGGTAGGCCGCCGCAAGCCGTTCGTCTTCGGCTCCTCGGTGGTCATGGGAGTCGCCCTCGCGCTGCCTTGGGTGTGGCCGAACTTCACCTCGTGGCTGATCATGACGGCGATCATCGGCTTCGGCTTCGGCATGTTCCAAGCCGTCGACACCGCGCTGATGAGCCAGGTGCTGCCCTCTGCCAAGTCGTTCGCAAAGGACCTCGGCGTCGTCAACATCGCCGCCACCCTGCCGCAGACCTTCGCCCCCGGCATCGCCGGTGCGATCGTGCTCGCGTTCGGCTACGCAGCGCTCTTCCCGATCGGCATCGTGCTCAGCATCCTCGGCGCGATCTGCGTCTGGTTCATCAAGGCCACCAAGTAAGGAACGAGAGACATGACGGACACCGTGAACGAGGCCGTGCTGCCCTACCGCGACGCCTCCCTGCCGATCGACGAGCGCGTCGAGGATCTGCTCGGCCGGATGGAGCTCGCCGACAAGGTCGGGATGCTGTTCCACACCATGGCGGCCTTCGCCGAGCTCGACGAGGGCAACCCCACCTTCGGACTCCCCTCGATCGCGTCGATGGTGCGCAAGCGCCGGATGAGCCACTTCAACCTGCTCGGCGCCGCCCCCGGCGGTCGTGAGTTCGCCGCCTGGCACAACGCCCTGCAGCGGATGGCGCTGGACACCCCGCTCGGCATTCCGATCACGCTGTCGACCGACCCGCGGCACTCGTTCAGCGACAACCCGCTCACCTCGCTCATGGCGGGGCCGTTCTCGCAGTGGCCGGAGACGCTCGGCTTCGCGGCCCTCGGATCCCCGGAGCGCCTCGAGCGCTTCGCCGACATCGCGCGGCAGGAGTACCTCGCGGTCGGCCTGCGGGTCGCGCTGCACCCGCAGATCGACCTCGCCACCGAGCCGCGCTGGTCGCGGATCGCGGGGACCTTCGGCGAGGACGCGGACCTCACCTCGCGACTCGTGGTCGGCTACATCCGCGGCTTCCAGGGCGAGGAGCTCGGGGCGGACTCGGTCGCGACGATGGTCAAGCACTTCCCGGGTGGCGGTCCGCAGCTCGACGGCGAGGACCCGCACTTCGCCTGGGGCAAGGAGCAGGTCTACCCGGGCGACGCGCGGGACTACCACCTGCGTCCGTTCATCGCGGCGATCGGCGCCGGCGCCACCCAGATGATGCCCTACTACGGGCAGCCCGTCGGCACCGACTGGGAAGAGGTCGGCTTCGGCTTCAACAAGGGCGTGCTCACGGACCTGCTGCGCGACGAGCTCGGCTTCGAGGGCATCGTCTGCACCGACTGGGGCCTGCTCACCGACGTCGTCGTGTTCGGCGCCGACATGCCCGCCCGCGCCTGGGGCGTCGAGCACCTCACCAGGCCGCAGCGCATGGTCAAGGCCCTCGACGCGGGCATCGACCAGTTCGGCGGCGAGCTGTGCACCGAGGAGCTCCTCGGGCTCGTCGAGCGCGGCGAGGTCTCCGAGGACCGCCTCGACGTGTCCGTGCGGCGGCTGCTGCGCGAGAAGTTCCGGCTCGGCCTGTTCGAGAACCCGTTCGTCGACGAGGAGAGCGCGGAGGCCGTCGTCGGCCGGGCCGACTTCGTCGCCGAGGGCCTGGACGCGCAGAGCGACTCGCTCACACTGCTCACCAACACCGACGCGATCCTGCCCCTCACCCGGGGCGTGAAGGTCTACGCCGAGGGCGTGGCCGCCGAGACGCTCGCCGCCTACGCGACCGTCGTCGAGACCCCGGAGGAGGCCGACGTCGCGATCCTGCGCATCAAGGCCCCCTTCGAGGACCGCGATCGCGGCGGGTTCAGCGACCTGTTCCACTCGGGATCGCTGGAGTTCCCGGCCGAGGAGCACACGCGCCTGACCGCGATCGCCGAGTCGGTGCCCACCGTGATCGACGTCTACCTGGACCGTCCCGCGGTCCTCGGAGGCCTCGAGGAGTCGGCCCGCGCGGTGCTCGCGGACTACGGCGCCTCCGACGCGGCTGTGCTGCGCGTGCTGTTCGGCGAGCGCGGACCGCAGGGTGCGCTGCCCTTCGATCTGCCTCGTTCGGACGCGGCGGTCGCGGCCAGCCGCACCGATGTGGCGTTCGACACCGAGAACCCGACCTTCCGGTTCGGACACGGTCTGCGGTACTGACGCCCCTTCTGCCCCGGGCGCTCCGAGAACTCGGGGCGCCCGGCACCACGAACGCGGCCTCCTCCGGGAGGCCGCGTTCGGCGTTTCGAGCGGTAGCGGGATCCCGATCCGGCTCGCGTCCGGATGAGGTTCCCACCCGGGGTCGTTGAGCGAAGACGCCGAAGGAGCCCCTGGGGGATCCTGTCTCGTCCCTTCGATCGATCTTTCGATCAACCTTGTGCACGATGGCACGGGGCGCGTGCGGCGATGGACTGGAGGCATGTCAGATCCCGCTGTGCGCTCGCGCCTCTCCGATGCTCTGACCTCGCGCCGCGGCGCGTGGATCTCGCTCGGGCTCGTCCTTCTCCTCATGGTCCTCCTGTTCGGCGCCTTCGGCTCGGCCAAGGCTCCCGGCGGCAACGCGCAGGCGCCCGTCTCATCGGAGTCGACCCGGGTCTCCGAGCTCCTGAAGACCTTCCCGAACGCCGATCGGCAGTCGGTGCTCGTCGTGGCATCGAGGGAGGACGGTGCGGCGCTGTCGGAGGCGGACCTGGCAGGGCTGAAGGAGCTGGTCCCCGTGCTGGGCGCCCGCGCGGCGGCGGACCCGTCGGGACCCGTGGTCAGCGATGACGAGAAGGCCGCGGTGATCATCACACCGATCACGACGTCGGACGCCAACGCCGAGAACGCGAAGGCGATCGCGGCGCTGCGCTCCGACGTCGCCGCGCACGCGCCGGACGGCCTCGAGCTGCAGGTCACCGGAGGCCCCGCCTTCGGCGCTGATGTCGCGTCCTCGTTCGAGGGTGCCGACTTCACGCTGCTGATCGTCACGATCCTCATCGTCGCGATCCTGCTCATCGTCACCTACCGCTCGCCGATCCTGTGGCTGATCCCGCTCGTGGTCGTCGCGCTGGCGGACGGACTCGCGGGCCGGATGACCGCGGCGGCCGGATCCGCGTGGGGCCTGCAGTTCGACGCCGGCATCATCAGCGTGCTGGTCTTCGGCGCCGGCACGAACTACGCGCTGCTCCTGATCTCCCGCTACCGCGAAGAGCTGCAGCAGGAGCCGGATCACCGTCGCGCACTCAGCACCGCCTGGCGGAAGACGGCACCGGCGATCCTCGCCTCGAACGTCACGGTCGTGCTCGCGCTGCTGACACTCGTGCTGGCCGTAATCCCGGGGACGCACGGGCTCGGGATCTCCTCGGCGATCGGGCTGCTGATCGCGCTCGGATCGGTGCTGTTCCTGCTCCCGCCGATCCTCGCCGTGTGCGGCCGGAAGGTGTTCTGGCCGTTCGTGCCGCGTCCCGGCGACGAGCGTCGGCAGGGACGGGTCTGGCGCGGGATCGCGGGAGGCGTCGTGAAGCGCCCGGTCGTGGCGCTGCTCGCGGGTGGCGCGCTCCTCGCCGTGATGGCCGCGGGCCTGTTCGGCACCGCGGTCGGGCTCGACCAGGTGGAGAAGTTCCGCGTGCCGTCGGAGTCGGCGGCCGGGCTCCAGGTGTTCTCCGCGCATTTCCCCGCGGGCGAGGCGCAGCCGATCCTCGTCGTCGCCGACACGGCGCAGGCTCAGGACGTCGTCACCGCGGCGAAGGACGTCGAGGGGGTCGTGCGCGTGCAGCCGGTCGGCACCACGGCGGACGGAGACCTCACGAAGATCATGGTGACGAGCGAGTACGCGCCGAGCACCGCGAAGAGCCTGAGTCAGATCACCCAGCTGCGCGACGCCGTGCACGCCGTGCCGGATGCGCACGCGGTGGTGGGCGGGGCGGTCGCGACCGACCTCGACGCCCGCGCCGGCAACCAGCAGGATCTGCTGCTCATCGCGCCCCTCGTGCTGCTGGTCAGCTTCCTCGTGCTGCTGGTCCTGTTGCGCTCGGTCGTGGCACCCGTGCTCCTGCTCGTCGTGAACCTCGCCAGCGCGCTCGCCGCGATCGGTGCGGGAGCGTGGCTGAGCCGGGTGCTGTTCGGCCAGCACGCGCTGGATCTGCAGGTGCCGCTGCTCGCATTCCTGTTCCTCGTCGCACTGGGCATCGACTACACGATCTTCCTCGTGCACCGCGCCCGCGCCGAGGCCGCCGCGCATGGCACGAGAGCCGGTATGGTCGAGGCGATCGCGCACACCGGCGGCGTGATCACGAGCGCGGGCATCGTGCTGGCCGCGGTGTTCGCCGCGCTCGGGGTGCTGCCGCTCGTGACCCTCGGACAGCTCGGCCTGATCGTCGGCGTCGGCGTGATCGTCGACACGCTCGTGGTGAGGACGGTGATCGTGCCCGCGATCTTCGCCCTCGTCGGGGACCGGATCTGGTGGCCAGGACGCCTGCGGCGCTCGCCGCAGGTCAAGGCGTCCACGGAGACGGATCCCGACCGGGACCTCGTCTCCTCGCCTCCTCGGGGTCGTTGAGCGAAGCCCTGAGGCGCGTCCCTCCTCGGGGTCGTTGCGCGAAGACGCCGCAGGCGACTGAGACGAAACGCGGTGCGCCGACGGATCCGATCCGCGAGCGCACCGCGTTTCGTCTCGCTTCGCTCGCTCAATGACCCCGGTCTCGCTTCGATCGCTCGACGACGCCGGAAAGTGGGCGGGGCGTCAGGCGGCGGGCAGCCAGAGGGTCATCCGCACGCCGTCCTCGGGCAGGTGCAGCACCTCGTAGCGGCGGGCGGTGACGGCGCCATCGGCAGAGCGCACGTGCGTGATGTCGCCGCGTCGGCGCTGCACGAGATGTCCGCTCCACCAGGTGCGGAACAGGGGACTCTGCGCGCTCAGTTCCGCGACGAGCGCGACGAGCTGCGGATCCTGCAGATCGTCGACGTTCGCCGCGCGCAGGTGCGCCACCGCGCCGCGCGCCAGGTCCTCCCACTCCACGAACGTCGTGCGGGCCCGCGGGTCGAGGAGCAGGGAGCGGCAGGTGTTGCGCTGAGCGGGCGGGAGCTCGGCGAGCCCTTCGTGCAGCGCGAGCCCCTCCGGGTTCGCTGCCACGACCGTGCTGAGACGGTCGAGCACATAGGCCGGGTTGGGGCGCACCGCATCGACCAGCATCGTCATGCGCGCCACGAGGGCGTCGTCGACGGAGGGAGAAGCCGCGGGCTCGGGGCGCGCTGTGGCGGGGTGGGCATCGCGCAGCCGGTGGAGGTGGTGGGTGGCGTCGGGGTCGAGCCGGAGCGCGCGGGCGAGCGCATCGAGCACGGCATCGCTGGGGTGCGTCTCGCGTCCCTGCTCGAGGCGCGTGTAGTAGTCGGCACTGATGCCGGCGGAGGTCGCGACCTCCTCGCGACGCAGGCCCGTCGTGCGGCGACGCGCGCCGGGCCGCGGCGCCTCGGTCTCCAGCCGGGCGTCCGTGCGCCGGGCGCGGAGGAAGTCTCCGAGTGCGTTCGACATCCGCGGCCTCCTGGATCCTTCCCCTCGGCGAGCGCCGCCGAACGAGGGTGCGGCGCTCCTAGGAAGACTACGGTCTTCCCCGCGGTGCGCCGAACCGGAACGCTGGGATCCACGACCCCCGAAGCAGAGGAGAGCCGATGGCCGCCTACACCCACGGACACCACGATTCGGTGCTGCGATCGCACCGCTGGCGCACTGCGCAGAACTCGGCCGCGCACCTGCTGCCGCACCTGCGTCCGACGGATCGCCTGCTCGATGTGGGCGCGGGACCCGGCACGATCACGGCGGACCTCGCGGGGCTGGTCGCGGAGGTGGTCGCCACGGAGATCGGCGCGGAGGAGCTGCAGCTCAGCCGCACCACGGCGGCCGAGCGCGGCGTGACGAACATCGAGTTCCGCGTCGCCGACGTGCATGCTCTGGACTTCCCCGATGACAGTTTCGACGTGACGCATGCGCACCAGGTGCTGCAGCATGTCGCGGATCCGGTGCAGGCGCTGCGCGAACTGGCCAGGGTGACGAAGCCGGGCGGGATCGTCGCCGTGCGCGACAGCGACTATGGCGGCTTCCGCTGGTGGCCCGCCCTGCCGGCGCTGGACACCTGGCTCGATCTCTACCGCACCGCGGCCCTGGCGAACGGAGGGGAGCCCGACGCCGGCCGGGTGCTGCTGTCGTGGGCGCACGCGGCGGGGCTCACCGATGTCGTGGCGACCTCGAGCACCTGGTGCTACGCGAATGAGGAGGACCGCGCGTGGTGGGGCGGCATGTGGGCGGACCGGATCCTCGATTCCGCGATCGCGCCCCAGCTCCTGGATGCGGGAGCGGCGACCCCTGAGGATCTGCAGCGGGTCAGCGACGGCTGGCGCGAGTGGGCCGCGAGCGAGGACGGCTGGCTCTCGCTCCTCCACGGCGAGATCCTCTGCCGCGTGTGACCCGCCCCCTCGCGGGCAGCCCCGCCCCGCCCCCGCCGTCCTCTACTTCCGAGTCGTCCCCGTGAACGCACGCCGTGGGGTCCGCTGGCGGGGACGACCCGGAAGTGGGGGAGCCGCCATCTTCGAGTCGTCCCTAGGAGCGCACGCCGTGGGGTCCGCTGGCGGGGACGACCCGGAGGTGGGGGAGTCGCCATCTTCGAGTCGTCCCTGTGAGCGCACGCTATGGGATCCGCTGGCGGGGACGACTCGGAAGAAGAGTGGGGCGCGGGGAGGGTTCAGGCGTCTGCGGCGGAGATCGACGGGCGCTCGGACTCCTGCGTGGCCGCCCAGGACGCGAGCAGCGCGAGACCCTCGGCCGACGGCGAACCCGGCTCCGCCGTGTAGACGAGGAGCACGTTGCCGGGCTCGGCCGTGATCGCCAGCTCCTCATACGCGAGCGTCAGGTCGCCCACGACCGGGTGGTGGAAGTGCTTGGTGCCGGCCCCGTGGCGACGCACATCGTGCTCGGCCCACAGTCGGCGGAAGACCTCGCTCCGGGTGGACAGTTCGCCGACGAGCTCCTGCAGCGCGGTGTCGTGCGGATCCCGCCCCGCCTCCGCCCGCATCACGCCCACGCACATGTGCGCGAACAGATCCCACTCGGGGTAGAAGTCACGGGCGGCCGGATCCAGGAACTGGAATCGGGCGAGGTTCGGGGTGCGCCCGCCGTCTCCGATCACGGGGGAGTAGAACGCCCGGCCCAGGGCGTTGGTGGCGAGCAGGTTCTGCCGCGGATCGCGCACGAACGCCACCCCATCGGTGATAGACGACAGCGCCCACTGCAGGCTCGGACGCAGCGGCGCCGGGCGCCCGCTGCCACGCCGGCGCGCACGACCGCTGGTCGGGATGCCGTCCGCGGCGCGAGCGAGGTCGAGGAGATGGGCGCGCTCGGCGTCGTCGAGCTGCAGCGCGTCGGCGAGCGCGTCGAGCACCGCCGCCGAGGCTCCGGCGATCGCGCCGCGTTCGAGTTTCGCGTAGTACTCGACGCTGACGCCGGCGAGCGCGGCCACCTCGCTCCGGCGCAGACCCTCCACACGGCGGTTCGCGCCCGCGGGCAGCCCAGCGGCCTCGGGGGAGACACGAGCGCGGCGGGTCATGAGGAACTCGCGCACCTCGGCTCTGTTGTCCATGCACAGCAGGTTAGGCCGATCCCGGCACCGGAGGGAGGCCCTGCCGGTACACCCCTCGACAGGGACTCCCACCGGTGCGGAATCGAGCGGAGAGTGGTGTCCATGAACCGCTCCGACCTCGGATCCGCCGCTCCGCCCATGGCCTCGAGACTGCTGCCGTCGCTGCTGCTCCTGCTCACGGTGTTCGGTCCGATCTCGATGGACCTCTACCTGCCGGCGCTCCCCGCCCTCACCCGCGAACTCGGAGCCGCGACCTCGATCGCCCAGCTGACCGTGACCGCGTGCCTCATCGGGCTCGCACTCGGCCAGCTCATCGCGGGCCCCCTCTCGGACCGCTTCGGACGACGGGGGATCCTGCTGATCGGGGTCGCGGCCTACATCGGCACCTCCCTGCTCTGCGCGGCCGCGCCCTCCGTCGGCCTGCTGATCGCGGCCCGTCTCGTGCAGGGCCTGGCCGGAGGCGTCGGGATCGTGATCGCGCAGGCCGCAGGCCGCGACGTGTACGCCGGCGGGGCCCTCATCCGCTTCTACGGCCGTCTCACGGTGGTGGGCGGGTTCGCCGCGATCGTCGGACCGCTCCTCGGCGGCGCGCTGAGCACGGTCGCCGACTGGCGCGGACTGTTCCTGTTCCTCGCCGTGATCGGATCCGCGATCCTGCTGATCACCCTGCTCGTCTTCGGGGAGACCCTTCCCGCTGCCGACCGCACGGTCGGCGGGCTGGGGCGCACGCTGCAGGACTTCCGCACGTTGCTGGCGGATCGGATCTTCCTCGGCGCGGTGCTGAGCCAGGGCTTCCTGTACGCGGCGGTGTTCGCCTACCTCGCCGGCGCGACCTACGTGCTTCAGGACATCTACGGCCTGACGCCGCAGGGGTACGCCCTCGCATTCGGCGCGAACTCGGCGGGCTTCATGGTGTTCGGCTACGTCGCGGGCCGCGCCGCCGAGCGGTGGAGCGTCCGCGGAACGCTCACCGCCGGAATCGCGATCACCGGCCTGGGCGCCCTCGGACTGCTGGCCGCCGGGATCGCCCAGATGCCGCTCTGGGTCGTGCTCGTCTCGCTCTTCGCCCTCGCGAGCGGCGTCGCGACGGCATCACCGCCGGCGACCACACTCGCGCTCGTGGAGTATCCGCAGATCGCGGGCACCGCCTCGTCGCTGCTCGGGATGGTCCGATTCGGGTTCGGAGGCATCGCCGCCCCGCTCGTGGGCATCGCGGGCGCCGCCAGCATCCTGCCGCTCGGACTGGTCACCGTGGCCGCGACCGTCCTCGCCGCGGTCTCGTTCGCGGTGCTCGCCCGCCCCCGCCCGGGCAGCGCCGCTGCTCCCGGGCTCGGCGGCCCTTCCACCACCACCACTGCCACCGTCACCACCGCACACTGAGGAGAACCATCATGCGTGGAGTCGTCATGCACGCCCCGGGCGATGTCCGGACCGAAGAGCTCGAGATGCCCGTCATCCTCGAACCGACCGACGCGATCATCCGCGTCACCGCCACCTGCATCTGCGGGTCCGACCTGTGGCCCTACCGCGGCGCCGAGGCGATCCGCGCGGGCGGTCAGCGCATGGGCCACGAGTACGTCGGGATCGTCGAGTCGGTCGGCGGCGAGGTGGCCCGGATCCGACCAGGGGACTACGTCGTCGGATCCTTCGTCGCGAGCGACAACACCTGCGAGATCTGCGCGGCGGGCTATCAGTCCCGCTGCGTGCATCAGGTGATGATGGGCTCGGTCGGCACGCAGGCGCAGTACGCGCGGATCCCGCTCGCCGACGGCACGCTCGTCGTGACGCCGGGGGAGCCGCCCGCCGACCTCGTCCCCTCGTTGCTCGCGGCGTCGGACGTGCTCGGCACCGGCTGGTTCGCCGCGGTCGCCGCGGAGGCCGGTCCCGGCAAGACCGTCGTCGTGGTCGGCGACGGCGCGGTCGGGTTGCTGGGCGTTCTGGCGGCGAGGCAGCTCGGCGCGGAACGGGTCATCGCGATGTCCCGCCACGCCGATCGCCAGGCACTCGCCCGCCGTTTCGGCGCGACCGACATCGTGAGCGAGCGCGGCGAGGAGGGCGTCGCGCGGATCAAGGAGCTGACGGGCGGCCTCGGAGCGCACTCGACGATCGAGGCCGTCGGCACTCAGGAGTCGATGGAGCAGGCGATCCGCGCCACGCGCGCCGGCGGGCACATCGGCTTCGTGGGCGTGTCCCACGACGTCGCGCTCGACGGGGCGGAGGTCTTCTTCTCGAGCGTGCACCTGCACGGCGGCCCGGCGCCGGTGCGCCGCTTCCTGCCCGAGCTCGTGGATCTCATCTTCGAGCGGCGCATCGACCCCGGTGCCGTGTTCGACCTGACGCTGTCGATCGAGGACGCCGCCGACGGCTACCGCGCGATGGACGAGCGCCGCGCCACGAAGGTCCTGCTCACGACCGAGTGAGGCCCGGCGGATCCGTCCGGCTCGTGGGCTCGCCGGTGCCCCGGTGGATCCGCCCGGCTCGCCGGTGACCCCCGCATTCCGGTCGTCCCCGTGAGCGCACGCCATAGGGTCCGCTCACGGGGACGACCCGGATGTACGGCGAGACCAGATTCCGGTCGTCCCCGTGAGCGCACGCCATAGGGTCCGCTCAGGGGGACGACTCAGAGAAGAAGAAGTGACAACAGAGGAGAAGCCGACATGAACATCGAATCCGCCGTGCCCACGGTCAGGAACCCGCCGGAGCAGTTCCACGGCGATGTGTGGCTGGACCGCATCGCCGCACCGCACGAAGCCGACCAGCGCATGACCGTCGCCCTGGTGCGGTTCGCACCCGGCGCCCGCACGGCGTGGCACTCGCACGCCCGCGGGCAGTATCTGCGCGTGACGAGCGGCGTCGCCCTCGTCGGCGATCGGGAGGGACACGTCGTCGAACTGCATCCGGGGCGGACGCTCTACACCCCTCCCGGTCAGGACCACTGGCACGGTGCCACCGAGGACTGCTTCATGGAGCACCTCGCGATGCTCGAGGCAGGCGAGGATCCCGCCACCACGACGATCTGGAAGGAGCACGTCGCGGAGGCGGAGTACGCCCGGTCCCGCGCCGAGTGACGCTGCCGCCGTCCGTCGCGTCCGCCCCAGCTCCGGGTCGTCCCCGTGAGCGGACGCCAGGGGATCCGCCGGCGGGGACGACCCGAAGGTGGGGCGTCACCACGAGGGAGTCGTCCCCGTGAGCGCACTCCATAGGGTCCGCTGGCAGGGACGACTCGAAAGTGGGGGAGTCACCACGGAGGAGTCGTCCCCGTGAGCGCACGCCATAGGGTCCGCTGGCGGGGACGACTCGGAAGTGGGGAGCGAAAACCGGCGCACACGGTTCCTGGCCGACGCCTCAGGTCGCGTCCCAGAGATCGCGGTAGTAGGCGAGGCGCTCGCGATCCGGCTCCAGGCCGTAGGCCTCGATGAGGAGGTCCTCGTATCCGGGGCCGTAGTTCCACTCGGTGCTCATCGAGGCGACTGCGATGTCGGCCCAGCGGTCGGCGGTTCCGAGCAGGGCGAGGTCGACATGCGCGATGCCGCGACCGGTGTCGTCGAGCAGGGTGTTCGGCACGCAGGCGTCGCCGTGGCAGACGACGAGGCGGTCGATCGCCGGGGCCGCGTGCAGGCGTTCCGGCACCACGATCCCGCGCTCCGCGGCGTTCGCGATCCGGTCCTCGACGCTCCAGCTCCACGCGCATTCCGCGACCGGCAGCGCCTCGTGCAGCCGTCGCAGCGCGGATCCGACCGCGGGCACCGCGGTCTCCGGCCGGGCGATCCAGGACGGATCCACGGCGCTGCGCCCGGGGATCGACGCCGTCACGAGCCACTCGTGCGTCCGGTCCTCGCCCTGATCCAGGACCTGCGGCACGAGGGTCCACGCGCTCGCCCAGCGCATCCGCTCGGCTTCCGCGCGCATCGTCGACTCGCGATGCCGTGGCCCCCACTTCAGGTAGCGGCCGTCGTCACTGCGGAACGTGAACCCGCCGATCCCGTTCTCCCACACCGGTGTGAGGGCGGCGGATCCGGCCAGCTCCCGCACGCGATCGGGAACGGTCACGTCGTCGGCGGGAATGCTCATGGATCCATCCTGCCGCTACAGGGGAGACGGAGAGCCGGCGACGCCGGCTCTCCGTCTCCCGACCTGGGGCCCGTCAGGGCGTCCGGCGACCCGTGATCGACCGGAGCAGCCAGGCGATCACCGCGAGGACGAGCAGCACCAGACCGACCCAGAGCAGGAAGTTCAGGGACTGCACGAGACCACCCGTGATGGCCAGGATGATGGCCACGACGATGATGATGACGAAGAGGATGTTCATGACGGACTCCTTCCAGGCGTCGCTGTTGCGACCGCCGACCCACCGTAGGCGGGGACGATCAGCGCTGCACAGGGGCTTGACGGCGGGGGCTTCCGGATGGCAAGGGCTGTCGTCTCATACCGGTCCGTCGCCGGCGAGGGGCTGCGGCGAGGCGCTCTTCACGGCCTCCAGCACGTCGGCGACGGAGGCGTAGCGGATCCGCTCGGCGACGGGCTGCAGCCAGATCACCTCGACCTGCGCCGCCGAGACCCGGCTCACGCAGGCGACCGTGTGCCGCGCGTCGGTGCGGTCGAAGCCGTCGTCCAGGATTAGCCATTCGTTCTCCGTGAGCCTGCGCATCTCGAAGCGGGCCGGTGTCGTCATCGACATCTCACTCCCCTCGTCCACGGACGAGCATGGGTCCTGCATCGACCCGCGTCACGGCTCTTGACAGCCCGGCCGGTGGGGTCTAGCGCTGCCGCAGGCGCGGCATCGACGACGAAGGCGGCGCTCGTCGCCCTCGCGCAGGTGCCTGCAGAGCGGCAGGAGCTGCCCAGGATCCGCGTCTGCGTGACGATCGTGTCCGTGACTCCCCGCCTGCCCATCGCAGACCATGATGTGGGGAGGGCGATACGCGGGAGCGACTCGAGGAGACGGTGGGCGAGATGGGCAGATTCAGCTACGAGGGCCGGACGCATGCGGATCTGGACGACCGTGCGCTGGCCCACGTGCAGATGGTGGTGGCCAACAAACTCCGCCGCGGGGAGCCGTTCTACTTCACCTGGAAGGACGACCCGAGCATCGGGCATGGGCGCACGTCCGTCTGGATCCATCCCTCCTGCAACATGGTCTTCACCTACCACGGCAGCCGTCGACCGCCCCTGAACCGGCTGTGGGTCGAGGCGCTCAGCCAGCTGGCGAACACGCCGGGAGGACTCCGGCTGATCCCCGAGCCGACGCAGGTCGACGAGATGCAGGTCGACGACAGCAGCCAGATCCAGTGACGGCGCGGCGCTCCCGTGCTCCCCGCACCCGGGTGCGGGGCCGTAGGCTCGCATCGACGACGATCCCCGCCGACTGCGCCATCGGATCCTGATCCGTGTGCGCGCAGCGTGCGTGCGGGGTGAGACGCAGACTCACGTAAGCTGAGACTCAGTCGCAGACCTTGAAAGAGGCCGTGCCGTCTCATAGGAACAGAGCTGTTCGAAAGGAGTGGGCAATGCAGATCCAGGGATCCGGAGCCCTTGTCACCGGCGGTGCCTCGGGGCTGGGCCTCGCCACCGCGCGCCGCCTCGCCGCCGCCGGTGCGACCGTCACGATCATCGACCTGCCGAGCTCGAAGGGTGCCGAGATCGCGGAGGAGCTGGGCGGCGTCTTCGCCCCGGCCGACGTGACGAACCCCGACGAGGTGGCCGCCGCCGTCGCCGCCGCACAGGCCGCCGCCCCGCTGCGCATCGTGGTGAACTGCGCCGGCATCGCCCCGCCCGCCAAGGTGCTGGACCGCGACGGCAACCCGGCCGACCTCGCCGGCTTCGAGCGGATCGTCCGGATCAACCTCGTGGGCACGTTCAACGTGATCTCGCAGGCCTCCGCCGTCATCTCGAAGAACGAGCCTCTGGACGGCGGCGACCGCGGCGTCATCGTGAACACGGCGAGCGTCGCGGCCTTCGACGGCCAGATCGGACAGCCCGCGTACTCCGCGTCGAAGGGGGGCGTGCACGCCATGACGCTGCCGATCGCACGCGAGCTGGCCCGCTACGGCATCCGCGTGTGCACGATCGCCCCCGGCATCATGGAGACCCCGATGCTCGCGGGCCTGCCCCAGGCCGCGCAGGACTCGCTCGGCGAGCAGGTGCCCTACCCGGCCCGGCTCGGCCGCCCCGACGAGTACGCCTCGCTCGTGCAGCAGATCGTCCAGAACGGCTACCTGAACGGCGAGACGATCCGCCTCGACGGGGCGATCCGGATGGCGCCGAAGTAAGCGGATCCGGATCCGCCCGCCGACCCACGAACCCGAGGAAGACATGACCGAGACTGCGCTGACCACCGACAGGCCCCTCGCGGGCAAGACCATCCTGATGTCCGGCGGCAGCCGTGGCATCGGCCTCGCGATCGCGCTGCGTGCGGCGGCCGACGGCGCCAACATCGCGCTGCTCGCGAAGACCGACACCCCGCATCCGAAGCTCGAGGGCACGATCCACACCGCGGCGGAGCAGATCCGCGCGGCGGGCGGTCAGGCGCTGCCGATCCTCGGGGACGTGCGCGACGACGAGAGCGTGACCGAGGCCGTGCTGAAGACGCAGGGCGAGTTCGGCGGCATCGACATCGTCGTCAACAACGCGAGCGTGATCGACCTGTCGGGATCCCTCGACCTCGCCGCCAAGAAGTACGACCTCATGCAGGACGTCAATGTGCGCGGCACGTTCATGCTGTCCCGCGCCGCGGTCCCGGTGCTCAAGGACGCCCCGAACCCGCACATCCTGTCGCTGTCGCCGCCGCTCAACATCACGCCCCGCTGGCTCGGCGCGCACACGGGGTACACGCTCGCGAAGTACGGCATGACGATGGCGACGCTCGGTCTGGCGGCCGAGTTCGCGAAGGACGGCATCGCCGCGAACACGCTGTGGCCGCGCACGACGATCGCGACGGCCGCGGTGCAGTTCGCGCTGGGCGGGGACCGGATGATGAAGGTCAGCCGCACGCCCGAGGTGTACGCCGACGCCGCCTACGCCGTGCTCGCCCAGCCCGCCCGCGAGTACACCGGCCAGACGCTGATCGTGGAGGACGTGCTCGAGGCCGCGGGTGTCACGGACTTCTCCGGATACGCCGCCGTCCCCGGCACCCCCGACGACCAGCTGTTCCCGGACATCTTCCTCGACTGAGCCGGGCTCGGCCCGGGCGCTCTCGTGGTTTTGGGGCGCGCCTCTGCCGTTTGGGGCGCGTCCCGCCGGGGAGTCCGGGTGTGGTGCGCCCCAAAACGGGTGAGTGCGCCCCAAAACCGGGGCCGGGGGCCGGGGCCGGGAGCCGGATTCCGGGCGGGGTCCGGGGTCCGAAGTCCCGTTCCTCCTGGCTTTGGGGCGTGTCCCTGCCGTTCGGGGCGCGTCCCGCCGGGGAATCCGGGTGTGGTGCGCCCCAAAACGGGAGAGTGCGCCCCAAAACCGGGCCCCGGGGCCGAGGGTCAGGCTCGGGACGGCTCGGGGCCGGGCTCGGGCCCCGTCGATCGCGGCGACGATGTCGCGGTACCCGCGGGAGGCCGCGAGGTCGCGCGGCAGCACGCCGTCGCCGTCGCGGATCGTGACGTCGGCGCCGCCCGCGATGAGGGTGCGCACGATGTCGACGTACGTCGGCGAGCCGTCGCCGAGCACGATCGCCTCGTGCAGCGCGGTCCAGTGCAGGTTGTTGACGTGATTCGGATCCACGCCCGCGGCGAGCAGGATCTTCACGGTGCCGAGGTGGCCGCGCTCGGAGGCGGGGATCAGCGCGGTGCCGCCGTAGCGGTTCATGCTGCGCAGGTCGGCGCCGTGCTCGAGCGTCGCCCGCAGGATTTCGTCGTGGCCGCGCGCACCCGCGTACAGGTACGCGGAGTCGACGATGTCGTCTTTGGCGTTCACGTCGGCGCCGGCATCGATGAGTGCGAGGGCCGCGTCGATCCGGTTGCCCTTCGTCGCCGCGATCAGCGGGGTCATGCCGGCGGATCCGCGGGCTTCGAGGTCGGCGCCCTCGGCGATCGCGGCGCGCACGGCGCCCGCGTCACCGGCGGTGGCGGCATCGAACAGACGGGAGTTCAGAGCGGTCATCTCGGCCTCGGTTCTGGGGGTGGAGGAGGGGGTGCGCACGGCGGCCGGCGGCGTCGCGGTCACGGTCGGGACCGCGGCTGCTCCCGTCCCGGACGCGGTGCAGCCGGCGAGCAGCAGCGCCGTCAGCCCGAGTCCGGCGATCGCGCCGGCCGTGCGCTTCCGGGGAGGGAGGGGATCCTTCCGCCGCAGGCCGCGCGGCGGACGAGCGGCGCACGGAGGAGCGGGGGTCATGAGCATGGAAATGGTATACCACGTGGAGATGGAGATCTTCTGAGGCGGTGCCGACCGACGGGGCTCGGCACCCCCGATCGAGCGCGAGCGAAGATCATCGAGCGGCAATGCAGCGCATTGTGGTGGGATCGTGGCATGAGCACGATCGATCCGGATGCCGCACGGCGGGAGCGCACGACCCGGCGGACCACGGGGGCGCGCCTCATCGTGCCGGGCCTGTTCCTGCTGGGCGCGGGCGCCGTCCTCGGGTGGGGGCTCACGCGCGGTGCCGCGACAGGCTTCTCCGATGACGTGCCGGAGCAGGACGTCGAGGCGATCATCGCGGCGATCGCCTCGTCTTTCGCGCTCATGATCGCGTTCGGGCTGTGGGTCGGCGCCGCCGCGCGCAATCCGCGCCTGCCCGGCTGGCTCACCGCGATCGGCATCGCGATGCTCGGCGCGGCCGTCGGTCACGCGGTCGTCGCGCCGCCGCCGGAACTGCTGCGGAATCCGGTCGTCGACCCCCTGGCCTTCGGGCTCTGCGTCGGCGCCGTCGCCCTCCTCGGGCTGGGGATGGCCGCCCGCGCGGCCAGGGCGCGTCGCCTCGACGCCGCCGACGAACTCGTCCGCACCACATCCCCGGTCACCGGATCCGTGACGAATCAGGGCTACACGCACTTCGAGGACGCGAGCCGGATCCTGACTGCGGTGACGTATACGTTCCGCGACGCCGCGGGGCAGCAGCGCTGGGTCAAGCGCGCCGCGACGATCGACGCGCGCGATCCGATCGTGAACGGGGAGGAGGTCGACGTCTGGTTCGATCGCCAGGATCCGTCCGACGAGAACCGGATCGTGATCCGTCGGAGGGTCTGAGGACCAGTCTCAGCGCCAGGACTCGACGGCGTCCTTGGAGTCCTTCAGGCCGAGGCCGGTGGCCTCGCGGAGCAGCTTGATGGCTGCGATCTTCTGATCCGCGGTGACGAGGCGGCCGATCTCGGCGCGCACGTTCGGGTCGAGGTGAGCGATCAGCTCGGGGGCGGTCAGCTCGCCGGCGTAGGAGGGCGCTCCTGCGGCGCGGGAACCGGATCGGGTGAACGCGACCGGGGCCGAGTCCACCGCGCCGGCGGCCGTCGGCACCCAGGCGTCGATCTGATCCTTCGCCTCGCGCAGCGACAAGCCGGAGTGTTCGCGCAGCACCTTGATCGCCGAGATCTTCTGGTCGGCGGCGACCAGTGCGTCGATCTCGGCGATGACGGAGGGGGTGAGCGGGGCGGAAGCGGCCGCCTGCGTTCCGCGGGGTTCCTGGCGCGGGAGGGGCGCGGACGGACGGCCCGCGGCGGGCGACGGCGTCGCGAGGGGTGTCCCCAGTGGCTCCGGCGCCTTCGGCCGGATCGCGCGCACGGTCACCGCGATCACGACGAACAGGATGACGATCACGCCGGCGAGGAGGATCCAGATCCAGAGGTCCATGCCGCCAGCGTACGGGCGGATCCGCCGGGCCGGTGCGTCGCGCCCTGCGCCGGCCGGTCCGCCGCTGCGCCGGCGGGCCCGCGCCCAGCGCCTTCGCACCTTGCAGGCTCTACCCTGGAAGACATGTCCGAGACTCCTGCGTCCGCCCGCTCCGGCGCGCCCGCGAAGCGCGCCGCCCAGGTGCGCCCCGCCACCGAAGGATGGACGCAGAAGAAGGACGCCGAGGGGCGTCCGCTGCTGCAGTTCGCCAGCCCGAAGCGGGGCAAGCCCCCCGTGCACCTCGCCGACCTCACGCCCGCCGAGCGCGTCGAGAAGGTCACCGAGCTGGGCCTGCCCGGATTCCGCGCCAAGCAGCTGGCGACGCACTACTTCACGCACTACACCTCGGATCCGGCGCACATGACGGATCTGCCCGCGGGCCAGCGCGACGAGCTCGTCGCCGGGATGCTGCCCCCGCTGCTCACCGAGGTGCGGCGTCTGGAGACCGATCGCGGCGACACGATCAAGTTCCTCTGGCGCCTGCACGACGGCGCGCTCGTCGAGTCGGTGCTCATGCGCTATCCGGGCCGCATCACGCTCTGCGTGTCGAGCCAGGCGGGTTGCGGCATGAACTGCCCGTTCTGCGCGACGGGGCAGGCCGGGCTCACGCGCAACATGTCGACGGCCGAGATCGTCGAGCAGATCGTGCGGGCCAACCGCCTCATCGCGGAGGGCGGCCTCGGCGGCAAGAAGGCCGATGACCACTCCATGGAGCGCGTGTCGAACATCGTGTTCATGGGGATGGGCGAGCCGCTCGCGAACTACAAGCGCGTGATGGATGCCGTGCGCGTCATGGTCGAGCCCCAGCCCGAAGGCCTCGGCATGAGTGCCCGCGGCATCACCGTGTCGACGGTGGGCCTGGTCCCGGCGATCAACAAGCTCGCCGACGAGGACATCCCCGTCACGTTCGCGCTCTCCCTGCACGCGCCCGATGACCAGCTCCGCGACGAGCTCATCCCGGTGAACTCGCGCTGGAAGGTCGACGAGGCGCTCGACGCCGCCCGCCGCTACTTCGACAAGACGGGACGTCGCGTCTCGATCGAGTACGCGCTGATCAAGGACATGAACGACCACCCCTGGCGCGCCGACCTCCTCGCGGAGAAGCTCAATGCGCGCGGCCGCGGCTGGGTGCACGTGAACCCGATCCCGCTGAACCCGACCCCCGGATCCATCTGGACCGCGTCGGAGAAGGACGTGCAGGACGAGTTCGTCCGCCGCCTCAACGACGCCGGCATCCCGACGACCCTCCGCGACACCCGCGGCAAGGAGATCGACGGTGCCTGCGGCCAGCTCGTCGCCACCACGGAGGACGAGGCCGCCGCAGCCGCCCTCGCCTGACCCTTTCCACCTCCGAGTCGTCCCCGTCAGCGGCGCCCATGGCGTCCGCTGGCGGGGACGAATCGGAAGTGGAAGGGACCGTGGGGCAGGGCGCGGATCAGTCGCGCGGGGTGCGCAGGCGGAGCAGGGCGCCGGATCCCTCGACCAGTTCGGACCAGGTCGTCACGTCGACCGCGCACTCGGCGATCGCGCACGTCGGGAACTCGACGAAGGATCCGGTGAGCTCGGCGACCGCGTCCGCCATGCCGGGATTGTGGCCGACGAGCATCGCGACCTCGACGTCGTCCGGGAGGACGGAGGCGACCCCGAGGATCGTGCGGTCGGACGCCGCGTAGAGCGCGGGCTCCTCGACGACGGCGAGCCCGTACGCCGTGGCATACGCGTCGGCGGTGCTGCGCGCGCGGATCGCCGTGCTCGAGACGATCCGCTGCAGGCCCACGCCCTCGTCACGCAGTCGCCGGGCCATCGTGGGGGCGTCGAGGAGTCCGCGCGCGTTCAGGGGCCGGTCGTGATCGCGGAGCTGCGCCGCGCCCCAGTCGGACTTCGCGTGGCGTGCCAGCAGCAGGGTCTTCACGCTCCCCAGCGTGCCACCGAGTCGGCGCCGGCGCACGCACACATGCACAGCCCCACTTCCGGGTCGTCCCCGTGAGCGGAGCCCCTGGGGTGCGCTGGCGGGGACGACTCGAAAGTGGCGCGGAGACGGTGCATGCTCACTCCGGGTCGTCCCCGTGAGCGGAGCCCCTGGGGTGCGCTCACGGGGACGACCCGGAGGTGGGAGGTGGGAGGGAGGAGGGAGGTGGGAGCGAGGCGCGGGGGCGGGGAAGTGGGGAGCCGGCTACGGACGCTCGCCGAGGAGGTGCGGGCGGACCTCGGCCAGGCGGGACTGGAGCGCGTCGAGGAAGGCCGCGATCGCGGGCTGGTTCAGCGCCTCGGGGCGCGCGATGAGCCAGTACGGCAGACGCTCGTCGATCTCGTCGGGCAGCACGCGCACGAGATCCTCGTGCTGATCCGCGAGGAAGGCCGGCAGCAGTCCGTAGCCCGCACCGCCGCGGGTGGCATCGACGTGCACGTACACGTTCGTGCTCGCCACGGCGTCCTGCATGCCTGGAACTGCGCGCCGCGCGTCGTCGAGGGAGTCGACGTGCAGCATCGACTCGATGAAGTAGACGAGCGGCTGCCCCGCGAGCTCCTCCGGATCCTGCGGCGCCGGATGCTCGCGCAGCCAATCGCGGCTCGCGTAGAGGCCGAGCGCGTAGTCGGCGAGGTGGATCGCGCGGGCCCGCCGCACCTGCGGGCGTCCCACCACGACCTCGAGGTCGGCGCCCGTGCGCTGATGCGAGGCCTGGCGGGTGCCGGTGATGAGTTCGAGCTGCACCTCGGGATGCGTGCGCCGCAGGGCGGCCATCGCGGGCGCGGCCACGAAACCGCTGAAGCCGTCGGTGGCGGACAGTCGGATCAGCCCTCCGATCCGCGCTGTGTCCCCGCCGTCCAGGCGTCCGAGCGCGCGTTCGACGCCCTCGGCCGCGGCCAGCGCCCGCGTGCCGAGCGGGGTCAGCTCCCACCCGGCGCCCTCGCGCGAGAGCACGCGCCCGCCCAGTTGCGCCTCGAGGGCGGCGATGCGGCGCGCGACCGTGGTGTGGTTCAGGCCGAGCTGCTGCCCGGCGGCGGTGAACCGGCCGCTGCGCGCGACGGCGAGCAGCACCAGCAGGTCGTCCGCGCTGAGCGGCGGTGCGGGGAAGTGCGCGTCCATCTGTGCAGTTTTGCATAGCCGGATCCCCTTCCGTCGTGCGCGAGGGTGAACTACCGTGCAGGCATGGCAGCGCAGCGATCCCCGGGACCCGACACCGACCTCCGGGGGCGCACCGCCCTCGTCACCGGAGCAGGAAGCGGCATCGGGGCGGCGTGCGCCAGGGCGCTCGCGCAGGACGGGGCGCACGTGCTGCTGCTGGACCGCGACGCCGAGGGGGCCGCCGCCGTGGCGGCGGAGATCGGCGGCGAAGCCCTGGAGATCGACCTCGGCGATCTGGACGCACTCTCGGCGCGCGCCTTCGACGCCGACATCCTCGTGAACAACGCGGGGCTCCAGACCGTCGCGCCCATCGTCGAGTTCGACCCGCTGATGTTCCGCCGCATGCTCGACATCATGGTCACGGCGCCGTTCCTGCTCATCCGGGCGGTGCTCCCCGGGATGTACGCCCGCGAATGGGGGCGGATCGTCAACATCAGCTCCGTGCACGGCCTGCGCGCGAGCGAGTACAAGTCGGCCTACGTCACCGCCAAGCACGCGCTGGAGGGGCTCTCCAAGGTGACGGCGCTCGAGGGTGGACCGCACGGGGTCACGAGCAACTGCATCAACCCCGGGTACGTCAACACGCCCCTCGTGCAGAAGCAGATCGCGGATCAGGCCCGCACGCACGGCATCCCCGAGACCGACGTGATCGAGAAGGTCATGCTCGTCGAATCGGCGATCAAGCGGCTGCTCGAGCCCGAAGAAGTGGCGGATCTGGCCCGGTGGCTGTGCGGTCCGACCGCGGGCTCCGTCACCGGAGCGTCCTACACGATGGACGGCGGATGGAGCGCGCGATGACCGTGGACCGGCCGCAGGCCAGGGACGGCGCGGACGCCGTGGCTCAGACGCTCGCCGTCACCGCCTTCGGCCCCTCGTCCGACGTCGACGCCGTCCTCGCGATCCACGGCATCACCGCCAACGGCCGTGCCTGGGACACGGTCGCCGCGCTCCTGCCCTCCCGGCGCATCCTCGCACCCGACCTGCGGGGGAGGGCGCGCAGCAACGCGCTTCCCGGGCCCTACGGCCTGCGCCGTCATGCCGAGGACCTCGCCGGGGTGCTGGACGCGGACGGCGGCGGTGCGCGCACGATCCTCGGGCACTCGATGGGCGCGTTCGTGGCGGTCGCGCTCGCCGCGGCGCGGCCCGATCTCGTGGCCCGCCTCGTGCTCGTCGACGGCGGGTTCCCGCTCGCGCTGCCGGAGGGGGCGAGCGCCGACGCCCTCGACATCGCGGCGCTGCTGGGCCCGGCCGCGCGACGGCTGTCGATGGAGTTCGCCGACGAGGGCGCCTATCTCGACTTCTGGCGGATCCATCCCGCCTTCGCCCGGGACTGGTCGCCCGCGGTCGAGACCTACGCGCGGCACGATCTGGACGGATCCGCTCCGCACCTGCGCTCCTCGACCGTCGCCGCGGCGATGCTGCAGGACGGCGGCGAGCTGTACGGCCCGGACTGGTATCTCGACGCGCTGCGCGGGCTGCGCATGCCCGTGACCGTGCTGCGCGCGCCGCGCGGGCTGCTGGATGCGGATCCGCTCTATGCCCCGCGGGCGCTCGAGCAGTTCCGCGCGCTCGTGCCGCAGCTGCGGATCGTGGAGGTGCCCGATGTGAACCACTACACGATCCTGTTCGCCGAACGGGGCGCCGTGCGCGTCGCCGCCGAAGCGGACACGCGCCACGGACCGCTCCCCTCCCACCCTCGCTCTCCCGAAGGAGCCGACATGACCACCACCCTGTTCGACGGCATCGCCGCCCACCGCGTCGAGACCCCGCGCTACACCGCGAACGTGCTCGAACGCCCCGCCGCGGATCCGGCGGCGCCCACCACGACGGTCGTGTTCGTGCACGGCAACGTGTCCTCGTCGCTCTTCTCCCAGCCGACGATGCTCGCCCTGCCGGCGGGCGTGCGCGCGCTCGCGATCGACCTCCGCGGGTTCGGCGAGAGCGAGACCAAGCCCGTCGATGCGACACGGGGGCTGCGCGACTTCGCCGACGATGTGCGCGCGGTGCTCGACGCCCTCGACCTCGACGCCGTGCACCTCGTGGGCTGGAGCATGGGCGGCGGCGTCGTGCTGCAGGTCGCGCTCGATGCGCCGGAGCGCGTGCTCTCGCTGACCCTGGAGTCGCCGGTGTCGCCCTACGGCTTCGGCGGCACGCACGGCCCCGACGGCGTGCGCAACGATGCCGACGGCGCCGGCACGGGTGGCGGCGGAGCGAACCCCGACTTCGTGGCGCGACTGGACGCGGGCGACACCACGGATGAGGCGCAGACCTCGCCGCGCACGGTGTACCGGACCGCGTACGTGGCGAGGCCCGAGACGCAGACCGCGCACGAAGACCTCTGGGTCGCCTCGATGCTCACGACCAGGACGGGTCTCGACAACTACCCGGGCGATGCGGTCGGATCCGAGAACTGGCCGGGATTCGCCGCGGGCACGCGCGGGGTGCTCAACACGATGGCGCCGCAGCACCTGGATCTGTCCGGCATCGTGGATCTCTCCGTGAAGCCCCGGATCCTCTGGATCCGCGGGGCCAAGGACGCGATCGTCTCGGACGCCTCGTTCTTCGACCTCAACCAGCTCGGCGCGCTCGGCGTGATCCCGGGCTGGCCGGGGGAGGAGGTCGCTCCTGTGCAGCCGATGGTGACCCAGACCAGAGCCGTGCTCGAACGCTACGCCGCGAACGGCGGGGAGTATCGCGAGGTGGTCCTGCCCGAGGCCGGGCACGCGCCGCACCTCGACGAGGCCGAGGTCTTCGACCGCGAGCTCGCCGCCCACCTCGGTCTCTGAACCTCCCACTTCCGCGTCGTCCCCGTCAGAGGACGCTATGGCGTGCGCTGACGGGGACGACCCGGAGATGGAAGAGTGCAGGCGGGGGCGCCGGCCGGGGTCGGGCGGGCGCGGGTCAAGAGGATGCGGGTCAGGCGGATGCGGGGGCCGGCACGGGGGAGGCCTGCGCCGGGGTCGGGGTCTTCGCATCGCGGGCGCCGTCGGACGCGCCGAGCCGCGCAGCCCTGTCGAGCCATCCCTCGATGCGCGCGGGGGAGGCGTCCTTCACGCCGAGCATGCGGGTGGTCCGCACGTCCCTGATGCCGCAGAACCGCATGGTCGCTCGCGCGACGTGCGTCTGTCCCGGCAGGCCGGTGAGAGGGCGGAAGTACCACGGGGTGTCCGCGAGCAGCAGCAGCCGGCCGTGCGGGGCGGTCAGCAGTCCCTCGGGGAGGCCGGAGCGGCGGTACCGGTACTCCTGCTGGGGCAGCAGGCTCCTGTCGAAGAAGCCCTTGAGCAGCGCGGGAACGGATCCCCACCACAGCGGCGTCGCGACGACGACCGTGCGTGCGGCGTGCAGGGCCTCGCGCGCTTCGACGAGGTCGGGTTCGAGGGTCATGCGCTCGCGGTAGCCGTAGCGCAGGATCGGGTCGAAGGCGAGATCGCGCAGGGCGAGCAGGCGGGCATCGCCGTGCGCCTCGGCGTAGCGCCGGGCGAGGGCGGCCGTGAGGGAACGGGCGTCGGGGTGGCCGTCGATGACGAGGGCGGCGGACATGCGATCTCCTATCTTGACACTGTCAACCTGGTGGACACTGTCAAGATAGGAGATGATGTTGCTCGTGTCAAGTTCAAGGGTCGGGTATCACCACGGCGACCTCGCGCACGCGCTCGAGGACGCGGCAATGCAGCTGCTCGCGGAGAAGCCCGCGAAGGAGATCAGCCTGCGCGAAGTCGCACGCGCCGCCAACGTGAGCCACAACGCGCCGTACCACCACTTCGCCGACCGGAACGGTCTGATCAAGGCGATCGCCGAGCGCAGCATGGCGGATCTGCTCGCGCTCGTGCGCGAAGCGATCGCCGCGAGCCCCGACCCCAGAGCGGCGCTGCGCAACGGCGGCGGCGCGTACATCCGATTCGCCGTCGAGCATCCGAACGCCTTCGACGCGATCTACGATCCGACCGTATGCGTGCCCGGATCGCCCACGGCGACCATGGCACCGCTCATCGAAGGCCTCGAGGAGGCGCTGGGGGAGGCTGCGCTCGCCGCAGGGCTGGACCGCCCCGTCGACGCCGTGAGCCTCTGGGGTCTCGTGCACGGCCTCGGCACGCTCTCCGCCGCCGGGCACTTCCCGGTCGAGGTCGCGCTCGCCGGATACGAGAGCGCCGTAGACCGGATGCTGCCGCCCCCCTCCCGCTGACCCTCCACCTCCGCGTCGTCCCCGTCAGCGGACCCCCTGGCGTGCGCTGACGGGGACGACGCGAAGATGGGGGTGCATAGGTGGCACCTCGGATCCGCCCGGCCTGCGCCCAGGGTTCGCCCACCGCTCTTACAGGCGGGTTTTCGTACGGTTGAGGGATGTCCTATTCCGCCCACCGCCCCGGCCGCATGGATTCCCAGGGTCGGATCGCCTTCGACGTCGATGGACAGCCCGACCCCGCGAACCCCGCCGACCCGGCCGCCGAGGACCCGTTCATCTTCGTGCGCGACTACACGCCGACCGGATCCGATCCCGCCGCCGCTGAGGCCGCGACCGCTCCGATCGAGCCCGTCGCCCCGCCGCGTCCGCCGATGCCGGAGCCCGCGCGGGCGCCCGAGCCGGCTCCGGTGCCCGAGCGCGAGCCCGAGCCCACGATCGAGGACCTTTTCGCGACACCCGAGGAGCCGGAGTCCGCCCCCGAGCCGGCCCCCGCCATCGAGCCCGTCCCGGTCGCCGCGGCACCCGCGCCGGCCGCCGCCCGCCCCCCGAAGCAGCCCAGGACCCCGAGGCAGCCGAAGGCGCCGCGGGAGCCCCGCCCGCAGGGCTGGTTCTGGCGCCGGCTCGCGATCCTCGGCGGCGCCGACGGCGCGATCCTCGACCGCGTCCCCACCGAGCAGCCGCGTTTCGTGCAGATGTTCTTCGTGCTCGCCGGCACCGCGCTGGTGTCGGCGCTGTCGATGCTGTTCGCCCTCACCACGGGCGTGCAGGTGCTGGTCTGGCTGGCCGTGCCGCTCGCGATCGTCTGGGCGCTGCTGATCTTCAACCTCGACCGCTTCCTCACCTCGACCATGCGTTCGACCCGCAACCTCTGGCGTCTGCTGGGGCTTGCGATCCCGCGTGTGCTGATGGCCGCGATCATCGGCTTCGTCGTGGCCGAGCCGATCGTGCTGCAGGCGTTCCACAACGACATCGCCCGCGAGGTCACCGCGACCAACCTGGTGCAGGCGCAGTCCGATCAGAAGGCCGTGACCAGCGGTCCCGAGAAGAAGGCTCTGGACGCGGCTTCCGCCCGCCTCGCCGACCTGCAGAACCAGGCCTCGACCGGCATCGTGAAGGGCACGTCCAGCGACTCCGCCTCGCAGAAGGCGGCGCAGGACACCGTCACCAAGATCACCGCTCAGATGACGGACCAGCAGAAGGTCATCGACCAGGCCCGTGCGCTCTACCAGTGCGAGCTCACCGGGCAGGGCGCCGGCACGGTGCCCGGCTGCACCGGGGTGCAGGGCGACGGCGCGAGCTCGACGGCCGCGAAGTCGCAGCTCGACCAGGCGCAGCAGACCTACGACGCGCTCGCCGCGCAACTGCGCCAGGCCAACACCGACCTGGAGTCGGCGGACAGCTCGTCGAAGACGGCGACCTCGGCCTCCGAGTCCCAGAACCGCCAGCAGGCGAAGGACCAGATCCCCGCCGCCGAGCAGGCGTACAAGACCGCGCTCGATGCGTACAACGCGCGCGCCGCGTCCGTGGCCGGCACGAACGCCGGTGCGGTGGGCCTGCTCAGCCAGATCTCGGCGCTCGACCGCCTCTCCGCGAAGGAGCCCGTGCTGGGCTTCGCGCACTGGCTGATCGCCGCGCTGTTCTTCATGATCGAGCTGCTGCCGGTCATCGTGAAGGTGCTCACCAGCTGGGGCGACCCGTCGCTCTACGAGAAGGCCGAGGCGATCGCGAAGCAGGTCGAGCTCGACCGCGTCACCTCGAAGGGCTACCGCGACCGCGCCGCGATCATCGCCGAGGAGGCGAAGCACCGCGCCTTCGCCGATGCGCACGAGGCCGAGACGGCCGCCGCGACGGATCCGGCTCCCGCATCATCGACGGCTCCCGCTCCCGTGAGCACAACGGATCCGACGACCGACGCCCCCACGGCCACGGTCCCCGCGGTGGCGACCGGGACCGGGCCGACGACCGCCCTGCCCGCGGTCATGGCCGAGGCTGCACCCGCCCCGCGCACGGCACCGGCGTCGCCGGCTCCGTCCGGTGCGCCCTCGTGGCCGGTTCCCGCTCACCCCGGAGTCGGGTCCGCGCACCCGGCCCCCGCCTCGGCGCATCCGGCCCCGTCCTCGGCGCACTCGGTGGCACCCGCCCCGCAGCCGACGGCGCCCACCGCGCCCGACGCGGCCCGGGTCTAGACGACAGACACGACAGAGCCCCCTCCGATCCGGAGGGGGCTCTGTCGTCGTGCGGGGACGGGCTACTCCTTGACGGATCCCGCCGTGAGGCCCGCCACGATCCAGCGGCTGGCCACGGCGAAGAGCACCATGGTCGGCAGGATCGTGAGCACCGCGGCCGCCGACATCGAGCCCCAGTCCACGTTGAACGTGGAGATGAAGCTGTTCAGTGCGGCGGGGATCGTGCGGTTCTCCTCGGACTGCATGAGCACGACCGACAGGAACAGCTCGTTCCAGCAGTTCACGAAGTTGAAGATGAACGCGGCGATGATCCCGGGGGTCATCACCGGAACGAGGATCCGGAACAGCGCGCCGAGCCGGGAGCAGCCGTCGATCATGGCCGACTCCTCGAGCGCATCCGGCACGTTCTCGAAGAAGCCGCGGAGCATGACCGTGGAGAACGGGATGCACACGGCGACGTAGACGAGGATCAGGCCGGGCTTGCTGTCCACGAGGCCGAGGTCGGTCATCATCGTGTAGAGCGGGCCGAGCGCGATGAACGCGGGGATCATCTGGGTCAGCAGGAACGCGATGAGCACCGCGCCCTTGCCG
Organism: Microbacterium sp. NPDC089698; assembly: GCF_044749045.1. NCBI lineage: Bacteria > Bacillati > Actinomycetota > Actinomycetes > Micrococcales > Microbacteriaceae > Microbacterium > Microbacterium sp. NPDC089698. Next base: position 263,798 of record NZ_JBIVHE010000006.1, read on the forward strand.
CGGAACTCGAACCGCGAGATCACGTAGGAGCTGAGCAGCGCGATGAGCGTCGACGTCGCGCCCGCGATGAGCGCGACCACCGCCGAGTTCGCCAGGAACACCCCGAAGTTCGCATCCGAGAAGAGCTTGGCGTAGTTCTGCACCGAGGGCTCGGAGGGCCAGTACTCGATCGGGAAGCGGTTCACCGTCTGCGGCGACTTGAACGATGTCAGCACGATCCAGTACAGCGGGAACAGCGTGATCAGCAGCCAGAGCGCGAGCCCGACCACCTTGACGACGCCGCCGACGGTGACCCGGGAGCGGGAGGAGCGCGCCGGGCGCGAGGAGCCCGCGCGGCCGGTCGTGAGGGTCATGGTCGCGGTCATCGGCTGGCCTTCCGCATCGCGAAGAGATAGAACGCGCAGAACACGAACAGCACGGCGACGACGATGAGCCCGAGCGCGCTCGCCGTGCCGTAGTTGCCCTGCTGCGTGAAGTTGATCATCCAGGTCGTGATGATGTGGGTGCGGTTCGCCGGGCCTCCGCCCGTCATCGCCCAGATGATGTCGGGGAAGTTGAAGATCCAGATCACGCGCAGCAGCACCGTGAGGAACAGCGTGGTCGAGATGTACGGGATCACGATCGAGAACAGCTGTCGCGCCTTGCCGGCGCCGTCCAGGCTCGCGGCCTCGAGCACCTCCTCCGGAACGGACTGCAGGGCGGCGAGGATCATGATCGCGAAGAACGTCACGCCGTACCAGATGTTCGCGACGATCACGGTGAACATCGCGAGCTTCGGATCCGCGAGCCAGGGCAGGGGCGCCGAGATGAGATGCGCCTTCATGAGCAGGTCGTTGATCACGCCGAACTCGGCGTTGAACATCCAGCGGAACAGCATCCCGATGAGGAATCCGGAGACGGCCCAGGGGAAGAACACGAGCGCCTGGTAGACGCCGCGGAAACGGAACCGCTGGCGCAGCGCGAGGGCGATGAGGAAGCCGATCACGAACTGCGGGACCAGGGATCCGATGACCCACAGCACGGTGTTGCCCGCGACGGTCGGGAAGACCGGGTCGGCGAGCACCTTCGCGAAGTTGTCGAAGCCGACGAACGGCGTCGAGGTGAGATCCCAGAGGTTGTAGTCCAGGAACGCCATGCGCGCGCCCTGCAGCATCGGCAGGTACGTGAACCAGCACACGAACACGATCGCGGGCGCGAGGAAGGCGAGGATCGTGAGCGCGTGCCGGGCGCGGAACGTGGTGCGGCGGCGCCCGCCGGCCCCGGGGGCGGGGTGCGGCCGCGCGGGCCGAGCGGCCCGGCCGGACGAACCGGCCGGGCGCTCGGTGGCGGAGGTCGAGGTCACGACATCAGCCCTTCTTGTACTTGTCAGTCCAGTACTGGTCCCACGAGGTGAGCAGTTCCTTGGTGGTCATGTTGCCGAGCAGCACGCTCTGCACGTCCTGATCGGACTTCTGGATCCACTCGGTCCACCACGCGACGCCGCGCGGCTGCTGCACGTTGACGTACGTGTCGGGGTGCTCGGTCATGGTCACGTAGCTCGTCCACGGGCCCGTCGAGTAGAACGGATCCTTGGCCGCGGCCGCGATGATCGGCACCAGGCTGTTCTTTTGTGCGAACGTCGTGGCGGGCTTCGCCGAGGACAGGTACTCGACGAGCTTGACCGCCGCCTCCTTGTGCGCGCTCGACTGCGCGACGCCCCAGCCGGCGACGGCGAGGGGCTGCGCCGCCTTGCCGCTCGGGCCGGTGAGCAGCGGCGCGGTGTTCCACTGGTCCTGCTTCAGGCTGGACGCCGAGACGGTCGCGATGACCTCGGGATCCTGCAGCAGGAACGCCGTGGTGCCGTTCGTGAAGCCCGCCACCATCTCCGGGTAGCCCCAGGAGACGGCCGACGGCGGGGAGGCCTTCTTGAAGAGGGCGAAGTAGTCGTCGACGCCCTTCTGCGCGTCGGGCGAGGAGAAGATCGTCTTGCCGTCCTTGAGCAGGAACGCGTTCGAGGTGTCGAGGTCGTCGATCGTGTACGCCTCGATCGCCGCGACGACGTTCGAGTTGGCGTTCTTGCCTCCGCGGAACGCGTAGCCGTACTGGTTCTTCTCCGGATCCTGGATCTTCGACGCCTGGTCGAGCAGATCCTTCCAGGACTTGGGCGGCCCGTCGAAGCCCGCGGACTTCACGAGATCGGTGCGGTAGAAGAGCGAGAGGCCGTAGAAGCCGTAGGGGACGAACCAGGTCTTGCCATCGGAGACGCCCGCCTTCTTGGCGTTGTCGGTGAGCGCGCTCCAGCCGTCCCAGCTCTTCAGATCCGCGGTCATGTCGTAGAGCCAGTGGTTGTTCGCGAACGGGCCGACTGTGATGTCGCGGGTCTCCAGCACGTCGATGCCCTTGCCGGCCTGCAGCATCTGCTGGATCGTCGTGTCGGCCTGCTCGGTCGGCGGCGAGACCAGCTTGACGGTGATGTTCGGGTTGGCCTTCTGGAAGTCGTCGAGCAGGCCGCGGATGAGCTTGGTGCGGTCCGGGTTCGTCAGGCTCTCGACCATCTGGAGGGTGACCTTGCCGTCGGCGGATCCGCTTCCGCTCGACGCTCCGCCGGAGCAGGCACTGAGCGCCAGGAGGGCGACGATGCCCACCCCGGCGATCGAGGCGAATCGGGTGCGCTTCACCATGGGGCTTCCTTTCATTGGGGTGTTGCAGGGATGGTGCGGGGGGAGGGGACCGGGTCAGCGCCCGGCGAGCTCAAGGATCCGGGGCACGCAGCGCTCGGCGAACGCCTCGAAGTCGGAGGCCTCGGTGTAGAGGTGCGCCGAGAGGCGGAAGTAGCCGGCGCCGGCGAAGCTCGTGAAGGCGGTCTCCACGCCGACCTCGTCGAACAGGCGCATGCGCAGATCGTCGGCCTCCTCGCGGGTGCGGCCGATGCCGAGCGGCAACCGGATCAGGCGCATCGAGGGGACCGGCATGGGCAGGTCGACGAGCGCCGGCTCGTCGGCCGCGCGCTCGAAGGCCTCCGCGATGATCCCGGCGCCGGCGTCCGCGATCTCGGAGATCGTGTCCCGGGCGCGCTCCCAGCCGTGCTCGCGCTCGATGAACGCGATCGCGGCGGGGGTGGCGAGGTAGGTCGTGGCGTCGATCGTGCCCTGCGTGTCGAAGCGCACGGGGTAGGCATCGGTCGCGGCCCAGGAGTCGATGAGCGGCCAGAGCTCGTCTCGGTCGGGTGCCTGCGTCACGAGCAGGGCGGATCCGCGAGGTGCGCACGGCCACTTGTGCATGTTGCCGAACCACCAGTCCCCGCCCCCCGCGACCGCAGCGTCGCGGATCAGACCCGGGGCGTGGGCGCCGTCGACGAGCACTCGCACGCCGCGCTCGTGGGCGAGGGTGGTGATCTCGGCGGTGGGGAAGCGCCGGCCCGTGGAGGACGTGATCTGGTCGACGACGATGAGCCGTGTGCGCGGGCCGATCTCCTCGGCGAAGCGCGCGACGACCGTTTCGGCGTCGTCGAGCAGGCCGAGGGCGACCGTGCGCAGGCGTGCGCCGAACCGGCGGGCGAGGCGGGCCGCGCCCATGGTCACGGCGCCGTAGCCGTGGTCCGTGACGAGGATCTCGTCATCCCGATCCAGCTGCAGGGCGTTGTAGACGACCGTGGCGGCGGCGGAGGCGTTCGGAACGAAGGCGGTGTCGGCGGCCTCGGCGCCGACGAACGGGGCGACCTCGGCGCGGGCGGCCTGGACCTTCTCCGCGATCCGCGGGAACCAGCCGATCGGGCTGAGATCGGCCTCGTGTCGCAGCGCGTCCTGGAGGGCCACGACCTCGCTCGGCACCGCGCCGAAGGACCCGTGATTCAGGTGCACGATCCGGGGATCGAGGGGCCAGGCATCCCGTGCCCTGTCATATGACAGGAGGGGCACCGGGGCGATGCGGGCGGCCGTGCGGGGGTCGTCCATGACGTCTCATCCTTGAGGGGGTATCGAAGCGAGCAGATCAACTTGTCGCACAACTTTGGCACAGAAGTGTCGCTATGGCCAGCGAAAGGCGACTTTTGGACCAAAGTCGTCTGACGACTATCCTCGAACCTGGCCGTGCTCCACACTCGTGAGAGGACTCGCCCAGGGAGGGAACCATGAGCGCACTCGAGACCGCGCTGCACGGGCTGCGCGCGCTCGTCGCCGACGGAGAGCTGCGCCCCGGCGACAAGCTGCCCAGCGAGGGCGAGCTGTGCGAGCAGCTCGGGGTGTCCCGCGGCTCGGTCCGCGAGGCGATCCGCATGCTCGCCGCCCTCGGCGTGCTGGAGACCCGGCACGGATCCGGCAGCTACGTGAGCACGCTCCGGCCCGCCGACCTCATCCGCGGTCTCTCGCTCACCGTCGACGTGCTGCCCCTCGATGCGATCCTCGAGCTCGTCGAGATCCGCCGCCCGCTCGAAGCGCACGCGGCGTCGATCGCCGCGGCGCGGGCGGACGATGCGATGCTGGCGGAGCTGGCCGACCTCGTCGAGCGGATCGCGGACTGCCCCGACCACGATGAGGCGTCCCGGCTGGACCACGAGTTCCACATGCGGATCGCGGAGCTCGCCGGCAACGCCGCGCTGACGAGCCTTCTCGAGGTCCTGCGCTCGCGCACCCGGCAGTACCGGATCTTCGACGACGCGGATGCGGCGCAGCTCAAGGTGCTCTCCGACGCCGGCCACCGCGCGATCGCACGGGGCCTCGTCGCGCGCGATCCGGCCGCGGCGTCGGCGGCGGCCGGGTGGCACGTCGCGCAGACCGAGTACTGGCTGCGCAAGCAGATGGCGGAGTGACGGTGACGGGAGCACCCGTGTCCGGATGACGGATCCGGATCCCGACCTGTGCGGGCGCCCCTACGCTGGAGCCATGGTCAACTACCGATACCTGGGCAACAGCGGTCTGAAGGTCTCCGAGATCACGTACGGCAACTGGGTCACGCACGCCTCGCAGGTCGAGGACGCCGCCGCGGTCAAGACGGTGCATGCCGCTCTCGAAGCCGGCATCACGACGTTCGACACCGCGGACACCTACGCGAACACGGCCGCGGAGGTCGTGCTCGGCAAGGCTCTCGAGGGCCAGCGCCGCGAGAGCCTGGAGATCTTCACCAAGGTCTACTTCCCGACCGGCCCCAAGGGTCCGAACGACACCGGCCTCAGCCGCAAGCACATCCTCGAGTCGATCAACGGATCCCTGAAGCGCCTCGGCACCGACTACGTCGACCTGTACCAGGCGCACCGCTTCGACCACGAGACGCCGCTCGAGGAGACGTTCCAGGCGTTCGCCGACGTCGTCCGTCAGGGCAAGGCGCTCTACATCGGCGTCTCCGAATGGACCGCGGAGCAGCTCCGCGAGGGGCACGCACTGGCGAAGCAGCTGGGCGTGCAGCTCATCTCGAACCAGCCGCAGTACTCGATGCTGCACCGCGTGATCGAGGGCAAGGTCGTGCCGGCCTCGGAGGAGCTGGGGATCTCGCAGATCGTCTGGTCGCCGATGGCCCAGGGCGTGCTGAGCGGCAAGTACCTGCCCGGCCAGCCCGTGCCGGAGGGCTCGCGCGCGACGGATCCGCACTCGGGCGCGCACTTCATCCAGCGCTTCCTGCAGGACGACATCCTCACGGCCGTGCAGCGGCTGAAGCCGATCGCGGCGGACGCGGGCCTGACGATGCCGCAGCTCGCGATCGCGTGGGTGCTGCAGAACAAGAACGTGGCGGCAGCGCTCGTCGGCGCCTCCCGTCCGGAGCAGTTGGCCGACACGGTCAAGGCGTCCGGCGTGGTGCTCGACGCCGACACCCTCTTCGCGATCGACGCGGCTCTTGCCGGCGTCGTGAACGACGACCCCGAGGACACCTACGAGGTCTCCCCGAAGGCTCGCCTGGTCTGAACCGGTTCGCTCGGTCCGAACCGGCCCCGCCCGGTCCGAACTGAGCCTTCCTGACCGCGAGACTCCATCTCCGCGACGAGACTGCACACCTGAGGTGCAGTCTCGTCGTCCAGGTGGAGTCTCGCGGTTTTGTGTAGGCGGGTCAGCCGACGGTGATGTCGACCTGGAGGTCGTGCGCGATCTGCTCGAGGGCGGCGCGCAGGGCCTCGGGATCCGCGTCGGCGGGCACCCGCGCGACGACCGATGCCTCGAACAGGCGCCCTCCCGCCATCGCCGCGTCGCGCGTCTCGGTGGTCATGCTCTCGATGCTCAGGGCGTGGGCGTTCAGCACGCTCGAGATCTCGCGCACGATGCCTGCACGATCGTTGCCGAGCACCTGGATCGACAGCTCCTGCGCAGCCTCGGCCGCCAGGGCGCCGGATCCGGCGTGCACGGCGATCGTGAGCAGGCCGTCGAGGCCGTGCAGCGACGCGCGCAGCTCCTCGACCCGCTCGACGGGCACCGACACCTGGATCACGCCGGCGAACGTGCCGGCGAGCTCCGCGAGCCGGCTGTTCTCCCAGTTGCCACCGTGCTCGTCGACGATGTGCGCGACGGTCGCGACGAGGCCAGGACGGTCGGATCCGACGACGGTGAGGATGAGCGTGGTCATGTCGCCAGCGTAGCGACCGGGATCCGCGGGGTCACTCCCGGATCGCCTCGGATCGCGACGCGCGTGAGGCGCGGCCCGCGCCCTCAGTCCTCGATCCACTCCCCGGTCGTGAGGAAGTGCTCCATGCGCGCGCGATGCGGCGCAAGGTCCCACTCCTGCGCGGCGACCCAGTCGTCGGAGTAGTAGGTGTCGAGGTAGCGGGCGCCGCCGTCGCAGATGAGGGTGACCACGCTGCCGCGCTCGCCCGCCTTCAGCATCCGGGCGATGAGCTGGAACGCGCCGACGAGGTTCGTGCCGGTGGATCCGCCGGCCCAGTGCAGCGTGCGCTGTTTGAGCAGTCGGATCGCGGCGACCGAGGCGGCGTCGGGGACGGGGATCATCTCGTCGATGACGCTCGGTACGAAGGAGGGCTCGACGCGCGGACGCCCGATGCCCTCGATCCGGCTCGGGGTGCCGGTCGTGAACGACGGATCCCCGTTGCGCCAGCCGCCGAAGAACGCCGAGCCCTCGGGATCCACGACCGCGATCCGGGTGTCGTGGCAGCGGTAGCGCACGTAGCGGCCGAAGGTCGCGCTCGTGCCGCCGGTGCCCGCGCCGACGACGATCCAGCTCGGGATCGGGTGGCGTTCGCGGCGCAGCTGACTGAAGACGCTCTCGGCGATGTTGTTGTTGCCGCGCCAGTCCGTCGCGCGCTCGGCGTAGGTGAACTGGTCGAGATAGTGCCCGCCGCACTCGGAGGCGAGGCGTTCGGCCTCGGCGTACATGGCCGCTCCGGAGTCGACGAAATGGCAACGTCCGCCGTAGAACTCGATGAGGTCGATCTTCTCCTGGCTGGTCGAGCGCGGCACCACCGTCACGAACGGCAGGCCCAGCATCCGCGCGAAGTACGCCTCGGACACCGCCGTGGATCCGCTCGAGGCCTCGACCAGCGTCGTGCCCTCGTGGATGCGCCCGTTGACGAGGCCGTACAGGATCAGCGACCGGGCGAGCCGGTGCTTGAGGGATCCGGTCGGGTGCACCGACTCGTCCTTGAGGTAGAGGTCGATGCCCCATTCCGCGGGCAGGGGGAACACATGCAGGTGCGTGTCGGCGCTGCGGTTCCCGTCCGCCTCGAGCAGGGCGATGGCGGATCCGGTCCAGTCGGAGGTCATGTCACGAGGGTAGCCGGGCCTACCGACGCTCGCCGGTGCCGGCCCCGTGCCCGCCCTCCTACCTCCGAGTCGTCCCCATCAGCGGAGGCCATGGGGTGCGCTCACGGGGACGACTCGAAAGTGGAGTGCTCCCGCTGCAGGGTCGTCCCCGCCAGCGGACGCTATGGCGCGCGCTCTTGGGGACGACTCGGAAGTGGGAGCGGCAGCGGCAGCGGCAGTGGGAGCGGCAACGGGGGCGGCGCGAGCCTGGTTCCGCCGCGGGGCGAGGGCTACGCCTCGGCGCGGCGGGCTCGGTAGGCGGCGACGGCGTTGCGGTTGGCGCAGACCGTGGAGCAGTAGCGCTTGGAGCGGTTGCGCGACAGGTCGAGCGCGAGGGCTTCGCAGGTGTCGTCGGCGCAGACCGAGATGCGGGACCCCTCCTCGGCGCGGATCACGTCGATCAGGGCCATCGCGGTCTCCACGATCACGCGCTCGGGCAGCGGGTGATCGTCGGCCACCGCGTGCAGGTGCCAGTCCACGGCACCGTGCCGGGCCAGGCGCGGCGCGAGGGAGACGCCGGCGAGGGCCTCGTTGACGGCGGCGGCCATGTCGTCGCGGGGCGCGAGGAGCATCGTGCGCAGCTGCGGGCGGATCGCGCGGAGGCCGGCCAGCTCCGCCTCGTCGCGGTCGATGCGCCCGGTGTAACCGAACTGACCCAGGAAGGCCGCCTCATCGCTCAGGGAGTTCAGCGTGTCGGGATCCTCTGCCGAGTTCACCAGCCACACGGCGGCCCGGAGGGTCTCCTCGGTGTCATCGGTGAAGATCATGTTGACACCTTACATCCTCCCGGAGTAGCGTCACATGTCATGAGCACAGTGGCGAATGACAGGCGCGCGACCGGGATGCGCTCCGGACTCGTCTTCGCTCTCGGCGCGGCGCTCTCCTTCGGGATGAGCGGCGCGTGGGCCCGAGGCCTCATGGACGCGGGGTGGAGTCCCGGCGCCGCGGTCACGGTGCGCATGTGGGTCGCTGCGCTCGTGCTGCTCGTGCCGACGCTGCTCGCCCTGCGCGGCCGCTGGGGGATCGTCCGCAAGCACGCGGGAATGATCGTCGTGTACGGACTCCTCGCGGTCACGGCCGCGCAGCTGTGCTTCTTCCAGGCCGTCGCCGTCATGGACGTCGGCCTCGCGCTGCTCATCGAGTACACGGCGCCGATCGCGGTCGTGCTCTGGCTCTGGCTCCGGCGCGGAGAGCGTCCCGGCGTGCGGGGCATGATCGGCGCGGTCGTCGCGTTCATCGGGCTCGTTCTCATGCTGGAGATCTTCACCGGATCCAGGATCGACCCGGTGGGGATCCTGTGGGCGCTCGGCGCGATGGTGGGCGCCGCGACCTACTTCCTGCTCTCCGGACGCAGCGACACCGGCCTGCCCCCGATCGCGCTCGCCGGACTCGGCCTGCTGATCGGCGCGATCGGACTGAGCGTCGCGGGTGCGACCGGGATCCTGCCGATGGCCTGGAACACCCATGACGTCACCTACCGGTTCGGCACGCTGCCGTGGTTCGTGCCCGTGCTCGCCGTCGGCGTGATCGCCACCGCGCTCGCCTACGTGCTCGGCATCGTGTCGACGCGGCGGCTCGGATCCCGCTTCGCGTCGTTCGTGGCGCTCTCCGAGGTGATCGCCGCGCTGCTGTTCGGCTGGCTGTTCCTCGGGCAGCTGCCCGATCTGCTGCAGGCGTTCGGAGGTGCGCTCGTGCTCGTCGGCGTGGTGCTGGTCAAGCTCGGCGAGCCCGTCGTCGACGAGGTGCAGCCGGATGCGGTCCCGGAGCCGGTCGCGACGACCTGAAGTTCCGGATCCTGGGCCTCTCGACCCGAGCTCGGGCCGAGAGGCTCGCTCCTTCAGTGGGCGGACCCCGCGACCGAGGAGGCGACCTGACCCGCCCGCACCCGCGGGCGGCCCATCACGCGATCCGAGACGGCCACGGCCGTACGGCGCGGGAACAGGCGGACCAGGCGTGCGAGCGCGCGGTTGCGGGTGCCGGAGACCATGCTCGGCGCGTCCGTGGTCTCGAGCGCGCGCATCGCCTCGGCGACCATGTCCGCGGCGCTCTGCCGCTTGCCGAACTCGGCGGGGCTGGCCGTCGTTCCGGACACGGCGCCGAACTCGCTGTCGGTGCCACCGGGGCAGACCGCGAGCACGCGCATGCCGGTGCCTTCGGTCTCCCGCCAGAGCGCCTCCGTGAAGCTCAGCACGAACGCCTTGGTCGCGCCGTAGACCGCCATCCCCGGCGTGGGCTGGAAGGCGGCGGTCGATGCGAGGTTGAGGACGATGCCCTGAGAGGCGATCAATTGCGGCATCAGGGCCGAGGTGAGCTCGACCAGGGTGCCGACGTTGAGCTGGATCTCCTGCGCGGTGCGGGCGAGGGGGATCGTCCCGAACGGCCCGTAGGTGCCGAAGCCTGCATTGTTGACGAGGGTGTGGACGTGCAGGCCGCGCGCGGCGAGGTCGGCGACAAGTCGGGCGCCCGCTCCGGGCGCGGCGAGGTCGGCGGGGATCACCGTCGCGGTGATGCCGTGCGCCGCGGCGAGTTCGGCGGCCACCTGCTGGAGGCGGTCTTCGCGGCGGGCGACGAGCACGAGATCGGATCCGCGCACGGCGAGGGCTCGTGCGATCTCGACGCCGATTCCGGAGCTGGCGCCGGTGACGAGGGCGGTGGTGCCGTGAAGGTCGAGGGGCATGGTGGATCCGTTCTGTGCGATCTCGAGGGGGTGTTCCCTCAATGTAGGCACTGACACCATATGTTGTCAATGGCTACTTCACGATAGGCTCGACCCGTGTCCGCTGCCGCGTCGTATCACCACGGGAATCTCCGCGCCGAGCTTCTCGGTGCGGCCGAGCGCGCCCTCGGCGAGGTCGGGGCGGACGGCCTGTCCCTGCGGGCGCTCGCGCGTGAACTCGGGGTGAGTCACGCGGCGCCGGCGAAGCACTTCGCGGATCGGCGCGCCCTGCTGGACGCGCTGGCGGTGGAGGGCTTCGCCCGTCTCTCCGCGGGATTCAGGGTGATCGCCGCCGCGCGTGCGACGCCGGTGCGCGATCGGCTGCGAGCTCTGGTGGCGAGCTATCTGGCGTTCGCTCAGGAGAATCCGGCGCTGCTCGCGCTCATGTTCGCCCACAAGACCGAGAGCGACGTCGAGGCGTCGGCCGACGTGCTCGTCGCGGGCAGGGAGGCGATGGCGCTGACCGTCGCTCTGGTCGCCGAAGGGCAGAGCGCCGGGGAGATCGTCGAGGGGGATCCGGCGCGTATTGCGACGGTGGCCTTCGCGACCGTCCATGGCATCGCGACGCTCGGCTCCGGCGGACTGCTCGACGGTGAGCCGACCGGGGGCGTCGCCGATGCGGCCCTGGCGCTGCTCTGGGAGGGGATAGCCGCGCGAGGGTGACGCTGTGTATCCACAACGCCCTCTATCTCCCTTTCCAGGGTGACATTTGGTCGATTATGGATACACTAGCGACATGACCATCGTCGCCGAGGGGATGCGCGCGGGCGAGTTCGCCTACCGTGCGCTACTGGAGGAGATCCAGTCCGGATCCCTCGCCGCCGGCACCGTGCTCGCCGAGGTCGAGCAGGCCGAGCGGCTCGGGGTGAGCCGCACGCCGCTGCGCGAGGCGCTGCGCAGGCTGACGGCGGACGGCCTCGTCGAGCAGCTCTCGCCGCGCATCACGGTGGTCGCCGCGATCGACGCGGCCGACATCCGCGACCTGTTCGCGCTGCGTCGCGCGCTCGAGGAGAGCACCGCGCGGGCCGCCGCGTCCGCAGCCGACCGCGCGGAGTTCGCGGAGCTCGCCACCCGCTTCGCGCACGCCGCCGAGTCGCTCGGGGACGAGGAGGGGCGCGCGCAGTACTACGCGCTCATCGCCCGCTTCGACGAGGCGCTCGACGCCGCCGTCGGCAACGACTACCTCACCGCCGCGCTGCGCACGGTGCGGACCCATCTCGTGCGCGTGCGCCGGATGGCGCGGGACAAGCCCGCACGCCTCGCCGCGAGCGCGGGCGAGCACCGGCTGATCGCGGAGGCGATCGGATCCGGGGACGGCGACCTCGCCGCGCACGCCACCCACGTCCACCTGCACAACGCGCTCGCGAGCATCCTCGACTCGCTGCACGCGGAAGAGCACGGCGTTTCGTCTCTGCGTTTCGATTCGCCTTCGGCTCACTCGACGAGCACCGGCTCCGCCGGTGCTCGCTCCACGACCCCGAACGCGCGTTCCACGACCGAAGGAAAGAAGGCCAGAGCATGACCGTCACCCACCACCTCCGCGTGCACCGCAGCGACGAGCAGCTGGCGCGCGAGGGCCAGCTCGCCTGGCGCATCGCCGAGATCGCGGCCGATGAGGTCGAGGTCGACGCCGACGTCGTCGACATGATCATCAACCGCGTGATCGACAACGCGTCCGTCGCGGCGGCCTCGCTCACCCGCGCCCCCGTGAGCGCCGCCCGTCAGCAGGCGCTGGACCACCCTGTCTCGGTGAACGGATCCGGATCCACCGTGTTCGGCTGTGCGCTCGAGCGCCGCACCAGCCCGGAGTGGGCCGCCTGGGCGAACGGCGTCGCCGTGCGCGAGCTGGATTACCACGACACCTTCCTCGCCGCCGAGTACTCGCACCCCGGCGACAACATCCCGCCGATCCTCGCCGTCGCGCAGCACGTCGGCGCCGACGGCCGTGCTCTCGTCCGCGGGATCGCGACCGGTTACGAGATCCAGGTCGACCTCGTGAAGGCGATCAGCCTGCACGCGCACAAGATCGACCACGTCGCGCACCTCGGCCCCTCCGCCGCCGCCGGCATCGGCACCCTGCTCGGCCTCGACGTCGAGACCATCTACCAGGCCGTCGGACAGGCGCTGCACACCACCACCGCCACGCGGCAGAGCCGCAAGGGCGAGATCTCCACGTGGAAGGCGCACGCCCCCGCCTTCGCCGGCAAGATGGCGGTCGAGGCCGTCGACCGGGCGATGCGCGGCGAGACCTCGCCGAGCCCGATCTACGAGGGCGAGGACGGCGTGATCGCCTGGATGCTGGACGGCCCCGACGCCTCGTACGACGTGCCGCTGCCCGTGACCGGCGAATCCAAGCGCGCGATCCTGGACACCTACACGAAGGAGCACTCGGCCGAGTACCAGGCGCAGGCCTGGATCGACCTCGCCCGGAAGCTGCACAACGAGCGCCCCGAGCTCGCGGATCCGGCGAATGTCTCCTCGATCGTGATCCACACCAGCCACCACACGCACTACGTGATCGGATCCGGCGCGAACGACCCGCAGAAGTACGACCCGCACGCGTCCCGCGAGACGCTCGACCACTCGATCCCGTACATCTTCGCGGTGGCCCTGCAGGACGGCACCTGGCACCACGTCGACTCCTACGCGCCCGAGCGCGCGCAGCGCGAGGACACGGTCGCCCTCTGGCACTCGATCACCACCGCCGAGGACCCGGAATGGACCCGGCGCTATCACTCGATCGACCCGGCCGAGAAGGCGTTCGGCGGGCGCGTCGAGATCCACCTGACGAACGGCGAGACGGTGACGGACGAGATCGCCGTGGCCGATGCGCATCCGCTGGGTGCGCGGCCGTTCGCCCGCGAGGACTACATCCGCAAGTTCCGGATCCTCGCGGAGCCGGTGCTCGAGCCGGCCGAGATCGAACGGTTCCTCGCCCTCGTGCAGCGCCTGCCCGAGCTCACCGCGGAGGAGGTCGCCGAACTCTCGATCGTCGCCGCCCCCGGCGTCCTCGCCGCGGCGCCGGCACCCAAGGGACTGTTCTGACCGACCGTGTCCCGTTTTCGGCCCCGTGATGTCCCATTTCCGGCTCGGGATCCCGCAGATTCCGAGCCAGAAGTGGGACACGGTCGCGGCGCCACCGAGGAAGGACTGAGGAGAGACTGATGCTGTACGCCACCACACCGGCCGCGGAGAAGCGGCGGATCCTTCGCGAGCGCCTCGCCGCGGGCGAGCTGCTGCGCTTCCCCGGCGCGTTCAATCCGCTCTCCGCCCGGCTGATCGAGCGCAAGGGCTTCGACGGCGTCTACATCTCCGGCGCCGTGCTGTCCGCGGACCTGGGGCTGCCCGACATCGGCCTCACGACCCTCACCGAGGTGGCGGGGCGGGGGCAGCAGATCGCCCGGATGACCGAGCTGCCGGCCATCATCGACGCCGACACCGGCTTCGGCGAGCCCATGAACGTGGCCCGCACGATCCAGACGCTCGAGGACGCCGGACTTGCGGGCACCCACATCGAGGACCAGATCAACCCCAAGCGCTGCGGTCATCTCGACGGCAAGGCCGTGGTCGACGAGTCCACCGCGACCAAGCGGATCCGCGCCGCGGTCGACGCCCGGCGGGATCCGAACTTCCTCATCATGGCGCGCACCGACATCCGCGCGGTGGAGGGCATGGATGCCGCGGTCGACCGGGCCAAGGCCCTCGTCGACGCCGGGGCGGATGCGATCTTCCCCGAGGCGATGCGCACGCTGGCGGAGTTCGAGCGGATGGCCTCCGCGCTCGACGTGCCGATCCTCGCGAACATGACGGAGTTCGGCAAGAGCGAGCTCTTCACGACCGCGCAGCTGCGCAGCGCCGGCGTGAGCATCGTGATCTGGCCGGTCTCGATGCTGCGGATCGCGATGGGTGCGACCGGGCGCGCGCTGGATACGCTGAACGAGGAGGGGAGTCTGACCTCCGCGCTCGGCGAGATGCAGCACCGGGCGGATCTGTACGACCTGATCGACTACGAGTCGTACAACCACTTCGACACGAACGTCTTCAACTTCACGATCGACAAGGAGCTCGGTCTCTGAGCCCCGCTCGGACACCGCACGCACACGAAGGAGTGACATGAGCGATCCCGACATCAAGAAGGGCCTCGCGGGCGTCGTCGTCGACACGACGGCGATCTCGAAGGTCAACCCCGAGACGAACAGCCTGCTCTACCGCGGCTATCCCGTGCAGGAGCTCGCGGCGACCCAGCCGTTCGAGGCCGTCGCCTACCTGCTCTGGAACGGCGAGCTGCCGACGGCCGAACAGCTGGCAGCCCTGCGTGCGACCGAGCGTGCGCACCGTGCGCTCGCCGCCAACGTCAAGGCCGCGATCGACCTCGTGCCGGTCGAGGCGCACCCGATGGACGAGATCCGCACGGCGGTGAGCCTGCTCGGCGCCTCGGACGCGGTCGGTTCCGGATCCGTGCTCGACGCGAGCGGCACCCCGGAGCAGAACCTCGAGCGCAGCATCCGGCTGTTCGCCGCGCTCCCCGCGATCGTCGCCTACGGGCAGCGCCGCCGTCGCGGGGAGGACCTCATCGCCCCGCGCGACGACCTGGACTACTCCGCGAACTTCCTCTGGATGACGTTCGGCACCGAGCCGGATCCGGTCGTCGTCGATGCGTTCAACCGCTCGATGATCCTGTACGCGGAGCACTCCTTCAACGCGTCCACGTTCACCGCACGCGTCATCACCTCGACCCTGAGCGACCTGTACTCCGCCGTGGTCGGAGCGATCGGCGCGCTCAAGGGGCCGCTGCACGGCGGGGCGAACGAGGCGGTGCTGCACATCTTCGACGAGATCGGCGAGGCGTCGAACGTGAACGCCTGGCTCGACACGGCGCTCGCGGAGAAGCGCAAGATCATGGGCTTCGGGCACCGCGTCTACAAGAACGGCGACTCGCGGGTGCCGACCATGAAGGCGGCGCTCGACACGCTCGTGGCGCACTACGACCGTCCCGATGTCGAGGCGCTGTACACGACGCTCGCGAAAGAGTTCGTCGCGCGCAAGGGGATCCACCCGAATCTCGACTACCCGTCGGGCCCGGCGTACAACCTCATCGGCTTCGACACGCTGACCTTCACGCCGCTCTTCGTGGCGTCGCGGGTCACAGGCTGGACCGCGCACGTCATGGAGCAGGCCGCGTCGAACGCCCTGATCCGCCCGCTCTCGGCCTACGACGGGGTGCCGGAGCGCCACATCGACGTGTGACGGATCCCCTGTGCCCCCGGTCGTCGAGCGACCCGGGGGTCAGCGGTTCAGCCAGTGGCGGAGGGTGCGGGTCACCCAGGGCAGCACCCAGTACGTCATGATCGGGGTCAGCACGATCGTGGTCGCGAGCACCCGCAGCCAGATCGGCAGGCCGTTCCAGCCGGGCACCGGACTCATCAGGTACGTGAAGACGAGGTTCACCGGGAAGAAGCCGAGCCAGATCGACACCGCCTGCTTCCAGCGCGGCGGCGAGGGCGCGACCATGACGGTGGTGGTCCCCGTCGAGGAAGGCACCGAGATCGTCTCGGTCGACGGCTCGTCGAACCAGCCCTCGATCCCGGTGCGGCGGCGGGTGCGCTCGCTGCGCACGAAGCCCTCGCCCATCGACAGCCACCAGGCGCGCTCGCTGGACGCCTCCCACGCATCGAGGGCCGCCTCGTCCGCGAAGCGGTAGAGCATGTGCCAGTGGTGCGAGTCGTCGCCGTCGCGCACCCAGCCGGATCCGAGGAAGCCGGGATGCGAGCTCGCGAGGTTCACCCCCGTCTGCACCCAGGCCGTGGCCTCGGCGATGCGGGCGGGGTCGACCTCGCGGCGGATCGACACGGTGATGGGCGCGGATGACGGCGTACCGGACATGGTGGGTCCTTCGGGGGAGTGCGTGCTTGTGGCGTCCCCGAGTGTACGCATCCCGTGTTTCCCGGATGTTGCAGGATGCCGAGGGAGCCCCGGATCCGCTCCTGTCAGGCGGCCACCACCCGCTCGATCGCGGTGCGGGCGCGCTGCAGCACCTCGTCCGGCGCGCCGCGCTGCTCGAGCAGGGCGAGCCCCGCGCCGACGACGGGGCGGGCGTCGACCACGGTCGGCACCGCGTGCGGGAGGTGCTCCGCGAGCCCCTGCCGCACGCCGTCGAGCAGCAGCGGCAGGCGCGCGGCGATCATGCCGCCGCCCAGGACGACCGGGATCCGCTCGCGCTCGAGACCCAGGCGCCGGGCGGCGCTCGCCGCCATCCCGACGATCTCGCCGGCCTGACGCTGCACGAGCGCGCACGCCACGGCGTCGCCGTCGGCCGCCGCCGCGAAGACCGCCGGCACGAGCTCGGACAGCCGCTCCTCGCCGAGACGGCCGAAGTGCACATCCGCGATGAGGGCGGCGAGGTCGGGCCGGCCGACCCGAGGGGGGATCGTCGTGGACAGCACGGTCGCGGGACCGCGGCCGTCCAGTGCTCGCGCCGCGAGGCGCAGCGCCTCGGTGCCGAGGTCGGTGCCCCCGCCCCAGTCGCCGGAGACCGCGCCCCATGCGAGGAAGCGGGCCGTGGCGCCGTCCGCGCGCACGCCGATCGCGTTGAGCCCGGTGCCGCAGACGACGGCGACCGCGTCCGCGGCGAGCGTTCCGGTGCGCAGCAGCGCGAACGTGTCGTTCTCCAGGTGCGCGTCGACGCCGTCGTCGCCGCGGAACCACGGCAGCGGAAGGATCCGCGCCCGATAGGACGCGACCTCCGCCTCGTGATCGAGGCCGGAGAGGAACACGCCCACCCTCAGCAGCGGCGCCCCTCCGGCCTCCGTGCGCACCCGCTGCACGGCCTCGTCCACGACGGAGACCGATTCTCCCTCACGGCCCGGGTGCACATCCGAGGGGCCGAGCCGCACATGCGCCACGACCGCTCCCGTCTCATCGAGGGCGACGGCATCGGTCTTGGTCCCGCCGCCGTCGATCGCGACGACGATCCCTCCGGCGCGCCCCGCCGTCCGCTCCGGACCGGTCCGCACCGCCGTGTCGCTCATCGCGCCCATGCCAGGTGCTCCCGGTTGTTCGCGAGCAGGAGGTCGGCGAGCTTCTCCGCCTTGTCCCACTGGCCGACGAGCGGATGCGCGAGCAGGGCGCGCTCGACGAGCTCCCGGCCGCGCGCGGCGGATCCGGTGTGCCGCGCGGCGTCGAGGGCGAGCCGCTCGTAGCCCGCGACGTGACCGATCAGCCCCTGCACGTCGGCAGGCAGGGGAGCTGTGGGCAGGGCGACGGGGCCGTCCGCGCCGATCGTGGCCGACACCTCGATGACGTGATCGTCGGGGAGGAACGGCAGCGTGCCGTCGTTGCGCAGGTTCGCGACCTGTACGTCGCCGCGGTCGCTCTGCAGCGAGGCGATGAGGTCCACCGCCGCCTCGGAGTAGAACGCGCCGCCGCGTTCGGCGAGGATCGCGGGCTTGGCGTCGACGGCCGGATCCGCATAGAGCCGGAGCAGCTCCCGCTCGACCTCCATGACCTTCTCCGCACGGGGCTGCGCGTGCTGCTGCTCGTCCAGGACGCGATCGTGCGCGTAGTAGTAGCGGAGGTAGTACGACGGCACCATCGCGAGGTTCCGCAGCAGCGGCGCCGGCAGCTCGACCTCGTCCGCGAGTTCCGGCAGGCAGTCCCGCAGCATCTCCGGCAGCGCGTCGGCGCCGTCGAGCAGCACCCCGCGCTCCCACGTGAGGTGATTGAGGCCGACGTGCTCGAGACGGACCAGAGACGGATCCGCGCCGAGCATGCGCGCGAAGCGGCGCTGGAAGCCGATCGCCACATTGCACAGGCCGATCGCCCGGTGGCCCTCCTCGAGCAGCGCGCGCGTCACGATCCCGACCGGGTTCGTGAAGTCCACGATCCAGGCGCCGGGCTTCGCGTGCCGGCGCACGGCCTCGGCGACCTCGAGCACGACGGGAACCGTGCGCAGCGCCTTGGCGAGCCCGCCGGGTCCGGTGGTCTCCTGCCCGATGCAGCAGGCCTGATGCGGCCAGGTCTCGTCGCCGAGCCGGGCCGCCTGGCCGCCGATGCGCAGCTGGATCAGCACCACATCCGCGTCGGCGACGCCCTCCACGAGGTCCGCGGTCGCGCGGATCCGGCCGGGGTGCCCTGCGCGCGAGAACATCCGCTGCGAGACCCCGGCGACGAGCTCCCTGCGGCGGTCGTCCGGATCCACGAGCCAGAGCTCGTCGATCGGCAGCACGTCGCGCAGCCGGGAGAACCCGTCTGTGAGTTCGGGGGTGTAGGTGGATCCCCCTCCGATGACGGTGAGTTTCATGTCAGCCCTTCACGCCGGTCAGATTGATGCCCTCGACGAAGACGCGCTGGGCGAAGAAGAACACGATCACGACGGGGATCGTCACGAGCATGGTCACGGCCATGGTCGTGCCCCAGTCGGTGCCGTGCGTGCCGTGGAAGGTGGACAGGCCGTAGGCGACCGTCCAGGCCGACGGATTCTCCGAGGCGTACAGGAGGGGTCCGAAGTAGTCGTTCCACGAGTTGAAGAACAGGAAGATCGCGGCCGAGGCGATGCCGGGCTTCGTCATCGGCACCATCACGCGCCACAGCACGCCCCACTCGCCGTTGCCGTCGATCCTCGCGGCATCCGCGTAGGCGGTGGGGATCGTCAGGAAGAACTGCCGCAGCAGGAAGATCGAGAACGCGTCGCCGAGCAGGTTCGGCAGGATCAGCGGCCAGAGCGTCCCGGTGAGCCCGAGCTTGGAGAACATCACGTAGACCGGCACGATCGTGACCTGGGGCGGCAGAAGCATCGCGACGATGATCGCGAGGAAGATGATGTTCGCGCCCCGGAAGCGGATCTTCGCGAGCACGTACGCCGCGGGCACCGAGGAGACCAGCATGAACGCCGTCGCGAGCACCGCATAGAAGGCGGAGTTCAGGAACCACAGCCCGAGCGGCACCTGCGTGAACGCGCGGACGTAGTTCGAGAGGTCCCACGGCTGCGGCCAGATCGAGGCGGTCAGCGTCTGCCGGCTCGACATGAACGAGGTCAGCAGCACGAACAGGATCGGGGCGAGGAAGAGCACCGCGAGCACGGAGAGCACGGTGTGGTCCGCGATCCAGATCAGGATGCGCCGGCCGCCGCGCACCGGGCGCGCAGGGCGGGCGGATCCCGTGGTGATGAGCGCGGTCGCGGTCATGAGAAGTCCTCCGGGGAGAAGGCCCGCGACTTGCGCAGCAGCAGAGCCACGAACACGCTCGCGACGACGAACAGGACCACGGCCATGGCCGCCGCGTAGCCGAGCTGGAAGTTGGCGAACCCGCGCACGTACAGCCACTGCGTGTACGTGAGCAGGGAGTCCTCGGGATAGCCGATGTCGGCGGCGAGCCCGCCGGAGGCGGCGCCCGAGCGCCCGGATGCGACGCCGGAGGCCACGGCGGCCTCGGTGAAGTACTGCAGGGCCGCGATCATGCCGGTCACCAGCGCGAACAGCAGGACGGGGGCGATCGACGGGATCGTCACGTAGCGCACCTTCTGCAGGGCGCCCGCCCCGTCGAGCGACGCCGCCTCGTACTGGTCGCGCGGCACGTTCAGGAGCGCGGCGAGCAGGATGATCATGACGTCGCCCATGACCCACACGCCCAGCAGCACCAGCGAAGGCTTCGCGAGGGCCGGGTCGTTGAACCAGAGCGGACCGGGGATGCCGAGGCTCTTCAGCACGAGGTTCACAGGGCCCGTCCCCGGGTTGAACAGGAACACGAAGGCGACGACGGACGCCACGGGCGGGACGAGCGCGGGCAGATAGAAGATCGTGCGCCAGATCCCGCCGGCGCTGCGTGCGCGGAGCAGGAGCCCGGCGACCGCGAGGGCGCAGACGATCCGCACCGGCACGAGGATCACCACGAACCACAGGGTGTTCAGCGCGGCCGTGACGATCCGCGGATCCTTCGTGAACAGGTAGACGTAGTTGCTGAACCCGTTCCACTGCGGCGCCGAGACGAGGTCGTAGCGCGTGAACGAGAAGTACAGGTTCGCGACGAGCGGGTAGACGAAGAACACGGCGAGGCCGAGGAGCGTCGGAGCCAGCATCAGGGCGATGCTTCCGCGGCGCCGGCGGGCGGCGGATCCGCGGCGGCGGACGGTGGCGCCCGGGGCGCGCGGCGGGGTCTCCGCGCGCCCCGGAGAGAGGGTCGCGGTCATCACGGGCCTTCGCTCAGCGCGAGCTGGTCGTCGATGTCCTTGTCGACCTTCTTGAGGCCTGCGTCGAGATCGCCCCCGCCGCCGGACTGGAACTTCGTCCAGTAGCCCGAGAGAGCGACCTGGTTCGCGCTGCCGATCACGGTCGCCGGGATCGAGGTCAGGTGCGGGCTCTTCGCGATGTCGAGGAACGTGCCGAACTGCTCGGGGAGGTCGAGCTTCGAGGACGCGAGGGCGTCCTTCGTGGTCGGGACGTTCTTCAGGCCGTTCGCGAGCTTCACGACCGCATCGGTGTCGAAGGTCAGGTAGCGCAGCAGCGCCCAGGCGGCCTCGGGGTTCTTGGAGGCCTTGGAGACGCCCGCGATCGTGCCGGAGGAGTACCCGCCGCCGTAGAGATCCTCGTGGCCGTCGAGCACGGGGAACGGCGCGACGCCGTACGTGACGTCGGGCGCCTGATCGGCGAGGAACGCGACGCGCCATTCGCCGTCGAGGTTCATCGCGAGCTGCCCGGTCTGGAACGCCTGGCCGGCGGAGAACTCGTCGCCGAGGCCGGCCGTGAAGGCCTTGAGCTTGTCGTAGCCGATCTTGTCGATGAAGCTCTTCTGCCAGGTCATCAGCTCCTTCCACCCGGGGGAGGAGGCGATCGCGCTCTTGCCGTCCTTCATCCAGTCGGCTCCGGCGGCGGCGCCGAAGACGGTGGGCGCGTTCTCGTAGGCGCCCATCAGCGGGTTGAAGCCCAGGGTCTTGATGGATCCGTCGGCGTTGTAGGTCGTGAGCTTGACCGCCATCGCCTCGAGCTCGCTGAGCGTCTTCGGAGGTGCGCTGTAGCCGGCCGCCTGCAGCAGGTCGGTGTTGTAGTAGAGGCCCTGCACGTCGGCGAGCATCGGCAGCGCGCACTGCTTGCCGTCGAAGGAGGTGTAGCTGCGCGCGACGTCCGACAGCTGCGACAGCTGCACGCCGTCGCGCTGGATGTAGGGCGTGAGGTCGCGCAGCGCCCCCGAGGAGCAGAAGGCGCCCACGTTGTCGACAGCTCCCGAGATCGCGACGTCCAGATCATTGCCGGCGGCGATCGCCTTGATGATCTTGTCGTCCTCCTGGCCCGTGCGCACGTCGACCTTCACGTCGGGGTACTTCTTGTGGAAGTCGTCGATCACGGACTGCACGACGCCCGCTTCCCGGTCGCTGAAGAACTCCCACAGCGTGACCGTGCCGGACAGGTGATCGGGCGCCTTCGTGGCGATGGCGGCGTCGGATCCGCCGGAGCAGCCGGCGAGCACGATGCCCGCGACGGCGATCGCGGCGACGGCTCCGAGCCGTCTCGTGGTGTGGCGCTTCATGGGAACCTCTCTGTTCTTCATGCGAACCTCTCTGTTCACGGGGTCTGGACCCCTCGCCGTGGTCCCGGGCGATCCCGGGTCGTTCAGTCGGGCAGGATCCGCGCGCGCAGGCGCGACACGAGCACGTGGCGCGCGCCCAGCAGCACCGCATCCGCGGGGGCGCCGGTGGTGTGCACGGTCGGGTTCCAGCTCGACGACGCGCGCAGGGCGGCGGACACGGCGTCGGCCAGCGGCGCTCCGCCGGCGACGCCCGTGGGGCCGCCGAGGATCACGAGCGACGGATCCAGCACCGCGATCACCGGGGTCAGCGCGAACGCGATGCGCTGCGCGAGTGCCGGGAGGATCCGCTCCTGCCCCGGCGCTGCCAGCGCGTCGAGCGCGTGCGCGTAGTCGAGCGGGGTGCCCAGGACGGCGCTCGCGGCGCGCGCGACCGCGGATCCGCCGACGAGCTCCTGCAGGTCCTCCGCATCCGGGTCGATCGCCATGGCCGTTCGGGGGGCGGGCAGGTAGCCGATCTCGCCCGCGCCGCCGGTGGCGCCGTGCAGGATCGTGCCGTCCAGGTCGATCGAGAGGCCGAGGCCCTCGCCGAGCCACAGCAGCGCGAAGCCCGGTGCTTCGGCGCCGGCGCCTTCGGCCCGCTCCGCGATCGCGGCGAGGTTCACGTCGTTCTCGAGCGTGACGGCGATGCCGAGGCCCGCCTCGAGTTCGCCGCGCGCGTTCTGCATGGGCCAGCCGTCGAGGGTGTCCGTGAAGTTCAGCCGGTCGGCGGCGGGATCCGTGGCGGCCTGCACGCCGATCACGATCTCGACGATCGCGGCCGGCTCGACACCCGCTGCGGTGCAGGCGGCCTCGATCGCGCGGCGCACATCGCCCTCCGCGGAGCGCGGGTGCGAGGCGTCGAGCGCGACGGTCGCGACCGGGCGCTGCGAGCCCCGCGCATCGACGACGGTCGCCCGCAGCACCGTCTCGTCGACGTCGATCGCGACGCCCAGGGTGCGGTCGAGCCGGACGTCGTAGGTCACCGCGTTCGGCCCGCGGCCCGCGGAGAGCTCGCCCGCAGTGCGGATGAGCCCGGCCTCTTCCAGCCGTGCCACGATCTGCGCCGCGGTCGGCTTGGAGAGCCCGGTCAGCTCGCCGATCCGATTGCGCGTCAGAGGCCCCTCGTCGAGGAGGAGGGCGAGCGCCGCCTGATCGTTGCGCAGGGCGAGCCAGCCGGGGGTGCCGGGGGCGGGGGAGGACGTCATCGCAGCTCCTGAATATCTAATAGCTAAGTTTCTTTATAGATTCGCAAGCGGGAAGTGTCAAGACTTTTCTGCGTATCCGCTCGGGCTCGGAGATCCTGGCCCGCGTTCTGCCCGGTGGAGGGGAGCTCTGCCCGTCGATCGGTGTCGGCGCGGTCGCTAGTCTGAGTCCATGGCTACCGAGGGGGAACCGCTGCAGGGCGGGCATGAGCTCGATTTCGGATCCGGATCGCAGAACCCGACCCCGCCTCCGCCCGCTGCGGCTCCGGCGCCGCCGGACGGGGCCTTCCCGCAGTCCGCACCGCCGTATGGTGCGCAGCCGGGGCAGTCGTATCCGGCCCAGCCGTATCCCGTGCAGCCGACGCAGCCGTACGGTGCCCAGCCGACGCAGCCGTACGGTGCGCAGCCGACGTCGTATCCGGCTCAGCCCGGCCAGCCCTATCCCGCGCAGCCCTATGGTCCGCAGCCGCCTCGCAGGTCCTCGAAGGGCCTGCTCTGGGGTCTGATCGGAGGCGGCGCCGCACTGCTGCTCGTGGCGATCCTGGTCGTGGCGCTGCTCGTGGTGCCCGCGATCACCCGATCCTCGGTCACGGCCGCTGACGCGGTCAAGGCCTACCTGACCGCGGTCTCCCAGGGTGACGCGAAGACCGCGCTCGGCTACCTGGAGAGCGTTCCGAGCACGGGCCTGCTCACCGACGAGGTGCTGAAGGAGTCGAACAGACTCGCGCCGATCAGTCACATCTCCGTGGCGAAGGGCGGGGAGGGCAAGAACTCGGCCACCGTCATCGCGTCCTACCGCATCGGCGACAAGACGATGTCGTCCGTGGCGTACGAGGCCTACCGGATCAAGGACTCGTGGAAGATCGCGAACGGGGTGAGTCCGGTCTCCTTCCAGAGCCTGAGCGGTCTCGACGCCACGATCAACGGCGTGCCGACCGCGAAGCTGACCGACGCGTATGTCTTCCCCGGCACCTACGAGCTCGCGCTGGATTCGAAGTACTTCTCGATCGACGGCGATGCGACGTTCACTATCGTCTCCCCGGAGGACGCCGCGGCGCTGTACACCGTGAAGACCGCGCTCAACGACGCGGGCGTCGCGCAGTTCCGCTCGCTCGTGCGCTCGGCGGTCGAGGCCTGCGTGGCGATGAAGACCCTCGCGACGCCGTGCGGGATGGACATCACGGCGATCGACCTCTCCGGAGCCAGCCCGGTGGAGGGGACGGTCACGCGCACGCTCACCGCCGACGGCAGCGCCGCGCTCGACAACCTGAAGCCGGATTCCGGCGGATCCTCGCCCACGGTCGTGTCCAGTTACGACTCGATCAGCGTCGACATGACGCTGCAGGGCAGCGACGGGCAGACCTACACGGTCACGTTCGGCGGGTACCTGAACACCCCGACGGTCGACTTCGGGGCGGCGGCTCCGACGGTGACCTGGGAGTAGCCACCGCGTCTTCTGTGGAGAAGGACCGCTGAGAGAAGAGAGGACCCCCGCCGACCCGATTCGGCGGGGGTCCTGCGGTTCGTGACCGCGTAGGCGCCCGTGCGAGAAAGCCGGGCGCATCCCGTTGCGCGGGGAAGACGAGCACCCGATCCGGTCAGCGTCCGCAGCCCGCGCAGAGTCTGTTGTACGTGTCGAAGGTGGCCGGAAGGTGAACGGCCTGACAGGTGTCGATGAATTACATGGAACCCCTCCTAACTAGATGGATGACCATGTATTCTCAGAGGCAGCGCCGACGACGACGCAGAACCAGGAGCACACGATGGTCCGCGACATCACCCACTTCATCGGAGGATCCCCGATCCCCGGCACCTCGGGACGCTGGGGGGAGGTGTTCGAGCCCGCGACCGGCGCCGTCCAGGCGAGGGTGCCTCTTGCGAGCGGGGACGAGGTGCGGGCCGCGATCGCGAACGCCGAGGCCGCGCAGCCCGAGTGGGCGGCGACCAACCCGCAGAAGCGGGCGCGCGTGCTCATGCGCTTCCTCGAGCTGATCCGCGACGAGATGGACGACCTCGCCGCGCTGCTCTCGCGCGAGCACGGCAAGACGCTGGACGACGCCAAGGGCGACATCCAGCGCGGCGTCGAGGTGATCGAGTTCTGCGTCGGGGCTCCGCATCTGCTCAAGGGGGAGTACTCCACGGGTGTCGGCACCGGCATCGACGTGTACTCGCTGCGTCAGCCGCTCGGCGTGGTCGCCGGGATCACCCCGTTCAACTTCCCCGCGATGATCCCGCTGTGGCAGATGGGCCCCGCGATCGCCGCCGGAAACGCCTTCATCCTCAAGCCCAGCGAGCGCGACCCCTCGGTGCCGGTGCGGATCGCCGAGCTGTTCCTGGAGGCGGGCCTGCCCGCGGGGATCCTCAACGTCGTGCACGGCGACAAGGAGGCCGTCGACGTGCTGCTCACCGACGAGCGGGTGCGCGCGATCGGCTTCGTCGGATCCACCCCGATCGCGGAGTACATCTACACGACCGCGAACGCGCACGGCAAGCGCGCCCAGTGCTTCGGCGGGGCGAAGAACCACCTCGTCGTGATGCCCGACGCCGATCTCGACCAGGCCGCGGACGCCCTCATCGGCGCGGGCTACGGCTCGGCGGGGGAGCGCTGCATGGCGATCTCGGTTGCGGTGCCGGTCGGTGAGGAGACGGCCGACGCGCTCGCGGCGAAGCTCGCCGAGCGCGTGGCCGCGCTCAGGGTCGGCCCCTCGCTCGAACCGGGAATGGACTACGGCCCGCTCGTGAACCGCGCCGCGGTCGAGCGCGTGACCGACTACATCCAGCAGGGGATCGACGCGGGGGCGGAGCTCCTCGCCGACGGGCGCGGGTTCTCCGTCCCGGGGCATGAGGAGGGCTTCTACCTCGGTCCCACCCTGTTCGACCGGGTCACCACCGACATGTCGATCTACCGCGAGGAGATCTTCGGCCCGGTGCTCGTGATCGCCCGCGCGGCCGACTACGAGGAGGCGCTGCGGATGGCGTCCGAGCACGAGTTCGGTAACGGCGTGGGCATCTTCACGCGCGACGGGGATGCGGCCCGCGACTTCGTCGCCCGCGTGAACGTCGGCATGGTCGGCGTGAACGTGCCGATCCCCGTGCCGATCGCGTACTTCACGTTCGGCGGCTGGAAGCGCAGCGGATTCGGCGATCTCAACCAGCACGGCGCCGACGCCTTCCGCTTCTACACGAAGACCAAGACGGTCACCTCGCGGTGGCCCGCCGCGGGCGTCCGCGAAGGCGCCAGCTTCGTCATCCCCACGATGCACTGACCCGGCCGCACGCCGCAGGAACACCAGAAGGAACACGACATGACCACCGTCGCCACCCCGATCACGATGACCAGCGAGGAGCGCGCCGCCATCCTCGGCGCCGTGCGCGAGTTCGCCGAGACCGAGCTCGCCCCGTTCGCCGCCGAGCGCGATGAGAAGCACCTGTTCCCGCGCGACACCCTGGTGCGCGCGGGCGAGCTGGGACTCGGCGGGATCTACGTGCGCGAGCAGTCCGGAGGCACCGGACTCGAGCGCGTCGACACCGTCGCGATCTTCGAGGAGCTCGCGAAGGGCGATCCGACCATCGCCGCCTACATCTCGATCCACAACATGGTGGCCTGGATGATCGACAGCTACGGCACGGACGCGCAGCACGCGCGCTGGATGCCCGAGCTCATCGCGATGGAGGGGCTGGGCAGCTACTGCCTGACGGAGCCGGGCGCGGGATCGGACGCCGCGGCGCTCGCGACGAGCGCGACCCGCGACGGCGACGAGTACGTCCTGACCGGAGTGAAGCAGTTCATCTCCGGCGCCGGCGAGGCCGCGGTCTACATCGTGATGGCCCGCACCGGGGCCTCCGGTGCGCGCGGCATCTCGGCCTTCCTCGTCCCCGGGGACGCGGCGGGCCTGAGCTTCGGCGCGCCGGAGAAGAAGATGGGCTGGCACGCGCAGCCCACCCGCCAGGTGATCCTGGACGGCGTGCGCATCCCCGCGACCAGCATGCTCGGGTCCGAGGGGCAGGGCTTCGCGATCGCGATGAGCGCTCTGAACGGCGGCCGCCTCAACATCGCCGCCTGCTCGATCGGCGGCGCGCAGTGGGCGCTGGACCGCGCCGTGCAGTACGTGCACGAGCGCGAGGCGTTCGGCGAACCGCTCGCCGAGAAGCAGTCGATCCTGTTCGCGGTCGCCGACATGCGCACGGACCTGCAGGCCGCGCGGCTCATGGTGCGCGACGGCGCGCAGGCCGTCGACGAGAAGGCCCCCGATGCCACGATGCGCTGCGCGATGGCCAAGCGCTTCGCGACGGACGCAGGCTTCGACGTCGCGAACAAGGCCCTTCAACTGCACGGCGGCTACGGGTACCTTCAGGACTACGGGATCGAGAAGGTCGTCCGTGATCTGCGGGTGCATCAGATCCTGGAAGGGACGAACGAGATCATGAGACTCATCGTCGGACGCGAGATGCTGCGCCCCTCCGGATCCGCGTCGATGCGGGCCGCATCATGACGCGCATCGCGTTCCTCGGGCTCGGCCACATGGGCCTTCCGATGGCGAAGAACCTGCTCGCCGCCGGGCACGAGGTGATCGGCTTCGACGTCGTGCCCGCCGCGGTCGACGCCGCCTCCGCCGCGGGGCTGCCCGTCGCGCAGTTCGGGGTGGACGCGGTGTCCGGCGCGGAGGTCGTCATCACGATGTTCCCCGCGGGCAAGCACGTGATCGCGGCCTATCAGGACGGGCTGCTGGCCGCGGCCGACCCCGGGACCCTGTTCATCGAGAGCTCGACGATCGCCGTCGACGAGGCGCGCACCGCACACGAGCTCGCGATCGAGGCGGGGCATCGCAACATCGACGCCCCTGTCTCCGGCGGCGTGGTCGGCGCGGAGAACGGCACGCTCGCGTTCATGGTGGGCGGCTCCGACGAGGATTTCGCCGCCGCGCTCCCGCTGCTCGAGACCATGGGCAAGCGCATCGTGCACTGCGGCGGTCCGGGGCTCGGGCAGGCCGCGAAGGTCTGCAACAACATGATCCTCGGCATCTCGCAGATCGCCGTGGCGGAGGCGTTCGTGCTCGGCGAGCGGCTCGGCCTCGAGCATCAGGCGCTCTTCGACGTCGTGTCGCAGGCGTCGGGCCAGTGCTGGTCGATCACGACGAACTGCCCCGTGCCGGGCCCCGTGCCCACGAGCCCCGCCAACCGCGACTATCAGCCCGGCTTCGCGGGCGCGCTCATGGCGAAGGACCTGGGGCTCGCGCTGCAGGCGATCGAGGGCACCGGCACCGACGCGCAGATGGGCCGGCTCGCCCAGCAGATCTACGCGAGGTTCGCCGCCGGCCCCGGCGCCGGTCGCGACTTCTCCGGGATCATCACCGACATCCGCGACGCGTCCTGACCCGGCAGGATCCAGACCCGCAGGATCCCTGACCGCGAGACTCCATCTGGGCGACGAGACTGCACTCGCGCAGTGCAGTCTCGTCGCCCAGATGGAGTCTCGCGGTTCGTCGGGAGGGGACACCGTTCGTTCACCGACATCGGAGATACTGGAAGCGCCACGAAGGTGCGGCGAAAGGATGAGCATGGCCACGAACGAGTACGAGACGATCCTCACGGAGCAGCGCGGACGAGTCGGCTGGATCACCTTGAACCGGCCTCAGGCGCTCAACGCGCTGAACTCTCGCGTCGCCGAAGAGGTCACGGCCGCCGCCACCGCCTTCGACGCGGATCCGGGTATCGGGGCGATCGTCGTCACCGGATCCGAGAAGGCCTTCGCCGCGGGCGCCGACATCAAGGAGATGGAGGCGATGTCCGCCGCGGAGATCACCGCGACCGACCACTTCGGCGTGTGGCGCGACTTCGCCGCCGTGCGCACCCCCGTCATCGCCGCCGTGTCCGGCTTCGCCCTGGGTGGAGGATGCGAGCTCGCGATGATGTGCGACATCATCCTCGCCGCCGACAACGCGAAGTTCGGCCAGCCCGAGGTGAACCTCGGCGTCATCCCCGGCATGGGCGGCACCCAGCGGCTCATCCGCGCGGTCGGGTACTACAAGGCCGCCGAGCTCGTGCTGTCCGGCCGGATCATCGGCGCCGAGGAGGCCGAGCGCGCGGGCCTGGTGTCGCGCATCGTGCCGACCGCCGAGCTGCTCGCCGAGGCGTCGACGCTCGCCGAGACGATCGCGTCGAAGTCGCTGCCGTCGATCATCGCGGCGAAGGCCACCCTCGATGCCGCGATGGAGACCACGCTCGCCGTCGGACTCGACATCGAGCGCGAGGCCTTCGCATCCCTGTTCGACACAGAGGACCAGAAGGAGGGCATGGCCGCCTTCCGTGAGAAGCGTCCTCCGCAGTTCGTGAACCGGTGATCGCCGTGGCCGACATCCACTCCCTCGGATCCTTCGCGGATCCGTCCCGCCAGGACGCCTCGGGGCGCGAGGACCCGTCGTCGAACGTCGTGCCGCTCTTCGCCGACGGCGCGCTGCCCGACATCGAGGATCTGCGCCTCTCGGAGGACGATCGGCGCGAGCTGGTCGGCTGGACCATCGCCTGCGCCGAGCGGCTCCTGCCGCTGTTCCAGGCCGAGCGCCCCGATGACGACCGCCCGCATCAGGCGCTCGCGGCCGCGGAGGCGTTCCTGCGCGGCGAGCTCGACATCGACGCCGTGCGGGAGAAGGCGTTCGCCTGCCATGAGGCCGCACGCCAGGCGCAGGATCCGAGCGCCGTCGCGGCCGCGCGCGTGTGCGGGCAGGCGGTGGCCGTCGCGCACCTCGCCGGGCACAGCAGGCAGGTGCCGCGGCACACGGCCCGGGCGTTCCCCGGCGATCGCTCCCGCCGCGACGAAGAGCTCGCGTGGCAGCGCATGAACATCCCCGCCCGCTTCGACGCCTACGTCTACGACGGGGACTGACGGCGGATCCTCCTGGGCTGGGCGCGTGCTCGCTAGGGCGCCGCGTTTCGTCTCGCTCGGCCTTCGGCCGGGCTCGCTCAACGACCCCGAGGGCGCGGCACCTCAGCCGCGCAGCTCGTCCAGGGCTTTGGCGATGCGGCGTTCGCGCGTCGCCTCCTGCTTGGCGTCTGCGACGGAGACCGCGAGCTCCTTGCGGCGCGTGAAGCTCAGCGCCTCGTAGGCCCCGGTGAGTCCGGCATCGGCGAGGGCGGCCGAAAGCGCTTCCGGCACCTCGACTGTGCGTTCGGCGGTGTCGGCGGCGATCACGGCGTCGAACTCGTCGCCGAGTTCGAGGCCCATCGCCGTGCGGTTCGCCTTGCTGAAGCCGATGAGGTTCTTCCCGCCCATGCGGCCCAGGCGCAGGCGCGCGGAGCTCTCGCCGATCGTCACCGTGACGGGGAAGGCCTTCGCGGTGCTGATCTCGGCGACCTGCGCATCGGTGAGCACGATGGCGCCGGCGGGGCCGAAGGGTTCGAGGACGGTGCGGATCCGCAGTTCGCTCATGCGCGCCAGCCTACGGCGGCGTCGTCCGCACCGCGAGCAGGACGAGATCAGAGCGGATCCGGCTGGGGGCGCGGATCCGCGAAGTCGCCGGCGGCCTTGCGCATGCGGGCGACGATCGCGACGAGGTCCGCCGAGTCCTGGGAGGAGATGCCCGGTTCGGCGAACACCTCGTCGTTGAGCGCGGCGGTGGCGCGTTCGACGAGCTCGCGGCCGCCCTCGGTGAGCTCGAGCAGTGCGGCGCGGCCGTCGTGGGGGTCGCGGTGCCGGGCGATCAGGCCGTCGCGGACCAGCCGGTCCGCGGTGCTGGAGACACTCGTGGCATGCACCTGCAGGCGTGCGACGACGCTCGACAGCGGCAGCGTGCCGGTGCGGCTGAACGCGAGCAGGCGCAGCACCTCGTAGCGCGCGAACGAGAGGGCGAACGGGCGCAGCGTGGCGTCCACCCGCGCGAGCAGGAGCTGCTGGGCCCGCATGACCGAGGTGACGAGCGACATGCCGTCGGCGGCGTGGTCCCAGCCGTGCGCGAGCCACTGCCGCTTCGCCTCGGCGAGAGGATCGACGGGCAGGGGGTGCGGACGGGCCATTCCCCTACGTTACCGGGGCGGGAATCGGATCCGGATCCGCGGGGAGCCGCCGCGCGGGCGTGTTCGTAGTGCTCCGCCAAGGCGCTGCGGGCTGGGCGGCGTCCGGGTTGGAGGGTTGCGCCAGGGTGTGTCCGCCGGTGTCGGGAACGGTCGGATCCGGCCCCCGCGCTGAGGTACGCTGGCACCACGTTATCGCCCGGTAACCGGGATGATTCCGCCTGCGGCCGGACCGGCCGGTCAAGGTCGCGTGAGGAGGCTCGATGAAGATCTTCGTCCTGGTGAAAGAGGTGCCGGACACCTACGGGGACCGCAAGCTCGACCTGGAGACGGGTCTGGCCGATCGCGGCGCCGGAGACGTCGTCCTCGACGAGATCACCGAGCGCGCGCTCGAGGTCGCCCTGAGCTACGCCGACGCCAACCCGGGGACGGAGGTGGTGGCGCTGTCGATGGCACCGGAGTCGGCGACCGCGTCGATCCGCCGGGCGCTCGCGATCGGCGCCGGATCCGCGGTCCACGTCGTCGACGAGGCGCTGCACGGCGCCGATCTGGGGCTGACCGCGACGACGCTCGCGGCGGCGATCCGGCGCGGCGAACCGGATCTGGTCATCACGGGGAACCTCTCCACGGATGGATCCGGCGGCGTGATCCCGGCGATGCTCGCAGAGCACCTCGGCTTCGCGCAGGCGACCGCGCTCAGCGCGGTGACGATCGGCGCGGACGCCGTGACCGGCACCCGTGCGACGGACTTCGGATCCCAGCAGGTGAGCGCGCCGCTGCCCGCCGTGATCTCGATCACCGAAGCACTGCCCGACGCGCGCTTCCCGAACTTCAAGGGCATCATGGCGGCCAAGAAGAAGCCGCTCGAGGTGCTCTCCCTCGCCGACCTCGGCGTCAGCGCCGATCCCGCAGAGGCGCCGCAGACGATCCTGACCGCCGTGGCGGAGAAGCCTCCGCGCGCGGCCGGTGTGAAGATCACGGACGAGGGCGATGCGGCAGCGCAGCTCGTCGAGTTCCTCGCGCAGAACAGGCTGGTGTGAGCATGGCATACCCCGAGAAGGCGATCCTCGTCCTCGTCGACGTGACCCCGGCGGGCGCCGCCGCGCCGTCGACCGCGGGACTGCTCGGCGCCGCAGCGGAGCTGGGCTCCCCGGTCGCGCTCGTCGCGGCCCCGGCCGGAACCGCGCAGGCGGCGGTCGACGCCGCCATCGCGGCCGGCGCGCAGGTCGTGCTCACGGCGGACGTCGACGGCGGATCCGTCACCGTCCCCGTGGTCGACGCGCTGCAGGCCGCGTATCGCGCGGTCGGCCCCGACGCCGTGCTCGTCGCGAACTCGATCGCCGGCCGCGACGCCGCCGCGCGCCTCGCCGTGCGCGAGCACCTGGCGCTGTCGGTGGACGCGATCGGCCTCTCCCGTGACGACGAGGGCGTGGTGGCCCACCACTCCGTCTACGGCGGGGCGTTCCTCACCGACTCGGCTCCGACTTTCGGCGCCCCCGTGATCACGGTGCGCCAGGGCGCGATCGACGCGCGCGCGGAGGCCGTGGCCGACGCCCGCGTCGAGGCGCTCGCGGTCGAGGCGTCCGGTGCCGCTGCCGCGGCCGGCGAGCCCGTCGAAGCCGTCGAGGCGGCCTCGTCCCGGCCCGAACTGCGCGGTGCCAAGGTCGTCGTCTCGGGAGGCCGCGGACTCGGATCCAAGGAGAACTTCTCCCTCGTCGAGGATCTCGCCGACGAGCTCGGCGGCGCGATCGGCGCCTCCCGGGCAGCCGTCGACGCGGGATACATCCCCTACGCCCATCAGGTGGGTCAGACCGGCGTCTCGGTCTCGCCGCAGCTCTACATCGCGCTCGGCATCTCCGGCGCAATCCAGCACCGCGCCGGCATGCAGACGGCCAAGACGATCGTCGCGATCAACAAGGATCCGGAGTCGCCGATCTTCGACGTCGCGGACTTCGGCATCGTGGGCGACCTGTTCACGGTCGTGCCGCAGGTGATCGAGGCGCTGCGGGCTCGGAAGAAGTAGTCATGACGACCGTGCGCAGGGGACTGCCCCGCACCCGCGGCGGCGAGGCCTGGCCGCCCGCCGGGGTGGTCGCGGCGGCTGCCGAGGTCGTCGCGACGGCGCCCGCCGATGCGCGTGCCGTCGAGATGGACGCCGCTCCGAGCGCTCCCGCGACAGCGGAGTCCGTCTCGGTGTCGGCGGATCCGGCGCGCGACGTCGCCGGTGCGGCGGCGGCCGGATCCGCCCTGCGCCGCGGCCTGCCGCGCATCGCGGGGGGTGAGCCCTGGCCTCCGGCGGACGCCGCGCCCGTCCTCCTCGCGACCCCGGCCGCCCAGGCCGTCGAAGGATCCGCCGCCGTGGCGCCGAGCACCGCGAGTGCCTCGGCGACCGGCGCTTCGGAGGCCGCTGCGGCGAGTCCCGCGATGGCGGCCGCGCCGAGCGCCCCCGTGTCCGCGGGCGCTCCCGTTGCGACCGGAACCGCCCTGCGCCGCGGTCTGCCGCGCGTGGCCGGTGGAGAGCCCTGGCCTCCGGCCGGAACCGTCGCCTTCTCGGCCGAGGAGGTGGCCGGCCCCGTGGTGACGGCGGCCGCTGCCGTTGCGACCGAGGCGGCGACCGCCACCGGCGCCGCGCCGTCGACCGTGGTCGCGCCGCGCCCCGACGTGTCCGCACCGCTGCCGTTCACGCGCACCGTCTGGAACGGCTCGGCACCGCGCCACGCCGTCGCGGAACCCGCGGCATCGAAGCTCCGCCCGACCTGGCTGCAGGCGATCGGCGGCCTGTTCGCCGCGGCGGGCCTCGCGGTCCTCGCCGGCGCCGCGATCGTGCTCGTGCGGGCGTTCCTCAGCCTGCCCTTCATGCAGGACTTCCTCACGACCTACCCGGGCGAGTGCCACCTGCCCTCGGGCGCGCCCGTCGGGATCCCCGGGTGGATCGGCTGGCAGCACTTCTTCAACGTGTTCCTCATGACGCTGATCATCCGATCGGGTCTGCAGGTGCGCACGCAGAAGCGTCCCACGGCGTTCTGGACGCCGCGCGGCAACCCCAAGGGCAAGATCAGCCTGACGCTGTGGTTCCACCAGGGCCTCGACCTGCTCTGGATCGTCAACGGCGTGATCTTCGTGGTGCTGCTGTTCGCCACAGGGCAGTGGATGCGGATCGTGCCGACGAGCTGGGACGTGTTCCCGAATGCTCTCTCCGCGCTGCTGCAGTACGTGTCGTTCGACTGGCCGACCGAGAACGGCTGGGTGAACTACAACAGCCTGCAGCAGCTGGCCTACTTCACGATCGTGTTCCTCGCGGCGCCCGTGGCCATCGCCACGGGGTTCCGGATGTCGGGGCTGTGGCCGAAGAAGGCGGAGGGGCTCTCCAAGGCGTATCCCATCGAGCTCGCCCGCGCGGTGCACTTCCCGACCATGCTGTTCTTCACGGCGTTCATCGTGGTGCACGTCGCGCTCGTGCTGCTCACCGGCATGCTCCGCAACCTGAACCACATGTTCGCCTCGCAGGACGCGGTGACCTGGACCGGCTTCTGGGTGTTCGTGCTCTCGCTCGTGGTGATCGCCGGGGGCTGGATCGCCGCGCGACCGCTCGTGATCGCCCCCATCGCGAAGGCGTTCGGCCAGGTGTCGGGCCGGTAGCAGCAGGATCCCGTCGCCCCCCTACCCGCCCAGGATCCGTCGACGCCCCCTCGCAGTATCGAGGCCCCCTCTCAGCGGCGCACGCCTGTGGGGGCGTGGATGCTCAGAGGGGGCCTCGACATGGAAGCGTGCTCCGCGATCGGGCGCGAGTCCGATATCGCGCTCCGTGGCGGGATCCGCTGACGCCCCCTCGCAGCGTCGAGGCCCCCTCTCAGCGGCGCACGCCTGTGGGGGCGTGGATGCTCAGAGGGGGCCTCGGCGCAGAGACGCGGGGCGCAGCCGGGGTCAGCGCACGAAGCGGACTTCCTTGATGGTCTCGCCGAGGAAGGGCTCCTGCTGGCTGGCGCCGTCGAGCGTGAAGCCGTTGCGCACGTAGAAGCGATGCGCGCGGGGGTTGTCCTCGGCGACCCAGAGGTAGGAGTTCTCGCCCGCGCCGACGGCGGCGTCGAACAGGCGCTGGCCGATGCCGGTGCCGTGCCAGGCGTCGAGGAGGTAGATGAAGTAGAGCTCGCGCTCCGCCGGGGGGTTCTCGTCGCGCGCGGGACCGGAGCCGACGAAGCCGACGATCTCGCCGTCGACGAGCGCCGCGCTCATGCGGTACTCCTCGCCCTGGGAGGCCCAGTGCGTCCACAGCTCGGCGAGCCGCTTGGGAGAGACCGCCTCGAGCGTCGCGGTGCTGATCAGGTGGTCGTAGGTCTCGTGCCAGCACTTCGCGTGCACGCGGCCGAGCGCTTCGGCATCGACATCGCGAACGGGCCGGACGGTGACGGTGGGAAGGGCTTCGGCGCTCATGATCGCGACTCTACGCGCGCCGTGCGCGGACGCGAAATCGAGTGACGACAAGCATTTCCGGCACGTTTCCGCCTCCCGGTCGTCTGTGGGATTCAGACAATCGATCAGGGGAATCCATGCCGGATTCACTACGCTCCTCGTGTGAACGTGATCTGGCGCACTCTGCTCGTCATCCTCTCCGCCCGCCGGCGCTCGCGCCGGGGCCAGACCCTCGCTCCGACGGCGGTCGGGCGGATCCGCCTGACCACACTGCCGACGGACCTGGACATCCTGCGGCACATGAACAACGGCCGGTATCTGTCCCTGTTCGACCTCGGCCGGTGGGATCTGCTGATCCGCACCGGGCTGTTCGACGCGATGAAGGATCGCGGCTGGTACGCCGTGGTCTCGAGCGAGACGATCACCTTCCGCAAGTCGCTCGAGCTGTGGCAGCGCTTCGACGTGGAGTCCCGCTTCATCGGGCACGACGACAAGGCTTTGTTCATGGAGCACCGCGCCGTGGTCGACGGCGAGGTGTACGCCAAGGTGATCGTGCGCGCGCGCATGCTGCGCCGCACCGGCGGGACCGTCTCGCACGAGGAGTTCTTCGGCGCGCTGGGCCGACCGGAGGATGTGCCGGGCGTCGAGGACTGGATCCACGACTGGGCGGCCGCCTCGGCGCTGCCGCCGACCAAGGCGCCCGCGCCGAGCGTCTGGGCGGACTGAGGCGGCAGCCCTCGCGCCGGCGGAGGGCGCAGACAGGGGCGCGGAGGGCGTGCCGCCGAGCCGCGCGCCGCGAGGAGCGCCATGCTGGAGGGGAGCATTCCGCGCCCACCCCGAAGGCGCGAGGCGGGAAGGACGGAAACCGATGCCGCAGTGGCTGAACGCCGCCGAGACCGAGCGCGCCCGCCGGGCCGTCGTCCTCGCCCAGCGCTGGATCGATGAAGCCGCCGCCGCGCACGCGGATCCCGCTGCCGAACGGCTCGCCGGGGTGCTGCGGGATCCGAACGGGCTGCCGTTCACGCTCGGCTTCGTCGACGACGTGATGCGGCCCGAGAGTCTGGGGGCCGCGGCCGCCGGGCTCAACCGCGTGGCGCCGCTCGTGCCCGGATTCCTGCCCTGGTACCTGCGCGCCGCCGTCCGTGCGGGCGGGATCGTGGCTCAGGGGCTCCCCGCGCCCACCGTGCCGATCGCGCGCACGGTGCTGCGCGAGATGGTCGGCCACCTCATCGCCGATGCGCGCCCCGCTAAGCTCACCCCGACGATCGCGAAGCTGCGCTCGGGCGGTGCGCGGCTCAACCTCAACCTTCTCGGCGAGGCCGTGCTCGGGGAGGACGAGGCGCAGCGGCGGCTGGACGGGATCCACGAGCTCATCCGCCGGGACGACGTCGACTACGTCTCGGTCAAGGTCTCCGCGGTCGTGAGCCGGATCTCGATGTGGGCCTTCGACGAGGTCGTCGAGCAGGTCGCGGAGCGGCTGCTGCCGCTGTATCTGACGGCGGCCGGGGATCCGTGGGCGTCGACAAGCCCGAAGAGCGCGCAGACGTTCATCAACCTGGACATGGAGGAGTACCGCGATCTCGACCTCACGATCGCGGTGTTCACGCGGATCCTGGAGGATCCGCGGCTCAAGGATCTTGAGGCGGGCATCGTGCTGCAGGCCTACCTGCCCGACGCCCTTCCGGCCCTGCGGGAGCTGACCGCGTGGGCGAAGGATCGCGTCGACCACGGCGGCGCGCCGATCAAGGTGCGTCTCGTGAAGGGCGCGAACCTCGCGATGGAGCGCGTGGAGGCGGCCCTGCACGGCTGGACCCCTGCTCCCTATGACACCAAGATCGACACCGACGCGAACTACCTGCGCTGCCTGGACGAGGCGCTCACGCCCGAATCCGTCCGCGCGGTGCGCATCGGCATCGCCGGGCACAACCTCTTCGACATCGCCTACGCGTGGCTCCTCGCCGGCGACCGCGGAGTGCGCGCTTCGGTCCCCGAGCTCGTCGAAGGGGCCGGCGCCGCAGGCGCGGGATCCGGATCCGCGCCGATCGAGTTCGAGATGCTGCTCGGGATGGCGCAGGGCCAGGTCGAGGCGGTGAGCCGCGAGGTCGGGCACGTGCTGCTCTACGTGCCGGTCGTGAAGCCGCGCGAGTTCGACGTCGCGATCAGTTACCTCGTACGGCGTCTCGAGGAGACGGCCTCTCCCGAGAACTTCCTCTCCTCCGCCTTCCGGCTGCACGAGGATCCGGATGCGCTGGACCGTGAGATCAACCGCTTCGCGCTCTCGCTCGAGCGCTCCGCCGACCCCGCACTGCCGGCACGCCCGCGCCGCCGGCAGAACCGGCTCGCCCCGGTGCACGAGTCCGCCGCGCTGACCACGGATCCGGATGCGGAGTCCGCCGCGCTCACCCAGGCCGTGCTCGGGATCGCCGAGGCCGTGGATCCCGGCGACACCTTCGTGGAGACGGCCGTGTTCGCCGCGCGCGAGGACGAGTCCGCGATCGCGGCGGGCGCCCCGGGCTTCCGCAACGCCGTCGACAGCGACCCGGCGCTGCCCGCGAACCGCGAGTGGGCGCGCGAGATCCTCGCCCGGATCCCCGATTCGACGACCGGCGACGGGATCGTGCGCAGCGCCCGCGTCACCGACGCGGAGCAGCTCGACCGCATCCTCGCCCGCGTGCGCACCGCGGCCGCGGCCTGGGGTGCGCGCCCGGCGGTCGAGCGCGGCGAGGTGCTGCTGCGGATCGCCGCCGTGCTCGAGTCGCGCAGGGCCGAACTGATCGAGGTCGCCGCCGCCGAGACCGGCAAGGTGATCTCCGAGGGCGACGTCGAGGTCAGCGAGGCCGTCGACTTCGCGAGGTACTACGCCGCGAAGGCCCGTGAGCTCGACGCGATCCCCGGGGCCGCGTTCGTGCCGTCCCGGCTCACCGTGGTCGCCCCGCCGTGGAACTTCCCGCTCTCGATCCCCGCCGGCGGCGTGCTCGCGGCGCTCGCCGCGGGATCCGGTGTCGTCTTCAAGCCCGCCCCGCAGGCGCGGCGCTCGGCGGCCGTGATCGCCGCCGCGCTCTGGGACGCCGGGATCCCGCGGGACCTGCTCGCGTTCGTCGACATCTCCGAGGGCGAGCTCGGCCGGGAGCTCATCGCGCACCCCGACGTCGACCGGGTCATCCTCACCGGATCCTTCGAGACCGCCGCGCTGTTCCGCGGCTGGCGGCACGACCTGGCGCTGCACGCCGAGACGAGCGGGAAGAACGCGATCGTGATCGCGCCGTCGGCGGATCTGGATCTCGCGGTCGCCGACCTCGTGAAGAGCGCGTTCGCGCACGCGGGGCAGAAATGCTCCGCCGCATCGCTCGCGATCCTCGTCGGCCCGGTGGGGCGCTCCCGCCGGTTCGCGCGGCAGTTCGTGGACGCGGCCCGGTCGATGCGCGTGGCCTGGCCCGAGGATCCGCGCGCCGAGGTCGGCCCCGTGATCGAGCCGCCGCAGGGCAAGCTGGAATGGGCGCTCACCGAACTCGGTCCCGACGAGAAGTGGCTGCTGAAGCCGCGCGAGATCCCCGGATCCGAGGGCCGGCTGTGGACGCCGGGCATCCGCCTCGGCGTGCAGCCCGGGTCGCGCTTCCATCGCGAGGAGTTCTTCGGCCCGGTGCTCGGCATCATGCACGCGCCGACGCTCGCGCGGGCGGTCGACCTGCAAAACGCCGTGGACTACGGGCTCACCGCGGGGCTGCACACCCAGGATCCGGCCGATCTCGCGCTGTGGCTGGATCGCGTACAGGCCGGCAATCTGTACGTGAACCGCGGGATCACCGGCGCCATCGTGCAGCGGCAGCCCTTCGGCGGCTGGAAGCGCTCCTCGGTCGGCACCGGCACCAAGGCGGGCGGGCCGAACCACCTCATCGGGCTGGGATCCTGGCGGGACACCGGCGGCGCCGGATCCACGACCCTGCACCTGCGCGGACTGGACTCGCGGATCACCGCGCTCATCGAGGCCGCCCAGCCCTCGCTCGACTACACCGCCTTCGAGTGGCTGCGTCGCGCGGCGCTCTCGGACGCGCTCGCCTGGGACCGCGAGTTCGGCCGGGTGCGCGACGTCTCGCGCCTCGGCGTGGAGCGCAACCTGTTCCGATACCGCTCCGTGCCGGTGGCCGTGCGCGCCACGGGAGAGGCGCCGCTGCGGGCGCTGCTGCGGGTGGCGATCGCGGCGATCCGCGGCGGGGGCGCGTTCACGCTCTCCTCGCCGATCGGCCTGCCCGCCGCGGTGCGCCGCGTGCTGGGGGAGGCCGGCGTCACGGTGTTCGTGGAGAGCGACGCGGAGTGGACCCAGCGGTTCACGGGACCGGCCGCGGACGGATCCGTTCGAGATGGATCCGATCTGCTCCTGTCGCAGGATCCGCCGGAGAACCGCAAGGAGAGCGGCAGAGATCGCGACGGGAGCGGGCGGGAACCCGCTGTCGAGGGTGCGCCGGCGCGGCCGAACCGGGTGCGCATCGTGGGCGGGGCGGAGGAGGTCGCTGCGCTGCACGCCGCGCTCGCCGAGGCGGTGCAGGGGGATCCGGATCTGGCGATCTTCGCCGGAGAGGTGACGACCGCGGGACGGATCGAGCTGCTGCCGTTCCTGCACGAGCAGGCCATCGCGATCACCGCCCACCGCTATGGCAACCCGGACGACTGGAGCGCAGAGGTGATCTGACCCGGCGCCGCGCCGTGATGGCCACGTCCAGCCTCGGGTGAGACAATGGACGACGGCGTGCCCGTGTCGCATCTTCTCCGCGCATCCACGATGTGCCGGATCGAAGGACCGCCGGGCCTCAGGACAGCGTCCGCCGCGACCGAAGATTCCGAGGAGCCTCATGTCGACGCCTGAGACCGCCACCGCCACGCCGGCCCGTACCGCGCACCACCGCCGGTACCTGATGTGCAAGCCCGAGCACTTCACGGTGAACTACAGCATCAACCCGTGGATGGAGCCGGCCAACCCGACCGACACGGCCAAGGCCGTCGCGCAGTGGCAGAAGCTGTACGACCTGTACCTCGAGCTCGGCCACGAGGTCGAGCTGATCGAGCCGCTCGCCGGCTACCCCGACATGGTCTACACGGCCAACGGCGGCTTCGTGATCGGCGGGCGCGCCTATGTGCCGTCGTTCTACTACGCGCAGCGCCAGGGCGAGGCCCCCGCGTTCGCCGACTGGTTCCGCGCGAACGGCTTCGACACCGTGATGCCGAAGGAGATCAACGAGGGCGAGGGCGACTTCCTGCTCGCCGGCGATGTCATCCTGGCCGGCACCGGCTTCCGCTCCGCCGGCGACAGCCACCGCGAGGTGAGCGAGGTCTTCGGCCGCGAGGTCGTGACGCTGACGCTCGTCGACCCCCGTTTCTACCACCTCGACACGGCCCTCACCGTGCTCGACCCCGTCATCGGCGAGGAGAACGGCGGCCCCGCGGCCGCCAACATCGCCTACCTGCCGCACGCCTTCGACGACGCCAGCCGCAAGGCCCTGGAGGAGCGCTTCCCCGACGCGATCCTGGTCTCCGACGAGGACGGCGCCGTGTTCGGCCTGAACTCCGCGAGCGACGGCTACAACGTGATCATCTCGCCGCGTGCCACGGGCTTCGAGAAGCAGCTGCGCGAGCGCGGCTACAACCCGATCATGGTCGACCTCAGCGAGCTGCTGCTGGGCGGCGGCGGCATCAAGTGCTGCACCCTGGAACTGCGTGGTGCGTGATGACGCCTGAGCAGGTCAGAGAGTTCGCCGAGCACGGGACGATCTCCGGTCAGGATCCGGATGCCGGGTCGGAGCCGCACGTCGCGCGCAACTACGCGCCTCTCGACGTGACGATCGCTCGTGGCGAGGGCGCCTGGGTGACCGATGTCGAGGGCAAGCGCTACCTCGACATGCTCGCCGCGTACTCGGCCGTGAACTTCGGGCACCGTCATCCGGCGCTCGTCGCCGCGCTCGAGGAGCAGCTGGGCCGTGTCGCCCTCACGAGCCGCGCGTTCCGCAACGACCGGCTCGAGCTGTTCGCCGCCGCACTCGCGCGACTGTGCGGCAAGGACCTGGTGCTGCCGATGAACACGGGCGCCGAGGCCGTCGAGACCGGTATCAAGGTCGCGCGCGCCTGGGGCTACCGCGTCAAGGGCGTGCGCCCCGACGCGGCGCGCATCGTCGTCGCGCACGGCAACTTCCACGGCCGCACCACGACGATCGTCGGCTTCAGCGACGACGAGTCGGCGCGCGACGGCTTCGGACCGTTCACCCCCGGCTTCGACGCCGTGCCCTACGGCGACGCCGAGGCGATCGCCGCCGCGATCACCGAAGACACGGTCGCCGTGCTCATCGAGCCGATCCAGGGTGAGGGCGGCGTGATCATCCCGCCCGAGGGCTTCCTGCGCCGGATCCGCGAGATCTGCGACGAGCGGAACGTGCTGTTCATCGCGGACGAGATCCAGTCCGGCCTCGGCCGCGTGGGCGAGACCTTCGCCTGCGACCGCGAGGGCGTCGTGCCCGACCTGTACCTGCTCGGCAAGGCGCTCGGCGGCGGGCTCCTGCCCGTGTCGGCGGTCGTCGGGAACGAGGACGTGCTGGGCGTCATCCGCCCGGGCGAGCACGGATCCACCTTCGGCGGGAACCCGCTGGCCGCGGCCGTCGGGCTGCGCGCGGTGGAGATGCTCGAGTCCGGAGAGTTCCAGGAGCGCGCCCGCGCGCTCGGCGCGCATCTGCGCGAAGGGCTCGAGGCGTTCCTCGGCCACGGCGTCACCGAGGTGCGCGTCGCGGGCCTCTGGGCCGGCGTCGACATCGATCCGTCGCGCGGCACCGGGCGCGAGATCGCGGAGAAGCTCCTCGACCGCGGCGTGCTCGTGAAGGACACCCACGGCCAGACGATCCGCATCGCGCCGCCGATCGTGGTGCGGGCGACCGAGCTCGACTGGGCTCTCGAGCAGCTCCGCGTGGTGCTCGCCGGCTGAGACCGCGGAAGGGCCCGCCCCGGCGGGCCCTTCCGGGTCTCCGGTCGTCGAAACAGGCAGGTGCTTAAAGCCCGGGTGAGTACGCCCTGGCACATCTCGCCGGTATTTCGGACTCTTGAAGGGTGCCCCGAGTTCCGTCCGCCGCTGCCTCGCACATCGGCGAGAAGATCCGCGGGGCCC
This sequence comes from Microbacterium sp. NPDC089698, assembly GCF_044749045.1. Classification (NCBI taxonomy): domain Bacteria; kingdom Bacillati; phylum Actinomycetota; class Actinomycetes; order Micrococcales; family Microbacteriaceae; genus Microbacterium; species Microbacterium sp. NPDC089698. The sequence continues at coordinate 306,545 of NZ_JBIVHE010000006.1, forward strand.
GTCTGGCAGCCACGCTGACGCAGGATCAGGTCGCCGCGCACAGCGGCATCGACTCGTCGAACATCCGCGCCTACGAGACCGGACGCGCGATGCCCAGCGTCCCCACGCTCGTGCGGATCGCCGACGCCCTGGGCATCGCGCCCGGCTCACTGCTCGAAGGGCTCACCGTCGGGATGCTCCCGATCGCGGACACCGACGGGCGACGCCGCGCGAGCTGACCGCTCGCACGGAGTCGGCGCGATCAGCTGTCCCGGAGCCCCGAGCGGTACGCCTCCCACTCGTCCACGAGCTCCGGCATGCGCCGCGCCATGAAGCGGAAGAACTCCGCCATCTCCGACGCCCTGTCCTGGGCGGCGCGGTCGTCGTGCTCCGTGCCGATCGCCTCGATGTGCGCGGCGAGCCGATCGTAGATCGGGCCGTTGTTGGTCATGAGCCCGTACCAGGTGTCCGGGATGATCAGGTAGTGGTCGCGCCGGCGATCGGGCCGGGAGACGCGGCGGATGACCTGGATCGTCTGCAGGTAGCGCACGGCGCCGGAGACCGCCGCGGGGCTCACCCCGAGGCGGTCGGCGAGCTCCGCGGCCGTGTAGCCGTCGGCGGGCGCTGCGATGAGCGCCATGAGCACTCGGCCGGGCATGCGCGGAAAGCCGACGGCGGCGATCATCGCCGCCGCGGCCTCCGCGGCATCGACCCCGTGATGCACGGGGGGTGCCGGATCCTGCGCGTTCATGCTTCCATCTTCCCGCGGCCGGCCCGGGTCAGCCCGCCGTGTGCAGCTCGCGGCGGCGCATGAGCGTGAGCCCCGCCGCCGCGCCCACCGCGACGACGAGGACCAGCCACCAGGTGCCGCGCAGATCGACGTCGCCGTTCGTGACGATCGGGGTGACCGAGAACGGCGAGAACCGCGTCGTCCACTCCGGCAGTCCGAACAGGGGGCCGAACAGTCCGAACAGGGTGGCGAGCAGCACGAGAGCCCAGGCGATGCCCACGGTGCCGCGGGGGAGCAGCACGAACACGAGGCCCGTCAGCACGATGAACACGCACGCCGCGAGTCCCTGCCCGAGCCCGACCACCGTGACGACCTGCACGAGCGAGGACGCGTCCTTGTTGCCCGCGAGTCCGGCGTACGCCGCGAGCATCGCCGCGACGACGATGATCGCGATCGCGAACATCGCCACGAGCAGGTAGTCGAGGAGCCACCGCACGCGCCCGACCGGCTGGGCCAGCACGCTCTCCGCCGTGCCGTGCGCCTCCTCCTGCCGTGCTCGGGCGACGATCTGCACGGCCGCGCAGGCGGCCAGGATCCCCATCATCGTGAAGAACACCGAGACGACGGTCTCCTCGAGGTTGCCGGCCTTGCCGATCTTGTCGAGGATCTGCTGCACCGCGGGGTTCTGGCCGGAGATCTGCCCGGCGAGCCCGGACAGCTTGGTCGCCAGGAGGCCCGTGAGCGCGCCGCCGATCGCCCAGCCGATGATCGCGCCGTTGGTGAGCCGCCAGACGAGGGCATGCGGCGTCGACAGTGCGGGCCGCGCGTGCACCCGGCCGGGGCGGGCGGGGACGAAGCCCTCGCCGATGTCGCGCACCGACTGCAGCGCCACGGCGACGATCGCGAGGACCAGCCCGAAGGCGAGTCCGAGCAATGCGGGCCACCCGTTGTCCGTGTCGTATGGGCGGGCCTGCTCGGCCCAGCCGAAGGGCGAGGCCCAGACGAGCCCGGAGCTCGTGATGCGGGTGAGGTCGTCGCTGGGGGTGCCGGCGACGTTGCCGATGCCGTTCACCAGGAACGTGCCGACCAGGATCCACACGGTGAGCGCGTTGGCGCCGCGCGAGGTGCGCATGAGCTGCGCGGCCATGAGGCCGATCCCGAGGAACGCGATGCCGGTGGTCGCGGAGGTCGCGCCCATGAGCCAGGATCCGGGGGCGTCGAGCTTGGACCCGATCAGCGCGAGCGCGACCAGCACGCCGAGCACGACGTTCGCGGCGACGCCGTGGATGATCGTCGCGATGGTGGGCAGGGCGCGCCCGACGGGCGTGGCGGCGACGAGCTCGGCCCGTCCGGCCTCCTCGTCGCCGCGCGTGTGGCGCACGGCCAGGAACGTGCTCATCAGCGCCGCGAGCATCGTCAGCCAGGGCAGGATCTCGAAGGAGAGGAACTGCCCCTCCGAGGCGCCGGAGGGGAGGCCGCGGAACATCATGATGACGGGGTTCGCCATCACGGCCGAGAGCACCTCGACCCGGTCGGTGTGCGTGGCGTAGGACTGCGTGACACCGGCGTAACCGGCGAAGGCCATCAGGACCGTGGCGAGGATCCACAGGAGCACCTGCAGCCAGTCGCGGCGCAGACGCTGCCGGAGCAGGGCGCCCATCATGACTCCTTCGCGGCGGCGCGGCGCGAGGCGCGCGTGCCGGAGCCGGCCGAGGGGTCGTCCTCGGCGGCGCGGAGGGCGGCGAGGTCGTCGCCGTAGTGCCGCAGGAACAACTCCTCGAGGGACGGCGGCTCGATCCGCAGTCCCGTCACGCTGCGCTGGGCGAGCACGGGGAGCACGGCCGGGATCGCGTCGCTGTCGACCGTGAACCGCGCGCGGCCGTCGTCGATCATGCCGTCGTGCGCCCCGGGGATCCCGGCGAGGGCGGATTCGTCCGCGGCCTCGAACGAGACCTCGGTGCGGGTGAGGTGGCGGAGCTCGGGGAGCGTGCCGGACTCGACGATCTTCCCGGCGCGGATGATGCTGACCCGGTCGCAGAGCAGCTCGACCTCGGACAGGATGTGGCTGGACAGCAGGACCGTCGCGCCGGAGCGCCGGATCCGCTGCACCTCGTCGCGGAAGACGACCTCCATGAGCGGATCCAGCCCGCTCGTCGGCTCGTCGAGGATGTAGAGATCGGCGGGGACGGCGAACGCCGCGATGAGCGCGACCTTCTGCCGGTTGCCCTTGGAGTAGGCGCGGCCCTTCTTGCGCGGGTCGAACTGGAACGCCGTCATGAGCCGCTCCCGCTCGGCGCGGTAGCCCTGGTCCTTGGTCGTCGCGCCCCGCAGGCGGGCGAGGAAGTCGATCGCCTCGCCGCCGGAGAGGTTCGGCCAGACGCTCACGTCGCCGGGCACATAGGCGACGCGGCGGTGGATGCCGACGGCCGCGGTCCACGGGTCGTCGCCGAAGACCGTGGCGGATCCGCCGGTCTTGCGCGCGAGACCCAGCAGGATCCTGATCGTGGTGGACTTGCCGGCCCCGTTCGGGCCGAGGAAGCCGTGCACCTGGCCCTCGTCGACACTGAGGTCCAGCCCGTCGAGCGCATGCACGCGGCCATAGTGCTTGGTGAGGCCGTCGGTGCGGATGATCGTGTTCATGGCGGCGATGCTACGCCGATTTCACAAATTCGTGAAGGAAGTGAAGCGCATGGATTCCGTGAGGATCGTCGGGCGGGTGCTCGATGTTCTGGGTGCGTCCGTGGTCCCTCTGGCCCGGTTTGGGGCGTGGCCTGTCGTTTTGGGGCGCAGGGTGCCGGGATCTCCCGGTGGGGCGCGCCCCAAAACGGAGCGGGGCGCCCAAAACAGGGGGAGGGACCGACGAAGGACCCGGGGCCGGACACCCGGGGCCGGGGCCGGACGAGCCGGGGTCAGGCGTTCACGGTCACGCTGACGGTGTGCCAGCCGGTCGCGCCGTCGGGGGCCGGGGGCGCCATCTGCTCGGTCTGCACCGTGCCGTCGGCGCCGATCGCCCGGCAGCGGAGCACGCGCTGGCCCGCGGCAGCGCTCCAGGGGAGGCGCCACTGCACCCAGGTGTCGGCGGAGATCGCCGGGGCCAGCTCGGCCCGCTGCCAGGGGCCGTCGTCGACCTGCACCTCGACCCCGGAGATCCCCTCGTGCGGCTGCCAGGCCACGCCGGCGATGACGGCGTCGCCGGCCGTGATCGCACGGTTCTGGCGCGGCACGTCGATGCGGGAGGACAGCTTGATCGGCCCGCGGGGGGACCAGCCCCGATCCGTCCAGTAGGCGGTCGCGCGATCGAAGCGGGTGACCTCCAGATCCGTGACCCATTTCGTCGCAGAGACGTATCCGTAGAGACCGGGCACGACCATCCGTACCGGGAAGCCGTGCTCGAAGGGCAGCGGCTGGCCGTTCATGCCGATCGCGAGCAGCGCGTTGCGGTCGTCGGTCAGGGTCTCGAGCGGTGTGCCCGCGGTGAAGCCGTCGACTGAGGTCGAGAGCACCATGTCCGCGTCCGCGGAGGGCTGCGCCTTCGCGAGGAGCTCCCGGATCGGGTAGCCGAGCCAGACGGCGTTGCCGACGAGGTCGCCGCCCACATCGTTCGACACGCAGGACAGCGTCGCCGCCGACTCCACGAGCGGCAGGGCGAGCAACTGGTCCCAGGTGAGGGTGACCTCGTGCGCGACCAGGCCGTGGATGCGCAGCTTCCACTGCGCCGGATCCACCTGCGGGACGATGAGCGCCGTGTCGATGCGGTAGAAGTCGGCGTTCGGGGTGATCAGCGGGGTGATGCCGTCGACCTTCAACGCGGCGCCCGCGGGGACCGGAGGTGCCGGCTTCGCCGGCTTCGGCAGGTGGAGTGCGGCGCGCACCGCACCGACCGCGACGGATCCGGCTCGGCTCGCGGTCGCCGCGACGGCGGCGAGGACTCCGATCGCCGCGGCGCCGACGGTCCAGGCGAGGAAGCGGCGACGGGAGGTGCCGGCGCCCGCCGCGGCAGCCGCTCCGGATCCCGCCCCCGCGATCGTCTCGGGCAGCCGTCGCACGAGCATCCGCAGCACGACGGCCGCGACGATCCCCGCCAGCAGCGCGGGCAGCCACGAGAGAGGCGCCGCGTCGGCGCGCAGCGGTGCGATCACGGCGACGGCGGCCCCCAGCACCACGAACCCGGTGACGCCGATGCCGCGCCAGCGCCGCTCGCAGATCCCGAGGGCTCCCGCCGCGGCGAGCAGCACGATCGCGATCCCGGTGAGCAGCGCCGCCTTGTCCCCGGTGCCGAACCACGCGATCGCCGTGTCCTTCGCCCAGGCGGGCGCGGCGTCGATGAGGAACCCGCCCACGACCGCGAACGGGCTCGACGAGGGCGCGAGCAGCGTCGCCGCGAGCTCGCCGAGGCCGATGCCGAGCAGGGCCGCCGCGACGCCGGCCGCGGCGGCCAGCGCCCTGTCGCGCGACGCGGATCCGGTCATGCTCTCAGCGTAGGAACCTGCACGGGCGCCGGCGCGGGGAGATCACGGATTCGTAAGAAGTTCCCGGCATCAGCCCCTGGCCCGGGTGATGCGCCCTGTCGCGGCGAGCAGGGCGAGCGCGGCCGCGAACGCGATGAGCATCGTCGCGCCCATGAGGGTCGCCGAGACCCCCGCGTGCGAGAGCAGCGGCGGCAGGAGCGCGCCCAGCAGGGCGGCGAGCGTGCCCAGCACGGCGGAGGCGGATCCGGCTCCGCGCGTGATGCGGGACAGCGCGAGCGCGGTCAGCGTCGGGTTGTTCACGCCGTGCAGACCCACGAGCACGAAGAGCGGTGCGAGCAGCCAGGGCAGCGGGCTGTGCAGCAGCGCGCTCAGCAGAACAGCGACGGCCGCCGCGGTCCCCAGCGAGAGCGAGGTCAGCACGATGCGGCGTCCGTCGATGCGGCGCTCACCGGTGCGACGGGCGAGACGGCGGCTGATCCACGCGCCGAGCACGATGCCTCCGGAGTTCATCGCGAAGATGAGCGCGAACCCCTGCGCGTCGACGCCGAACTGGTTCTGCAGCACGAACGACGACATCTGCAGATAGGCGAAGAATCCGGCGGACGCCAGGCCGAGAGTGAGGGCGAACACCATGAACGGGCCGTTGCCGAGCGCCGCCCCGATGCCGCGCAGGTCGTTGCCGAGCCCGCCCGTCGTCCGCTCGGCGAGCGGATGCGTCTCCGGCACGAACAGTGCGGCGGTCAGCAGGAGGAGGGCGCCGATCGCGCCCAGCGCGACGAACAGTCCGTGCCAGTCGGTGAAGGTCAGCAGCGCACCGCCCAGCAGCGGCGCGAGCACGGGCGCCGCACCCGAGATCGCGGTGAGCGTCGCGAACCCGGCGGTCGCCTCGGATCCCTTGTACACGTCGTGCACGACCGCGCGCGCGATCGCCATCCCGGCCGCGCCGCAGAGTCCCTGCAGCAGGCGCACCAGGATCAGCAGCTCGATCGACGGCGAGACCGCGCACACGAAGGAGGCGACCGCGAACCCTCCCACGGCCCACATCAGCGGGCGACGGCGTCCGTAGCGATCGCTGATCGGTCCCCACAGCAGCTGGCCGAGGGCGAGCCCGATCAGGCACGCGCTCATCGTCACCTGCGCGAGGGCCTCGGTGGTGTGCAGGTCGCGGCCGAGCTGGGGGAGCGCCGGGATGTACAGATCCATCGAGAGCGGCCCGAACGCGGAGAGCGCGCCGAGCGCGGGCAGCAGCGAACGGCGCGCGCGGGCGTCGCCGACCGGGGCGGCGCCGCTCACGCGCCGTCGCCCGATCCGTTGCGCTTCGTCGCGTCCGCACGGGGCGAGCCGAGGTCGGCGTCGGCGGATCCGCCGCGGTCATCGGATCCGCCGCCGTCGGATCCAGGATCGCCGAGGTCTCCGGTCCCGTCGGGACGCGCGGTCCCCGGCCCGGCGTCCGTGCGAGGCTCGACCCGGATCGGCGTGGTCGCGCTGGTGATCGGCGGGACGAACGCGCGCTGCATCGCCTCGACCACCCGCACCGGGCGGGTCTCGTCGAGGGTGAGCAGGAAGCGGGCGTCCTCCCGGCGATGCAGCCGCCCGGAGTACAGCATCCAGCCCGCGCCGATCGCGAAGGACAGGAGCCCCGCGGCGCCGCCGACCGTGATCGCGGCGCGCGGGCCGAAGGTGTCAGCCACCCAGCCGGCGATCGGGGCGCCGATCGGGGTCGCGCCCATGACGACCGCCATGTACAGGGCGAGCACCCGGCCGCGCAGGGCCGGATCCGTGGTCGTCTGCACGTACCCGTTCGCCGTCGTGAGCATGGTGACGGTGGAGAACCCGACGAACACGAGCGTGATCGCGTAGGACACGTAGGTCGGCATCTGCGCGGACACGATCGAGGCGACACCGAACCCTCCGGCGGCGATCATGAGCACGCGCACCCTGGCCCGATCCCGGCGGGCCGCCAGCAGCGCCCCGGTGAGGGATCCGATCGCGAGCACCGAGCTGAGCACGCCGTAGCCGTCGGCCTGCTTGTGGAACTCGAGTGCCATGGTCGAGGCGAAGATCGGGAAGTTCATGCCGAAGGCGCCGATGAGGAACACCATCGCGAAGACGACCACGAGATCCGGGCGGCTGCCGACGTACCGCACGCCCACGATGAGCCCGCCCGCGCGGCGGTTCTTCGGGCGCGGCATGAGCTCGCGGGTGCGGATCAGGAGCAGCGCCACGATCATCGCGAGGAACGTGGCCGCGTTCGCGACGAAGACCCAGCCGGATCCGAGGGCGACGATCGCTAGGCCGCCGATGGCGGGGCCGATCAGGCGCGCCATGTTGAAGGAGGCGGAGTTCAGCGCGACCGCGTTCGAGGCGTTCTCCATCGACACCATGTCGGAGACGAACGCCTGCCGCGCGGGGGCGTCGAAGGCGTTCGCGATGCCGAAGCACGCCGCGAACACGAGCATGAGGGGCAGCGTCATGACGTGCGTGAGCAGCAGCGCCGCGACGGTCAGGGCGAGGAGCATCAGCGTGGTCTGCGTGACGAGCAGGATCCGGCGCCGGTCGAACCGGTCGGCGACCCGGCCGGTGAGGCCGACCAGCACCAGAGGCGGTCCGAACTGCAGCGCCATCGTCGCGCCCATCGCGGTGGCGTCGTTGTGCGTGAGCTCGGTGAGCACGACCCAGTCCTGCGCGGTCGACTGCATCCAGCCGCCGATGTTCGAGACGATCGCCCCGATGAACCAGACCCGGTAGTTGAAGACTCCGAAGGAGCGGAACATCTGGCTCACAGCTCGGCCAGCTTCCGCATCAGGATGCTGGCCTCGTGCAGGATCCGCAGCTCGTCCTCGGTCAGATCCAGCTCGGCGATCTCGGCCATCAGGAGCTGGGTGCGCCGCTCGAACGTCTCCACCACGATGGACTCTCCCACCGGCGTGATCTCCACGTGCACCCGGCGGCGATCCTGGTCGTCGGGGATCCGGATCGCGTAGCCCTGCTCCTCGAGGCCGGTCACGAGCGCGCTCATGGTCGGGGCGGTCACGCGCTCGCGGTCGGCGAGCGCGGTGAGGGAGTGGCGGCCGTGTGCGCGGAGCGCCGCGAGCACGCCGAGCTGGGCGTCGCTCATCGCGGTGTTGCGGCTGTCCACGGCGCGGACGGAGCGCAGACGGCGGGCGAGCCGGAACGTGGCGAGGCGCAGTTCGGTGGCGGTCTCGTGCAGGTTCTCAGAAGTCATTGCTTAGATAGCCTAACTAAGTATTCGACCTCGTGGGTGCGGACCGGCGGACGGATCCGGTGGGGGAGGGGCGCCGATCCGGTTTGGCAAGCGGCTGAACAAACGCCCGCGCGTCCGTTCCGCTCGCGACGCCGACCGGTGAGAATGGACGAATGCCGCTCGCGCTCGAAGTCGCCGTCCAGGATGCCGCAGGAGTGCGCATCGCCCGCGAGATCGGCGCACGCCGCGTCGAGCTGACGCAGGCCCTCGCGCTCGGCGGACTCACGCCGTCGCCGGCGACGCTCGAACTCGCGGTCGAGGCGGCGGGGGAGGGCGCGGGTCCGGAGGTGCACGTCCTCGTGCGCCCGAGGGCGGGCGGATTCCACTACGACGCGGATGAGGTCGCGACCGCGGTGCGCGACGTGCGGTGGATGCTCGCGCACGGCGCGGCCGGAGTCGTGATCGGCGCGCAGACGGCCGGCGGCGACCTCGACGCGGATGCCCTCACGCGACTGCGCGACGCGGCCCGCGAGGTGCGCGCCGACGCCCAGGTCACCCTGCACCGGGCGATCGATGCGACGCCGGATCCGCGGGCGGGGCTCGACGTGGCCCTCGCCCTGGGACTCACCCGCGTGCTGACCTCGGGCGGAGCCTCGGCCGCCCGCGACGGGCTCGGCGTGCTGCGCGCCCTCGTCTCGGCGGCAGGAGGGCGGATCGAGATCATGGCGGGCAGCGGGATCACCGCGGAGAACGCGGCCGAGATCGTCGCGACCGGCGTGGACGCGCTGCACTTCTCCGCCAAGCGCACGGTCGCCGCGGCCGGATCCGTGCGGATGGGCTCGGCGGCGGACGACGGCGGCGGCCACGAGGTCACCGACCTCGCCGAGGCCCTCGCCGTGCGCGCCGCGATCGGGCTCTGACCACGTCATCTGCGGACCCGATCCGCGCGCGGCGGTCCGGATCCGTAGACTCGGGGCATGGCTGAGCCCCGCACCGCCGAGTTCACCGACGCACACGGCATCGCGATCGTCTACGACGTCCACCCTGCCTCCGGCGTCGCCCCCCGCGGAGTGGTGCAGCTGCTGCACGGCGTCGGCGAGCATGCGGGCCGCTACGGCGCGGTGATCGCCGCGCTCACGGCGGCCGGCTTCGCGGTCTACGCCGATGACCACCGCGGCCACGGGCGCACGGGCATGAAGCAGCACGGCGATGCGGCGAGGCTGGGCCGGCTCGGCCCCGGCGGCATGCGCGCCGTCGTCGCCGACGAGTGGCAGCTGACCGAGCTGATCCGCGCGGAGAACCCCGGGCTCCCGCTCGTGCTGCTCGGCCACTCCTGGGGATCGTTCCTCGCGCAGATGGTGCTGAACGCGCACCCGGACGCATACGACGCCGTGATCCTGACCGGATCCGCCCACCGCACCCCGACGGACCTCAACTCGATGCCGCTGAACGCGCGGTGGAAGGGGCCGGACGCGCACGGCCTGGAATGGCTCACGCGCGATCCCGCGGTGTGGGAGGCGTTCCGCGCCGATCCGCTCACGACCGAGGTGCCGCTGCTGAAGCTGTTCGGGCCGATCGAGGCCGCGCGACTCTACGGGCGCCCGGGCAAGGACTTCCCGAACGACGTGCCGGTGCTGCTCATGGTCGGCCGGGACGACCCGGTCGGCGGACCGCGCAGCGTGCACCGTCTCGCCGACGACTACCGCAACCGCTCCGGACTCAGCGACGTGACCACGCTCGTCTACCCCGATGCGCGCCACGAGATCTTCCACGAGCTGCAGCAGGACGAGGTGCGCGCGGACCTGCTCGCCTGGCTCGACAAGCACATCCCGCGCCGCGACTGACCCGCGGATCCGCCGCGGCACGCCGCCGCGTAGGCTGGAGCGGTGCACGGTGAGTACAAGGTTCCTGGCGGCAAGCTGGTCGTCGTCGACTTCGAGGTGACGGACGGCGCGATCGCCGGCTTCCGGCTGGCGGGCGATTTCTTCCTCGAACCGGACGACGCCCTCGACGACATCAACGCCGCGGTCACCGGACTGCCCGTCGAGACGGACGCGTCTGCGATCGCCGCGGCCGTGCGCGCCGCGCTCCCCGAGGGGGCGCAGCTGCTCGGGCTCACGCCCGAGGCCGTCGGCACCGCGGTGCGGCGCGCCCTGGTGACGGCGCCGGGCTGGGGCGACTTCGACTGGGAGATCCTGCACGACAAGGCCGTCTCGCCGCGCATGAACCTCGCGCTCGACGAGGTGCTCACCACGCGCGTCGGCGAGGGCCGGCGCCGTCCGACCCTCCGGATCTGGGAGTGGGACGAGTCCGCGGTCGTGATCGGATCCTTCCAGTCGTACCGCAACGAGGTGGATCCGGAAGGGGCCGCGAAGCACGGCTTCGACGTCGTCCGCCGGATCTCCGGCGGCGGCGCGATGATGATGGCCGCGGGCCAGATCATCACTTACTCGCTGTACGTGCCGGCATCGCTCGTGCAGGGCATGACGTTCGCCGACTCCTATGCGTTCCTCGACGACTGGGTGCTGCAGGCGCTGCGCTCGCTCGGCATCGACGCGACCTACCAGCCGCTCAACGACATCGCCGGTCCCAGCGGCAAGATCGGCGGCGCCGCGCAGAAGCGCCTCGCCAATGGCGGCGTGCTGCACCACGCGACGCTCTCCTACGACATCGACGGCCAGATGATGACCGAGGTGCTGCGGATCGGCCGCGAGAAGCTCAGCGACAAGGGCACGGCGTCGGCGGCCAAGCGGGTGGATCCGCTGCGCAGCCAGACCGGCCTCAGCCGCGCCGAGATCATCGAGCGGTTCAAGGACACGTTCCGCGGCATCACGGGCGCCGAGGACGGCGCGATCGCCGCCGACGAGTACGAGGCCGCGGAGGAGCTCGTGCGCACCAAGTTCGCCACCGAGGCGTGGCTGCACCGGGTTCCGTGAGCGACGCGGCTGAAGCTGCTCCGGCCGTTGCGCCGGTCGAAGCGCCCGGCTCCTCGGATGCGGCGTCCGAGGTCCGTGCCGGATCCGTCGAGATCGTGCACGGCGAAGCGCTGGACGTGGCGAGGACCCTACCCGACGGATCCTTCACGCTCGTCTACCTGGATCCGCCGTTCAACACCGGCCGCACGCAGGAGCGGCACGCGGTCTCGACCCGTCGGGCCGATCGCCCGACGGACGCAATTCAGGACGAGGGTTCCGGATCCACGGAAACCGAGCCTGTTTCGGCGCCTTCTGCGCCATCGATCCTGAATTCGGAACGCGCCCGCGAAGTCAACCACGGCTTCCACGGTCACCGGTACGAGCGGGTGCGCGAGCTGCTGCACGCCTACGACGACCGCTTCGACGACTACGGCGACTTCCTCATGCCGCGCCTCGAGGAGGCCTGGCGGCTGCTCGCCGACGACGGCACGCTCTACCTGCACCTCGACTACCGCGAGGCGCACTACGCCAAGGTCATGCTCGATGCGGTGTTCGGCCGCGACTGCTTCCTGAACGAGCTCATCTGGGCCTACGACTACGGCGCCAAGCCGCGCACCCGCTGGCCCACGAAGCACGACACGATCCTGGTCTACGTGAAGACGCCGGGCGGGCACGTGTTCAACGTCGACGACATCGAGCGCGAGCCGTACATGGCGCCGAGCCTGGTCAGCGCCGCCAAGCGCGAGCGCGGCAAGCTCCCCACCGATGTGTGGTGGCACACGATCGTGCCGACCACGGGGCGCGAGAAGACCGGCTATCCCACGCAGAAGCCGGAGGGGATCCTGCGCCGGATCGTGCAGGCGTCGAGCCGCCCCGGCGACCGGGTGCTCGACCTCTTCGCCGGATCCGGCACCACGGGCGCCGTCGCCGCAGCGCTCGGCCGGGACGCCCTGCTCGTCGACGTGAGTCCCGAGGCCGTGCGGGTCATGCGGCAGCGGATCCCGCACGCGAGCCTGCGCGAGGGCTGAGCGCCCGGGGCCCGCTTCGTGAGGGCCCGGGCGCACGATCTGCACACGCTGCGACGATCTGCACACGGATCCGGCCGGTCCCTGCGCTGAACGTCGCAGGCTGTGCGGATCGTCGCAGGCGCGGCGCGGCGGGGTGAGGCGCGGAGGGCGCGCCCTGGAGTCGGGCCCGGCGCTCAGCGGCGTCGGGGCCGGCGGTGCTGCGCGAACGCCTCCGCCAGGGCGCTGCGGACGGCGCCGATCGCGTCCGAGGCGCGGGCCGACTCGCGCACCGCGGTGAACACCTCGCGCACGGGGGATCCGGGCAGCTCCGACAGGGCGACCCGCGCGGGGGCGTCGCCCCAGATGAGGTCGGGCAGCATCCCGACCGCGTGCCCGGCCTCGATGAGCCGCACGTGCGCCGTCAGATCCGCCGCCTCGAAGCGCACATCGGGCTCGAAGCCCGCGGCGCGGCACTGCTGCACGGCCCACTGCCGGGCGGCGGATCCGACCGGCTCCATGACCCAGGCGCGATCCCGCAGCGCGGGGAGCGACACCGCATCCTCGCCGGGAGGGAGGACGAGGCGGATCGGATCCTCGCCGATCAGTTCGTGCAGGTTGCCCGCATGCCGCTCGCGGGTGTGGCCCGGATACTGCTCGGCGATCACGAGGTCGAAGCGGCGTGCGGTCAGCTCGAACAAGCCCTCCTCGGGCGGCGCCTCGGTCATCTCGACGCGCAGGTGCGGATGCGACGCGGCGACGGCGGTGAGCGCCGAGGGGACGATGGTCTCGGCGGCGGTCGGCATCGCGCTGATCCGCACGGCTTCGGCGGGCGCCTGGCTGAGCTGCTGCCGGGCCTGCTCGTCGAGCTCGAGCGCGCGGGCCGCATGCGCGGCGAGCACCCGTCCCTCGGGAGTCAGCCGGATGCGCCGCCCGTCCGGTTCGAGCAGGGCGACGCCAGCCTCGCGCTCCAGCAGCGCGAGCTGCTGCGACACCGTGGACGGGCTGTAGGCGAGCGAGTGCGCGACCTCCGCGATGGTCCCGCGCAGCGCGAACTCGTGCAGCAGCCGCAGCCTCCGCAACTCGAACATGCCCTCTCCTCACTCCTTCTTGACCGCGAGACTGCAACTCCGCGACGAGACTGCGCCCCGCAAGCGCAGTCTCGTCGCCCAGATGGAGTCTCGCGGACAGGGGGGAGTTGCGAGACGGGACGGAACCATCGGGAATTACGAATAATACCCGTCATGAATGATCGCTTTTCCTGCAGGGAGATCGGATCCATGCTGGGAGCATCCCCGCGCGCGTGCGCGATCCGTCTGCGCGCGTGCGCGAACCCCCGCCACGGCACCGAACCCACGAGGAACCATGACCGCCAACGAAAGCCCTGTCGGCACCGCAGCCGGCATCGACGATCTCTCCGCCCTCGCCGACGACGCCGTCGCCCTCGTCAAGAAGTGGCTCGTCGAGAGCCGCGAGGTCCCGGTCGACGCCGCGGGCCAGCGTCTCGCCGGCGTGCTGCGCGACCCCAACGGCCTCGACTTCACGGTCGGCTTCGTGGACGGCGTCGTGCGTCCGGAGGACCTCAAGGTCGCCGCCGCGAAGCTCAAGGAGCTCGTGCCGCTGACCCCCGGATTCCTGCCCGCCCCGATGAAGGGCGCGATCGGCCTCGGCGGACTCGCCGCCGGCATGGTCCCCGGCATCGTCGTGCCCGCTGCCCGCACCGTGCTGCGCCAGATGGTGCGCCACCTCATCGTGGACGCCCGCGACGAGAAGCTCGGCAAGGCCATCGCGCACATCCGCGAGACCCAGGGCGTCAAGCTCAACATCAACCTGCTCGGCGAGGCGATCCTGGGCCGCGAGGAGGCCGCGCGCCGCCTGGAGGGCACCCGCCGCCTGCTCGAGCGCGACGACGTCGACTACGTCTCGATCAAGGTCTCCTCGACCGTCGCCCCGCACAGCCCGTGGGCGTTCGACGCCGCCGTCGAAGACGCGGCCGAGGCGCTCCTGCCGCTCTACCGGATCGCACTCAAGGGCATGCCCGACGGATCCGCGAAGTTCATCAACCTCGACATGGAGGAGTACAAGGACCTCGATCTGACGATCGCGGTCTTCACGTCGATCCTCGACCGTCCCGAGTTCAAGACCCTCGAGGCCGGCATCGTGCTGCAGGCCTACCTGCCCGACGCCCTCGGCGCCATGATCCGCCTGCAGGAGTGGGCCGCGAAGCGCGTGGTCGACGGCGGCGCGCCGATCAAGGTGCGCGTCGTGAAGGGCGCCAACCTGCCCATGGAGACGGTCGACGCCGAGTCGCACGGCTGGCCGCTCGCGACCTGGTCGACCAAGCAGCAGTCCGATGCCTCGTACAAGGCGGTGCTCGAGTACGCCCTGCGCCCCGAGCACGTGGTCAACCTGCGGATCGGCGTCGCCGGACACAACCTCTTCGACATCGCCATGGCCTGGCTGCTCGCCTCGAAGCGCGGCGTGACCGAGGGCATCGAGTTCGAGATGCTGCTCGGCATGGCGTCGGCGCAGGCGCAGGTCGTCAAGCGCACGGTCGGATCCCTGCTCCTCTACACGCCCGTCGTGCACCCGGACGAGTTCGACGTCGCGATCGCGTACCTCATCCGCCGCCTCGAGGAGGGCGCATCGCAGGAGAACTTCATGTCCGCGGTCTTCGACCTCGACGCGGATCCGAAGCTCTTCGAGCGCGAGAAGGAGCGCTTCCTCGCCTCCGTGCGCAGCATGCCCACCGAGGTTCCCGGGACCAACCGCGTGCAGGACCGCACGGCGCTCGCCGCGCCCGGTCTCACGGACGGCTTCCTCAACGCCCCCGACACCGACCCGTCGCTCGCCGCGAACCGCGCCTGGGGCGATGCGATCCGTGCCCGCATGAAGGGCTCGGAGCTCGGCAACGCGACGGTCGAGGCGAACACCCTCTCCACGTCCGAGCAGGTCGATGCCGTGATCTCGACCGCGGTCGCCGCGGGCGAGGCCTGGCGCGCGCTCGGCGCCGAGGGGCGTGCGGCGATCCTGCACAGGGCCGGCGACGTGCTCGAGGCGCGCCGCGCCGAGCTGCTCGAGGTCATGGGATCCGAGGCCGGCAAGGTCATCGAGCAGGGCGACCCCGAGGTCTCCGAGGCGATCGACTTCGCGCACTACTACGCCGAGAGCGCCAAGGATCTCGCGGACGTCGACGGCGCGGTCATGCAGCCCGTGGGCCTGACGGTCGTCACCCCGCCGTGGAACTTCCCGGTCGCGATCCCGGCCGGATCCACCCTCTCCGCGCTCGCCACCGGATCCCCGGTCATCATCAAGCCCGCCCGTCAGGCCCGTCGCTCCGGCGCGGTCATGGTCGAGGCGCTGTGGGAGGCCGGTGTGCCGCGCGAGGTGCTGCAGTACGTGCAGCTCGACGGGCGCGACCTCGGCACGAAGCTCGTGAGCGACCCGGCCGTGGGCCGCGTGATCCTCACGGGCGGCTACGAGACCGCCGAGCTGTTCCGCGGCTTCCGCCAGGACCTGCCGCTGCTCGCGGAGACGAGCGGCAAGAACGCGATCATCGTCACGCCGTCGGCCGACCTCGACCTCGCCGCGAAGGACGTCGCGTACGCGGCGTTCGGCCACGCCGGCCAGAAGTGCTCCGCGGCGTCGCTCGTCGTGCTCGTCGGATCCGCCGCGACCTCCGAGCGGTTCCGCCGTCAGCTCGTCGACGCCGTCCGCTCCTACGACGTGGGCGAGCCCAGCAACGGCTCGAACCGCATCGGCCCGCTCATCGGACCGGCCGAGGGCAAGCTGCTCGGCGCGCTCACGACGCTGCACGCGGGCGAGAGCTGGCTGCTGCAGCCGCAGAATCTCGACGACGCCGGTCAGCTGTGGCGCCCGGGCATCCGCGACGGCGTGAAGCGCGGATCCGAGTTCCACCGCGTGGAGTACTTCGGCCCGGTGCTCGGCATCATGACCGCCGGCTCCCTGGAGGAGGCGATCGACGTCGTCAACGACATCGACTACGGCCTCACCTCGGGGCTGCACTCGCTCGACGAGGACGAGATCCAGACGTGGCTGGCCGCGATCCAGGCTGGCAACGTGTACGTGAACCGCGGCACGACGGGCGCGATCGTGCAGCGTCAGCCGTTCGGCGGCTGGAAGAAGGCCGCCGTCGGCGCCGGATCCAAGGCCGGCGGCCCGAACTACCTCGTGGGCCTCTCGGAGTGGACCGACGCCCCCGTCACGTCGACGCGGGAGCTCGACGCCCTCGCGACCGGCGCCGTGGGCGCGCTCGCCGCCGCCGGCGACGCGGACGCCGACATCGCGTGGCTGCGCGGAGCGCTGGCCACCGACATCGACGCCTGGGCCGACGAGTTCGGCGTGGTGCGCGACGCGACCGGTCTCGTGACCGAGCAGAACGCGCTGCGCTACCAGGCCGTGCCGGTGACGGTGCGCTTCGAGGGCGACCGCGTCGCCGAGCTGATCCGCGTGGTCGCGGCCGGCCGTCGGGCCCGCGCCCGGGTCACGGTCAGCACCGCGACGGCGCTCCCGGCCGCAGTCGCGTCCTGGCTCGGCACGCAGGACGTCACGGTCGCGACCGAGGACGCCGCCGCCTGGGCCGCGCACGCGCAGCGTCTCGCGGCGCGCGACGGACGGGTCCGCCTCGTCGGCGCCGCCGCGGCCGACACCGCCGCCGCCGTGAACGGCTCGCCGAGCCTCGCGCTGTATGCGAACCCGGTCGTCGCCGCCGGTCGCGTGGAGATCCTGACGTTCCTGCGCGAGCAGGCGGTCTCGGTCACCGCGCACCGCTTCGGCACGCCGCACCGCTACGAGATCCCGCTGCTCGACCCGATCGCCTGATCGGATCCGGGGCGCAGGCCCCGCTTCGACCCGAACCCGCCGTCCCGCTCCCATCGGACGGCGGGTTCGTCCTTGTCCCCCTCCGGGGTCGTTGAGCGAACACGGCCGCAGGTCCCCTCCCGGGGTCGTTGAGCGAACACGGCCGCAGGTCCCCTCCTGGGGTCGTTGAGCGAACACGGCCGCAGGCCGAGTGAGACGAAACGCGGCGCTCTCGCGAGCTGCGGCGTTTCGCCTCGGTCGCCTGCGGCGTCCTCGCTCAACGACCCCGATGCGGGCCTGCGGCGTCCTCGCTCAACGACCGGGGCGCGCTCAGGCCAGGGGCAGTGCGCCGTCGTACGCCGTCGCCGAGAGCGCGGGCTCCGCAGGACCGGCCCCGAAGACGCGCGAGAGCCCCGGATCCGTGCGCCACTGCGGCCAGCCGGGGTCGCCGTCCTCGACGAATCGGACCGCCGTGGTGTGCATCTCCGTCGCGAGGTGCTGCGGCGGGGTCGGGCCGGCCAGGCCCTCCACGAACGGATCGTCGAGCACGTCGAACCAGAACGGCACGTCGAGGCAGTGGCAGGACCAGCCCTTGGCGGGTGAGACCCAGGCGAACCGGTAGGCCCAGGTGGGCGCATCGCCTCGCGCCTGCGCGGCCCGCACGACCAGCGAGCGGAACACCCGGTCCGTCACGAAGCGTCCGAGCAGCGCCGGGGTGCCGAGGCGGCGCTGCGGCCCGTTCGCGGCGAGGTAGGCCCGGCGCACGGCGCGGCCGCGGCACAGGAGGGCGAGCGCGAGCGAGGCCGGGACGAACCGCAGCACCCCCGGGGCCTGGTCCATCGTCATCGTGAACTCGTCGTCGGTCGCGCCGAGCAGGAGCGGCTTGTCGGCGCCGATCCCCGCCTGCAGTGCCTCGACGGCCGGACGGGGAACGACCTCGCCGTCGATCACGGGACCCCAGGGCAGCCCCTCGGCAAGCGGGGCCAGCAGCGCTTTCAGCCGGGTCGCGCCGAGCAGCGCGGCCTTCGGCTGGGCGCGCTGCAGGGTGCGCTCCGGCACCGTGCGGAAGCCGGCGGCGTCGGGAGCGCAGCCGAGCAGCACGCCCAGTGCCCTCGTGCGCCGCGATGCGAGCTCCGGGTCGATGTCGGCGAGCGCGGGGGAGAACGCCATCGCCGCGTGGAACAGGTGCTGCGCGCGCTCGAGGCCGAGCAGCGTCAGCACCGCGCCCGCCCCGGCGGACTGCCCTGCGATCGTCACGCGCGACGGATCCCCGCCGAATGCGGCGATGTTGCGCTGCACCCACTCCAGCCCGGCGATCCAGTCCAGCACCCCGCGGTTGGCGGGAGCGCCGGGCATCAGGCCGAAGCCGTCGAAGCCGAGCCGGTACGACACGGTCACGGTCACCACGTCGTCGCGGTTGAAGGCGGCGCCGTCGTACCAGGGACTCGCGGGGGAGCCGTCGACGTAGCCGCCGCCGTGGATCCACACCATGACGGGACGGGATCCCTCGAGCGCCGGGGTGAACACGTTCACGTTCAGCGTCGCGGAGCCGGGGACGCTGGGCTCGGGGATGAGCGTCTCGCCCTTGTCGCCGCGCTGCGCGGTGGGGCCGAACGCGGTCGCGTCGCGCACCTCGGTCCAGGGCTCGGGAAGCTGCGGGGCGGCGAAGCGCCGCTCGTCCACGGGCGCCGCGGCGAACGGGATCCCGAGGAACGCGGCGGAGGCGTCCGGTGTGCCGGGCTCGCCCCGCCAGAATCCCCGGACGGGGCCGGAGTCGGTCCGGGCGAGAGGGGCATCGACGGTCACCCGATCAGCGTATCCGGCCGACCTCGACGGGGACGTCGAGCGAGCACGGCCGCAGGCCGAGCGAGACGAAACGCGGTGCTCTCGCGGGGCGCGACGTTTCGTCTCGCCTTCGGCTCGCTCAACGACCCCGAGGGGACGTCGGCCTCGATGATCACCGGCGTCACGCGCGCAGCAACGCGAAGAACCGGTCGATGTCGGCGGCCATGTCGATCGTCGGATCCAGGATCCACGCGTTCTGCAGTCCGTCGGCGAGGGCGTGGCCCGCACGGATGACCCACTCGATGTCGAGATCGGCGCGGATGCGCCCCTCCTGCTGGTCCGCGGTGAGCGCCTCGCGGGCGACCGCGTGCACGGCCGCGGTGCGGTCGAGGAAGAACCCGCGGGCCGGGTGCTCGGGGTCCGCGGCCTCCGCGGCCAGGCGCGTGTAGAGCTCGACGAGGCCCGGCACCTCCGTGTTGTGCCGCACCACCTCGAGGAAGGACTCGGTGAACCCGAGGTCGTCGAACCGCTCCGTGTCGTGGGCGTCGCGGGCGCGCAGGATCTCGACGAAGAGCTGCTCCTTGGTGCCGAAGTAGTGCAGCAGACCTGCGGGGCTGAGGCCCACCGCATCGGCGATCTCGCGCACCGAGGCGTTGCGGTAGCCGCGCCGGCCGACGATCTCGAGCGCCGCCTCGAGGATCTCCTCGCGCTTGACGACGCCCTTCGCGTACGCACCACGTTTGGCCATGGGGTTCAGAATATCCGTTCGTCACGAAACTCGAACGAGTTGCGGCTTTCGCCCCCAAACCCTTGCAGCGTTCGTGTTTCGGTGCGACAATCTTCTCGGATCTCAATACCAAACTGTGTTCGGGATTGAGTTCTGCACCCGACCAGCTCGACGAGGAGCCCCCATGACCATCACCCCTCCCGATCCCGCCGCAGGGATCGCGCCGACCGGACTCATCCGCGCCGAGGCGCCCAGCGCGGGGGAGCCCGCAGCGAGCCCGCCCGCGACGAGGCGGCTGCTGCCCGGCCTGCTGATCGCCTCGCTCACGCTGTTCGCGACCTACGGGGGCCTCATCGCGATCCTGCTGCCGTCGCAGATCGCGATCCTGGATCCTGCGCACAAGGTGCAGAACCTTGCGATCGTCACGACGACCTCCTTCGTCTTCACGCTCTTCGCGCAGCCGCTCGCGGGCGCCTTCAGCGATCGCACCCGTTCGCGCTTCGGCCGCCGTGCGCCGTGGATGGTCATGGGGGCGCTGGTCGGCGGGATCCTGCTGTTCGGGATGGGATCCCTGCAGGACGTCTTCTGGATCACGGTGTTCTGGGTGGCGATCCAGGTCGCGCTCAACTTCCTGCAGGCGCCGCTCACCACGATCACGGCCGACCGCTTCCCCCGTGCCAAGCGCGGCGGCGCGAGCGCGATGATCGGGCTCGGCACGCAGCTCGGCATGACGGTCGGCGTCATGGTCGCGGCGGCGCTCGGCGCGCAGATCGGCATCGGCTACTCCGTCTTCGGCATCGCGGTGATCGTCGTCACCGTGCTGTTCGTGCTGCTCAACAAGGACTGGTCCTCGAAGAACGCCGCCGTCGCCCCGTTCCGCTGGGGTTCCTTCTTCCGCGGATTCTGGATCAACCCCCGCAAGCACCCGGACTTCGCCTGGGCGTTCGCGGCACGGTTCCTGCTGATCCTCGGCTACTTCGCCGTGACCGCCTACCAGCTGTATCTGCTGACCGACTACATCGGGATGTCGCTCGCGGAGGCGCAGGGCGCCACGCTCACGCTGACGCTGATCCCGCTCGTCCCGACCATGGCGGCGATCGCCCTCTCGGGATGGTGGAGCGACAAGGTCGGCCGTCGCAAGATCTTCATCTACGGCGCCACCGTGGTCATGGTCATCGGCCTCTCGTTCCCGCTGATGATGCCCAACATGACCGGCATGATCATCATGAGCGTCGTGAACGGCATCGGATTCGGCCTGTACATGTCGGTCGACGCGGCCCTCATGACCGAGGTGCTCCCCAGCGAGGGCACGGACGCCGGCAAGGACCTCGGGATCCTCAACGTCGCCACCAACATCCCGCAGGCGCTCAGCGCTCCGATCGCCGCGGTGATCATCGGATCCTTCGGCGGATACCCCATGCTGTTCGTGTTCGCGATGGTCTTCGCGGTGCTCGCCGCGATCGTCACCGCCCCGATCCGGAGCGTCAAGTAGCACCCGCTCCGGCGGGTCGCCTCCGGCCCGCCGCGGCGCCACCCTCCACGAAAGGACTCCCGATGGAGAACACCCAGACCACGCCGGCCGACGAGGCCGCAGCGGCCACGGCCGCGCACCCCGAGGTGCAGATCAGCGCGGGCCGCGTGCGCGGGCGCTGGCATGACACGATCGCGCCTGGATCGGGTCCGCGCGGGAACCTCCGCTCCGCGGCGTTCCTCGGCATCCCGTTCGCCGAGGCGCCGGTGGGCGAGCTGCGCTTCGCGGCGCCCTTGCCGAAGGCCCCGTGGCAAGGCGTGTTCGACGCCGCCGCGTTCGGGCCCACCGCGCAGCGGGGCGACCCCGGCGTCACGCTCATTCCCGAGCCGAGCGTGCCGGGGGAGTCGACGCTCAACGTGAACGTCTACACGCCGAGCCCCGAGACCGCGACCGGGGCCGGCCTCCCCGTGCTCGTCTACATCCACGGCGGCGGGTACTTCGCCGGATCCCCGGCGAGCCCCTGGTACGACGGGCGCAACTTCACGCGCGACGGCGTGGTGACCGTGACCCTCTCCTACCGGCTCGGGTTCGACGGGTTCGGCTGGATCGAGGACGCGCCGTCGAACCGCGGCGTTCGTGACTGGCTGCTGGCGCTGGAGTGGGTGCAGCAGAACATCGCGGCCTTCGGCGGGGATCCGGCTCGCGTCACGATCGCCGGGCAGTCGGCGGGCGGCGGTGCCGTCATGACCCTGCTCGGCATGGAGAAGGCGCAGCACCTGTTCCAGGGCGTCTACGCGATCTCCGGCGCCCTGGCGGATGTCTCGGCGGCCCGGTCGGAGGAGTTCGGCCGCCGGCTGGCCGCCGAGCTCGGCGTCGCGCCGACGCGTGCGGGCCTCGGCGCGCTGAGCGAGGAGCGCATCCTCGAGGTGCAGAAGAAGCTCACCGCGTTCGACGGCGGCGACATGGGCGACATCGTCGAGAACGGACTGCCGCTCGGCCCGTCCGTCGACGGCGACCTCATCCTGCGGCCCACGCCGGAGTCCTTCCGTGCGGGTGTCGGCGCGGACAAGCCGCTCGTGCTCGGCGCCACCGACGACGAGTTCACGATGGCCACGGCGGATGCCGGCAAGGCTATGGCGCTCGTGCCGAAGGGGGTGCTGCTGGGCAAGCTCGGCGTGCCGAAGGAGGCGCGCGCCCCCTATCTCGCCGCGAACGCCGACGTGCTCGCGAAGGGCAAGGCGCGCCTGGCCGGACGCGTGCTGACCGACCGGATGTTCCGGGTCGCGATCCTGCGGATCGTGGCGGATCGCGGTGCCGCGCCCACGTGGGTGTACCGGTTCTCCTGGCCCTCGGGGCACTTCGGGTTCGCCGAGCACTGCCTCGACGTCCCGTTCTTCTTCGACTGCCTCGACGGCCCCGCGATGGAACCGCTCGCCGGCCCGAACCCGCCGCAGGAGCTCGCCGATGAGGTGCACGCCGCCGCGGTCGCGTTCATCGCGGGCGGGGATCCCGGCTGGCCCCGCTACGGTGCGGAGGAGATCGCGCGCGTGTACGACACCCCGTCGCGCGACGAGGCCGACGCCTATGCGTCGGTGCGACCGCTGCTCGCTACCGGTCGCTGAGCGAGGCCGGCGAAGCCGGCCGAGACGAGACGCGGTGCGCTCGCGAGAGGACGGCGTTCCGTCTCGGTCGGCTCGGCTCGGTGCGCGCTCAACGACCCCGAACGTGACCCCCGGAGGTCTCGGATCCGGGCGACCGCATGAGGTCGAACAGCGTCTCGATGAGCACGACCATGTCGAGTTCGGGCTCGACGAGCAGCTGCATCTGAGCGCCGTCGGACACGGCCTGCAGCAGCCTCGCCGCGAGCATCGGATCGATGTCGTCGCGGAGCGCGCCCTCCGCCTGCGCATCCGCGATGGTCCCGGCCCAGCGCTCTCGGAGGCCGGCGCTGCGCTCGGCGAAGAACGCGCGGGACGGATGCTCGGGGTTCGCGGCATCGGCCGCGAGGCGGGTGAACAGCTCGACCAGCCCCGGCACCCGCGCGTTGTGCCGCACGATGTCGAGATAGCCGTCGCGCATCTCGTCGAGCGTCGCGGCATCCACCGCGCCGGAGTGGCCGGCCATGTCGACCTCGTCGCGCGTGCGCAGGATCTCGACGAACAGTTCGTCCTTGCTGTCGAAGTAGTGCAGCAGGCCCGCCTGGCTGAGCCCGACCTCCTCGGCGAGCTCCTTCACGGAGGCGCCGTGATAGCCCTCCCGGGCGACCACCGCGAGCGCCGCGCGCAGGATCTCCTCGCGCTTCGCGATGCCCTTCGCGTACGAACCTCGTCGTGCCATGCCCCCGAGACTATCCCGGGGCTGAGCGCTCGCGGATAAAAACCGAGTAACACTTGCTTTCTGTTCCAGAACCTGATCGACTGGCCCTGCCCGTCACCCGAGAGTCGTCCACGAAGGAGTCGACAATGACATCGCCCCGCGATCATCTGCCCGAGCTCAGCACCGAGGAGAAGGCCTCGCTCACGAGCGGCGCCGACTTCTGGACCCTGAAGTCCATCGACCGCATCGGCCTGCCGTCGATCATGGTCACCGACGGTCCGCACGGCCTCCGCAAGCAGGCCGCGGACAGCGATCACCTCGGCCTCAGCGAGAGCGTTCCGGCCACCTGCTTCCCGCCGGCCTCCGGACTCGGAGCCGCCTTCGACCCCGAGCTCGCCGAGCGGGTCGGCGTCGCGCTCGGCGTCGAGTCCGCGATCGAGGACGTCGCGGTCATCCTCGGCCCCGGCATCAACATCAAGCGCTCGCCGCTGTGCGGGCGCAACTTCGAGTACGTGTCGGAGGACCCGATCGTCTCCGGCGTCATCGGCGCGGGGCTCGTGAAGGGCATCCAGTCGCAGGGCGTCGGCTCGTCGCTCAAGCACTTCGCGGCCAACAACCAGGAGTTCGAGCGGATGACCGCGTCGAGCGACGTCGACCCGCGGCCGCTGCGCGAGATCTACCTGCGCGGCTTCGAGCGCGTCGTCAAGGACGCGCAGCCGTGGACCGTCATGTGCTCGTACAACAAGATCAACGGCGTCTACGCCTCGCAGGATCCGTGGCTGCTCACCCAGGTGCTGCGCGACGAGTGGGGCTTCGAGGGCCTCGTGGTCTCCGACTGGGGCGCGGTGAACGACCGCGTCGCCGCGCTCGTCGCGGGCCTGGATCTGGAGATGCCCGGCAGCGATGGCGGCCCCGACCGCGCCGTGGCCGCCGCCGCAGGATCCGACCCGGCCGTCGCGGCCGCGCTGGACGCCTCGGCCGCCCGCGTGCTCGACCTCGTCGGGCGCGCTCAGGCCCGCCCCGCCGTCGCCGGTCCGCTCGACGTCGACGCGCACCACGCCCTGGCCCGCGAGGTCGCCGGTCGCTCGATCGTGCTGCTCAAGAACGACGCGGTCGGCGGCGCCCCGCTGCTGCCGCTCGCCGAGGACGCGTCGATCGCGCTCATCGGCGAGTTCGCCCGCACCCCGCGCTTCCAGGGCGGCGGCTCCTCGCACATCAACCCGACGCGCGTGGACTCGGCGCTCGACGCGCTGAGCGCGGCCGCCGGAGACCGGGTCGCGTTCGCGCCGGGCTTCGCGTTCGACGCCGCGGCCGAGGGTCAGGATGCGCTGCGCGACGAGGCCGTGGCGCTCGCGGCCTCGCGCGATGTCGCCGTGGTCTTCCTCGGCCTCACCGACGCCGAGGAGTCCGAGGGCTTCGACCGCGACCACATCGATCTCGCCGCGCACCAGCTCGCCCTGCTGGACGCGGTCGTGGCGGCGAACCCGCGCACGGTCGTCGTACTGTCGAACGGATCCGTCGTGGCGCTGCCCTTCGCCGACCGTGTGCCGGTGATCCTCGAGGCGTGGCTGCTCGGCCAGGCCGGCGGATCCGCGACCGTCGACGTGCTGCTCGGCACGGTGAACCCGTCCGGCCGCCTCGCGGAGACGATCCCGCACCGCATCGAGGACACCCCGGCGTTCGGCAACTTCCCCGGCTCGAACGGGCACGTGCGCTACGGCGAGGGCATCCTCGTCGGCTACCGCTGGTACGACGCCCGCGACATGGCGGTGACCTACCCGTTCGGCCACGGCCTGTCCTACACGTCCTTCGCCTACGGCGCGGTCTCCGCCGAGGTCACCGCGTCGGGCGACATCGTGGTGACGGTTCCGGTCACGAACACCGGATCCCGTGACGGCCGCGAGGTCGTGCAGGTCTACGTCGCCCCGGTGGCCTCCGCGGTGGAGCGCGCTCCCCGCGAGCTCAAGGCGTTCGCGTCGGTCGAGATCGCCGCGGGCGCCACGGTCGACGTCGTGCTGACCGTGCGCCGCGAGGACCTCGCGTACTGGGACGTCCGGGTCGACCGCTTCGTCGTCGAGGGCGGCGCGTACCGCATCGAGGCCGCCGCGTCGAGCCGCGACCTGCGCGGATCCGTCACGGTCGACGTCACCGGCGACGCGGTCCTGGTGCCGCTCACCCCGGAGTCCACGCTCGCCGCGGTGTTCGCGCACCCGGTCGCCGGCCCGATGGTCGCCGGCGCGTTCGCCGCGCTCCAGGAGCAGTTCGGCGGCGAGGGTGACGGCATCATGTCGGGCGAGGCCATGGCGAAGATGATGGGTTCGTTCCCGATCGGGCGCCTGCCCGCCTTCGGCTGGGGCCTCGACCGCGAGGGCGTGGACCAGCTCCTCGCCGCCGCGAACGCCCCGCAGGGCTGAGCCGGCTCGTTCGTCCCGGAACGCGGTCTCCCTCTTGGGGAGGCCGCGTTCCGCGTTTCGGCGCGGGCCCGAGTGCACGGGATCCTGCCGCCGTGATCGCCGAGCGCACCGGATCCCGCCGGGTGCACGGGATCTTGGCGTGCGGGAGCCGTGGGCTCGGCAGCATGCCGTGCGCGCGGCGAGCGCTACGTTCAACGCGCTGTGCGCCGGGCGGCGGAGGTGGGGCGGGGCGTCAGCGGAGCAGCTTCACCCTGCGGCGCTCGTGCAGGCGCAGGCCGGGGCGCTCCTCGACTTTCACCTCGCCGTCCTCGATCCAGCCGTGACGCTCGTAGAACGTCGCGGCGCGGTCGTTGCCCTCAAGCACCCACAGATACGCGGATCCTGCTCCGTCGGCGCGCAGCGACTCCTCGACCGCGGTGAGCAGCGCGTGCCCGACTCCCCGCGACCAGAGCTCGGGGTGGGCGTAAAGCCCCCACAGCTCGCCGCCGTGCGGACCGGATTCGCGGGGCTCGCCGTAGGTCGCCCACCCGAGGATCCGGTCCGTGTCGGGATCCGCCGCGACCAGGGCGCGAGAGCGTGGGCCCTCCGGCTCCTCCCCGTGGTCCCGTGCTTCCAGGATCCGCCGCCACCCGTCGGCGCGGTCGGTGATCGACAGCTCATCGAGCACGGCCTGCGGCATGAGTCCGCGGTACGCCTCCTGCCACCCGCGCACATGCACCACAGCGATCCCGTGCGCATCGGCCGGGGCAGCGGGGCGGATCAGCATGCGCCGAGCCTAGCCGCGGGACGTGCACGGTCGCCGAGGGCACGGGATCCTGGCGGGCGCACGGGATCGCCGCGAGTGCACGGGATCCTGCCTGCGCGATCCGCGAGTGCACGGGATCCTGCCGCCGCGATCCTCGAGTGCACGGGATCCTGCCGCCGCGTTCTGCGAGCGCACGGGATCCTGCCGGGCGCACAGGATATTCGCGCGCACAAGCCGTGCGCTCGGCAACAACCCGTGCGCTTGGCGAAGCGCGCCCCCGGGTGCACCTCGCGCCCCGGGCTCAGCCCGCGTCTCGGGGTCAGCCGGCGTTGCGGCGGGCTTCCCAGCCCGAGCGCACCATCTCGTCGACCGTGTGACGCATGCGCCAGTCCAGGTCGCGCGCGGCGAGCTCACCGGTCGCGACGATGCGGTCGGGGTCGCCGGGGCGACGCGGGCCGATCTCGGGTGTGAAGTCGATGCCGGTCACGCGCGCCATCGCATCCATGATCTGGCGCACCGACAGGCCGTCGCCGGATCCCAGGTTGTAGGCGGCCTCGACCGGCCGGCCCGCGATCATGCGCTGGGCCGCGGCGACGTGGGCGAGCGCGATGTCGCCGACGTGCACGTAGTCGCGCACGTTCGTGCCGTCCTCGGTGGCATAGTCGTCGCCGTTGATCCGCGGGGTCTCCCCGGCGAGCAGCTTCTCGAACACGATCGGGAAGAGGTTGTGCGGGCTCACGTCGTGGACGGTCGGGTCCGCGGATCCGACCACGTTGAAGTAGCGCAGCGACGTGTGCACGAGGGGGTTCGCGGATCCGGCGGTCGCGACGGCCTCGTCGCGCAGCAGCCACTCGCCGATGAGCTTGGACTCGCCGTAGGGGCTGGCGGGCCGTTTCGGGGTGCCTTCCACGACCAGCGGCACGTCGGGCGTGCCGAACACGGCGGCGCTCGAGGAGAACACGATGTTCGCGACGCCGGCGGCCGCCATCGCCTCGAGGACCACCCGGGTGCCCTCGACGTTCTGCGCGTAGGTGTGCAGCGGACGCTGCACCGAGACCCCTGCGTACTTGTAGCCGGCGACGTGGATCACGCCCTGCACCTCGTGCTCGCGGAGGGTGCGCTCGACGAGCTCCCGGTCCAGGATGCTGCCCCGCACAAAGGCCACGTCCTCGGGCACGAACGACGCGACCCCGCTGGAGAGGTCGTCCAGCACGACCGGGGTGAGACCGGCCTCCGAGAGCGCGCGCACGACGTGCGATCCGATGTAGCCGGCGCCGCCGGTGACAAGCCAGGACATGGGTCTCCTTCCGTCGCGCGGGTGCGCGGCTCTCATTCTTCACGGGGTTCGCTGGGGGAATCCCGGGGCGGATCCGGATCCGTGCTCCCGTCGCAGAAGGGAGCGGCGGGGGACCGGATCCGGGCGCTCAGACGTCGCGGCGCGGCCCTGCCGACGGCGTGACGGTGAACACGTGCGGCGCGGCGAAGCCCGACCCGGCGAACGCCGCTCGCACGGCCTCCGAGACCGCCGGCACCGCGTCATGGTCGACGAGTGCGATCGCGGCGCCGCCGAAGCCGCCACCCGTCATGCGCGCGCCGATCGCGCCGTGCGCGAGGGCGACGTCGACCGCCGTGTCGAGTTCGGGGATCGAGATCTCGAAATCGTCCCGCATCGACGCGTGCGACGCGACGAGCAGATCGCCGATCGCGCGCGGACCGCGCTCCGCGAGCGCCGCGACCGTGTCGAGCACGCGCTGGTCCTCGGTCACGACATGCCGCACCCGGCGGAAGTCCGTATCGTCGAGCAACTCCGCGGCGCGCGGCAGATCCGCGACGGTCACGTCGCGCAGCGCCGCGACTCCGAGCGCGGCGGCCCCGCGTTCGCAGGACTCGCGGCGCTCGCGGTAGCCGCCCGTGGAGTGCGCGTGCGTGACGCCCGTGTCGATCACGAGCACGTCGAGCCCCTCCTCGGCGAATCCGAGCGGGATCGAGCGGGTCTCGAGCGAGCGGCAGTCCAGGAACACCGCGGCATCGGCCCGCCCGAGCATCGACGCCATCTGATCCATGATTCCGGTGGGGGCGCCGACGGCCTCGTTCTCGGCGCGGCGACCCGCCTGCGCGAGCGCGACCGGATCCAGCCCGAGACCCCAGAGCTCGTCGAGCGCCGTGCTCGTCGCGCCCTCGATCGCCGCGGACGACGACAGCCCGGCCCCGACCGGAACGTCGGAGGCGATCGCGATGTCGACGCCCGCGAAGGTGCCGGCGGCCCAGGCGGGCACCAGTGCGCGCAGCGCCCAGGCGACGCCGAGGGGGTAGGCGGCCCACTCCGGGACGGCCGGTCCGTGCTCCTCGACAGCGTTCGCGGCCGTGCGACGGGCGCGCCCGGACGGGAACAGCGTCTCGAGGTCGTCGAGCGCGACCTCGACCGGTTCGGCGGCGAACGTGGACGCGACGCGGATCCGCCCGTCGGTGCGCAGCCGTGCGGCGGCGGCCGTGCGGTGCTGGATCGCGAAGGGCAGCACGAAGCCGTCGTTGTAGTCGGTGTGCTCGCCGATGAGGTTCGCACGTCCGGGCGCCGACCAGACGCCTGCGGGCTCGGATCCGGTCAGCTCGCGGAACAGGGCCTCCGCGGCGGCGACGGCGGCGGGGGCGGCGGCGGAGGAGGCGCTGGCATCGGCGGTGCCGGCCGTCTCGGTCGTCGCGGTGGTGGTGCGGGCAGGGGTCATCGGGTCTCCTCGGGAGGGGTGTGCTGCCGACCGTGTCCCAGTTCGGGTGGGGCCGTGTCCCACTTTCGGCGGTGAAAGTGCTGATTCCGGAGCGAAAAGTGGGACACGGTCTGACAAGGCAGGGTCAGGCAGGACAGGGGCGCGGGGTCAGGGGGTCGGGGCGGGGACCGACGCGATCGCGTCCCGCAGGCGCGCGGCGGCGTCTTCGGGGAGGATCTCGGCGGTCCATGCCGACATCGCGGCTTCGGATCCGGCCAGGAACTTCAGCTTGTCGGCGGCGCGGCGCGGGCTGGTGAGCTCGAGGCGCATCCGGATCTCGTCGCGTCCGACGCGCACGGGCGACTGATGCCAGGCCGCGATGTACGCGGTGGGCGTCTCGTAGAGCGCGTCCACGCCGCGGAGCAGGCGCAGATAGAGCGGGGCGAGCTCGTCGCGCTCGGCGCCCGACAGCGCGGCGAAGTCGGGCACGTGGCGGTGCGGCAGCAGCTGCACCTCGAGCGGCCAGCGCGCGGCGAAGGGCACGAACGCGGTCCAGTGCTCGCCCTGCAGCACGACGCGCTCGGAGCGCTGCTCGGCGTCCAGGATCCGCTCGAACAGATCCGCGCCGGTGCGGGCGATGCTCTCGCGCAGCCGCTGCGTGCGCGGCGTGACGTAGGGGTACGCGTAGATCTGCCCGTGCGGGTGGGGGAGGGTCACGCCGATCGCCTCGCCGCGGTTCTCGAACGGGAACACCTGCTCGATGCCGGGCAGGACGCTCAGCGCCGCGGTGCGGTCGGCCCATGCTTCGATCACGGTGCGCGCGCGGGTGACGGACTGGGTGCCGAAGGATCCGGCGTGCTCCGGACTGAAGCACACGACCTCGCACCGGCCCACGCTGGTGCGGGCGCGCTCGATGCCGATCGTCTCGAGGTCGTCCAGGCCGCGAGGCGGATCGACCGCCTCCGGAGCAGCGCCTACGGCCTCGGCGAGGGCAGGGCCGAACGAGGGGGAGCGGTTCTCGAACACCGCGACGTCGTAGCGGGACGGCACCTCGGAGGGGTTCGTCGGGGACTGCGGGGCGAGGGGATCCGCATCCGCGCTCGGCATCATGACCCGGGTCTGGCGCTTCGTGGCGAACGTGATCCAGTCGCCGGTCAGCACGTCCTGCCGCATCGACGCGGTCTCGGGACGCGGGTCCAGCGTGCGTGCGTCGATCGAGCGCTCCGCGGGGAGGGTGGATCCGGGATCGTCGTAGTAGATGAGATCACGGCCGTCGGCGAGGCGCGTCGCGCGCTTGACCACGCCGGCGGAGAGCGTTGTGGTCTCGGTCGCGACGAACTCGGGAGCGATTTCCATGTTCACGTAAACACGATAAGGCACGCGACGTGATAGCGTCAACAATCCTGAGGTCGGTACATGCGGGACCGGCGGGGTGAGAGGCGGGCCGATGCCGAAGCGCGACGACGAGCTCGAGGAGCTGCGACGGATCGAGAGCGGGGCGCCGTCCGTTCCTGCGCGTCGCGGACCGAAGCCGAGCGGGCGCGTGTCCATGGCGATGGTCGCGGCGCGCGCCGGCGTGTCGGGGCAGACCGTCTCGCGGGTCGTGAACGACAGTCCGCGCGTGGATCCGGCCACGCGCGTGCGGGTCGAGGAGGCCATGGCCGAACTCGGCTACCGCCCGCACCGCGCGGCGCGGGCGCTGCGCACCGGGCGCTCCGAGACGCTGGGAGTGGTCGCGCAGACCCTCGCCACGGTCGGCAACTCCGCCCTGCTCCAGGCCGTCGCCGAGGCCGCGGAGGCGCGTGGCTATGCGCTCGCCGTGGTGACGCTCGGCTCCGCAGGACGCATCGGCGAGGCCTTCGATCGGTTGCGCGACCAGGGGGTCGACGGGGCGATCGTGCTGAACGAGGCCTCGGCGCTGGCCCGCGATGCGGATCCGGCGGGGCTCGCGCTCGTGGTCGTGGACGCGCCGGCGGATCCGCGTTTCACGGTCATCGGGACCGATCACGCCGCGGGCGCCCGGGCGGCGACCGCGCACCTGCTCGACCAGGGCGCGGCGACCGTGCACCATCTCGCGGGGCCCGAGGGCTCGTTCGCCGCCGCGGAGCGCGAGCGCGGCTGGCGGGAGGAGCTCGCTGCGCGCGGGCGGCGGATCCCGGATCCGCTGCGCGGGGACTGGAGCGCGGGTTCGGGTCACGATCGCGGCCGGGTGCTCGCCGCCGATCCGGCGGTCACCGCCGTCTTCGCCGCCAACGACCAGATGGCGCTCGGTCTGCTGCGCGCGCTCGCCGATGCCGGCCGCGGAGTGCCCGAGGACGTCGCCGTCCTGGGCTTCGACGACATCGCCGACGCCGCGGAGTTCCGCCCGCCGCTCAGCACGATCCGACAGGACTTCGCCGCGCTCGGCGAGCAGGCCGTGCGCCTCGTCGTCGACCGCGTCGAGGGCCGGGTCGTCTCGGATCCGGCCCTGCTCGCCCCCGCCCTGATCTCCCGGGCGAGCGCCTAGCTGTACTGACCCGGTGCGTTGTTGACGTAGGAGAGACCTCCGGGGTCGAGTGGAGCTGTCTAGGTTCCCTCGAGTCCACGGAGGTCTCTCGTGTCT
>NZ_JBIVHE010000007.1:0-296283 GCF_044749045.1 Microbacterium sp. NPDC089698
CGAGAGACCTCCGTGGACTCGAGGGAACCTAGACAGCTCCACTCGACCCCGGAGGTCTCTCCTACGTCAACAACGCACCGGGTCAGTACAGCTAGTCGTCGCGGGGGAGCTTCGACAGGATCGCGATCCCGTTCCACAGGGTCCGGAGTCGCGCCACCATGTCGATCGAGCGATCGAGCAGCCACTGCTGCTGCAGGCCGTCGGCGGTGGCGATGACGAGGTCGGCGACGATATCGGCATCGACGTTCGGTCCGAACTCGCCGCTCTCCTGCGCGACTCTCACGGCTTGCTTCGTCGACGTCCGTACCCACTCGTAGCGCTCGATGAAGAACTCGTGCGCCGGGTGCTTGCCGATGCTCGCTTCGGCGGAGAACTCGACGTACAGCTGCACGAGTCCCGGAACCGTCGTGTTGTGGTCGATCACCGCGAGGAAGCCCTCGAAGTTCGGCTCGCCGACCCAATGCGCCTCGGTGTCGCGCTCATCGCGTGCGCGGAGCACGGCCATGTACAGCTCCTCGCGGGAGCCGAAGTGGTGCATGAGCCCCGCCTGCGTCAGCCCGACCCTGCGAGCGATCTCGACGTTGGGCGCGTTGCGGCATCCCATCTCGGCGACCACTTCGAGGGCGACCTCGAGGATCTCCTGCCGCTTGGCGATGCCCTTGGCATATGAGCCGCGAATCATGGGCGCCCTCCACTACGACCTTCATCCGTGCAGCGGTGCCTTCGACACGGAACTGCCCTGGTCGGAGTCTAGGCGATGCCGCAGCCGGCGCCGGGGAGGGGAGCGGGAGCGACGACCACCGAATCGGGTGGGTTCGTCGCCCCGCGCCCCTTCGCCCGCTGCCTACCGGACCTTCTTGATGGGGAAGATCACCAGAGCGCCGATCAACGCCGCCACGCCGAGCACGGAGAACCACAGGGCGTAGTTGTTGCCCGTCGGATCGCCCACGTAGACGAGGATGCCGCCCACCATGGGGGCGATCGTCTGGGGGAGCGCGTTCGCGATGTTGAACACGCCCAGGTCCTTCCCGGAGTCATCGGGGTTCGGGAGCACGTCGACGACCAGAGCCAGATCGACGCCGACGTAGATGCCGTAGGCGATGCCCATCAAGGCTTCGAGGATGTAGAACGAGGGCACGTCCTTGATGAAGATCAGGGACACCGTGCCGATCGCGAACAGGACGGTCGAGCTCCACACGAAGATCTTGCGCCGGTTGAGCCTGTCCGAGAGCTTCCCCGCGGCAAAGGCGGCCACGACGAGGGTGCCGGTGAAGATCAGTGTGCTGAGCGAGATGACCCCCACGACGTCCGCGGGGTTCTTGATGCCGATGTGGTTCTGCAGGTAGAAGAACCGGAACGCGGTGAAGCCGAAGCTGGCGAAGGTGATGAGGAAGCGGGACCACCAGGCCAGCGCGTAGTCGGGGTACTTCCGCGGGCTCACCCAGAAGGTCTCCCACCAGTCCCGGAAGGTCGCTGCCGGCGGCTTCACGGGAAGCACCTTGTCGGGAAGGATCCAGGCGAAGAGCACCATGGCGACGATCGAGAGCAGCGCCGGGCCGACGAACATGATCACGAGATTGTTCAAGAACCATTGGGCGACGTAGACGCCGCCGACGACACCGGCGTTCTGAGCGATGCCCAGCCAGGCGGCGACGGATCCGCGCTGCACGCGAGGAACCTGGTCCGCGAGGGTCGCGATGAACGGCGCGAGAGTCATGTTCGCGCCGAGCTGGGCGATCGACCAGCCGATGGTCGCCCACAGTAGGTCCGGAGCCACCGCCATCACGCCGAGACCGGCCGTCATGATGAGCGTTCCGCCCACGATCCAGATGCGCCGACGGCCCCAGCGACTCGTCGTGCGGTCGGACAAGCGGCCGAAGACGACGTTCGCCGCGGTGGCGAACAGGGCGCCGAATCCGCCGAGGACGGCGGCGGCGCCGGTGGCGCCGTTCTCGGCGATCGCGCCGCTGGCCACGAGCGACGAGATCTTGATGCCGACACCCACGATCGCGGGTCCGAGGAGCGCGACGAAGAACACGAACTGCGCGATGAACAGCCACGCGACGTATTTCTTCGGGGCCGGATCCGTCGGCTCCTTGAACCAGTGATGCTCATGGGAAACGACGGTGCTCGCCGCCGTCATCCCCGACGGATTGCCTGCGGCTGACCCGCTGACTGAACTCATCTCTGCCTCCATTGGCTCCAGCGGTGTCCGCTGTGCTCACCGTTGAGCACGAGCCGGTGGCACCGTTGTCGCCTGAAAACCTAGATGACTCAGGTTTTCCGTGCAAGGGTTGTTACGTCGGCGTCGCCGATGAGGCGTGAAGAGGCCCGGAACCGCGGGCGCAACTCCGGGCCTCCTCCGCAGAGGCGCCTTCAGCCGGCGTTCTGTTCCGTCGCGACGTCGAGGATCCAGGTCACGCCGAAGCCGTCGGTCAGCATGCCGAAGCCGGGGCTCCACGCCGAGGCGGCCAGCGGCTCGATGATCGACGCACCTGCGGAGAGCTTGTCCCAGTGCTGCACCGCCTCCTCCAGGGTCGTGCTGCGCACGGAGACGAAGAACGGCTGGTCGGTGAGGGTCACGCCGTTCTCGCGCCGCGTCGTCCCGCCGGGAACGGAGTCGGCGGGAGCGCCGGGGATGTCGTAGGCCATGACCCGGAAGCCGCCCTCGGATTCGAGCTGCCCGAAGACGACCTTGTCGGCGCCGGGGGCGTCCTTCGGCATCCCGACGTCGCCGTAGGTGGCGATGCTGACCAGGCCGCCGAACGCGGCCTGGTAGAACTCCAGCGCCTGACGCGCGTCGCCGCGGAAGTTGAGGTGGGTGGTGGTCGTGATGCTCATGAGTGCTCCTTGATGAGGCGTTTCCCCGGCTCTTCCGGGCGCGATCCAGCCTCACAGCTGTATAGGTCAGTTCCTGTCCTAGATGGAAAGTAGTCTGCATTCATGACCGCTCCCACCTCGCGTCTGCTCACGCTGCTGTCGCTCCTGCAGTCGAGGCGCGACTGGCCGGGTTCGACGCTGGCTGAGCGCCTGGATGTCAGCCACCGCACGGTCCGTCGCGACATCGACCGGCTCCGGGAGATGGGGTATCGGATCCGGGCGACGAGGGGTCCGGACGGCGGATACCGCCTGGACGCCGGCGCCGAGCTCCCGCCGTTGCTGTTCGACGACGAGCAGGTCGTCGCGCTCGCCGTGGCGCTGCAATCGGCGACGGCCTCCGGCGCCGGCATCGAAGAGGCTTCGCTGCGCGCGTTGACCACGATCCGTCAGGTGATGCCGTCCCGGCTTCGGCACCGACTCGATGCGCTGACCTTCACCACCCTCCGGCCGGGTCCCGGAGACGACGCAGAGTATGCTGTCCCGACGGGCGTCCTGATCGCCATCTCCGCCGCGGTCCGCGCTCGCGAAGTGCTCCGCTTCGACTACGCGAGCCCGGCTCCTCACGCGGGCGAGGCCCCGGTGCCGCCGCGGCGGGCGGAGCCGCATCACCTCGTGACCTCCCACGGGCGCTGGTATCTCGTCGCATGGGATCTCGACAGGGGCGAGTGGCGTCTCTTCCGTGCCGACCGCATGATGCCGCGCACGCCGACGGGACCGCGATTCGCGCCCCGGGAGGTCCCCGGCGGCGACGTCGCCGCCTACGTCTCTGCGCGGTTCAAGGGCTCTGACCGGTCCGACCGCTGGCCGTGCTCCGGCAAGGTCATCCTGTCGCTGCCCGCGCGTGACGTACTGCCTTTCGCGGGGGACGGGCTCGTCGAGGACCTCGGCCCGGAACGCTGCTCGCTCGAGGCCGGCTCCTGGTCCTGGGTCGCGCTCGCCGCATCCCTCAATCGGTTCGACACCGAGATCGAGGTCGTCCGCCCGCCCGCGTTGCTCCACGCGTTCGGCGTCCTGGCCAAGAGGAATGCGGCGACGGCCAGGGGAGAGGGGGCGCCATGAGCACGCTGCGGGGTACCCCTCCGTCGAGGCCCCCTCGCAGCATCGAGGCCCCCTCGTAGTTACGCAACTGCGAGGGGGCCTCGGCGCTCAGAGGGGGCGTCGATGTCTTTGGGCGGTCGCGAGACCTTTGATCGGATCGTCCACGTCCCGCGCTCCGATGAAACGCTCAGCCAGCAACCAATATTCTGGTTGTTCACTGTGGCGCAGCGCTGGGGAGTGCTGTGCCCGCTGGAGGTGCAGAGGGGTCATCGTTCTGGTTCGGGAATCAGAACGATGAACTCTTCTCCATACCTCCGTCTCAGCCGTTGCGAAGGCGGCCGCTGGTAGCGTCACGTGACGGCCGAGAGGGGAGACACGTGACGGACGATCACACCCTCGGGCTGACGCTGAGCGGCGGCGGCGCGTACGGCGCCGCCCAGGCAGGAGTCCTGCAGGTGCTCGCCGAGCGCGGCATCCGCCCCGGGATCGTCGCCGGCACGAGCGCCGGCGGGCTCCTCGGCGCTGCCTATGCGGCCGGTTTCGACGCCGACGCGATCGAGCGCGCGGTGCGCGGCTTCCGCTGGAGCGCGATCGCCCGCTGGTCCCTGCGCCCGCGCTGGGGGCTGCTCGACACGCATGCCGTGACCGACGCCATCCGTCGCATCCTCGGCCACGACCCCCTCATCGAGGACCTGCCCCGTCGCTTCGGCGCCTACGCGACGGATCTGCGCACGCGCCGAGGCGTGATCCTCGACCGCGGCCCGCTCAGCACGGCCCTCCGCGCCACCGTCGCCGTCCCCGGCGTGCTGCCTCCGGTCCGCCGCGACGGCGCCCTGCTCGCCGATGGCGGCATGATCGACAACGTCCCGGACTCGGTGACCCGCGCCCTCGGCGCGGAGCGGACCATCGTCGTCCGGCTGCACGCCAAGTGGGAGAACGTGCGGATGATGCGCACCGTCACCGCGACGGCCGACCTCGTCGCCGACCCGACCGTGATCCTCATCCAGCCGGAGATGGAGCGCATGGCGCAATGGGTGATGAAGGACGTCCCCCGCCTCATCGCAGAGGGGCGCCGGGCGGCCGAGGAGGCCTTGGACGCCGCCGCGCGCGACGGCCGGCTCCTGTCGATCGCGTAGACGTCGCTCCGCCCCGGTTCGGAGCGTCGCGAGGGCGCTTTCGCGGTGGATGCACAGCGGCCCATGCCCTTCCGCGCATATGCCGACGCGTAGCGTGGGAACCAGCGATCGGCGACCGCCCTTGGCTCCAGCTCCGGCCCTCCTCCGGACCCAGGGAAAGCGCTCATCGATGTCATCCGTACACACAGGAATCCCTTCGCGTCTGGGCCCCGTCCGGCAGACCTATGCTCGCAGAGAGGACTTCCCGCACGTCGCCCGCGCCTTCGTCGAGGTCTCGCGGGTGGTGCGCGAGACCGGGCTGATGCAACGCACTCCGCGGTTCTACACCCTCATCGCGGCAGGGCTCGCCGTCGCGTTCGGTGGTGCGATCACGGGATTCATCCTCTTGGGGGACAGCTGGTTCCAGCTGCTCATCGCCGCCGTCTTCGGGATCCTCTTCACGCAGGTCGCCTTCCTCGCGCATGAGGCCGCGCACCGGCAGATCCTCGCCTCCGGGCCCGGGAACGACCGGCTCGCCCGCGTGTTGGCCGCCGTGGTGGGCATGAGCTACTCCTGGTGGGATTCCAAGCACAGCCGCCACCACGCGAACCCGAATCGGGTCGGCAAGGATCCTGACATCGAGGTCGACACGATCTCGTTCCTCGACGAGGATGCCGCTCAGGCGCCGGACGCCCGTCTCGACTTCTTCTCCAAGCAGGTGCACACCTCGCGCAACATCTGCGGGGGTTGGTGGGCGACCTGGCTCATGGGCGGTCTGAATTACCAGGTCGAGCATCACCTGTTCCCGAACATGTCTCGCATGCACCTCGCGCAAGCCAGTGAGATCGTGCGGGAGTTCTGCGCCACGCATGGCGTCCCCTACACGGAGACGTCCCTGTGGCGTTCGTACGCGATCGTCATCGACTACCTCAACCGCGTGGGTCTCGCTGCGCGCGACCCGTTCGACTGCCCCTTGGTCGGGCAGTACCGACGCGCCTGACCGCTCGGTGCGGCCGGCTCAGGCGAGATCCGCGAAGAGCGCCATCATCTCGGCGCCCATCTCGACCTGGGCGAGGATCACCCGGAACGAGCCGTCAGGATCGACGTACAGGTCGGTGCCCAGCCCTCCGGACCACCCGTATCGGCCCTCGTGCGGCCCTTCGGTCTGCACGGCGACGCCGAATCCCCAGCCCATGCCGTCCCAGAACCCGGGGAAGAAGCTGTCGGGCGTCTTGATCCGCGCGGGGACCTGATCGATCCGCATCTGATCGAGCAGGGCGGGCTGCACGATGATCCGGTCGCCCGCGTGGCCCCCGGAGGCCAGCATGCGCGCGAAAGCCGCGTAGTCCGAGGCGGTCGAGACCAGCTCCGCGTGACTCAGATCGAAGGGCGCCGGGGCCACGTAGAAGCCGTCCCCGGCGGGTTCGATCTCGACGAGCGCGCCGGCGTCATCACGGCGGTAGGCGGCGGGGTGCCGGTGCGCCTGCGACCGCGGGACCGTGTAGCCGGTGTCGATCATGCCGAGCGGGTGGAAGACCTCGTCGGCGAGATGATCCTGGAGCGGACGACCGGCGATGCGGCCGAGCAGGATCCCCAGGATTCCGAAGGAGTGGTGATAGCGCCATCCCGCGCCGGGCTGGAACATCAGCGGCAGGTCGGCGAGGGCGTCGAGCCAGTCCTGAGCGCCGAGCTCGACAGGCTCCTGACCCGCCTGCGTGCGGTTCTGCACCATCGCATCCTGCAGCGGGCCGGGAGCCGTCGTCATGCCGTAGCCCGAGGTGTTCGTGAGCAGATGACGGACCGAGATCGGCGATTCCGCGGGCACGACGTCGTCCAGATCCGACGCCGGAGTCCGCAGGACGCGGCGATCCGCGAGTTCCGGGAGCCACTGCTGCACCGGTGCGTCCAGGTCGAGGCGTCCATCCTGCACCATGCGGAGGGCCGCGACGGCGAGGACGGGCTTCGTCATCGACTGGATGCGCACGATGGCGTCGGGGGTGACGTCTCCGGCGGCGACGATGTCGAGTCGTCCGCCGGCATCGCCGTCCGCGACCACGATCCCCGGAGCGGTGCCACTCTCGATGTGCCTGTCGAGGATCTCCTGCAGCTCTGTCATCCGCCGGCTCCTTCACGTGCGCGCGTCGCGGTACGGGGTGGTCCCGGCCCACTCTAGGCGGACGGCCCGCGCGATGGTGCTCTCGGCGGCCCGATCAGTCTCGCCGACCGGTTGTCAAGCCCCCTGACGGGCCGCGGGATCCGGCCTAGCGTCGGCGCGGACGGCATCCAGCTGCGGAACGGAGAAGCTCCTCATGGGCATCGGAACCGGCATCGTCCTCTTCGTCATCGGCGCGATCCTCGAGTTCGCGCTCAACATCCAGGTCTCCTGGGTCGACCTTCACCTCGTCGGCTACATCCTGATGATCGCCGGCGCGGTCGTCTTCCTGCTGAGCCTGATCCTGATGCTCACGCGGCGTGGCCGTCGCACCGGTCCCGCGAACGACGAGGACCTCCTCTGAGCGCCCGCCGGCGTCAGCGGCGCTGCTCGCGATAGTAGGCGAGCAGCGCGCGGGTGGAGGGATCCTGCGCGGCGATCGCATCCTGGTCCCCCTCGATCGCGGGCGCGATCTGCAGCGCGAGCTGCTTGCCGAGTTCGACGCCCCACTGGTCGAACGAGTTGATCCCCCAGATCACGCCCTGGGTGAAGGTGATGTGCTCGTACAGGGCGATCAGCTGGCCGAGCACCGCCGGGGTGAGCGCGGGGGCGAAGATCGAGGTCGTCGGGCGGTTGCCCGCGAAGGTCCTGGCGGCGACGAGCGCCCCGGTCGTCCCCTCGGCCTCGACCTCCTCCGTGGTCTTGCCGAATGCGAGCGCCTTGGTCTGGGCGAGGAAGTTCGCGAGGAACAGGCCGTGCACGTCGCGACCATCGTCGGCGAGCGGGTAGGCGGGGTTCGCGACCGCGATGAAGTCGGCCGGGATCAGGCGGGTGCCCTGGTGGATCAGCTGGTAGAAGGCGTGCTGGCCGTTCGTGCCGGGCTCGCCCCAGAAGACCTCGCCGGTGTCGGTCGTCACCGGCGACCCGTCCCAGCGCACGGACTTGCCGTTGGACTCCATCGTGAGCTGCTGCAGGTAGGCCGGGAAGCGGCTCAGCTGCTGGGCGTAGGGGAGCACCGCGTGCGACTGCGCCCCGAGGAAGTTCGTGTACCAGACGTTGAGCAGGCCCATCAGCACCGGGACGTTGCGCTCCAGCGGCGTGGTGCGCACATGCTCGTCGACGGCGTGGAACCCGGCGAGCAGCTCGCGGAACGCCTCGGGCCCGAACACGATCGCGAGCGACAGCCCGATCGCGCTGTCGACCGAGTAGCGTCCGCCGACCCAGTCCCAGAAGCCGAACGCGTTGGCCGGGTCGATGCCGAAGGCCGCCACCTTGTCGAGCGCGGTGGATACGGCGACGAAGTGGTGGGCGACGGCGTCGCTGCGCGCCTCTTCGGTCGCGACGTCGACGCCGGCCGCCCCGATGCGCTCCCACAGCCAGTCCCGGGCGAGGCGCGCATTGGTCAGCGTCTCGAGCGTCGTGAAGGTCTTCGAGGCGACGACGAACAGCGTGGTCTCCGGATCCAGATCCGCGGTCTTCTGCGCGATGTCGGTCGGGTCGATGTTGGAGACGAAGCGGGCCTGGATCCCCGCATCGGCGTAGGGCTTGAGCGCCTCGTAGACCATGACGGGGCCGAGGTCGGAACCGCCGATCCCGATGTTGACCACGTGCGTGACCTTCTTGCCGGTCACGCCCCGCCACTCGCCGGAGCGCACGCGGTCGGCGAAGGCGCTCAGCGCATCGAGCACCTCGTGCACGTCGTGGTCGACCTCCTGGCCGTCGACGACCAGCGCGGGGGATGCGTCGGCGGGGCGGCGGAGGGCCGTGTGCAGCACGGCGCGGTCTTCCGTGGTGTTGATGTGCTCACCGGCCAGCATCGCGGCGAACCGCTCGGCGACACCGGTCTGCTCGGCGAGGCGTACGAGTGCGCTGCGGACCTCCGCCGTCACGAGGTTCTTGGACAGATCGACGCGGAGGTCGGCGAGATCGAACGTCAGACTCTCCACGCGCTCGGCGTCGGCGGCGAACCAGCCGCGCAGATCGGGCGAGAATGACTGCCGCAGTGCGGTGAGATCGGTCCAGGCGGGCGTCGTGGTGGCGTCGATCGGGGAGGTCATGGGTCAACGCTAGCGCGGGATGACCCGCCTGCGCCGACGATGTCCGGCCGACCGGATGAAGCGCCGGGACAGGGTGCGCGCGGCACCCCGCCCCGGCCTCGGATCAGGCCTGTTCGCTGCGGTCCGGCAGCTCCTGCAGGGTCCAGCGGTTGCCGTCGGGATCGGCGAACGTGACGAACCGGCCCCAGGCCTGGTCGTCGACGTCCGTCGCCTCGGCCCCGACGCTGCGCAGGTGGGCGAGCGCCTCGTCGGCGTCGGGCACGACCACCTGGATCGTGTTCTGCTGACCCGGCTCGAGCTCGATCCCGAGATTGGTGCCGAAAGCGATCGAGCAGGCGGATCCGGGAGGGGTCATCTGCACGAAGCGGAGCCCGTCGAACGGCGTCTGGTCGTGGTCGGCGTGGAAGCCGATCCGCTCGTAGAACTCCTTCGCCCGATCGACGTCCGAAACCGGCACGAAGATGAGCTCGATCTTCCAGTCCATGCTGCACGCTCCTTGAGTGGGGAAAATCCGTGGCGGTGGATCCGCCGTCGGTCCCGACGCTACGCCGGGGCTCGGACATTCGGGGGTCTCCCGTTGACGAGAGCTCGACGCCCCCTCTGAGCGTCCGCGCCCCTCCAGAGGAGCGGACCTGCGGGGAGGCGTGGATCCTGCGAGGGGGCGTCGACGGAACCCCGCCCGGCGGAACCCCGCCCGGCGGAACCCCGCCCGACGCAGACCCGCCCGACGCGAACTCCACCCGATACGAGGGGCGCGCTGGACGGGGCGTGGGGAGAGAATGGGCCATGACCGAAACCAACCTCGTCGGCGACACGATGCTCTCGCGCGCGGAAGGGCTCGCAGCGGGGAGGGCGGCCCGCGACCGCGTGCCCCGCACCGCCCTGGCCACGATCACCACGACGGGGCGCGACCCGCTCGGGATCCTGGACCGGCAGAACAGCACCCGGGTGCCGGATCTCGTGCCGCTGCGCACCGAGCGCATGGGCGCCGACCTGTTCGCCTTCTACCGCGGCACGGCCGCGATCATGGCGGCCGACTTCGCCCGGGAGCCGCACACGGGCATCCTCGTGCCGTCCTGCGGCGACGCGCACATCGGCAATTTCGGCTTCTTCGCCTCCCCGCAGCGCACCCTCATGTTCGACCTGAACGACTTCGACGAGGCCGCATGGGCGCCCTGGGAATGGGACCTCAAGCGGCTCGTCGCGAGTGTGGTCATCGGCGCCCGCGGGAGTCGCGGGCAGAGACTCGCGGATGATGCGGCGCGGCAGTGCGTCCTCGCCTACGCCCGGGCGCTGCGCGCGGCGGCGTCGGCGGATCCGCTGCAGCGCTATTTCGCCCACTTCGACGCGACCGCGGCGCGGGACGGGCTCGACGTCGATTCGCAGCAGACCCTGCAGAAGGCGATCGCCGCCGCCGAGAAGCGCACCGGGGCGCGCGCGGCGCGCAAGCTCACCGTGCGCGGCGACGACGGCCACCTGCGCTTCGTTGAGCAGCCGCCCGTCATGACGCACGCAGACCCCGAGATCCAGGAGGTCAGCGACACCGCCTTCGCGCAGTACGCGGCCTCTGCGAACATCGACATCCAGCTCCTCCTGCGCCAGTACCGGGTGCGCGACGTGGCGCGTCGCGTGGTCGGGGTGGGGAGCGTCGGCACGCGCTGCTTCCTCGCGGTGCTCGGCACTCCCGACGCCGAGCCCCTGCTCCTGCAGGTGAAGCAGGCGGTGCGCAGCGTGCTCGCGGAGTACGGCGGGATCGCGCAGCCCGCCGACCTCGAGGACCGGATCCGCACTGGGGGAGAGGGAGCGAGGGTCGTGGGCGTGCAGCGGGTCCTGCAGGCGTTCTCGGATCCGTTCCTCGGGCACATCAAGGGATCGCGCGACGACTACTACGTGCGCCAGTTCCATGACATGAAGGGCTCGATCGACACCGACGAGGTCGAGGACGAGGGCTATCGCGAGTACGCGGTTGCCTGCGCGATCACGCTCGCGCGCGCCCATGCGCAGGCGCCCGCGGCGGCCCAGATCGCCGGATACGCCGGGAAAGGCGTGCAGCTCGCCGATATCCTGGTGAGCTGGGCCAACGCCTACGCCGATCTGGCCGAGCAGGACTACCGGTCGTTCACGGCGCGGGCGGCCGAGCAGGGGGCGGCGAACGCCGCTCCGCACGCAGCGCAGCAGACTGCGCAGGAGGAGAGCAGGGCATGAAGCAGGTCCGATTCGGATCCGGATCCGCCCCGGCGGTCGTCGCAGGCATGATGCGCATCGACGGCCGCACGGACGCGCAGATCCGCGAGCTGTACGACACCGCCCGCACGAACGGGATCGACTTCTTCGACCACGCCGACATCTACGGCGGGGCGATGCACGTCTGCGAGGACCGCTTCGGGGCCGCGCTCGCGCTGTCCGCGGCCGAGCGCGACGAGATCACGCTGCAGACCAAGTGCGGCATCGTGCCCTCGGAGGGGATGTTCGACTTCTCCTACGACCACATCATGCGGCAGGCCGAGGGGTCGCTCAAGGCCTTGCGCACCGACCGCATCGATGTGCTGCTGCTGCACCGTCCCGACGCCCTCGTGGAGCCGGAGGAGGTCGCGCGCGCCTTCGACGAGCTGCACGCCTCGGGCAAGGTGCGCTCCTTCGGCGTCTCCAACCACACCCCGCGACAGATCGACCTGCTGAAGACCGCGGTGACCCAGCCGCTCGTCGCGAACCAGCTGCAGCTGTCGATCACGCACGCCCCGATCATCGCGCAGCCGCTCGCGGCGAACATGGCAGGCCTCGACCAGAGCATCGTCCGCGACGGCGGCGGGATCGTGGAGTACTGCCGCATCGAGGGCATCACGATTCAGGCGTGGTCGCCGTATCAGGCCGGCTTCTTCACGGGCGTCTTCCT
Organism: Microbacterium sp. NPDC089698; assembly: GCF_044749045.1. Lineage (NCBI taxonomy): Bacteria > Bacillati > Actinomycetota > Actinomycetes > Micrococcales > Microbacteriaceae > Microbacterium > Microbacterium sp. NPDC089698. Next base: position 12,136 of record NZ_JBIVHE010000007.1, read on the forward strand.
GGACAACCCGGCCTATCCCGAGCTCAACGCGGCGATCGACCGGATCGCGGCCGCACACGGCGTCACCCCGACCGGCATCGCCACGGCGTGGATCACGCGGCACCCGGCAGGCATGCAGGTGGTGCTCGGCACGACCACGCCCTCGCGCGTGCAGGAGGCGGCCGAGGGCGCCGACGTCGAGCTCAGCCGCGCGGAGTGGTACGAACTGTTCCGCGCCGCCGGACACACCCTGCCATAGGGGGCGCCCGGCGCGCTCGCGTGATCTCCTAGGCTGTCGGCATGGGCCTGGTGTTCACGATCCTCCTGCTGGTGCTGATGATCGGCGCGCTCATCGACATCATCACGCGGCGCGACGACCAGGTTAAGCACCTGCCCAAGGTGTTCTGGATCGTCCTGGTCATCATCGTCCCGCTCGCCGGATCCCTGATCTGGTTCCTGGTCGGACGCGAGTACGACAGCGAGGGGATCCGGCTGCCGCGGCCCCGAGAGCGCCGCTCCGGGCCGGCGGCGCCCACCGCGCCGTCCCGGCCCGGTGACACGCGCAGCACCGAGCAGCAGATCGCCGACCTGGACCGCGAGATCGAGGAATGGCGGCTGCGCGCCGAGATCGAGAAGCGCAAGAAGCAGCAGGGCGAGACGGGTGCAGAATGAGCGCCGCGCCTCCTGCTCCCCGTGCCGTGATCGGCGGCGGCAGCGGTTATCTCGGCACGGCGCTGCGCGACGCGCTGAGGCTCGACGGCTATGACGTGCGCACGATCGGACGCGGCGGCGATGCGGACGCGCGCTGGGACGATGAGGCGGGGATCCTGCGCCTCGTCGACGGCGCCGAGCTCGTGATCGGCCTGGCCGGGCGGCGCATCGACTGCCGCTACACCGACCGCAACCGCGATGAGATCCTGCGCTCCCGGGTGCGCACCACCGAGGCCCTGCACCACGCGATCGCGATGGTGGCGCGCCCGCCCGCCGTCTGGATGAACGGCAGCTCCGCGACCGCCTATCGGTACTCGCTCGACACGCCCCGCACGGAGTCGGATCCCCTCGACGAGCGGGGCTTCTCACCGGACGTGACACGCGAGTGGGAGGCGGCGCTCTTCGCCGGGGAGCTGCCCGGCACCCGCAGGATCGCCCTGCGCACCTCACTCGTGCTCGGCAGCGGCGCGCCCGTCATGACGATGCTGCTGCGCCTGGCGCGGCTGGGGCTCGGCGGGCCGCAGTACGACGGCTGGTGGTTCCCGCACCGGCGCTACCGGGGGATCGGCGCGCATCCGACCGAGCCTCCGCGGCCCGACGGCGAGCATTCGCGGGGTCGGCAGCGGCTCAGCTGGATGCACGAGCAGGACTTCGTGCAGGCCGTCCGGTTCCTCCGCGACCACGACGACATCGCGGGACCCGTGAACATGGCGTCGCCGAACGCGGTGACGAACATCGAGCTCATGCGGATCCTGCGCCGGGCCGTGCGCGCGCCGTTCGGACTGCCTGCGCCGCGCTTCGTGCTGGAGCCGGGGATGGCGGTGCTGCGCACCGAGTCCGAGCTGATCCTGAAGAGCCGGTGGGTGCTGCCGCAGGTGCTCGAGGACGCCGGATACGTGTTCCGGTTCCCCGAGCTCGACGGTGCGGTGCGGCAGATCCGCGGGCGCTGAATCCGGACCTCTTCCGGTGGTCAGCGACGTCCGAAGGATGCCTCGACCGCCTCCTCGAGGTCGGGGTGCGCGAAGGCGTATCCGGCGCCGAGCAGACGTTCCGGTGCGACCCAGCGGCTCTTCAGGATCAGCTCCGTCTCGGTGCGGATCCCGAGCGCGCCGAGTTCGAGCATCCCGCGCGGCTGCGGCAGGCCGAACGGGATCCCGAGTGCGCGCCGGATCGTCGCCATGAGGGTGCGGTTGTCGCTCGCCCCCGGTGCGACGGCGTTCACGGGGCCGTCCAGCTCGGGATGGCGCTCGAGGAAGGCGATGATCCCCGCCACGTCGTCGAGGTGCACCCAGCTGAACCGCTGCCGGCCGCCGCGGGTGCGGAAGTCGTGCGCGGTCCCCGCTTCGCGCCGGGCGCGGCCGACGGGCCAGCGCCCGTCGTACTGGGTGCCGCCGAGCCCGAACCGCGCGAGCGTCCGCAAGGTGCCCAGCACGCCGCCGTCGCCCAGCACGATCGCGGTGCGCAGCGCCACGCGGCGCGTGCCGGGCAGGTCGCCCGCGAACAGCTCGCGCTCCCAGGCCTTCGCGACCTCGACCGAGAACCCGGTGCCGAGCTCGCCGGCGGACTCCGTCTGCGGGTGATCCTCAGCGTGCCGGTAGATCGTCGCCGTCGAGGAGTTCACCCAGAGCGGGGGCGGCGTCGCCGCGCGTCCGACGGCGGTGCGCAGGGCCGCCGTGGTGCGCTCGCGGGAGCCGACGATCTCGGCCCGGTTCGGCGGTGTGTAGCGGCAGTTCACGCTCTTGCCGGCGAGCCCGACGACGAGGCTCGCGCCGTCGACGGCCGCATCGATCCCGGCCTGATCCTCCCAGGTCAGATCGGCGTCGTGGCGTGAGATCGTGACGACCTCGCGCCCGGCGGCGCGCCAGCGCCGTGCGAGGTCCTGGCCGATGAACCCCGTGGATCCGCCCAGCACCACCCTGCCGCGGACGTCCTCGTGCTCGCTCATGCGTCCTCCTCGATGTCGTAGCGGAACGTCCCGGCGTACTCGTGGATGCGACCGAGCAGCGGGACGTCCACGGTCAGGGCGACCCGCTGCAGGCCGGAGCCGTCGCCGACGCTCTCGATCAGGCGGATCCGGGGAGCGATGCATCGGGGGAATCGGATCCGCCGGCTGCCCAGCCTCAGGCCCACCCGGGTGCTGTGCAGCGCGAGGGCGCCTTCGGAGGCCTTCACCTCGAAGACGGCGGCGAGCACTCCGTCGCGCCCGAGCCGGTCCACGATCCGGCCGTGCGGCAGGGGGCGCACGCGATCGCGCATGGTCCAGTTCCCGTCGGGGAGGTGAAGCGTGCGCTCCGCCGATCGGCCCCCGTCGTCGCGGTTGCGCACCGTGAACGGAACGCCCTCCGCCCAGCCGGCGTAGACCGCACCGCGGCGCTCGAGCACGCGGAGCACCGGGCCGAGCAGCACGCGGACCACGCGGTTCCGGCAGCCGACCCGCTCGAACACGCCGTGTCCGACGCCGACCTGTCCTCGGGGCACCGCCCGGAAGTACGCCTCGAGCGCCGGGTGCAGTTCGGCCAGGTGCGCGCCGAGAGCCGCGGCGTACGGCGAGAGCGGATCCGTGGTCATTCCTCCACATTATCGAACACGTTCAAAAAATGCGAGCGCATCGCGCGACCCTGTCTCTGTCCCCTCGGAGGCCTGGCCCGCGAGACTCCAACTGGGCGACGAGACAGCGGCTCTGGGGCGCAGTCTCGTCGCCCAGTTGGAGTCTCGCGGATGAAGTGAGCGCGGCGAGGCGGGCGCGCGGCGAGGCGGGGCGAGGCGGGCGCGGCGAGGCGGGCGCGAGGCGGGCGCGAGGCGGGCGCGGGGCGAGGCGGAGGCGGGGTCAGGACGTGGTGCCGGCGCGGGGCGTTGCTTGCGCCAGGTAGGCGTCGACGTTGGCCGAGGAGAGGATGTGGCGGGCCACCATGATCGCCGCACCGAGCACGGCCGCCTTCTCGCCGGTGTGCGTCTGCACGATCGCGAGGTGCTGCGTCGCGAGGGGGATGGACCGGCGGTAGACGACCTCACGGACGCCCGCGAGGAGATGCTCCCCGGCGCGCGCGATGCTGCCTCCGAGCACGATCACCGACGGGTTGAGCAGGTTCACGAACATCGCGAGGACCTCGCCGACGTCACGGCCCGCCTGCCGGGTGGCCTCGATCGCCGCTGGGTTGCCGTTGCGGACGAGCTCGACGACGTCCGAGCTCGTGACGGCGTCGAGCCCCTGCGCCCGCAGCGCCGTGGCGATCGCGGTGCCGCTCGCGAGCTCCTCGAGATCGCGGTCCTCGCCCGGGGCGTGCGAGGACTCGGGGGAGTAGGGCACCTTGACGTGCCCCATGTCGCCGGCCGAGCCCTGGGCACCGCGCTGCAGTCGTCCGCCCGCGATGATCCCGGCGCCGATGCCCGTGGCGACCTTCACGAACACGAGGTCCTCGACGTCGGGGAAGCTCGTGGCCTGCTCGCCGAGGGCGAGCACGTTGACGTCGTTGTCGACGAGCACGGGCACGTCGAAGGTGCGCTGCACGTACCCCGGCACGTCGAAGCGGTCCCAGCCCGGCATGATCGGCGGGTTGTACGGCCGGCCGGTCGAGTGCTCGACGGGTCCCGGCACGCCGATCCCGATCCCGACGAGGGGGATGCCGCGCAGGCCCTCCGCCTCGAGCAGCGCACGGCCGTCGGTGAGCACGCCGTCGAGCACGGCGGCGGGGCCGTCCGCGATGCGCAGCGGTCGCGTCGTCGTCTCCAGGATCCGGCCGCCGAGGTCGGAGACGGCGACGGTCGCATGCGAGGCGCCGAGGTCGGCGGCGAGGATCAGGCCCACCCGAGGGTTGAACGCGACCCGCGACGGCGGGCGCCCGCCGGTCGACAGGCCTTCGCCGGCCGGCACCACGAGGCCGGAGGCGAGGAGGGCGTCGACGCGCGCCGAGACCGTCGATCGGGCGAGTCCGGTGAGGTGCGCGAGGTCGGCCTTGGTGCGCGCCTGGCCGTTCAGGAGCAGCTGCAGCATGTCGCCCGCACCCGGCGAGGCGCCGCCGTTCAGCCGGTCGGGGTCGCTCATAGGGTCAGTAAACCACACGGCAATTGCTTACCCCGCGAGCGACATCTGTCGGTCATAAAAAGACTTTTGACTAACGCTTGACAAAAGGGTGTCGATCCATGTCAGAATCGTCGGCATGACAACGGAGGTCACTCACACCGGCATCGGGACGATCCGATCCGGCTTCCTCGGCGGAGGATTCATGGCGCAGGCGCACACCAGGGCGGCTCGCGCTGCGGGGGCGATCCTCGCGGACATCGCCAGCTCCTCACCGGAGCGCGCGGCCGTCGCCGCCGCCGAACTCGGCGTCGAGAACGCGGGCACGATCGACGAGCTCCTGGCGGGAGGGAGCGAGGTCGTGCACGTCTGCACGCCGAACTCGACGCACGCGCCGCTGGCGCTGCGGGTGATCGAGGCCGGCAAGCACGTGATCTGCGAGAAGCCGCTGGCCACATCCCTCGCCGACGCGAGGGCGCTCGCCTCCGCCGCCCGCGAGCGCGGCGTCGTCGCCGCGGTGCCCTTCGTCTACCGTTACCACCCGATGGTGCGCGAGGCGCGTGCTCGCGTCCTCGCGGGGGAGCTCGGCACGCTGCTCACCGTGGACTGCGGCTACCTGCAGGACTGGATGCTGCTGCCGACCGACGACGACTGGCGGGCGACGTCCGACGAGGGCGGGCCCTCGCGCGCGTTCGCCGACATCGGCTCGCATCTGTGCGACCTCCTCGAGTTCGTCGCCGGGGAGCGCATCGTGCGGCTCACCGCCCGCACGCGGCGGGCGTTCGCGGAGCGCGGCGGGCATGCGGTGCAGAACGAGGACGCGGTCGCGATCCTCGTCGAGACGGCGTCGGGGGCGATCGGCACGCTGCTCGTCTCGCAGATGGCGGCGGGACGCAAGAACGCCCTCACGCTCGAACTGCACGGCACCACGGAGAGCATCCGCTTCGACCAGGAGCGCCCGGAGGAGCTCTGGATCGGCCGCAGGGAGGGCAACGGACAGCTGTTCCGGGATCCGCAGAACGCGCATCCCGGCGTCGCCCGCTTCTCCCGGCTGCCGGTCGGCCACGCGCAGGGGTACCAGGATGCGTTCAACGGCTTCGTCGCCGACGTCTACGCGGCGATCGGCGGGGAGCAGCCCGACGGTCTGCCGGTCTTCGACGACGGCGTGCGCGCCGCACAGCTGACCGAGGCCGTGCTCCTCGCCGCCCGCGAGGAGCGCTGGGTCGAGGTCCCCGTCGAGACGCCCTGACCTTCGTCGCCCACCCCCCGAGCTCCAGAACCGAAGAAGAGGAAGAGCAATGTCAGAGGAATACGATCTCGTCATCGTCGGATCCGGTCCGAACGGCGCGATCATCGCCCGTCGGGTGCACGAGCAGAACCCGGAGGCGTCGATCCTCGTGATCGAGGCAGGGTCGCGGATCACCGGTGTCGACGGCGAGCACCTCGTCGAGGTCGACGAGAACGCGATGAACGCCTCCTACGAGGACCTGATGCGCCGGGCGCGGCAGATCGAGTACGTGCGCGGCGCGGCCTCGATGAACGAGCTCGACGGAGACGGCTGGACGGCCGACTCGACCGGCATCTTCCCCGCCGCGTTCCTCGGCCACAACTTCGCCGAGTTCCCCGGGGCCTCCGTCGCCTGGAACATCGGCGGCATGGGCGTGCACTGGACCGCGGCCACGCCGTGGCCCTACGCCGAGGAGATCCCCGAGTTCCTGCCGCGCGACCAGTGGGACGAGGATCTCGAGAGCGCGCGGGGGCTGCTGCGCACCTACGTCGGTCCGCTCGTGGACAACCCGTTCACCGAGCCGATGTTCGCCGCTCTCCGCGACGCCGTGCCGAGCCCGGATCCGGAGCGCCAGTTCGGGTACATGCCGATGGCCGGCGTCCCGCACCGGGACCGCCCGTTCGCCCGCACCGGCCCCCGCGACATCGCCCCGTACCTGTTCGACGGCAGCGAGCCGAACGTGACGCTGCGCACCGGGCTGCTGGTCACGCGCGTCGAGCACGACGGCACCAGGGCGACGGGGCTCGTCGGCAGAGACCTCGTGACAGGGGCCGAGGAGTCCTTCCGCGGGCGGGTCGTGCTCGTCGCCGCGGACGCGCTGCGCACGCCTCAGCTGCTCTGGGCCTCGGGCATCCGGCCGGAGGCGCTCGGCGTGCGGCTCAACGAGCACGCCTCGATCGACGGCGACGTCGTGATCGACGCGGACCGCTTCGGCCTCACCGCCGCCGACATCCCCGTGCCGCCGGCCGGCGAGCCGTTCATCGGCTCGTACTGGAGTCCGTCGATCGGCGCCGCCCGTCCTGCGCACGGACAGCTCATGGAGCGCGAGTTCGACGGCCAGCACGTGCTGGGCGTCGGCTGGTACTGCGCGACCGAGATCCGTCCGGAGAACCGGATCGAGTTCTCGGACGACCGCACCGACGCCCTCGGCCTGCCGCACATGACCGTGCGGTTCTCGTACTCCGAGGCCGACCTGGCGGAGATCCGCCGGACCATGGACGTGCAGCGCGCGGCCGCGAACGCGATCGGCGTCTTCCCCGCGCAGGACTCCGAGATCCTCCCTGCCGGCGCCTCGCTGCACTACACGGGCACCGTGCGCATGGGCCCCGTCGACGACGGCACCTCCGTGGTCGACACGGACGGGCGCGTCTGGGGCTTCGACAACCTCTATCTCGCGGGCAACGGCGTCATCCCGACCGCCCTCACCTGCAACGCCACCCTCACGGGCGCCACGATCTCGGTGCGCATCGCGCGCGCCGTCTCGGCCGCGCTCTGACCGGATGCCCGCGAGGGCGATCCACGACCCCGACTCACACCCGACCCCGAACACCACCCGAACCCGATACAGAGGAGAATGCGATGCACCTCACCACCCGACGGTCGCGTCGAGCAATGCTGCTCGGCACCGCCGTTCTCACCGCCGGCGCGCTGCTGCTGACCGGCTGCGGCCGCAGCGGCGACGCCGGATCCACCGGCGGCAGCGGCGCCGCGATCGACGACAAGCCCGCGAAGGGCACGGTCCAGCTCTGGGCGGAGGGCGCCGACGGCGACAAGCTGCCCGACATGATCGCGGAGTTCAAGAAGGCGAACCCCGACGTCGACATCAAGCTGACCAAGGTCCCCTCGGACCAGTTCGCGTCGAAGATGACGGCCGCGATCACCGCCGGCACCGTGCCGGATCTGCTCTTCGCCTTCACCGAGGACCAGCCGGCCCTGCTGAACACCGGCGGGTTCGACGCGGTGCCGGACGGGCTGGCGAAGAAGGACGACTTCTTCCCGGCCATCTGGAACAACTCGGTCGTGAAGGACGTGCAGTACGGGGTGCCCTGGTACACGTACGCGAACATGCTCATCTACCGCAGCGACCTCGCGGAGAAGGCCGGCGTCACCGCCGCGCCGAAGACCTGGGACGAGCAGAAGGCGTTCGGCGAGAAGCTCAAGGCCGCCGGATCCGAGTTCCCGTTCGCGCTCGCCGTCAACTACGACAAGTACAGCGCGGGGCAGCTGCAGGTCATGGCCGTGCAGAACGGCGGCGCCTTCCTGAACAAGGACCACACGAAGTGGACCCTGAACGACCCGAAGAACGTCGAGGCGCTCGACTACTGGGCCGGCCTCATCAAGAGCGGTCTGTCCTCGCCCGACGGTCCGCAGTTCCTGGACACCGTGCCGTGGTCCTCACAGGGCAAGAACGGTGCGATCGTGGACGGCGGGCCGTGGTTCAAGGCCTGGTTCAACGACGCCAACGGCGCGGACTGGTCGAAGGACCACCTCGCCTTCGCCCAGAACCCCACGGGTCCGAACGGCGGCAAGGGCGCGACGACGGGCGGCGGCAGCTGGCTCGTGCCGAAGGACGCGAAGAACAAGGACGCGTCCTGGAAGTTCGTGCGCTGGATGTCCGAGTCCGCGCAGCAGGTGAAGTGGTACCAGATCTTCGGTAACATGCCGGCGCTCAAGGCCGCATGGGACGACTCGGCGATGAAGGGCGACCCGATGCTGGAGACCGTGCGCTCCGCGCTCGACAACGGCGTCGCCCAGCCGAACGTGCCGACGTGGTCGCAGGTCGGCGACGTGATCGGCAAGCAGATGGAGCGTGTCGTCCGCGGCGGGGTCTCCGCCAAGGACGCACTCGACGCCGCGCAGCAGCAGGCGGAGTCGATCGGGCTGGGCGGGAAGTAGTCGCCCATGTCCACCGCCACGCGTGCACTGGTCACCCCGGGGGCGTCCGCTCGACGCCCCCGGGGCACCACCCGGGCCGCCTCCGCGCATGAGGGATCCCGCGCGGAGGCGGCCACCGGATGGATCTTCCTGATCCCGTTCCTGCTCATCTTCGTCGTCTTCACCGCCGTGCCCACCGTGCTGGCGGTCGGCGCGAGCCTCACCGACATGACGGCGCGCGACATCCGCGATCCGTTCAACGTGAACTTCACCGGGTTCGAGGCCTACTCCAAGGTCCTGGGCTCGCCGGCCTTCCAGGGCGCGTTCCTGAACACCGTGATGTTCGTGGTGCTCTGCGTGCCGCTCAGCATGGCGCTCGGGTTCGCACTGGCGCTCATGCTCAACAACGGCATCCGGCGGTTGCGCACGTTCTTCCGCGCCGCCGTGTACGTGCCGGTGATCACGAACATCGTGGCCGCCGCCGTGATCTGGCAGTACGCCTTCTCGATCTCCGGCCCGGTCAACAGCGCCTTCTCAAATCTGGGCGTCCCGGTCGTGAACTGGCTGGGCAAGCCGGAGTGGGCGATCGCGACCGTGGTCATGATGGGTGTCTGGCGCAACGCCGGAACCTGCATGATCCTCTTCCTCGCCGGTCTCCAGGCCGTTCCGGAGGAGATCTACGAGGCCGCCGCGACCGACGGCGCGTCGACGATGCGCCGGCTCTGGTCGATCACGCTGCCCCTGCTGCGACCCACGACCCTCCTCGTCACCGTCCTGATGACGGTGTCGTTCCTGAACATCTTCGAGGAGCCGTTCCTGCTGACCAAGGGCGGGCCGCTCGGATCCACCCGGCCGATGGCGCTCTGGGTCTACGAGCAGTTCGGATTCGGCAACATCGCGTCGTCGATGGCGGGATCCGTGATCCTGCTGATCCTCGTCGGCATCGTCGCCTTCATCCAGTTCCGAATGCTGAGGCCGAAGCATTGAACAAGACAACCCCGATCCGCTCCACGCTGACCTACATCGCCCTCGCGGTGATCACGGTCCTGATGCTGCTGCCCTTCGTCTGGGTGTTCTTCGGATCCTTCAAGACGCAGGCCGAGTTCTTCTCCGATCCCGGTGCCTGGTTCCCGAAGTCGTTCCAGGTGCAGAACTACGTCGGCCTGTTCACGGACGGCGGGTTCGGCGGCTACATGATGAACAGCATCGTCGTCTCGGCGATCGTCGTGGTCTGCAACGTGCTGTTCAGCTCGATGGCCGGGTATGCGCTGGCGAAGCTGCGCTTCCGCGGTCGCGCCGTGATCTTCCCGCTCGTGATCGCGTCGATGATCGTGCCCTACGTCGCGCTGTTCGTGCCGCAGTTCGTGATCGTCGTCCAGCTGGGGCTGGTGAACACGCTCATGGCGATCGCCCTGCCGCTGCTGGTGATGCCGCTCAGCGTGTTCATCATGCGCCAGTTCGCGCACGGGGTCCCCTTCGAGCTGCTCGAGGCGGCGCGCCTGGACGGAGCGGGGGAGCCGCGGATCTTCTTCCGGATCTTCCTGCCGCTGACCGGCCCCGGACTCGCGACCGTCGCGATCCTGTCGTTCCTCTCCTCGTGGAACAACTTCCTCTGGCCGCTCGTCGTCGCGCAGTCCCAGGACGTCTACACCGCCCCGGTCGGGCTCGCGGTCGCCTCGCAGGCGTCCAACACGATCGCCTTCGGCGTGCTGCTCGCCGGCGCGATGGTGGTCCTGCTGCCGATCCTCATCCTGTTCCTCTTCCTGCAGAAGTACTTCATCCAGGGCGTCGCCGCCACGGGTCTGAAGTAGCCGCACCTCTCGAAAGGCATCGACATGGCATCCCTCTCCTCGCTGACGTTCTCCCTCAACGCGATCCAGTGGATCAACGTGCTGTCCGACCCCTCCGACCCGGACAGCCCGGGGCTCTGGCGCTTCGCGGACCCGACCTTCGTGGCCGAGTACCCGGATGTGCTCGCGCAGATCCGCGAGGCGGGTTTCGACACGACCATGATGGAGGTGCTCGACACCCAGACGCTGCAGAGCTACGCGCGCATGATCGCCGACGCCGGGCTGCGGGTCTCGCCGGGCTATGCGCAGGTGCCCGTGGGCTCCGCGCACGGCGGGCACCTGGAGAAGGGGTCCTTCGAGCGCGCCCACTGGTTCGACGGCGTGCGCCGCAAGGCCGAGGAGTCCAACTACATGGGACTCTCCCGGATCTTCCTCGCCGCCGAGGTCGACTACACGGCTCCGCGCTGGGTGCACCCCGCGGTCGGCCACGGCTTCGACCAGGACCTCCTCGACGAGCAGCTGGAACTTCTCGACGAGGCCGTCGACGTGCTCAACGCCGAGGGCGTGCGTCCCGGCCTGCACAACCACGTCGGCACCCTGATCGAGACCGAGCGGGAGTACGAGTACGTCCTGGAGAACATCGACGCGTCGCGCCTCGGCGCCGCCTTCGACATCGGTCACCTGGAGTGGGCCGGGATCGACGCCAGGGCGGTGCTGGAGAAGTGGGGCGACCGGGTGCAGGACCTGCACATCAAGGACATCGATCTCGGCGTCGCCCGGCGCACCCGCGAGGAGGGCCTGAGCTACGAGAAGGCCACCAACCTCGGCCTGTACCGCGAGCCTGGTCTGGGAGATCTCGATCTGGTCGGAATCCTCGGGGCCCTCCCTGACAGCTTCGACGGCACCGTCCTCATCGAGGTCGACCGTGCGAGCATGGATCCGGGGGAGAGCGCGCTCTACACGGCGGGCTGGCTGGCCGAGGCGACGAAGTCCTGAGGAGAGGTTCATGAGCACCCATCCCGTCACCCTGTTCACCGGCCAGTGGGCGGATCTGCCGTTCGAGGAGGTGGCGCGCCTCGCCGCCTCCTGGGGCTATGACGGGCTGGAGATCGCGGCGTCCGGCGATCATCTCGATCTGAAGCGCGCCGATGAGGACGACGCCTACGTCGCCTCGCGGCTCGAGATCCTGGACCGTCACGGCCTGAAGACGTTCGCGATCTCGAACCATCTCGCGGGCCAGGCCGTGTGCGACGCCCCGATCGACTTCCGCCACCAGGCGATCCTGCGCGACTACGTGTGGGGCGACGGCGACGCCGAGGGCGTGCGCCGGCGTGCGGCCGAAGACATGAAGCGGGCGGCCCGCGTGGCCCGCCGGCTCGGCGTCGACACGGTCGTCGGGTTCACGGGCTCATCGATCTGGCCGTACGTGGCGATGTTCCCGCCGGTCGGGGAGGACGTGATCGCGGCGGGTTTCGAGGACTTCGCCGATCGCTGGAACCCGATCCTGGACGTGTTCGACGGGGAGGGGGTGCGGTTCGCGCACGAGGTGCATCCCTCGGAGATCGCCTACGACTACTGGAGCTCGGTCCGGGCTCTCGAGGCCGTGGAGCATCGCGAGGCGTTCGGGTTCAACTGGGATCCCTCGCACATGATGTGGCAGAACATCGATCCGGTGGGCTTCATCTGGGACTTCCAGGACCGGATCTACCACGTCGACTGCAAGGACACCCGGATGCGCCCGCAGAACGGTCGCGCGGGCGTGCTCGGCTCGCACCTGCCCTGGGGCGACCCGCGCCGCGGCTGGGACTTCGTCTCGACGGGGCACGGCGACGTGCCGTGGGAGGACTCGTTCCGCGCGCTGGACGCGATCGGCTACTCCGGGCCGATCTCGATCGAGTGGGAGGACGCGGGCATGGACCGTCTGCACGGCGCGGCCCAGGCCCTGCAGTACGTGCGCTCCCTGCTCTGGCCGAAGCCCACGGCGTCCTTCGACGCCGCCTTCCGCAACCAGTGAGGACGGCGCCTCCGGTGCGGAGTGCGGCTCAGCTCTCGCGCAGGCGCACGAGCCGCTCGTGGCCCGATTCCTCGAGTTCGGCGATGTCGGCCCGCGACTTCAGGAAGGCGTTGAACGAGCGGTAGCCGAGCGCCTTCTCGCTGAACGAGGGATCCATCCGTCGGATCTGCGTCTTCACCGCCGAGCTGTGCAGCCACTCGTCGCCGTCGCTCTTGTCGTGACCGAGCCGCAGCGCGCGCACGAGCGTGGCGGTCGCCTGCTCCTGATCGGACGTGCTGGGCTCGTCCTTCTCCGCGGTCGCGCGGGACTGCTTGCGCGCTCCCTGGGGCTGCTTCGCGGTCGTCTTCTTCGGCGCCGCCTCGGCCTGGGGCGCCGGTGCGGCCGCGCGCTCGACGCCGGGCAGCGAGTCGTACGCCTCGAACTCGTCGCACGCGGCGGCGAGCGACTTCGCGGTGGAGCCCGCGACGCCCACGCCGATCACGTACCGGCCGAGCCGCTTGCAGCGCTGGGCGAGCGGCACGTAATCGCTGTCGCCCGCGACGATGACGACGTGGGTGAGGTCGGGCAGGCGGAACATGTCCTCGACCGTGTCGACGGCGAGGCGGATGTCCGCGCCGTTCTTCGCATACGCCGCCGCCGGGAAGAGCTGCACGAGATCGACGGCCCGCGCCACCAGCTGGGAGCGGTACTCGGCGTTGACCGGGGAGGACCAGTCCGCGTACGCCCGGGTGAGCACGAGCGTGCCGAACGAGGAGGCGTAGTCGATGATCGCGCCGACGTCGATCATCGCGCCCTTGAGCCGCTCCGCGACCTCGGCGTCGGCGGGGTTGTCCTGGATCCGCTGGCGGTCCTTGCTGTACGCGTTGCGTCCGTGCACGCGGTCGTACCAGGAGATGACGATGTTGTCGAAGTCCAGGTAGACGGCGACGCGGGTGTCCTGCGGCTCGGCCATGGGTTCTCCTCCGGAGTCGGTCAGTCGGTCAGACGGTCTCGTTCGGGTAGCGGACCCCGATCTGCGCGCGGATCTCATCGAGCACGCCCATGATCGCGACCGACTCCGCCACCGGGAGCAGATCGCTGTCCAGGGATCCGTCGGCGACGTAGCGCTCGGCCGCGATCGCCTCGTACTGCATCCCTCGCCCCTCGCCCTCGGCGGGCCGCGCGGAGAACTCCTCCAGGACGACGCCCTCGGGGTCGATCACCCGCAGCACGGAGGGCGACCACCACCAGCGTTCGATCTCCACGCGCGCCTTCGTGCCGAGCACCACCGCGGTGTTCGGCCCGGCGGTGCGGGAGGAGGAGAACGTGGTCGAGATCGCCCCGCTCTCGTGCGTCATGACGGTCGCGACCTCGGCGTCGGCCCCGGTCTCGAGGAGGCGGGCGACCGCCTTGACCTCGGTCGGCACGCCCAGCACGCCGATGACGAAGGAGATCGGGTAGATGGCCAGATCCAGCAGCGCTCCGCCGCCCAGTTCGAGCGCGTTCAGACGGTGGGCGGGATCCGTCGGCAGCGTCTGCGTGTGATCCGCGGAGACGGTGCGGATCTCGCCCAGGGTGCCGGCCGCGATGATCTCGCGCAGCCGTGCCATGTGCGGCAGGTAGCGCGTCCACATCGCCTCCATGACGAGCAGGCCCTTCTCGCGGCCGAGCTCGGCGAGGTCTTGCGCCTCGGCGCGGTTGAGCGTGAACGCCTTCTCCACGAGCACGTGCTTGCCGTGCTCGAGAGCGAGACGCGCGTCGGCGTGATGCATCGGGTGCGGGGTGGCGACGTACACGATGTCGACCTCGGGATCCGCCACGAGCGCCTCGTACGAGCCGTGCGCCCGGGCGATGCCGTAGCGCGCGGCGAACGCGTCGGCGGAGTCCTGGGACCGGGATCCGACGGCGACGAGGTCGAGACCCGCGGTGCGCAGGTCGGCGGCGAAGGCGGCGGCGATGCCGCCCGTGGCGAGGATGCCCCAGCGAAGTCCGGTCATGGGATCCAGCGTACGGGCTTCCACCCCTCGAGTCGTCCCCGCCAGCGGACGCCAGGGGGTGCGGTGGCGGGGACGAGGCGAAGGTGGAGTGACCACAGGGTGGGGCGAGTTGAGAGGATGGGGGCATGGCTGACCTCATCACCGCTGCCGAGCTCGGCGCCCTCCTCGATGCGGGGGCGGATCTGCGCATCCTCGACGTGCGCTATCGCCTCGGATTCACCGACGGGCACGAGAACTACCTCGCCGGTCACCTCCCCGGCGCCGTCTTCGCCGACCTGGAGGCCGAGCTCGCCGGCCACGGCGCGCCCTCGGCCGGGCGCCACCCGCTTCCCTCCGACGAGGACCTCGAGCAGGCCGCCCGGCGATGGGGGATCCACCAGGGGCAGGGCGTCGTGGTCTACGACGACTCGCGCTCACTGCCGGCCTCGCGCGCCTGGTGGGCGCTGCGCCGCGCCGGCGTGGCAGAGGTGCGGGTCCTCGACGGCGGGCTCGGCGCCTGGCGCGAGGCCGGGGGAGCCGTCGAACAGGGCGAGATCGTGCCGCCTCTCGGCGACGTCGTGCTCGGCCGCCCAGGGACGGCCGACGTGCTCAGCACCGACGAGGTGGCCGACTGGACCGGGGTCCTGCTGGACGCGCGGGCGCCGGAGCGGTTCCGCGGCGAGACGGAGCCCATCGACCCGGTCGCCGGGCACATCCCCGGCGCACGCAACCTGCCGATCGTGGATCTGCTCACGGCGGACGGGCGCTTCCGCAGCCCCTCCGAGATCGTGGCCGCCTTCGAGGCCGTCGGCGCCGGCGAGGAGGTGCCGATCGCGGCGTACTGCGGATCGGGGGTGACCGCCGCGCAGCTCGCGCTGGCCGGCTCGCTCATCGGCCGCGAGGTGACCGTGTACCCCGGATCCTGGAGCGCCTGGTCGAACACCCCGGGCCGCCCGATCGAGGTCGGACCGGTGCCCGAGGAGGCGGATCCGCTGGAGGATTGATCCCGGGGCGTGCGGCACGAGGCCCGAGGTCAGAGCGCCTCGATGACCTCGCGGAGCACGTCGGGGTCGTACCAGGCGATCTCGCCGCCGGCGAGGGCGTGATAGCGCTCGTGGCCCTTGCCGAGGATCACCACGGTGTCCTCCGGACGCGCCATCCGCACGGCCGCGGCCATCGCCTCGCGGCGGTCGGCGATCTCCGTGATCTCGACCGTGCTCGAGCGCGCGCCGTCGATGAGCGAGGCGCGGATCTCGGCGGGGTCGTCGTCGTAGGGGTTGTCGTCCGTGATGACCAGCACGTCGGCGAACATCGCGGCGAAGCGCCCCATCATGCGGCGCTTGGCCGTGTCGCGGTGGCCGTTCGCGCCGAGAACCGCGATCAGGCGGCCCTCGGGCGTCGTGGTCCTGATGGCCCGGAGCGCGGCATTGATGGCCTCGGGCTTGTGCGCGGAGTCGACGATCGCGGTGAAGGGCTGCCCGAAGTCGAAGCGCTGCAGGCGCCCCTCGACGCTCGGCAGGGCGGCGACGCCGGGGGCGAGGCCGGCGAGGTCGCGGCCCGACTCGGTGAGCGCGGCGACGGCGGCCAGGATGTTGTTCACGTTGAACGCGCCGGTCAGCTGGGTCGTGAACCGCACGCGCTCGCCGTCGGGGGAGCGGACCGTGAACGAGGATCCGTGCGCCCGCAACTCGACGTCCTCCGCGCGCCAGTCGGCGGACTCGGATCCGCTCGCCGACGTCGTGCGCACGGGCACCGTCGCCTGGGCGGCGAGGACGCGGCCCCAGTGCGAGTCGATGTCGACGATGCCGATCTTCGCGTGCTCCGGCGTGAGCAGCAGCGCCTTGGCGGCGAAGTAGTCGGCCTGCGTCGGGTGGTAGTCGCGGTGATCGTGACCGAGGTTCAGGAAGATTCCCGCATCGAAGGCGAAGCCGTCCACGCGGCCCAGGGTGAGGGCGTGGCTGGAGGCCTCGACGGCGACCGTGCCGAGCTTCTGCTCGCGCATGACCGCGAAGAGCGCCTGCAGCTCGGGAGCCTCCGGCGTCGTCAGCACGGGCGGGAAGAAGTCGTCGCCCACGGTGGTGCCGATGGATCCGATCGTGCCGGACTGCTGCATGCCCGCGGCGGCCGCCACGTAGAACGCGGTCGTGGTCTTGCCCTGCGTGCCGGTGATGCCGATCGAGGTCATCGACGCCACCGGGTCGCGGTACAGGAACGCGGAGGCGGGGCCTGCGGCGAGGCGCGGATCCTCGACGACGACCGTCGGCACGTCCGAGGGCACGAGGGCGGCGCCCTCGGCATCGGTGAGGACGGCGGTCGCGCCGGCCTCCACGGCCTTCGCGGCGAAGCGGGCGCCGTGCGAGTTCGCCCCGCGGACGCCGAGGAACAGGTCGCCGGCGCGGACGTGGTCGGTGCCCAGCGCGACGCCGGTGATCGCGACGTCGGCGCGCTCGGGAGCGGCGACGTCGAGGCGTGCCGCGAGGTCGCCGAGGGTGGCGCGGAAGGTCTCGACAGGGCGGGAATCCAGGCGCGGGGCGGGGTAGTTCGACACGGAGGGCATGACCGTCCGAGTCTACCGGGGCGCGGGACGGATCCCTTCGAGAGCCGGGACCGCGATGCGCTACGGCGCCCGCATGAACTCCTCGGCCGCGCGCACCTGCTCGTCGCTCGGACGGATCCCCGTGTACAGCACGAACTGCTCGAGCGCCTGCAGGGTCGCCACGGCGGAGCCCGTGATCACGGTCTTGCCCGCGTCACGACCCGCACGCACGAGCGGCGTCTCGGCGGGGAGGGCCACGACGTCGAAGACCACGGCGGCGTCGTCGATCGCCGCGGGAGGGAAGGACAGCGCCTCCGCCTCGGCGCCGCCGGCCATGCCGATCGGGGTCACGTTCACGAGCACGTCCGCGGTGCGCTCCGCCACGTCCGCGGCCCAGGCGAAGCCGTAGAGCCCGGCGAGCGCTCGGCCGACCTCCTCATTGCGGGCCACGATCGTGACGTCTGCGAAGCCCGCATCCCGGAACGCGGCCGCGGTCGCCTTGGCCATCCCGCCGGATCCGCGCAGCAGCACGGACGACGCCGGATCCAGCGCGTGGCGCGCGATGAGCTGCGCGATCGCCGAGTAGTCGGTGTTGTAGGCGGTGAGCACGCCGTCGTCGTTCACGATCGTGTTGACCGAGTCGATCGCGGTGGCCGACGGATCCATCCGGTCGACGAGCGCGATCACGTCCTCCTTGTAGGGCATCGAGATCGCGCAGCCGCGGATCCCGAGACCCCGCACCCCGGCGATCGCTTGGGCGAGATCCGTCGGGGCGAAGGCCTTGTAGATCCAGTTCAGTCCGAGCGCCTCATAGAGGTGGTTGTGGAAGCGGGTGCCGTTGTTGCTCGGTCGCGCGGAGAGCGAGATGCACAGCGTCATGTCTTTGTTCAGGATCGGCACCGGATCAGATTACCGAGCGCACCTGTCTCGAACTCAGACCGCGGCGAACTCCGGCGCCGCGGCGGTCTCCGTGGCCGCGGTCGCGAGGGCGAGGGCCTGTTCGAGGTCGGCGAGGACGTCGGCGGGGTCCTCGATGCCGATCGACAGGCGGACCGTCGTCGCGCCGATGCCGGCGGCGGCACGCTGCGCGGAGTTCAGGTGCGAGTGCGTCATCGATGCGGGGTGCGAGACGAGCGACCGGGCGTCGCCGATGTTCGCGACGAGGCGCACGACCCTCAAGCCGTCCACGAACCGCTCCACGCGCTCCTGATCCCGGGTTTCGTCGCCGGTGGAGACCAGGTCGATCGAGAAGACCGAGGGGATCCCGCGGGGGAGATAGCGCGCGGCGAGGTCGTGCCACGGGTTGCCGGCGAGGCCGGGGTGGTGCACGGCGGAGACCGCGGGGTGCGCGGCGAGGGCCTCGGCGATCGCCTGGGCCGACGCGCTCTGCCGGGAGACGCGCAGATCGAGCGTCTCGATGCCCTGCAGGATCTGGTGCGCGTTGAACGGCGAGAGGGAGGGGCCGAGGTCGTGCACGTACTTGGCCTTCACGAGTGCCCCGAATGCGAAGCCCTGCCCGAACCGCTCCCAGAGCGACTGCGGGCCGAACCGGTCGTGCACGGCGGTGAACTGCGGCCAGCGCGCGGGGTCGGCGCCGAAATCGAAGGATCCGAGGTCGACCGCGACGCCGCCGAGAGAGGTGCCATGGCCGCTCAGGAACTTCGTGGCGGAGTGCACGACGAAGTCGGCGCCGTGCTCGCCGGGGCGGATCAGGTACGGGGTGCCGACCGTGCTGTCGATCACGAGGGGGACGCCCGCGGCGTGCGCGATGTCGGCGACCGTGCGGATGTCGAGAACCTGGGCGAGCGGGTTCGCGACGGACTCCGCGAAGAACAGCCGGGTGCGCTCGTTCGCCGCCGCGCGCCAGGCCTTTGGGTCGTCCTGGTCGACGAAGGTCACTGTGATGCCGAAGTCGTCGAGGGTGTCCTGCAGCAGGTCGACCGTGCCGCCGTAGAGCCGGTCGGCGGCGACGACATGACCGCCACGGCCTGCGAGCGCGAGGATCGTGACGGCGACCGCGGCCTGACCGCTGGCGACGGCGACCGCGGAGACACCGCCCTCGAGCGCGGTGACGCGCTCCTCGAGAAGCTGCTGCGTGGGGCTGGCGTTGCGGCTGTAGATGTTGCCCGCGCGGCGCAGTGCGAACAGGTCGCGCGCCTCGGCCAGCGAGCCGAACTCGTAGGCGGCGGACTGGTACAGCGGGGGCACCGCCGTGTTCTGCGGCGTTCCCGCGACATACGCCGCCTGCACCTGCTTCGTCGCGAAACGGGTGTCGGGGGCGGAGGCGGCGGGAACGGTCACGCACCCATCCTCGGGCGCGCGGGCCCGATCCGCCGGGATGTTTCCGTCTGTTGCGGATCCGGCCGGGTCAGGGGCGCAGGACGATCTTGCCGCGCGCGGCGTGCGTCTCGATGAGGCGGTGCGCCTCGGCGGCCTCGGCGAGGGGCAGCTCGGGACCGAACTCGATCGAGAAGCGGCCCCCGGCGATGAGCCCGAGCGCCACGGGCACGGCCTCGGCGCGCCAGGCGAGCTCCTGTACCGTCAGAGGCACGGGGCTTCCGCCGCTGAAGGCGCGGATGCCGAACGACGCCGCATCGGGGCCGCGCACGATCGTGGCGATCCGGTCGCGGTCGGCGACGAGCGCGAGGGAGGCCGCGATGGCCTCGTCGGTGCCGGCGCCGTCGAGCGCCGCAGTGATCTCGCGATCGCCGGCGGCGTCACGGATCCGCTGCTCGAGGCCCTCGCCGTAGACGACGGGGTTCGCGCCCAGCGCGCGCAGGCGCTCCTGCGACGACGCCCCGCCGGTGGCGATGACCTCGGCGCCCCACGCGACGGCGAACTGGATCGCCGCCTGTCCGACGGCCCCGGATCCGGCGTGCAGGAGCAGCAGGTCGCCCTCGCCGACGCCGAGCGAGCGCAGTGACTGGTAGGCGGTGCCGGCGGGGATCCCGAGCGCGGCGCCCTGGGCGGCGTCGACCTCTTCCGGCATGACGGAGGCGTGCGCGGCCGGCACCGCGAGCGCGGTCGCATACGTGCCGCGGGTGTCCCGGATGGCGACGCGATCGCCGACCCGCAGGTCGGTGACGCCGGATCCGATCGCGGTCACGACGCCCGCTCCGTCGAAGCCCTGGTGCCGCGGCTCCGTGATCGGAGGGAGCGGGCGGAAGCCGCTGCGCTGCTTGACGTCGATCGGGTTCACGCCGGCCGCCTCGATGCGCACGACGACCTCGCCGGCCGCGGGGACCGGATCCGGCACCTCCACGAGGGTGAGGACCTCGGGTCCGCCGGTCTCGGTCTGCACGATCGCCTGAGCCATGGCACCAGGCTACGTCGGGTCGGAGGGGGTGAGGCCTGTGTGCGGCTCGGCACGGGGTGGGGTGGGGCGTGTGGGGCGGGGCTTGCGGGGTGGGGCCGTGGCCGTGTCCCAGTTCTGGCTCTGCCTGGAGGACCGTGTCCCACATCTGGCTCTGGATCGGGGGATTCGGGGCCAGAAATGGGACATGAGACAGCCCGATGTGGGACATGGCATGGCCCAACGCGGTACACGGCGCTGGTTGGAGGGGCGTGTCCCCGTTCTGGGCCGCCCGGTGTGGGACACGGCACGGCCCGAAGTGGGACACGGCAAGGCTGGAGGGCCGTGTCCCGTTTCTGGCTCGGCGCTCTGGCATGTGCCGACGCCGTGTCCCACTTCTGGCCCTGGATCCGGGGATTTCGGGGCCGAAAGTGGGACACGGTACTGCCGGAACCGGGACAGGGTACTGCCGGAACCGGGACAGGGCACGGCCGGACCGGGACACGGCGTGGGCGGGCCGCCCCGCCAGGGCAGCGACGGAGACTCGCGTGGGACTACTTCTCGGCGAGGGCCTTCAGGATGCGCTGGGGGGAGACGGGCTGTGCGGTGCCGAGGCGCTGGGCGAACAGGCTCACGCGGTACTCCTCGAGCAGCCAGCGCACCTCGACGAGCCGGGCGTCGGATCCGGCGGGCAGCGGGATCGTGCCCCCGGCATCGGCGTAGGCCTGGGCCATGCGCTCGTACTCGCTCTGCCGGGTGCGGTCCTTGCCCGGGGCGTCGGTGAGGGTGCGCAGACGATCCAGGATGCCGTCGAGGTAGCGCGGGAACTGGGCCAGGCGCTCGGCGCCCGCGCCCGAGATGAAGCCGTTCGGCAGCAGGCCGGCGAGCTGGCCGCGGATGTCGCCCAGGGGTGCGAGCAGCGCGAGCGAGTTCTGGCCCTTCATCCCGCGCTCGACCTCGCGCGCCTTCGTGAGGATCTTCGCGACGAGCGAAACGAGCGCGAACAGCTCGTCCACGACGATCGCGGAGACGCCGTCGCGCACGCGGGCGAACTCGGCCTCGGTGCGCACGATCCCCAGGGCCGTCGAACTCGTCGAAGGGCCGGTCAGACGGTCGATCGCCGCCCGCGCCACGGCCCTGCGCGCATCCTCGATGAGGGCGGCGACGTTCGGATAGGGCGAGGCGGCGAGCGCCAGCTTCTCCGGGCTCGTCAGATGCTGCTGCACGTACGACGCGGGGGAGGGGATCCCGAGCAGCACCAGCCGCAGCACGCCGTCGCGGGTCGCCGCGAGGGCCGCCTCGGCCGTCGCCTCGACCCGGAGTGCGACGGACTTGCCCTGGTCCACGAGCGCGGGATAGCCGCGCACCACGCCGCCGGCCACCCGGGTGTCCAGCACCTCCGGCAGCTCGCCGAGGTCCCAGGTCGTGATGCCGTCGCGCTGAGCGAGGGCAGGGGCAGGGGAGGCCGCCGCCACCGCCGCGGCGCCGCGCCCTCGCGCGGGACGGGCGGGTTCCGGGCCGCGCTCGATCGAGCGGGCGACGCTCGCGCGCGAGCGATCCGCGAGCTCGCGCTGCAACAGCACGAGATCCCGGCCGGATCCGACCACGCGCCCGCGCTCGTCGACCGCGCGGAAGTTCATCCGCAGATGGGGGGACACGCGCTCCAGGTCGAAGTCGGCGGCGGACATGGGCTGGTTCGCGAGGGGCTGGATGAGGCGGGCGAGCGCCTCGCGCAGGCTCCGTCCGGGCAGGCCCTGATGCGCCTCCGGCCCCTCGGCGGAGAGCTCCGCGCCGAACTTCTCGGCCCAGTCCGCGGCGGGCACCACATGCCGGCGGATCGCCTTCGGCAGCGCGCGCAGCAGCGCGGTCACCAGTTCGGCGCGAAGACCCGGCACCTGCCAGTCGAACCCGGCGTCCTGCACCTGCTGCAGCAGGGCGAGCGGGATCACGACGCTCACGCCGTCGTCCGAGGCGCCCGGCTCGAAGCGGTACGCGAGGCCGAGCACCTGATCCGCCTGCGTCCAGCGCGTGGGGAAGTCCTGCTGATCCGCGCGCTCGTCATCGTCGATCAGATCCGCTTCGCGCATCACCAGCAGCTTCGGCGTCGTCGCGAGAGCGTCGCGCCACCACGCCTCGAAGGAGCGCACGTCGAACACGTCTTTCGGGATGCGCTGATCGTAGAACCGGAACACGGCCTCGTCGCCGACGAGGATGTCCCGGCGGCGCTCGCGCTCCTCGAGCTTCTCCAGACGGCGGCGCAGCTCGGCGTTGCTGCGCCAGAACGCGGAGACGCGCTTGTCGATCCGGCCCGGATCCCACTCACCCTCGACGAGCGCATGCCGCAGGAAGAGCTCGCGCGCGGCGGGGCGGTCGATGCGGGCGAACTGCACGCGTCGGCGCGTCACGATCTCGACGCCGAACAGCGTGACCTTCTCGAAGGCGACGGCTGCCCCGGACTCCTTGGACCAGTGCGGTTCGGAGATCTGACGCTTGGCGAGGTCTCCCGCGAGCGCCTCCGCCCAGGCCGGGTCGATCGCCGCGGCCGTGCGTGCGAACGTGCGCGAGGTCTCCACGATCTCCGCCGCCATGACGGCGCGCGGCGCCCCGGTCCCTGAGCCCCTCGAAGGGCGCAGCGCGGAGCCGGGGAAGAGCGAGAACCGGATCCCGCGGGCCCCGCGGTACTCCGCGATGCGGCGCTTCTGGTCCTTCTGTCCGCCCTTCGTCGGTGGGCCCTTCGTGAGGTTGCGCTCGTCGAGGATCCCGATCTGGCTGAGCAGCCCCGCGAGGAGAGCCCGGTGCACCGCATCCGGATCCGCGGCCTCCGTCGAAGCGTCGCGACCCGTCTTCACGAGCGTGCGCAGCTGCCGGTGCACGTCGAACCACTCGCGCACCCGCACGTAGTTCAGGTGCTCCGAGCGGCAGAGCCGGCGGAACGCGCTGGACCCGAGCTCCTTCTGCTGCTCGCGGAGGTGGTTCCACAGGTTCAGGATCGACAGGAAGTCGCTCGTCGGATCCGCGAACCGCGCGTGCATCCGCTCCGCCTCGTCGCGTACGCCCTGCGGCGCATCGGCCGACGGGCGCTCGCGCACATCCTGGATCGACAGCCCCGCCACGATCGCGAGAACCGGTCCGATGACGCCGGCGGCAGAGCCCGCCGCGGTCCCCGAGCCCGTCGAAGGGCGGCTCGCCTCGACGAGCATGCGGGCGAAGCGCGGGTCGATCGGCATCCGCGCGATGTCGCGCCCGATCCGGGTGAGGCGCGGGGCCTCTGAGCCGGTCCCCGCGGAAGGGCGGCCCGGCTGCACGGCGCCGAGCTCGACCAGCAAGTCGATCGCCGACTTCACGTCGCGGGACTCCGGGGGAGTGAGGAACGGGAACTCGGCGATGTCGCCGAAGCCCAGGCTCAGCATCTGCAGCACGACCGACGCGAGCGAGGTGCGCAGGATCTCGGGTTCGGTGAACTCGGGCCGCTTCTCGAAGTCGTCCTCGCCGTAGAGGCGGATCGCGATGCCGGCGCTCGTGCGGCCGGCGCGGCCGGAGCGCTGGTTCGCGGACGCCTGCGACACCGCCTCGATCGGCAGCTGCTGCACCTTGGAGCGGTTGCTGTAGCGCGAGATGCGGGCCGTGCCCGTGTCGATCACGTACTTGATGCCGGGGACGGTGAGGCTCGTCTCGGCGACGTTCGTCGCGAGGATCACCCGACGCCGCAGCCCCGCCACGGTCGACGGCTCGAACACCCGGTGCTGCTCGGCGGCGGAGAGGCGCCCGTACAGCGGCAGCACCTCGACCGGCGCCGTCTGGGAGCGGTAGGCGCCGCGGATCGCGTCGGCGGCGTCCCGGATCTCGGCCTCGCCCGGCAAGAACACCAGCACGTCGCCGCGCTCCTCGCGGTCGAGCTCGCGCAGCGCGGTCACGATCGCCGTGACCTCGTCCTCGGGCTCGGCCTTCGCACCCCGGGCGGGCTTCGCCGCCGTGGCCTCTGCCTCCTCCTCGACGAGGGGCCGGTACCGGATCTCGACCGGATAGGTCCGTCCCGAGACCTCGATCACGGGCGCGGGCTCGCCATCGGCATCCGCGAAGTGCTTCGCGAAGCTGTGCGGATCGATGGTCGCCGAAGTGATGACGACCTTGAGGTCGGGGCGCTCGGGGAGGATCCGGTGCAGGTAGCCGAGGAGGAAGTCGACGTTGAGGGAGCGCTCGTGCGCCTCGTCGATGATGATGGCGTCGTAGCGGCGCAGCAGCTGGTCGCGGTGGATCTCGTTGAGCAGGATGCCATCGGTCATGAGCGCGATCCTGGTCTCCTCGGAGACCTGATCCGTGAAGCGCACCTTGTAGCCGACGAGTCCGCCGAGGGGCACCCGCAGCTCCTCGGCCACGCGCTCGGCGATCGTGCGGGCCGCGAGCCGGCGCGGCTGGGTGTGCGCGATGCGCTCCCGGCCGAGCTCGAGCAGGATCTTCGGAAGCTGGGTGGTCTTCCCGGATCCGGTCGCGCCCGCGACGACGACGACCTGATGGTCGCGGATCGCCGCGGCGATCTCGTCGCGCGCGGCACTGACCGGGAGTTCCGGCGGATAGGAGATCACGGGCGCAGACATAGCCCTCCAGCCTATCGCGGGAGCGGCGCCCGTATCGGGTCTTCGTCTCGTCTCGATGAGCCGCGATACTGGGGCATCATGAGCACACCCGTCATCCTCGACTGCGATCCCGGCCACGACGACGTCTTCGCGATCTGGCTCGCCGCCGCGAACCCCGCGATCGATCTGCGGGCCCTCACCACCGTGGGCGGGAACGGACTGCTCGAGTTCACCACGCGCAACGCCCGGATCGCCTGCACGGCCGCGGGCATCGAGGGCGTGCCGATCTCGGCGGGGGCCGCGGGGCCGATCCACGGACGTCTGCACCCCGCGGAGCAGATCCACGGCGCGAACGCGCTCGGCGGTCCTGCGCTGCCGGAGCCGACCGTCCCGGAGGATCCGCGCGATGCGCTGACGCTCATGCGCGCCGTGCTCGAGGAGTCCGAGGAGCCGGTCACGATCGTCGCCACCGGGCCTCTCACCAATGTCGGTCTGCTCGCGCGCGACCACGCGGATCTGCTGCCGCGCATCGCCCGCATCGTCTGGATGGGCGGATCGACCGGTCGCGGCAATGCGACCCCCTACGCCGAGTTCAACGCCTGGACCGATCCCGAGGCGATCGCCCTCGTGCTGGAGAGCGGCGTGGACTTCACGATGGTCGGGCTGAACATCTCCCACCAGGCGCTCATCACGCGAGAGGTGCGGGAGCGGATCCGTCGCATCGGCACCCGCACCGCGGCGTTCGGTGCCGAGCTGCTCGAGTTCTTCTGCGCCACCTACGAGATCGCCGAGCACATGCCGGACGGCCCGCTGCACGACCCGATCACGGTCGCGATGCTCATCGACCCGTCCGTGGCGACGACCGTGAGCGCCCGGCTCGACGTCGAGACCGAGGGCGTCTTCACCCGCGGCGCCACGAGCGTGGATCTCCTCGGCGTGCTCGGCACCGCGCCCAACGCCACGATCGCGATGGATCTCGACGTCGACCGGTTCTGGGCCCTCATCGACGAGGCGGTCGGCACCCTCGCCTGAGAGCTGCCGACCGCCTCGCGCGGTTCCCAGGAGGGGAGCCTGCGACTCAGAAGTGGGTGCCGCCGTCGATGCGCACCTCGGTGCCGGTGATGAAGGCGCCGTCGGCGCTCGCGAGCATGGCGACCACGCCCGCCACGGACTCGGGGCCCGCGAAGCCCTGGCCGATGGCCGGAGCGAGCTTCATGAACAGGCTCATGTCGGCGTCCTCAGGAAGGCCGGGGCCGCGGCTCTGCCCGCTCTGGCCGGATCCGTCGGTCATCCCCGAGGAGATGGACCCCGGCTGCACGGCGGTGAAGCGGATGCCCTGCTTGGCGTACTCCGCGGCCAGCGCGTGGGTCATCGACTGCACGCCGCCCTTGCTCGCGGCATAGGCGGCCATGTACGGGTGCGCGAACATCGCGGAGGTGGAGCTGAAGTTCACCACGGCGGCGTCGCGGCCCTCGAGCAGCGCGGGGATCGCCTCGCGGATCATCAGGAAGGTGCCGACGAGGTTCACCTGGATGACCTGCTGGAACTGGTCGAGCGTGGTCTCGGCGGTGTGCGAGGAGCGCAGGATGCCCGCGGCGTTCACGAGCACGTCCAGGCCGCCGAGAGCCTCGACGGCCGCGGCGACGCCCGCGGTCACGGAGGCCTCGTCGCCGATGTTGACCTCGATCGCGGTGAGGCGATCAGCGGCGTCTCCCGCCTTCGCGACGGTGTCCGCGAGACCGGCGGCGCTCACGTCGGCCGCCACGACGCGCCCGCCTTCGGCGAGCATGCGCAGCACGGTGGCCTGACCGATGCCGGATCCGCCGCCGGTGACCAGAGCGCGGCGACCTTCATAGCGGTTCATGTCGAATCCTTCTTCCTTGGAAGTCCTGTCGTGCCTGAGTGGCACAACGTGTCATATTGACACATAACACCATGAAACGGAAGATATTCCCGTACCCTCGGAGCATGCAGACCCGCACCGGACTCATGTCGCGACGCAAGGCGGCGACGGCCGGCGAGATCGCGACGGAGGCGGCGCGCCTGTTCTCCGAGCGCGGTGTCGCCCAGGTGACCGCGGCGGAGATCGCGGAAGCCTCCGGGGTCTCGCTGCGCACCTTCTACCGCTACTTCCCGACCAAGGAGGATGCGGTCGCGCCGGTGCTCGAGATCGGCGCCGCACGCTGGCGGGCCGCACTCCAGGAGGCCGAGGACGAGCCCGAGGTCGCGATCCCCGTGGTGCTCGCCGCGCAGCTCACCCCGGAGACGCCGGAGGACGCCGAGGAACTGGCCCGCATGCGCCCCCTGCTGCGCGCGCTCGCCGAGGACCGCGAGCTCAGGGCCGTCTGGCATCGCGTGAACCACGAGTCCGAGGAGCGTCTCGTCGCGCTGATCACCGAGCGCGGCGAGCGCGACCGACTCGCCGCCCGCGTGCTCGCAGCCGCGGCGACCGAGGCGATCCGGATCGGGCTGGAGGAGTGGTCGCGCTCGACGTCCGGGGTGCGCGGGGCGGGATCCCCGGCCGCGCTCGCCGCCCGCGCGTATGAGGCGCTTGCGCCGCGGCGCTGAGCGCTTGTCCTGCGCGGACGATCACGAAGGCGCCGGCCCGCGGCCGCGCGCGGGATCCTAGGCTGGAGTCATGACGATCCCCGGAATCCTGCTCAACGACGGCCACACGATCCCTCAGCTCGGATACGGAGTCTTCAAGGTCGATCCCGCCGACACCGAACGCGCGGTCAGCGAGGCCCTCGAGATCGGCTACCGCCACATCGACACGGCGGCCATCTACGGCAACGAGTCCGGCGTCGGTGCGGCCATCGCGAAGAGCGGCATCCCCCGTGACGAGCTGTTCGTGACCACCAAGCTGTGGAACGACCGTCACGACGGCGATGCGCCGGACGCCGCCATCGCGGAGAGCCTGGAGAAGCTCGGCCTCGACCACGTCGACCTGTACCTCGTGCACTGGCCGACCCCCGCCAAGGACAACTACGTGCACGCCTGGGAGAAGGTCGTCGAGATCCGCGACCGGGGACTCGCCCGCTCCGCCGGCGTCTCCAACTTCCTCGTGCCCCACCTGGAGCGCATCGTCGCCGAGACCGGCGTGACGCCCGCGGTCGACCAGATCGAGCTGCACCCCGCGTACCAGCAGCGCGATGTCGGCTCCTGGGCGCGCGACCACGACGTGAAGATCGAGGCCTGGGGTCCGCTCGGCCAGGGCAAGTACGACCTGTTCGGGATCCCCGCGGTCGCGGACGCCGCGGCGGCGCACGGCAAGACCCCGGCGCAGGTCGTGCTGCGCTGGCACCTGCAGAAGGGCAACATCGTCTTCCCGAAGTCGGTGCGCGCCGAGCGCCTGAGGGAGAACCTCGACGTGTTCGACTTCGCGCTGAGCGACGTCGAGTTCGCGGCGATCTCGGCGCTCGACCCGGGCGATGGATCCGGTCGCGTCGCCTCGCACCCCGACGAGGTCAACTGACCCTGACCAAGGTGGACCCCGCCCGGCGTAGCGTGAAGTCATGAGCAATCGCCTCGCCGGCACCGGCAGCCCCTACCTGCGCGCGCACGCCGACAACCCGGTGGACTGGTATCCCTGGGGCGAGGAGGCGTTCGCCGAGGCTCGCCGTCGCGACGTGCCCGTGCTGATCTCGATCGGGTACTCGACCTGTCACTGGTGCCATGTCATGGCGCGCGAGTCGTTCCAGGATCCGGCCACGGCCGAGGCGCTGAACCGCGGCTTCGTGTCGATCAAGGTCGACCGCGAGGAGCATCCCGAGGTCGATGCCGCCTACATGGCGGCGGCCTCGGCGTTCACGCCCGATCTGGGCTGGCCGCTGACCGTCTTCGCCACGCCGTCGGGTCGCGCCTTCCACGCCGGCACGTACTTCCCGCCCGTGGCACGAGGGCAGATGCCGGCGTTCGGCACCGTGCTCGCGGCCGTCCGCGAGGCGTGGACCGACCGGCGCACCGAGGTCGAGGATCTGGCCGGCGCGGTGGCCGACGCCCTGGAGTCCTCGGGGGCGGCGGAGCCCTCGCCGCTGCCGGACGAGGCCGCGCTCACTGCCGCGGCGGACGAGATCGCCGGCCGGGAGGATCGGCGATACGGCGGTTTCGGCACGGCGCCGAAGTTCCCCGTCGCCACGACCCTGCGATTCCTGCAGGCGGAAGGGCGCACCGACGTCGTGCAGCGTGCTCTCGACGCGATGGCCGCGTCGGAGCTCCGCGACGAGGACGGCGGCTTCTTCCGCTACGCCACGCAGCAGGACTGGGCCGTGCCGCACTACGAGCGCATGCTCATCGACAACGCCCAGCTGCTCGAGGTGGCGATCGATGCGGAGCGCCCCGAGGTGGCGCGCGGCATCGCGCACTTCCTGATCACCGTGCTGCAGCGCCCCGACGGCGGGTTCGGCGCGGCGCAGGACTCCGAGTCGGTGATCGACGGGCAGCGCAGCGAGGGCGGCTACTACCGTCGCCCGGTGGCGGCACGGGAGGGCCTGCAGCCGCCCGCGGTCGACGGCAAGGTCATCACCGGCTGGAACGGGCTCGCGATCGGCGCGCTGGCCCGCGCCGGCTCCGTCCTCGGTGAGCAGGCCTGGATCGACGCGGCCGCGCGCGCCGCGGAGACCGTGCTGCGCGTGAACCGCGATGCGGCGGGGCGTCTCGTGCGCACGTCCCTGGACGGCGAGCCCTCCGCCGCCGTGGCGACGGACGCCGACCTCGGACTGCTCGCGGACGGCCTGTTCGCCGTCGCGCTGGCCACGGGCGATGCGCGCTGGGCGAACCGTGCGCTCGAGGTGCTCGCTGCGGAGGCGGACGCCGATCCGGTGCTCGCCGCCTTCGCGATCCCCACGGCCGCAGACGGCGGCGACGGCGACCTTCCCTCCGGGGCGTCCGCGCGGGCGGCCGCCGAACTCACCGCGTGGCGGCTCGGGGCGGGGGAGGAGCATCGCGAGCGCGCTGCCTCCCTCGTTGCAGCCCGCGCGGGCCAGGCGTTGCGCCACCCGTTCGGATCCGGCGCGCTGCTGCGTGTTGCGGCGGGGCTCGCCCGCCCGCCACGGCAGATCGTCGCCGTGACCTCGGAACCGCGCGGACCGCTCGCGACCGCGGCGCGCGCCGCCGACGCCGACCTCACCGCGGTGCTGAACCCGCGGCAGGTGCGCGCCTTCGCCGATGCGGGCTTCGCGCTCTTCGAGGCGCGGGACGGCGTCGACGGGGTGGTGCACGACTGCCGGGGCTTCGTCTGCCTGCTGCCGGTCGCGGATCCCGCGCTGGTCGCTGTCGCGCGCTGACGGCAAGATCGGCGACTGCTGTACATTCTGACCAGGCAGATCGCGCGACAAGGCGGCAGGCTGTGCGAGATGCGCAGGCCTCGCTGATCCGTTTGTCCAGCGATCCCGGCCGCGGATACAGTGGCCGGATCCCCGGCGACGTCGCCGCTCCGGCCCTGCCGCCCGACGCGCCTCCCCGGCCAGAACGAACGCAGCAAGGACGCCTCGACGATGACCCTCCCTGTCACCACGCCCCCGGCCACCCCGCCGACCAACGCGCGCCTGGACGCCGTTCCGGCCTACAAGCAGGGGCGCTCCGCTCCGGCCGGCGCCTCGAAGCTCTCCTCGAACGAGTCCCCGCACCCGCCGCTGCCGTCCGTCGTCACGGCGATCGCCGAGCGGCTCGGATCCATCCACCGCTACCCGCAGATGGCGGCGCCCGAGATCATCGGCCGCCTCGCCGAGCGCTACGGCGTCGACCCCGCGCTCGTCACCGTCGGCGCCGGATCCGTCGAGCTCGCCTCCCAGCTCATCCACGCGACGGCGGGCGAGGGCGACGAGGTCATGTTCGCCTGGCGCTCCTTCGAGGCCTACCCGTCGCTCGTGCGCATCGCGGGCGCGACCCCGGTCATGGTGCCGCTCGACGCCGAGCACCGGCACGACCTCGACGCGATGCTCGCGGCCATCACGGAGCGCACGCGCCTCATCTTCGTGTGCAACCCGAACAACCCCACCGGCACGGTCGTGGGTCCCGAGGAGCTCGAGCGGTTCGTGGCGGCGGTGCCGCGCGATGTGCTGGTCGTGATCGACGAGGCCTACGTGCACTTCGACGGTTCGCCCTACTTCGCCGACGCGCCCGGCGCGACCGATCCGGAGCGCGGCGCGGGCCTCGAGCTGTTCCGCCGCTACCCGCACGTGGCCGTGCTGCACACGTTCTCCAAGGCCTACGGGCTCGCGGGCCTGCGGATCGGCTACGCGATCGCGCCCGCCGAGATCGCGACCGCTCAGCGCAAGGTCGCCGTTCCCTTCGGCGTCACGGACCTGGCTCAGGCGGCCGCTGTCGCGTCCCTCGATGCCCAGGACGAACTCGCCGTGCGCATCGCCGAGGTCACCGCCGAGCGCGACCGTCTGCACGACGTGCTCGTCGCCGCGGGCTGGCCCGCGGTGCCCTCCGAGGCCAACTTCGTGTGGGTTCCGGCGGGGGAGCGCTCCGTCGAGCTCGACGAGCTCCTGCACGGAGGCGCCGTCGTCGCCCGCACCTTCCCCGGCGAGGGCGTGCGGATCTCCGCCGGATCCGCCGAGGACATCGACCGTGTCGCGGCGGCCCTCGCCGCGGGCGTGACCCCGAGCTCCGCTCACCCCACTGCTGCCGTTCGCAAGGAGGCGACCGCATGACCACCGAAGTCCCGCTGACCACGACCACCACGAAGGGCCTGCATCCCGGGCTCACCCGCCGGCAGATCTCCATGATGGGGCTCGGCGGCGCGATCGGCGCCGGCCTGTTCGTCGGATCCGGCCAGGCGATCGGCATCGCCGGACCCGCCGTGATCGTGTCCTACCTCGTGGCCGGCACGATCGTCGTTCTCGTCATGGCGATGCTCGCCGAGATGGTGGCCGCGAACCCCTCGTCGGGCGCGTTCAGCTCCTATGCGCAGAAGGCCATGGGCCGCAGCGTCGGCAGCGCGGTCGGCTGGCTGTACTGGATCCAGCTCGTCGTCGTGATCGCGGCCGAGGCCACCGGCGCGGCCGGCATCGTCGCGCACCGCTTCCCCGGGCTCCCCGAATGGGCGTGGGTGCTGCTCTTCGTGCTCGCCCTCACGGTCGTGAACCTGCTCGGCGTGCGCAACTACGGCCGTTTCGAGTTCTGGTTCGCCGCGATCAAGGTCGCCGCGATCATCGCGTTCCTCGTCGTCGGCGTGCTCGCGATCGTCGGCCTGATCCCCGGCACCCCCGCCACCGGAATCGGCAACCTCGTCGACCAGGGCGGCTTCGTGCCCAACGGGATCGCCGGCATCGCCGGAGCACTGCTGATCGTCGTCTTCGCGTTCGGCGGCACCGAGGTCGTCGCGATCGCGGCGGCCGAGTCCGACGACCCGTCGCGCAACATCAGCCGGATCGTGCGCCAGGTGATGGTGCGGATCCTGGTGTTCTACGTCGGATCCATCTTCGTGATCGTCGCCGTGCTGCCGTGGAACTCCGAATCCGTGCTCGCCGGCCCCTTCTCCGCCGTGCTGGACACGCTGAAGATCCCCGGCGTGGGGCTGGTGATGGACCTCATCGTCATCGTGGCGCTGCTGTCCGCCATGAACGCCAACATCTACGGCGCCTCGCGCATGGCGTTCTCGCTCGGCGAGCGCGGCCTCGCGCCGCTCGCGCTCACCCGCACGAGCGCCGCCGGCGTGCCCCGCGTGGCCGTGCTGAGCTCGGTCGCGTTCGGGTTCGTCACCGTGATCCTGAACTGGATGTTCCCGAACCAGGTGCTGCCCGCGCTGCTGAACGTGGTCGGATCCACGCTGCTGATCATGTGGACGGCGACAGCGCTCGCGCAGTTCATCCTGCGCCGGCGCGCCGACGCCGAGGGCACGCCGCTGCCGATGCGCATGTGGGGCTTCCCGTGGCTCTCGATCGTCACGCTCGTGCTTCTGGCCGCCATCATCGTGCTCACGATGTTCGACGCCAGCGCACGCACGCAGCTGCTGCTCACGATCGGCCTCACGGTGGTGCTCCTCGTCGTGGCGCGCCTCACCCGCGGCCTGTCCCGTCCCGGAGTGCTCAAGGACTCCGCCGACGAGGTGTTCCGGAGCTGACGATGCGCATCGATGCCCTCGACGCGGCCCTGATCCGGCTGCTCACGGACGCGCCGCAGCTGCCCGTGCTGGAATGCGCACGGCGGCTCGGCGTGGCCCGCGGCACCGTCACCAGCCGTCTCGCGCGGCTGCACGAGCACGGCGTGATCGAGGGCATCGTGCCCCGCATCGACCCGCGAGGGTTCGGATACGCGCTCACCGCGTTCTGCCAGGTCGAGATCGACCAGAAGGTGGGCCACGACGACGTCGCAGAGGCGCTGGCGTCGGCGATCCCCGAGGTCGTGGACATGTACACGGTCACCGGGGCGAGCGACATGCAGCTGCGTCTGGTCGCGCACAGCGCCGAGCAGCTGCAGGAGGTGCTCGACCGGATCGCCCTGGTGCCCGGCGTCGCGCGCACCGCGAGCTCGATCGCGATGCGCACGCACCTCAGCGGCCGGGTGCTGCCGCTCGTGGAGCACGCGGCCCGGGGGTGATCTCCGGGCGGGGGTGAGCGGGATGCCGTTCCGGCATCGGCCTATTCGTCGTTCCCGGTCCAGCCCTTGTGCCGGAACCACCACCACATGATCGCGCCCGAGATCACCATGGATCCGATGCCGAGCAGGAAGAAGGACCACGGCCCGGACAGCACGTGCGCGATCGACCAGTCGAAGTTCATGCCGAAGAAGCCCGTGAGGAAGCTCAGGGGCAGGAAGATCGACGCGATGATCGCGAGCTGCTTCGACGTCTCTCCCTGACGGTTCGCGACCGTGGAGAGGTAGAGGTCGGTGCATCCCGAGACCATCTCGTGATAGCCGTCGATCTCGTCCGTGATCCGGATCAGGTGGTCGTAGATGTCACGGAAGTAGTCGTGGCTGTCGGCCTCGAGCCCCGCCAGATCCGTGATGACCTCGGCCTGCCGGGCGAACAGGTCCCGCATTGGGACGACGGCCCGGCGCAGCTTCAGCAGTAGGCGCTTGAGGCCGAACGTCTGCTGCAGCTCCTTGCGGCCGCCGCCGGCGACGATCGCGTCCTCGAGGCCGTTGATCTCCTCGTCCAGGTCGCTGAGGATCGGGAAGTAGCTGTCCACGATCACGTCGATGATCTTGTAGACGTAGTACCGCTCGGTCTTGGGCGCTGTGGAGTTCTCCAGCAGGGCGCGCACCTGGCGCAGATCCTGGAAGCGCTCGGAGTGCACCGTGACGATGAACTCGCCGCTGAGGTGGCAGTGCACCTCTTCCAGCGGGTGGTCGTTCTCGTCCTCGGGGTGCAATTCCACCGCGCCCTGCAGCACGAGCAGCGCTCCCTCGCCGTAGACGTCGAGCTTGGGGCGCTGCCCCATGCGCTGGGTGTCCTCGATCGAGAGTGGATGCCAGCCGAGCAGCGTGCCGAGCCGCTGGATCTCGTCCGCGCGGGGGGAGACCAGGTCGAGCCAGAAGAACTCGCCCTGCCCGCGCAGCTGCGCGATGAGGGTTTCGTCGATGCTGTCGAGGATGCGCATGTCAGATCCAGGTGATCATCCAGTTGTGCGCCTGCCAGAACCACCACGGCACGGGCAGACCGATCCAGAGCGGGTAGAAGAACGCGCTCAGCAGCACGATCAGCACCAGGATCACGGCCACCGTGCGCTGCCCGGACTGCCGGCGGTGCCGCGGATCGCTCCGCTTCCCGGCGATGTCGCGCAGCGCCAGCGCGAGCGCGAGGATCAGGAACGGGGCCATCACCACCGTGTAGAACTGGAAGATCGTGCGCTCCGGGAACGCCAGCCAGGGCAGGTAGGTCGCCGCGAGCCCGACGAGCGGGATCGCGTAGCTCCACGGCATGGGCGCGCGCAGCACCAGCCCGCGCACGAACCGCACGAGCAGATAGATCGTGGCGGCGACGCCCAGGTACCAGATCAGCGGGTTCGGGATCGAGGTGATGGTGCCGATGCAGTGATCCGTGCCGAAGCACGGCGCATCCTGCCCGCCGACCCAGAACGCGGTGGGACGGATCAGCAGCGGCCACTGCCAGGCGGGGCTCGCATAGGGGTGCGAGGAGGTCAGCCCGACGTGGAAGGCCAGGATGTCCGAGTGGTATTTGAACCACGACGTGAGCACGTTGTCGGTGATGTGGCGGTCGTAGCCGCCCGCGGTGAGGAACCAGCCGCTCCACGAGGCGACGTACACGGCCGCGGCGACCGGCACGAGCAGGACGAAGCTCGCGAGGCCCTGCCGGATCACGGCGTCGGTCGGCCACAGGGCGACCCCGGCGCGTCGGCGGGCGAGCGCGTCGGTGACCACGAGGTAGATCCCCGCGGCGGCGAGCACGTACGCGCCGGACCACTTCACCGAGGTCGCGGCGCCCAGGGCGACGCCCGCGGCGATCACCCACGGGCGGCGCCAGAACACGCGGCCCCACAGCGTCGGTTCGTCGCCGCGCTCATGCGAGGCGCGGTCCTCGAGCCGGGGCATGACCCGCTGCCGGTCGTACACGAGGAACAGCATCCCGAGCACGATGAAGAACGTGAGGATCCCGTCCAGCAGGCCGATCCGGCTGAGCACGATGCCGAGTCCGTCGACGGCCATCAGCAGGGCGGCGATGCTCGCGACCGTGACCGAACGGGTGAGGGCCTTGGCCAGCAGGTAGACCACGAGCACGGTGAGCGTGCCGATGATCGCGGTCGAGATGCGCCAGCCGAAGCTGGACCCGGGTCCGAAGACGGCGATGCCGAGCGCGATCAGCCACTTGCCGAGGGGAGGATGCACGACGAAGGCCGCGGTGTCCTCGAGCGCGCTCGTGTCGCCCTTCGCGAACATCTCGTTCGCGCCGGTGCGCCAGGTCCCCTCATAGCCCTGCACCCACAGCGACCAGGCGTCCTTGACGTAGTACGTCTCGTCGAACACGATCGTGTGCGGATGCCCGAG
Source organism: Microbacterium sp. NPDC089698 (assembly GCF_044749045.1). Lineage (NCBI taxonomy): Bacteria > Bacillati > Actinomycetota > Actinomycetes > Micrococcales > Microbacteriaceae > Microbacterium > Microbacterium sp. NPDC089698. Next base: position 48,123 of record NZ_JBIVHE010000007.1, read on the forward strand.
CCCCACGATGCGCAGCACCGCGGCGAGGAGCGTGATGAGGGTCGGCGCGAGCCAGGACACGAGCCGGAGCCGGGCCGGATCCCCGAGCCAGGCGTCCCGCAGGCGCTCCCAGGCGGTGGGGCGGCCGTCGATGCGAGCGTCGAGGCCGGGCAGCAGAGGCGCGGTCACCCGCTCAGCCTATGCTGGGGCGGGTGATCATCCTCGCGGCCACTCCGATCGGAAACCTGGGCGACGCATCCCGCCGCCTCATCGAGGTGCTGGAGAACGCGACGATCATCGCCGCGGAGGACACCCGCACCACGCAGCGCCTGCTGCAGGGGCTCGGCATCGAGAACCGCCCCCGGCTCATCGCGCTGCACGACCACAACGAGAAGGCCAAGGCGGCGGAGCTGGCCGAGGCGGCGGAGACCGAGGATCTGGTCGTGCTCAGCGACGCGGGCATGCCCACGGTCAGCGACCCCGGATACGGTCTGGTCGCGGCAGCCGCCGAGCGCGGCGTGACGGTGACCGTCATCCCCGGCCCGAGCGCGGTCGTCACGGCGCTCGCCGTGTCGGGCCTGCCCACCGACCGGTTCACGTTCGAGGGCTTCCTGCCGCGCAAGCCGGGGGAGCGCCGCTCCGCGCTGACCGCGCTCGCCGGCGAACCCCGCACGATGGTCTTCTTCGAGTCCCCGTCACGCCTCGCGGCGACCCTGGGCGACATGGCGACGGCGTTCGGCGTGTCCCGCCGCGTGGCCGTGTGCCGGGAACTGACGAAGCTCTACGAGGAGGTGCGCCGAGGCGGCGCCGCCGAACTCGCCGCATGGGCCGAGCAGGGCGTCAAGGGCGAGATCGTCGTGGTGGTCGCGGGCGCCGAACCCCGTGCGGTCTCCCCGGCGGACGCCCTGGCGCAGGTGCAGGCGCTCGTCGCCTCCGGCGTGCGTCTCAAGGACGCGTGCGCCGAGGTCGCCGCGGCCACCGGCCTCGGCTCCCGCGACCTCTACCAGGCCGCGCTCGCCGCACGCTGAGGGCGGACGCGCCGCGGGGTTCCGCTCACGCCCGGGGGTCCGCGCGCCCGCCCGTGGTTCGGCGCGCTGACCGTTCGGCGCGCCGAGTGTACGGGTTGTTGCCGGGTGCACGGGGTGTTTGCGCGAGGATCCCGTGCTTTCGACAGGATCCGGTGCGCTCGAGCTGCGCCCGCTGAGTGCACGGGTTCTTGACGCGACGTTTCCCGTGCGCTCGACAGGATCCGGTGTGCTCGGGCCGCGCCAGGCGAGTGCACGGGTCGTTGATGCAGACATGGTGTGAGGCCGGGCGCAGGCGAGGCGAGGCCACGGGTTGTTGCCGGGTGCACGGGGTGTTGACGCGAGGATCCCGTGCTTTCGACAGGATCCGTTGCGCTCAAGCTGCGCCCGCTGAGTGCACGGGTTGTTGCCGGTGTGCGGCCGTTGCCCGCGAGGATGGTGTGCCGCCCGCCGGGTGCACGGCCTGTTGTCGGATGCACGGGTTGTTGGCGCGAGGATCCCGTGCGCTCGACAGGATCCGGTGCGCTCGGGGCGCACCGGATCCTGGGGCGAGGTCACCGGCGCGGCGGCGGCGCGGGGGTGACCGCAGGGACGAGCGGCACGGGCACGCCGATCGTGGGCGGCAGCGTCAGCGAGGTGGGCGTGACGGGGATCATCACGGGACCGTTTCGACGACCGTCGTGGAGATCGCGCTCACATGCTGCGGCCCCGCTTCTCCTTGGGGCATCTCGCGCGCGCCGATCAGCTGACCCGTGTCCTGGTCGACGATGATCTCGCGGCGGCTGTCGCCGCGGTTCGGCTCGGATCGGCCGATCGCGACGCCGATCCGGCCGTCGAGGTTCGCTACGCCGGGCGTCGAGGTGGTGCCGGGGACGAGAGCCAGGGCCTCGAAGAGCCGCGCCCGCAGCAGCGCCGGAAGAGGGTAGGCACCGAGCACGTCCGTGATCCGCTTCCAGTTGTCCTCATCGCGCGAGGTGGATCCGCCCTGGTACTGGGCATCGAAGAAGGCGAGGGTCTCGGCCCCCGATCCTGTGGGGATGGCCAGGATCTCCCTCAGCTGCTCGGCCTGGGTCGGTCCGTTGAAGTCCGGGTAGGCGCCCGCGGCGCCACGACGCACTGTCGTTCCCAGACCACCGCCATGGAAGATCTGCACCCACTCGTCGTCGAGGTTCGCCGGGACGTACAGGTCGGTCGTCCGGACGCGATCCTGTTCGGTCTTCGCGGTTCCTTCGTCCTTCCCGACGAGGTAGCGCGTCTCGAGCTTCAGGTACTGTCCCGGGCCGGCGACAGGGTCGGGATCGGCGAGGGCCTCGGTCGCGGCCTGTCGCAGCACGATCGCCGCCGCGCTCGCCGCCTCCGGATGCGGCGGGGCGAGCACCCCGCCCACGACGGTCGCCGCCGCTGCGGCCGCCGCGACCGAGAGCCCCGCGGCGGCCCAGCGGATCGGGTGCCGGCGGCGCGGTGGGCGGTCGGTCGTCATCGGGGCGGCCGCGTTCATCGCGGTCTCGAGCTTCGCGAATGCCGGAGCGAGTCGCTCGGCGCCGGGCTCTGCGACGTCGTCACGCAGACCGCGGAGCAAGGTCAGGTCGTCCATTTTCACCCTCCTCAGGTGTGGAGCGGAGCAGGCGTCGCGCGCGGTTGAGTCGTGACTTCACCGTGCCGACAGGGATGTGCAGGGCTTCGGCGATCTCGTCGTACGAGAGCTCGGCCCAGGCGAACAGCAGCAGGCAGTCGCGGTCCCCGGTGGAGAGGCGTCGGATCCTCCCCGCCAGCCGGGCGACTTCGCGCTGGGCGTCCAGCGCGTCGTCCGGGTCGCCGGGGACGGCCTCCGCCTCCGGCACGCTGCGCTCCATCGCCTTCAGCACCCGCGCAGCGGCGATGCGGTGGCGGTGGATGAGGTTCGTCGCGATGCCGAACAGCCAGGGTCGGGCATCCTCCCGTGCGGGATCGAATCGTGCGCGGCGCTGGAACGCGATCAGGAAGGTCTCGCTCGTGACGTCGTCCGCGACCGCGTCACCGGCCCGTCGAGCCGCGTAGCGATGCACCGGTCCTGCGTACCGGTGGAAGATCTCGCCGAAGGCCGACGGATCCGTCACCGATCTCGCGATCACCGTGTTGTCGTTGTTCACATCCTGTATTCCTCGGAGGGGCGGATCGTGTTCACGATTCTCCAGGGTTCGGGCAGGACGGAGTGGCGGGGCGACGCCGGAGGCCGTGCCGGGCAGGATGCTCGACGTGGATGACGACGAGGTGGCGGCCGCGTACGACGCGCGCGCGGCGGAGTACATCGCGCTGATCGGGAGCGTCGATCAGATGGAGCGCGCCGACGTCGCCCGCATCGGCCGGTGGCGGGACGGCACGACGGGCGCGTTGCTCGATGCCGGATGCGGCCCCGGGCTGTGGACGGCGTTCCTGGCGGGCCAGGAGTCCACGGCGGATCCGAGCGCGGACCAGGAGCCCGGCCCGATCCCGGACCTCGCCGCGGGCGAGGGAACCGGTCGCGCATCACACCGCGAGGTCGTCGGCGTCGACCTGTCGGCCGCGTTCCTCGCCGCCGCCCGCGAACGGCATCCGGCACTGCGGTTCCTGTCCGCCTCGATGCGCGAGCTGCCGTTCCCGGACGGATCCTTCGGGGGAGTGCTGGCCTGGTACTCGCTCATCCACGTGCCGCCGGCCGAGCTGGCGGAGGTCGTCGCCGAGCTCGCTCGCGTGCTCGCGGTCGGCGGCCGGATCCTGATCGGCTTCTTCGACGGCGAGCCGCGGGAGCGGTTCGCGCACGCCGTCGCCCCGGCGTACTACTGGTCGGCCGAAGCGCTGACTCCGCTGCTCGAGAACGCGGGGCTGTGCGTGATCCGCTCGGAGCGCCGCGAGCGCGAACCCGGCGCCGCCGGCAGCGTCCGCCCGCACGGCGCGCTCGAGGCGGAGCGCATCCGTTGAGGCCGGTCAGCCGTGGCGGCCGGCCTGGTAGTTGTCGGCGTAGGTCTGCGTGTCGCCGATCAGCCCATCGCAGAACGCGGCGACATCCGGTCCGATGAGATCCATCGCGCCCTTGCCGTCCGCGACGCCGCCTTCGAAGAAGTCGACGAGGTCGCTCAGCAGATCGCCCTCCACGAGGGAGACCGGCCCGACCTTGAAGAGGTACTTCTGCAGCTCGTCGTAGACGATCCGGTAGTCCGGCGGCAGCGCCCGGACACGGGCCGTGTGTGCGCGCCACTGCCGCTTGCCCTCGATGATGTCCTGAATGCTCATGTCAGGCCTCCAACCTGTTCAGCCGGCGTGCGACGTTCCGGTTCAGCTGGGCGCGCCACCGATCGCGGTAGCTCTTGGCACCGTCATCTCCGACGACCGCGGCGCAGAACGCGGGAATGTCGTCGCCCAGCACCTCTTCGGCGCTCTGACCGTCGGCCGACGTGGTCTCCAGCAGTCCCAGCACGCCGTGGGCGATCGGGGTGAGTTTGCGCCCGGTGACGTCGCCGTGCAGGAAGAGGTTCTTCGCGAACTCGTCCCAGGCTCGCCGGTAATCGTCGGGCAGCGCCTCGGCGCGGGCGGCGAAGCCCTTCCAGTCCTTGGTCAGATCGCTGCCGGTCACCTTCTCCCAGAAGTTCATGATCCGCTCTCCTTCAGTCGTTCGATCCGTGTCGAGACGAAGCGCCACTTCTCCCAGAACGTCGCGAGCTCCCGACGACCCGCTTCGTTCAGAGCGTAGAACTTGCGCGGCGGCCCGAGCTCGGACGGCTTCTTCGTCACATCGACGAGACCGCTCCGCTCCAGCCGCAGCAGGATCGTGTACACCGTCCCCTCGACGACGTCGGTGAACCCGAGATCGTTCAGGCGGCGGGTGATGGCGTAGCCGTAGGTCTCCTCGGACTGGATGACCGTGAGGACGCATCCCTCCAGCGTCCCCTTCAGCATCTCGGTCAGGCCGTCCATCGTGATCCTCGCGTTCGTGCTCCGTGGCTTACTACTACGTGTCACAAGGTACCACTACATTGTGCCACTGACTAGCGAGTGGGTCCGTCATCGTCCGAACCGGGCCCCGCATCCCGCCTAGAATCGAACGCATGCCCGCAGGCGAGTCCTTCTACATCACCACGCCGATCTACTACCCGTCGGACGTGCCCCACATCGGGCACGGCTACACCAGCGTCGCCGTGGACACCCTCGCGCGCTGGCACCGCCAGTCCGGCGACGACACCTGGATGCTCACGGGCACCGACGAGCACGGCCAGAAGATGCTGCGCGCGGCGGCGGCCAACGGCGTGACCCCGCAGGAGTGGGTGGACAAGCTCGTCAGCGAGAGCTGGTTCCCGCTGCTGACGACCCTCGACGTCGCCAACGACGACTTCATCCGCACCACGCAGGAGCGGCACGAGACCAACGTGCAGGTGTTCTTCCAGAAGCTCTACGACGCGGGCTACATCTACGCCGGCGAGTACGAGGCGCTGTACTGCGTGGGCTGCGAGGAGTTCAAGCCCGAGTCCGAGATCGTCGACGGCACCGGGCCCTTCGAGGGGCTCAAGGTCTGCGCGATCCACTCCAAGCCGCTCGAGCTGCTGCAGGAGAAGAACTACTTCTTCAAGCTCAGCGAGTTCCAGGACCGCCTGCTCGAGCTGTACAAGACCGAGCCCGACTTCGTGCGCCCGGACTCGGCGCGCAACGAGGTCGTCTCCTTCGTCTCCCAGGGCCTCAAGGACCTGTCCATCTCGCGCTCCACGTTCGACTGGGGCATCCCGCTGCCGTGGGACACCTCGCACGTCATCTACGTGTGGGTCGATGCGCTGCTGAACTACGTCACCGCGGTCGGCTACGGATCCGACGAGGCCGCGTTCGAGCGCCGCTGGCCCGCGTACCACGTCGTGGGCAAGGACATCCTGCGCTTCCACGCCGTCATCTGGCCGGCCATGCTCATGGCGGCGGGCCTCGAGGTGCCCAAGGGCGTGTTCGCGCACGGCTGGCTGCTCGTCGGCGGCGAGAAGATGTCGAAGTCGAAGCTCACCGGCATCGCGCCGACCGAGATCACCGACGTCTTCGGATCCGACGCGTACCGGTTCTACTTCCTCTCCGCGATCGCCTTCGGGCAGGACGGATCTTTCTCCTGGGAGGACCTGTCGGCGCGCTACCAGGCCGAACTCGCGAACGGCTTCGGCAACCTCGCCTCGCGCACGATCGCGATGATCGAGCGCTACTTCGACGGCGTCGTGCCGGCGGCGGGGGAGTACTCCGCGCAGGATCTCGCGATCCAGGAGCTGGTCGCGAAGGCCGCGGCCGATGCCGACGCCGCGGTCGAGCGGTTCCGCATCGACGAGGCGATCGCCGATGTGTGGACGATCGTCGACGCGCTCAACGGCTACATCACCGAGAACGAGCCGTGGGCGCTGGCCAAGGACGAGGAGCAGCGCGAGCGCCTCGGCACCGTGCTGTACACGTGCGCCGAGGGCCTTCGGGCGCTCGCCGTGCTGCTGTCGCCGGTGATGCCGCAGTCGACCGCGAAGCTCTGGGACGCTCTGGGTGCGGAGGGCGGCCTCGGCGCGCTGACCGCGCAGCCGCTGCGGGACGCCGGACGCTGGGGCCTTCTGCCGGCGGGCATCAGCGTGCACACGCTCGCGCCGCTGTTCCCGCGCATCGAGGCCACGGCCTGACCGCATGAGCGAGACGCCGGACACCTACGTGCGCGAGAGGGCGACGGAGGGGCGCAAGGACCTGCGCTACCCCGAGGCCCCCGAGCCGCTCGCGGTGCCGGTGTACGACAACCACTGCCACCTCGAGATCTCCGATGGCCCTTCGACAGGCTCAGGGACCGCGGGACTGTCGCTCGGGGAGCAGCTGGACCGGGCGGAGGCGGTCGGGATCGCCGGGGTCGTGCAGGCCTCGGGGGACATCGAGTCGTCCCGCTGGGCCGTCGACGCGGCCGAGTCGGATCCGCGCGTGCTCGCCGCCGTCGCCATCCACCCGAACGACGCTCCGACCTACGCCGAGGCGGGTCGACTGGATGAGGCGATCGCGGTGATCGACGAGCTCGCCGCCCGCCCGCGCACCAGGGCGATCGGCGAGACCGGACTGGACTACTTCCGCACGGAGGAGCCGGGACGCGCCGCCCAGCACGCGTCCTTCGAGGCGCACATCGCGCTCGCGAAGAAGCACGGCATCGCGATGCAGATCCACGACCGGGACGCCCATGACGATGTCCTGGAGACGCTGAGCCGCGTCGGCGCGCCGGAGCGCACGGTGTTCCATTGCTTCTCGGGTGACGACGCGATGGCGCGGACCTGCGCCGATGCGGGCTACTACCTGTCGTTCGCGGGGAATGTGACGTTCAAGAACGCGCAGAACCTGCGCGACGCGCTCGCGGTGACGCCGCGGGAGCGGATCCTCATCGAGACGGACGCGCCGTTCCTGACGCCGGTGCCGCTGCGGGGGCGTCCGAACGCGCCCTACCTGATCCCGATCACGCTGCGCTTCATGGCCGCCGAGCTCGGCGTCGACGTCGACGAGCTCGGCGCGCAGATCGCCGCGAACACGCTCGAGGTCTACGGCTCGTTCGCCTGAGCCTCATCGAGCACGGGGCGTGCGGAGACGATCTGGGAGATGGGGCGCCAGACGAGCAGCAGCGTGAGCGCCGCGCCCGCGAAGGCGAACCACCACGGCGCGGTGAGGCCCCACGCCTGGGCGATCACGCCGCCCAGGGCCTGGCCGATGACCATGCCGCCGAACACGCCCACGGAGTTCACCGACGCCACCCGGCCCTGCAGCTCGTGCGGCACGAGCCGCTGCCGCACGGTCGTCGAGATCGTGCCCCAGATGAACGCGTAGAACCCGAACACGAACATGATCAGCAGCGCGATCCAGCCCTGCGTGGTCAGTGCGAACGCCAGGTGCATGACCACCTCGAGCGAGAGGCACACGCGCATCATCGTGGCGAAAGACACGTGGCGCTCGAGCCGGCCGAAGCTCACCGTCGCGAGGAGCCCGCCCGCGGCCGAGGCCGTCGTGAGCATCCCGTAGCCGACCGCGCCCATGTGCAGGTGCTCGGTGGCGTAGAGCACGAGCACACCCCAGGGCGCCGCCCAGGTGACGTTGAACAGCAGGATGATGAGGACGAGCATGCGCACGGGAGGATTGCGCCACAGCCAGCGCAGGCCCTCGGCGATGTCGGTGTGCACCTTCACCCGGCCAGGCGCGGATCCGGCCGCCTCGCCGGCCGAACCGGTCGGGGCGGTCCCGGAGCCCGTCGAAGGGCGCGGCGGCACCGGCGTCCGCGCGATGCGGGAGATGAGCACCACCGCGAGGCTCACGCACACGGCCTCCAGCAGGAACGGCCAGGCGTGGCCCGCGGCGAACAGGAACGCGCCGAGCGGCGGGCCCGCGAACTGGTTCGCGACGAGGAACCCGGCCTGCAGGCGGGCGTTGCCGAGGCCGAGGTCGGCCGGCTTCAGGAGCATCGGCAGCAGCGTGGATCCCGCGGTGTCGACGAACACCTCCGCGGTGCCGTAGAGGAACGCGGAGGCCAGCACGATCCAGATGTTCGCCACACCCGTGACGAGGAACGCGCACAGCGCGAGCAGCACGACGGCACGCGCCGCGTTCGCGACCATGACGAGCCGGCGGCGGTCGAAACGGTCCGCGATCGCGCCCGCATGCAGCCCGAAGACCAGCCAGGGCAGGAACTGCAGGATCGCACCGGCGGCGACCAGGATCGGCGACGAGGTCATCGACGCGATCAGCAGGGGAGCGGCCGCCAGGGCCACGCCGTCGCCGACGTTGCTCGTCCAGCTGGAGGCGAGCAGCCAGCGGAAATCCCTGCCCATGCGCCGGGGCGCGACGAGTTCACCGATCGAGGGCATCCGAGAAGACTATCGACCGTAGGGGACAATGGTCAGATGACCGTCTCCCTGCTCGGCGCCGCCGACATCCGCCGGCTCGCGGCCGAACTCGATGTGACGCCCACCAAGAAGCTCGGCCAGAACTTCGTCGTGGATGCGAACACCGTGCGCAAGATCGTCCAGGCGGCCGACGTCCGGCCCTCCGAACGGGTCGTGGAGATCGGGCCGGGCCTCGGATCCCTCACCCTCGCGATCCTCGAGACGGGGGCGAGCGTCACGGCCGTCGAGATCGACCACCGCCTCGCCGAGCGCCTGCCGCAGACCGCTCGGGACCGCGGCGTGCCCGAGGGTGCGCTGACCGTCGTCGACGCCGACGCGATGCGCGTGACGGCGCTGCCGGGGGAGCCGACGGTGCTCGTCGCGAACCTGCCGTACAACGTCTCGGTGCCGGTGCTGCTGCACTTCCTCGAGACGTTCCCGTACCTCGAGCGCGGCGTCGTCATGGTGCAGGCCGAGGTCGCCGAGCGGCTCGCGGCCAAGCCCGGCTCGAAGATCTACGGCACGCCCAGCGTCAAGGCGGCCTGGTACGGTCCGTGGAAGCTCAGCGGCACCGTGTCGCGCCAGGTGTTCTGGCCGGTGCCGAACGTCGACAGCCTGCTCGTCGGATTCCACCGGGATCCGCAGCCGCGCGGATCCGAGGAGGAGCGTCTGCGCACCTTCGCGATCGTCGACGCGGCGTTCAACCAGCGCCGCAAGATGCTGCGCCAGGCGCTGTCCGGGATCTTCGGCAGCTCCGCCGCGGCGTCCGCGGTGCTGGAGTCCGCCGGGGTCGCGCCGACCGCGCGCGGCGAGGACCTCACGGTCGACGACTACCACCGCATCGCGCTGGCGGCGCCGGCCGCCTGACGTCCTCGGATCCCGGAGGGTAGAGTGCCGATCGTGATGCTGATCGCGGTGCTCGACGAGGCGATCGTCCGGATGGACGTGTCGCTCGCGCTGTCGCTCACCGCGATGCCGGCCGCGTGGCTCCTCGCCCTCGGGCTGGCGGCCGTCGGCCTCGTGCTCCTGGGGGCGCGCGGCCGGATCCGGATGCAGGCGATCCTCGCCGCGATCCTCGGCGGGAGCACCCGGATGGCGGTGCGCCCCGCGGAGGGCGCGCGGTCCGAGATCCTGGCCGGGACAGTGTTCCGACCGGCTGGAGCGCGCGGTGCACGCTCACCGGGGAGAGGGCCGCTGCGCTCCCCGCTGCACGGCTGAGCGGTCCACCGGATCCCGGCGGCGTCTTCGACGACCCCGAGCGATCGGTATCGACCCCGGCCGGACGTGCGGGCACGCGCGCGTGTCCGTCTGTCCGTCGACCCGGAGTCCACCATGCCCGTCCTGCCCCCGCCCCGTGTCCGCCCGCGCCTGCTCCGGATGATCCGCTACCGCCTTCTGCGCCTCAGGCACCGATGCGCCGAGACGGCGCTGCGTCATGCCGTGCGCATGGAGGTGTGGGTCTATCTCGCCGCCGGCGCGTTCCTCGGGTTCGAGGGGCTGGAGGCGCTGCTCGGTGCGATGCTCATCGCGCCGGAACTGGTTCCGCTCGTCCTGCTGGCGCTCGCCGTCGTCTGGACGGCGAAAAGGCGCGGCCGCTGGATCCTGCGGCGGATCGCGCTGGCGCGACGGCGGCGCAGATCGCGGAATCCTCGACGCTCCGCGGCCTGATGGCGCGGATCCTCCCCGCGAAGTTGTGCCCTCTCGGGATCGGGTTCCCGAGAGGGCACATTCACTTCGACTGGAGGTACCTTCACGTCGACCGAGTCCCCAGTCCCGGTCGACTTCCTCAGCTGAGGTCTAGACAGTAACACCGGATCGCCTTGTCCCCCAAATGGGGGACAAGAACAAATGCTGAGAGTTTGCCGAGAATGGGGTCGACGGGCCGGTCGGGAACCGCTTCGCGCGCATCTCGAGCGCGTGCAGCCAGGCGATGACCGACCCGAACGCGAGCCCCTCGAACACCGTGAGGGTGAGCACGCCGGCGATCAGGCCGACCATGCCGAGGGTGAGGACCACGACCGCCCCGGTCGCGATGCGGTCGAGATTCCGGGAGAGGCCGCGCAGGTACCGGCGGTGCAGCAGCAGCAGTCCCGCCGACGAGGCGAGCGCTCCGTTGGCCGCGCGCTCGTGGGCGAAGACGTTGAACGAGAGCGGCAGCATCCCGATCAGGATGAGGCTGAGTCCGAGGGTCGCGATGAGCAGCGGAACGTACGCGGCGGCGGCACCCGTTCCCCGGAATCCCGCGGCAGAAGCGCCGCGGAGACCGCGCATCACGGGGACCGCGGAGAGGCCGATCACCGCCCCCGCCAGGACCATGCCGCCGTTGAAGAACATGCTGGAGGCATCGTCCGTCGCGCCCAGCCGGCTGAAGCAGGACAGCCACCAGAGGGAGTCGGGGGTCGTCAAAGCAGCGGCGGGGATGCTCGCGCAGAGCACGCCTGCCGCTGTCAGGACGAACGGTACGCGTCGGTGCCAGTGCATGACGATCCTGTCGCCGCACGCTCGGGCGAATGCATTGGCCGGGTAGGGATCCGCACTCGGGCGAGCGTGATCGGACGCGGATCGGGCTCGGTCCGCGGTTGGCGGATCATCTTAGCGAGCCTGGGAAGACACGGCGAGCCGGGCAGCGACCCCCGGGGCGCCGCGACGCACGGCCCGCGCATCGCACAGGCGCCGATCAGAGCGGGCGACGCTAACCTGGGACGGTGACCGAGCCGCGCTTCCGCCCAGACGTCCTCGACATCCACCGCCCCTACACCGCTGCGGCGGACCGGTACGAGGGGGCGCATTTCCGTCAGGTCGGATCCTCCGGACTGTACCTGCCGGCGATCTCGCTCGGGCTGTGGTGGAACTTCGGCGACAACATTCCGCTGGACGATCAGCGCACACTGCTGCGGCACGCCTTCGACCGGGGCATCACGCACTTCGACCTCGCGAACAACTACGGACCGCCCTACGGATCCGCCGAGAAGAACTTCGGCCGCGTCTTCGCCGAGGACTTCCGCCCCTACCGCGACGAGCTGATCATCTCGTCGAAGGCGGGCTGGGACATGTGGCCGGGACCGTACGGCGACCTCGGCAGCCGCAAGTACATCCTGGCGAGCGCGGAGCAGTCGCTGACCCGGATGGGGCTGGACTACGTCGACATCTTCTACTCGCATCGCGTGGACCCCGTCACGCCGGTCGAGGAGACCGTCGGCGCACTCGACACCTTGGTCCGCCAGGGCAAGGCCCTGTACGTCGGCATCTCCTCCTACAGCGCGGAGCGCACCGAGGCCGCGATGGACGTCGCGCGTGAGCTGGGCACGCCCCTCGTCATCCACCAGCCCTCCTACTCGATCCTGAACCGCTGGATCGAGGACGGGCTCACCGAGACCCTCCGCGAGGAGGGCATGGGCGCGATCGCGTTCACGCCGCTCGCCCAGGGCCTGCTCACCGACAAGTACCTCGGCGACGGCACCGCGGCGCGCGCCCAGAAGCGCGGATCCCTGCCCGACAAGCCGCTCAGCGACGAAGGGCTCGCGATCCTGCGCGCTCTCAACGAGCTCGCGCGCGAACGAGGGCAGAGCCTCGCCCAGCTGGCGCTGCAGTGGGTGCTCCGCGACGGCGTGGTGGCCTCGGCGCTCATCGGCGCCTCGCGTCCCGCACAGCTCGACGAGAACCTCGCCGCCCTCGACGCGCCGGAGCTCACCGCGGCGGAGATCGCCCGCATCGACGCCATCGCGGGCGCGGGCCTCGACGTGAACCTGTGGTCGGTCTCGTCGGAGCTGTGAGCCGATGAGCATCGCGGAGGAGCAGGCGGACGAGCAGCCGCTGCGGCGCGTGCACGTGCGCGCGCCCGGCAAGGTCAACCTCTTCCTCGGCGTGGGGGATCTCGACGACGACGGCTACCACGAGCTCTCCACGGTCTTCCAGGCGGTCTCGCTCTATGAGGACGTGATCGCGACCTCCGCGGACGACTTCACGATCTCCGTGTCGGGTGTCGCCGATCCGTCCACGGTCCCGCTCGACGACCGCAACCTCGCGATGCGCGCCGCCAAGGTCCTCGCCGCGGCGACCGGCTACGACGGCGGGGTGCACCTGGACGTGCACAAGCGCGTGCCCGTCGCCGGAGGGATGGGGGGAGGATCCGCCGACGCCGCGGCCGCGCTCGTGGCCTGCAACGAGCTGTGGCGCACGGGGCTCGACCACGGGCGCCTGCACGAGCTCGCCGCGCGGCTCGGAGCAGACGTGCCCTTCTCGCTCATGGGCGGCACCGCCGTCGGTTCGGGGCGGGGCGATGTGCTGACGCCCGCACTGTCCCGCGGCCGGTACGAGTGGGTGCTGCTCCTCGACGACGAGGGCCTGTCCACGCCCGCGGTCTACCGCGCGTTCGACATGGTCATGGCCGAGGACCAGCGGAGCGACCCGGAGCGGCACGCCCAGCACCGCCGGCTGGATCCCGTGCAGGTGCCGCCGTCGTTCTTCGAAGCGCTGCTCACGGGGGAGGCGTTCGAGCTCGGGCAGAGCCTGCGCAACCAGCTGGAGGCGGGATCCTTCCGGCTGCGCCCGCAGCTCGAGGAGACCATCGACGCGGTGGTCGGCGAAGGCGGCGGGCCGGCTGTGAGCGGGATCGTCTCGGGGTCGGGGCCGACGCTCGCGTTCCTCTGCGAGACGGCCGAGGGCGCGGACAGCACCGCCGAGCGGCTGCGCGGGTGGGGGCGCACGGCGCTGCGGGCGCACGGCCCCGTGCGCGGCGCGCACGTCGTCGCCGCGGACGACTGAGCGACCGGCGAACGAGCCGGGCGGGCCTCAGCGCTCCTCGGCGGTGAGCAGGCGCAGCTGCATCATCGCGGAGAACCGCGATTCCGGATCCGCGAGGTCCAGCCCGCTGATCTCGGCGAGCCGGCGCAGCCGGTAGCGGAACGTGTTCGGGTGCGTGTAGATGCGGGCGGCCGCGATGCTGACGTCTCCGAACGCGTCCAGCCACGCCCGCAGCGTCTCGACGAGCTGGGTGCCCTTCTCGCGGTCGTGGTCGATCAGGAGGCGCACCGGCCCGGTCGGCTGGTCCCCGCGCGCGCGGGCGAGATCGCCGAGCTCGACGAGCAGGGCGTCCACCTGCACCGCGGTGAACAGCGCCACCGGCTCTCGGTGCGGGGAGTGCTGCAGCACGCGCAGCGCGCGGTCCGCGTTCACCCGCGACGCCGGGATGCTCTGCACGTCCTCGGCGACCGTGCCCACCCCGACGCGCACTTCGCGCGTGCTGCCGAGACGCCCGAGGAAGTCGGACGCGACCCGGGAGGCGCGCAGGTCGGCGTCGCCGTGATCGGCGCGGATCCCGACGACGGCGTAGACGACGTCCCCGATCGGCGCGACCGCCGAGCGCAGGTACACGGCGCCGAGATGCATCGCGAACGCATCCGCGATGTGCTGCCGCTCCGCGATGGCCCTCGCGTCCGCGGAGGACTCGTCCCTGGTGCGATCCGCGGCGGCGAGCGCCAGCACGACGCAGCGGTGTCCGTCGAGCCGGAGCCGGGACGCCGCATCCGCGGCCCCGCCTCCGCCCTCCAGGACGGTGGCGAGCAGGTCGGCGCGGAGCCGTCGCTCGACGTCGGCTCCCGCCCGCTGGCGGAGCATGTGCAGGGCGACGAGGCCGGCGGAGTCCTTGAGCGCGCGCACGCGATCCGCGGTGAGCGGCTCGTGCACGGCGGCCCAGATCGAGCCGAGGATCTCGTCGCCCGCGCGCACGGCGAGGGCGACCCGGGGGAAGGACGGGACCCCGTCGGCGTCGACCGGATCGATGTCGATCGGATCCTCGCTGCGGTACAGATCCCGGAAGACGCCGCGCTCCTCGAGCTGACGGGTGAAGCGCTCCGGCACCTGGCGGCCCAGGACCGTCTCCACGCGGGCGGGGTCGGCCTCGTCCTGGCGTCCGGAGAACGCCACGACGCGCGAGTTGCGGTCCTCGATGGTGACCGGCGCGTTGAGCAGGGTGGCGATCGCGTTGGCGAGCGCGAACAGGTCGCCCGAGGGCATTCCGCCGAGCGTCTGCGCCCCCTGGTCGCCGACGTCGCCCTCCGCGATCAGGGAGCGGAGCATCGCGGCCAGCTGCGCCCAGGACGCGCCGCGCGTGAGGGCGAGCACGGGGATGCCCGATGCCTCGGACGCGGCGAGCACCTGCTCCTCCGCGCGCACCGGTGCGCGCAGCACGAGCGCGGTCGCCTGCTGCGCGGCGAGCGCGGCGAGCAGGTCGGCGATCTCGGCCGGATCGCTCAGCCCCACGCCGAGCACCATGGCCCCGCGCATCGGCATCCCGTCGTCGAGCACGTCGTGGATGACGACGGTCTCGATCTCCGCATCGCCGTCGGCCGCACCGCACACCACCTCGAGCAGCGTGGTGCCGAGGTCCTCCACCACGCGACCGAGACTGGCACGTGGACGCGTCGTCACTGACATGAGCACAGCCCCCAGGGTAGGCGGCGGGCGTGCGGCCCGCGATGGTGCGGGACGCCCGAATCGAGGGTGGAGTTCGTCGGAATCGACGAAGGGGCGGTGCGCGCGGGGCTGGTCATGCGGGATCAGGGCTCAGCTGCGCAGGTAGGCGAGGACGGCGAGCACGCGGCGATGACCGCTGTCGCTGGCGGCGAGACCGAGCTTCGCGAAGATGTTGCCGATGTGCTTGCTCACCGCGGTCTCGGTGACGAAGAGACGGGCGGCGATCGAGGCGTTGTCGAGCCCCTCCGCCATCAGGCCGAGCACCTCGCGCTCGCGGGGCGTGAGAGCGCGCACCGGATCGTCGGCGCGGCGGCGGCTCATCAGCTGCGAGATGACCTCGGGATCCATGACGGTCCCGCCGGCGGAGACGCGGTGCAGCGCGTCGATGAACGAGGCGACCTTGCCGACCCGCTCCTTGAGGAGGTAGCCGAGCGCGCCGGCGCCGTCCGCGAGGAGCTCTCCCGCATAGCGGTCCTCCACGTACGCGGAGAGCACCAGGACGGGGAAGCCGGGGCGGCGGCGGCGCGCCTCGGCGGCCGCCTTCAGCCCCTCGCTCGTGAACGTCGGGGGCATCCGCACATCGAGCACGGCGGCGTCGGCCTCGTCGAGGCGGGCGAGGAAGTCCTCGCCGTTGTCCACGGCGGCGATCACGTCGAACCCCTCGCTGCGCAGCAGGAGGGCGAGTCCCTCCCGCAGCAGGGTGTCGTCCTCGGCGATCACGATCCGCATGGCAGCTCCGTCCTCAGTACTGTCGGCCCGCCGGCCGGGCTGGTGAGCGTCATCGCGCCCTCGAAGGCCTCGAGGCGCTTGCGGATCCCCGCGTAGCCTCCGCCGGGTCGCTCCACGGCGCCGCCGACGCCGTCGTCCTCCACGGCGACCTCGAGGACGTCCTCCCGGCGGCGCACGCGCACCGCGGCGGCGGTCGCCGCGCTGTGCTTGTTCACGTTGCTGAGCGCCTCGGCGACGATGAAGTAGGTCGCGGACTCGACGGCGGCGGGAACCCGGCCCACCCCGCCCGCCTCGAGCGTGCAGGGCACGGCGCTGCGGCCGGCGAGCGAGGCCAGGGCGCCCTCGAGCCCGAGCTCGTCGAGGATCGGCGGGTAGATGTCGTGCACCGTGCGGCGCAGGGCCGAGAGCGCCTCGGTCGCGGCCTCCTGCGCGCGATGCAGCTGCTCGACGGTCTGCCCGTCCTCGCCCTGCATCGAGCGCTCCGCGATCCCCAGCATCATGACGACCGAGACGAGCCGGTTCTGCGCGCCGTCGTGCAGGTCGCGCTCGATGCGCCGCAGCTCGGCGGCGTGCGCGTCCAGCGCCGCGGCGCGGCTCAGCGTCAGGGCGTCCACGCGCTCGGCCAGGCTCGATCGCAGGGGCGCGGCCAGCAGGCGTGCGGAGATCAGCGCCAGAAGGCGCGTGACCGCGGGGATCAGCGCCCAGGAGATCAGCACGTAGACGAGGGCGATGAGCGGCATGGTCGCCGCGAGCGGCCAGGACGTGACCGGGTACGGCGCCGTCACCGGCTCGTCGACCGGAGCGTACTGCCAGTAGAACGGCACGGCCAGGGCGTTCACCGCGCCCAGCGGGATCACGATCGTCACGATCGAGATCGAGAAGAGGGGGACCGCGTCCACCGCCAGCCAGAGCGCGTCGCGCACGGTGGCCGGTGAGAACGCGAGCTGGATGCGCTCGTCGATCGTCCGCAGGTCCTGCGGCACGGGTGCAGGACCGCGGATGCTCTCGTCGCGGTAGGCGCCGATGCGACGGCGCGCGCGATCCGACCAGCCGTGCAGGATCCTGACGGCCCCGGGCAGCAGGAGGACCCCGCCGGGGATGATCATGAGCGGGATCAGCACGAGGCCGGCGCAGAACAGGAGGATCGACACGGCGGACGTCACGGCCTCGACGGCCACGAAGCGCCAATCCCGCAGCCAGCGCCGCACCGGTCCCTGAGTCATCCCGACAAGTCTGCCGGAGCGGGAGGCCCCGCACGGTACAGCCAGCTGCACCATCGGGGCGGTGCCCAGCAGGATGGGCATCGCCCCGGGTGCTTCCTAGCGTCGAAGCATGACGACTTCATCCGCACCATCCCGGCCCACGCAGGCCGGCGACGCGCTCCGCCTCGAGAACATCGTGAAGACCTACGGATCCGGAGCGAACACCGTCCCCGCGCTGCGCGGCGTCGACCTCACCCTTGCGCGGGGGACCTTCACCGCGATCATGGGGCCGTCGGGATCCGGCAAGAGCACCCTGCTGCACAGCGCCGCGGGACTCGACCGGCCGACGAGCGGCCGCGTGGTCCTCGGCGACACCGAGGTCTCGTCGCTCAGCGCACGCCGGCTCACCGAGTTCCGGCGGGATCACGTCGGCTTCGTGTTCCAGGCGTACAACCTGCTGCCGGCCCTGAACGTCGAGGAGAACATCACGCTCCCGTTGCGGCTCGCACGGCAGAGGCTCGACCGGGAATGGCTCGACTTCCTGCTCGAGTCGGTCGGGCTGGCCGACCGGCGTCGGCGGCGCCCCTCCGAGCTCTCCGGCGGGCAGCAGCAGCGCGTGGCGATCGCCCGCGCGCTGATCACGCGGCCGTACGTGGTCTTCGGCGACGAGCCCACCGGCGCACTCGACTCGCGGTCGGGCAAGCAGGTGCTCGACCTGCTCGCGCACACCACGAAGGCTCTCGCGCAGACGGTCGTGATGGTCACGCACGATCCCGTCGTCGCGTCGCACGCGGACCGGGTGATCTTCCTCGCCGACGGCGCCTTCGCGGGACACCTCGACGGCGCCACGCCCGCGGAGATCACGGACCGCATGAGCTCGCTCGGGGAGTGGTGATGGCCGGCGCACGATTGGGGTTCGGCCGGCTCGTCCGGGCCGACCTCCGGCAGAACAGGGGCGGCTTCGTCGGCGTGGCCGTCGCGGTGTTCGTCGCGAGCGCCCTCGTGACGGGCCTCGGCGTCCTGGTGGAATCCGGTGTCCGCGGCGGGCTGGCCCCGGTCCGCTACACGGCGGCTCCCGTGATCGTCGGGGCCTCGCAGCAGGTGGAGGTGCCGGAGGATCTGCCGGTCCCGCTGCACGAACGCGCCCCCCTGCCCCAGGACGCGGCGGCGCAGGTCGCGGCGGTTCCGGGCGTCGACCACGTGGTCGCCGACGTCACGGTGCCCCTCGTGGATGCGGGCGGGCGCGTCGTCGAGGCGCACCCCTGGGGTGCGGTCGCCCTGGCCGGCACCGCGCTGCAGGAGGGCGCAGAGCCGGCCGGCGCGGACGAGGTCGTCGTGACCGCCGGCCGCGCGGAGGGACTCGGCGCCCGGATCGTGCTCGCGCACGGCGGGACGCCCGAGGAGTACCGGGTCGTCGGCGTCGTCGAGGCCACGGCCGGAGCCGAGCGCGCCCCGCAGGTGTACCTCAGCAGCGCGCGCATCGCGGAGCTGGATCCGCGCGGCGGCGCCGCGCAGACCCTCGGGGTGTTCCCGGCGCCCGGCGCGGACGCGGCGGAGACGGCGGAGTCGATCCGCCGGGCGGTGCCGGGTCTCGCCGTGCAGACCGGCGCGGGGCGGGGCGACATCGAGTTCCTCGACTCCGGGGCGGCGCGCTCCACGCTCGTGACGATCGGCAGCGCGTTCGTCGGGACCTGCGTCCTCGTCGCGCTGTTCATCGTGTCCGGCACGCTTTCGCTGTCG
Organism: Microbacterium sp. NPDC089698; assembly: GCF_044749045.1. Classification (NCBI taxonomy): domain Bacteria; kingdom Bacillati; phylum Actinomycetota; class Actinomycetes; order Micrococcales; family Microbacteriaceae; genus Microbacterium; species Microbacterium sp. NPDC089698. The sequence goes on from NZ_JBIVHE010000007.1 coordinate 67,131, forward strand.
GTGCAGTCCCGCCGTCGCGACTTCGCGCTGCTGCGGGCCGTGGGAGCGAGCCCGAAGCAGGTCCACGCGCTGGTGTCGCGCGAGGTGATGTCGATCGCGATCGTCGCGGGACTCCTCGGCATCGTCCCCGGATACCTCCTGTCCGGCGTCCTGCAGCGCGCGTTCGTCTCCGGCGGCGTGATCCCCGGCGACTTCGCGCTCGCCGTCGGCCCTGCGCCCGCCGTGGGCGCGCTGCTGCTCGTGCTGGGCGCCGCCTGGGCGGCCGCGAGGATCGCCGCGCGCCGACCGGCCGGACTGGATCCGATCGAGGCGCTCCGGGAGTCCTCGAGCGGACCGACGCGCATCGGACCCGCCCGGTTCGTGAGCGGCGGGATCCTCGCCCTGGCGGGGCTGGCGGTCTCGGCCGTCCCGCTCTTCGCGCGCGGCGTGGCCGCGGCCGGCGCCTCGGCCGCGGCGGCCCTCATGCTCATCGTGGCGCTCGCGCTGCTCGGCCCGTGGCTCGTCGCGCTCGTGATGCGCGCGGCGGCTCCGTTCCTGGGCCGCCTGTCCGCGGCCGGCTTCCTGGCCTCGGCCAACGGCGTCGCGAGCAGTCGGCGCCTGGCCGGCGCGATCCTCCCGATCGCCCTCGGCGTGGGCCTCGGGCTCGTGCAGATCGGGGCGCCGTCGATCGTCGCGCACGAGTCGGCCGCGCAGGCGGATGCGGGCGTGACCGCTGCCCTGCGGGTCAGCGCACCCGCGGGCCTGTCATCGGGCGCGGTCGCAGGACTCGGGGAGATCCCCGGGGTCGCCACCGTCGCCCCCATCGCCCTGAGCGGCGCGATCATCGGCTACAAGGAGTTCGACGGCACGCCGAAGAACGCCGAACCCGTGCTGCAGGGCGTGGATCCGGCAGCGGTCGAACGGACCATGGACCTCCAGGTCCGGGCGGGTGCGCTGACCGGGCTCGACGGCGCGGGCACCGTGGCCGTGAGCAGCGATGCGGCGCAGACCTGGGGCGTGGGCGTGGGGGACGCGATCGAGGGCTGGTTCGGCGATGGCACGCCGCTGCATGCGACGGTCGTCGCGGTCTACGAGCGCGGCCTCGGGTTCGGCGATCTCACGATGGACGGCGCGGCGGTGCGCGCGCACACCACGAGCGCTCTCGACGCCTTCGCGCTCGTCGCCGTCGACGCCGGGCAGGCCGAGCAGGTGCAGGCGGCCGCGGTCGCGCAGGGGTTGCACGCGGCCCCCGGGGGCGGGCAGAAGGCCGCCGGCGCCGATGCGCAGTCGCAGCAGGGCTGGGTGAACCTCGTGGCGCTCATCGTCATCCTCGGCTACATCGCGATCGCGGTGATCAACACGCTCGTGATGGCGACGGGAGAGCGCTCCCGGGAGTTCGCGCTCCTGCAGCTGATCGGATCCTCGCGGCGCCAGGTGCGCGCCATGATGCGGACCGAAGCGGTCATGGTCGCCGTGATCTCGACGGCGTTCGGCGTCATCGTCGCGATCCCGCCCCTCATCGGGATGAGCATCGGCATCTCGGGCCGGCTCGTGCCGGAGCTTCCGGTGCTCGCCGTGCTGGGACTCGTCGGCACGATGGGCGCCCTGGCGCTGGCGACCCTGTGGGTCGCGACCCTGGGCGCGATGCGCACCCGGCCGATCGAGGAGATCGGATCACGGCAGTGACGGCCCGCTGACGAGGAGGCCGACGACGAAGAAGGGCGGCCCCGCGGATGCGGGGCCGCCCTTCTCGGTCGCGGGAGGTCGGCGGAGCAGAGGGATCAGAAGGTGATCCACTCGGTGCGGACCGTGACCTCCTCGAGCGCCTCGGCGGTCGGGGTCACGCCGATCCCGGGGCCCGTGGGCACCGTGAGAGTGCCGTTCTCGATCACGAACGGATCCGTGATGTCGCGGGTGTAGTAACGGTTCGAGCCGGACGTGTCGCCGGGGAGCGTGAAGCCGGGAAGCGCGGCGAGCGCCACGTTGGCCGCCCGCCCGATCCCCGTCTCGAGCATTCCGCCGCACCAGACGGGGATGTCGTTGGCGGCGCAGACGTCGTGGATCCGCCGCGCCTCGAGATAGCCGCCGACGCGGCCCGGCTTGATGTTCACGATCGAGCACGCGCCGAGGGCGATCGCATCGGCCGCCGCGCGGGCGGACACGATCGACTCGTCCAGGCAGATCGGCGTCCGCACGGCCTTCGCGAGCTGGGCGTGACCCAGCAGGTCCTCCTCGTCCAGCGGCTGCTCGATCAGCAGCAGATCGAACGGATCGAGGCGCGCGAGGTGCCCCGCGTCGCCGCGGTGGTACGCGGTGTTGGCGTCCACCTGCAGCAGCACGTCGTCGCCGAAGCGCTCGCGGACGGCGCGCACCGGCTCGACGTCCCAGCCGGGTTCGATCTTCAGCTTGATCCGGACATAGCCCTCGTCCAGATAGCCGCCCACGGCGTCGAGGAGCTCGGGGATCGAGTCCATGATCCCGACGGACACGCCGCAGTCGACCTGCGAGCGCACGGCGCCCAGCTCCCGCGAGAGCGGCACCCCTCTGGCGCGCAGCTCCGCGTCGAGGATGGCGAGCTCGACGGCCGCCTTGGACATCCGGTGGCCCTTGAACTTCGCCAGGGCGGGCGCGACCTTGGACGCGTCGAGGTCGGACACCTGGGCCAGGGCGGGCAGCAGGAAGCGGGTGATCACGTCGACGCTCGCCTCGACGTATTCGGAGGAGTACAGCGGATCGGCCATCGCGACGCCCTCGCCCCAGCCCTCGGCCTCGTCCGTCACGGCGCGGACCAGCAGGGCCTCGCGCGCGGTCGCGACGCCGAACGACGTGCGGAACGGAGACACCAGGGGCATCTCGATGACGCGGAGTTCGATCCCGCTGAGCTTCATTGCACTTCTCCTCTGTCGATGGTGTAGGCGCCGGAGCGGTCGAAGGAGAGCACGTGCGCCCCCTCGTCCATGAGGTCGCCGAGGGTCTTGCGCACGGCGAGGCGCCAGCGCGTGGCGAGCTCCGGATCCGTGCGGCGGAGGGATTCGATGTCCCGGGGGAGCGAGACGCGGACCAGGCGGGCGGACGTCTCGCGCACGACCGGGACCGTGTCGTCCTCGCGGTCGAGCAGGGCTTCGGCCGGACCGGCCGTCGCGTCGGGGGCCGCGCCGCGGCAGGCCGCCGACACCGCCGGATCGTGCAGATACCAGGTGACGAGCATCCGGTCGGTGTCGTCCGCGCCGTTCAGCGCGTCGCTCATCTGCCCGTAGAAGTTGCGGAGGTACCCGGTCGGGGTGGCGGCGAGCTTCACGAGGTTGAAGTAGGCGTTCCGGCTGATCAGCGGATCGAAGGTCCAGGAGATCTCGTCGAGCCCGTGCTCGAGCGCCCAGGAGCGCTGGTGCACCTTCAGCGCGAAGCCCACGTTCCGGCCGCGCATGCGCGCCGAGACCCCCGCGATGTGACTGTGCAGCGCGCGGCGCTCCGGGGCGGCGAAGAAGCCGAAGCACGCCCCCACGAGCTCGTCGCCCTCGTAGGCTCCGCCGACGTAGCTGCCGGCCTTCGAGAGCGCGCGCAGCGTCTCCACGTTGACCGGCGCGCGGTCGCCCTCCGCGGTCCAGATGCCGCGGAAGAGCGCGGTCACCTGCGCGAACTCCTCGACCCCGGAGAGGATCCGGATCTCGATCCCCGCCTCGGCCGCGGCCGCGTCGGCGGCATCCGCGGCGGCCGCGGTCTCCTGCATGGAGGTTCCCATGATGGTCATCTTCCGCCTCCTGACAGGACGTCCGCGATGAGTTCTCGCACGAGCGCGATCCGCTCGGGGATCATGCCGACGATGACGTGCTCGTCGTCGGCGTGCGCGCCGCCGCCGACCGCGCCGAGGCCGTCGAGGGTCGGCACGCCGATGCCGGCCGTGTGGTTGCCGTCCGAACCGCCGCCCACGGCGACGCCCTCGAGCGGCGCGAGACCCAGATCGGCGGCGATCGCGCGAGCGCGGGCGAACAGGCCGGCGGAGGCGCTCCGCTCCATGGGCGTGCTCCGCGGCCCGTCCTCGACGCGCACCCCGGCACCCGGAAGGGTCGCGCCGAGCGCATGCAGGGCCGTGTCGACGCGCTCCTGCTCCGCACGGGTGACGGCGCGCACGTCGACCGAGAACTCGGCCTCCGCAGGCACGGTGTTGCTCGCGGATCCGGCCCGCAGCAGGGTCGGCGTCACGGTCGTGCCGGCGTCGGGGTCGCCGAGCGCCGCGATCGCGAGGATGAGATGCGCGGCCTCGACCGACGCGTTCACGCCGCGTTCGGGTTCGAGACCCGCGTGCGCGGCCCGCCCCGTGACGTGCACGCGGTAGACCGAGACACCCTTCCGGGCGACTTTGACCGCACCGCCGTCGGCCGAGGCCTCCAGCACGAGAGCCGCCGCGCAGCCGCGCGCCTCGGCTTCGATGAGCGCGCGGGAGGAGGGCGATCCGAGCTCCTCGTCGCCCGTGATGAGGATGCTCACGCCCTCGCGGTCGTCGAGCGCCGCGACCGCATGCATCGCCATCACCACGCCCGTCTTCATGTCGAAGCAGCCCGGCCCGCGCAGGACGCCGTCCTCGACGCCGAAGGGGAGGCGCTCGAGGGATCCGCTCGGCCACACCGTGTCGTGGTGCCCGAGCAGCAGCACCCGGGGAGCGCCGAACCGCCAGCGCAGATGGGGCGTGCCGTCGACGACGATGCGCTCCGGAGCGGCGCCGAGCACGCGCTCGCCGAGTGCCGCGGTGACCTCGGCGCTGCGGAGGAGGGCGTCCCGGTCGCGCGAGGGCGACTCGCAGCGCACGAGCGTGCCGATGTCCGCGACGATCGCGTCCAGGGAGACCCCTGGCGCTTCCGCGATGCGGGCCTGCGCGGCCATCACGAGACCTTCGGCGCCGCGCGCACGCCGTAGTGCAGGTACTGCTCGCCGGTGGCGAGGCGGTAGAAGACCACGGCGTTCCACGCCTGCGTGCCCTCGGGGCGGACGACGAACTCGTTCTCCCGCACCGGGATCAGCGCGTGCTCGTCGACCGGATCCGGCAGCAGCTTCGCGAGCGGGCCCGTCATCGTGGTGCGCAGCCGCAGGCCGGCGTCCGAGTCGAACACCTCCGCCCGCACTCCCGCGCGGTCGTAGGTGCCGAACAGCTCCGAGAAGTCGGCGACGAAGGGATCCTCCGGAGGGGCGAGCTCCTCCGGGAGGTGCACGTCGGCGACCTCCGAGAAGATCTCCTCGAACAGCTCGAGGTAGAGGTCGTGCGCGCCCCCGCCGTTGGTCAGCAGGGTGACCGCGACGCCCTCATCGGGCAGCACGCGCAGGAACGCGGACTGGCCGATCGTGTTGCCGTCGTGGCCGTACAGCCGCCGCCCGTTCCAGTCGAACAGGATCCAGCCGACGCCCCAGGCATCCCCGAGCGTGTAGGGGTTGGGCATGTCGACCTCGCGCTGCTGCATGCGCGCCACGCTGCGCTCGGAGAGCACCCGCGTGCCGTCCGCGGCGAGGCCGCCGGTGAGGTGCATGCGCGCGAAGGCGAGCACATCGGCGGTCGTGGAGCAGACCAGCCCCGCCGGGCCCATCGCGCGGGGCAGCATCCACGCCGGGGCCAGCTTCCAGCCGTCGTCGAGGATCTCGGTGTGGCCCGCGGCCGCGCTGTGCAGCAGCACCTCCTCGGGCAGCGTCGCGGAGTGCTCGAGGCCGAGCGGCGTCATCACGAGGTCGCGCAGGGCCTGGTCCCAGGTGGTGCCGGTGACCTTCTCGATCACCCTCCCGGCCAGGACGAACCCGGAGTTGCAGTAGGACATGGTCGCCCCGATGGGATGGTTCTGCGCGACGCCGTCGAGGATGCCGACGTAGTTCTCGAGGGCGTCGTCCCCGCGGCCGGTGTCGGTGAAGACGTCGCCGTCGATGCCGCTCGTGTGGTTGAGCAGGTGCCGGAGCGTCACCGTCCGGGTGATCTCGTCCTCGGAGGAGCGGAACTCGGGGAGGTACTCCACGACCGGACGGTCGAGGTCCAGCACGCCGTCGTCCACGAGCCGCATGATCGCCGTCGTCGTCCAGACCTTGGTCATCGATCCGATCTGGAACAGGGAGTCATCGGTCGCGGCGACCCCGGTGCGCACGTTCAGGATGCCGTGGCGGGCGAACACCGGATCCTCGCCGAGCCGCAGGATGCCGAGCGTCGCGCCCGGCACCTTGTGCGCGGTCGCGAGCGCGCTCAGCCGCTGCTGCCAGTGCCGTGCGTCCAGCCGGGCGCGTCCGGGCCGGCCGGCGGCGGGCGCGTACTGCTCGACCCAGTCGATCACGCGCTGCGAGAAGTCGGCGCGGTGCGACGGCGGCCCCGACAGCGGGAACAGGTGGGATCCGCCGGGGTACAGCACGAGACGGGAGGGGACGTCGCGCTCGCGCAGCGCGGTGAACCACTGCTCCGCCTGGCCGACGGGGCAGCGATCGTCCTCCGCGCCGTGCAGGATCAGGGTCGGCGTGGTGACCCGGTCGACGTGCGTGAACGGGGACTGCGCCGAGATGAGGGCCTCGTCGCGCCAGGGAAGGCCGCCGTTCTCCTTCGCGGAGAGGTAGTGGCCCATGTCGGACGTGCCGCCCATCGAGAACAGGTCGGTCACGACGCCGCCCGCGACGGCGGCGGCGAAGCGGTCGTCGCGCGAGGTGAGATAGCAGGTCATGAACCCGCCGTAGCTGTATCCGGTGAGGGCGAGGCGGGCCGGATCCGCGACGCCCTCCGCGACGAGCGCGTCGATCGGCTCGAGGAAGTCGTTCGCGTCGCTCACGCCCCAGCCGCCGGCCACGGCGCGGAAGAACGCGTCGCCGTAGCCGTCGCTGCCGCGCGGGTTGAGGGTGAGGATCGCCCAGCCGCGGCTCGCGAGCACCTGGTGGTAGGGATGGACCAGGTCGGCCGCGCCGTTCCAGGCGTTGTGCGGTCCGCCGTGCACGTCGAGCAGCAGCGGGAGCGGGCCGGAGGCGTTCTGATCCCGGCGCAGCCACCCGGTGACGACGGTGCCGTCGGAGATCGTGAACCTCCGCTCCTCGGCGGGGACGAGATCGAACCCGCGCTCGGCCGCCGTGGTGAGCACCGTGGTCGTGCCTTCGACGAGGTCGACCAGGACGACCTCGCCGAAGGAGTCGGGGGTCGACCGCACGATCGCGGCGGCCGAGCCCGCGACGGAGAGGCCGGAGACGTTGGCCGTGCCGTCCACGAGCGCGCGGGCGGCCGAGCCGTCCTCCGCGATCCGCCAGAGGTGGGAGGATCCGTTCTCACGCAGGCAGAAGACGAGTGCGCCGTCGGCGGCGTGCTGCGGCATGCCGCCGGGGTATCCGGGACCGCCGGGCATGATGTTGCGGTCGAGCCCTGAGGTGAGATTCGTCGGGGCGCCGTCCGCGAGCGGGAAGAGCAGCAGATCGGCGTTGCCCACCTCGGTGTCGGTGCGGCCGGCGGCGAGCACGTGCCGTCCGTCCGCGCTCCAGCCGACGGCGCTCGCCTGCACCTCGGCGGCGCTCACCCGCACGGGGGCGCTGTTCGCATCGGTCGAGGAGGTGACGAAGACCTGGATGCGCAGGGTGAGATCGGCGTCGTCATCCGGCGCGGAGGAGTAGGCGAGGAGGGATCCGTCGGGCGACCAGAAGGGGTCGGAGGCGTGCGCGCGGCCGCGGGTCAGCACGGTGACGGCGCCGGTGGCGACCTCGACGACGTGCAGCTGCTGCACGAGCGTGCCGAGCCGGCCCGCGCCGTCGGCCTTGTACCCGAGGCGATCGGCGACCGTCGGGGCGGAACGGCGGGCGAGGATCGTCTCGGCGCCCTCTCCGGGCAGGGCTGCGCTGTCCACCGGCGCGGCGAACGCGATGCGCGTGCCGTCGGGGCTCCACTGCGGGGAGCCCGCCCCGAGCGGCAGGGCGGTGAGCGCGCGGGCCTCGCCGCCGGACGCGGGGAGCACCCAGAGCTGTGCGGGGCCCTGCGGGGCGCGCAGGAACGCGAGTGCGGATCCGTCCGGACTCCACACGGGCGTGGTGTCGGCGTCCCCGCGGGTGAGCCGCTCGGGCTCGCCTCCGCGGGTGGATACCTGCCAGAGCGATCGGAGGTCGCGGTCGGCGTCGCGGTCCGTCGTGCGCAGCGCGTACACGACGCGCGTGCCGTCGGGGGAGAGGGCGGGCTGCTCGGGGGAGGCGATGGCGAGGAGGTCGTCGACGGTCGCGGGGCGGTTCATGCGGACTCCAATCGGTGGTCGGTACTCACTGTGTCCGCACGGGGACGGCGGATGTTGTCGTGCCCGCCGAAAGGGCCACCCCCTCTTGGGCGCCGCGCACAGGCGCGGCCGAGTGGGCGTCGCCGAAGGCCGCGAAGTGGCAGGAGGCGCCGCGGACGCCCGTGGGCAGGACGGGGATGACGGTGCGGCAGACCGCACGATCCGGATGCGCGGCGGGCCCGATCGGGCACCGCGGGTGGAAGCGGCATCCGCTCGGCGGAGAGTGCGGGTCCGGCGGCTCGGCGTCGAGCGCCGCGGTGCCGCCCGTGCGCAGGAGGTCGCCGTTCCGGGTGGGCGCGGCGGCCAGCAGCTCGCGCGTGTACGGGTGCTGCGGGTCGGCGAGCACCTGCTCGGTCGGACCGAACTCGACGATGCGTCCCAGGTACATCACGGCGAGGTGATCGCTGAGATAGCGGACCACGGCGAGGTTGTGCGAGATGAACAGCATCGTGAGCGACAGCTCCCGCCGCAGCTCGCGGACGAGGTTGAGCACCGAGCCCTGCACGGAGACGTCGAGCGCCGAGGTGATCTCGTCGGCGATCACGACCTCGGGGTCGGCGGCGAGCGCGCGGGCCAGGGCGATGCGCTGACGCTGACCGCCGGAGAGCGCCGCGGGGAGGGATCCGGCGCGCTCGGGGTCGAGACTGACCATCTCGAGCAGCTCCGCGACCCTGGCGCGCCGGGCCGCACCTCCGCGCAGACTGCGGGGCAGCGCCTCGGCGATCGATTCGCCGATGCTCATCCGCGGGTCGAGGGAGGAGAAGGGATCCTGGAAGACCATCTGGATGGGCCGGCGCCGGCGGAACGAGCGCACGTCGGCGCCGTCCAGCGTGATCGCACCGCCGCTGATCGGTGCGAGGCCGATCGCGGCGCGGGCGAGCGTCGACTTCCCGGATCCGGATTCGCCGACGAGGCCCACGACCGAGCCCGACGGGACGACGAGGCTCACGTCGTCGACGGCGGTGAGGCCGGAGCGGTGGGTGCCGTAGCGCACGCTCACCTGATCGAAGCGCAGCTCGCTCATCGGACGACCTCCTCGGATTCGAGCTCGGGCACCGGCACGGCCGTGGTGATCGCGGGCACCGCCGCGACCGGCAGCGCGCCGTCGACCGGGTGCCAGCACGCGACCCTGTGGCCGTCTCCGGCGTCGATCAGCGCGGGATCCTGCTCCCGGCACAGGGCGGAGGCGAGCGGGCAGCGGTCCGCGAACGCGCAGCCGGCGGGGAACGCCCCCGGTGCCGGCGGACGACCGGGGATCATCCGCAGCGGTGCGTCGCGGTCGGTGTCGAGCTCTGGCACGACGTCGAGCAGCGCACGCGTGTAGGGGTGCCGGGCGCTGTCGTTCAGCCGGCTCGCGGGGAGATCCTCGACGATGCGTCCCGCATACATCACGAGCACGCGATCGCAGGTCTGCGCGACGACCGCGATGTCGTGGCTGATCAGCAGGATCGCGGCCTCGGTGTCGCGCCGCACGCCCGCGAGCAACTGCAGCACCTGGCGCTGCACGGTGACGTCGAGGGCCGTGGTGGGCTCGTCGGCGATGATGAGCCGCGGGTGGTTCATGAGGCCCATGGCGATCATCGCGCGCTGGCGCATGCCGCCGGAGAACTCGTGCGGGAACTGGCGCGCGCGGCGCTCGGCGGCCGGCACGCGCACGGCCCTGAGCCGCTCGATCGCCCGCTCCATCGCCGCCGTGCGGCGGAGGCCCTGATGCTCCGCGGCGGCCTCGGCGAGCTGCGAGCCGATCCGGCGGGTGGGGTTGAACGAGGTCATCGGATCCTGGAACACCATGGCGAGCGAGGTGCCGAGCAGGGGGCGCAGCGTCCGCTCGGGGGTGTCGAGCAGCGGCGTGCCGCAGAACTCGAGCCGGGCCGCGTCCACGTGGCCCGGTCGCTCGATGAGCTGTGCGGCGGCCAGCGCGGTCAGGCTCTTGCCGGATCCGGATTCGCCGACGACGCCGATCGCCTCGCCGCGGGAGATCGAGAAGCTCACACCGCGGACCGGGGTGACCCAGCCGTCCGCGGCGGGGAAGGACACGCGCAGATCGTCGACGAGGAGAACCATGTCATCGTTCACGACCTGCGCGTGCCCGGGGTCGCCCGTGGGGGCGGTCTGGGGGAGCCGGCGCGGGCGCCGTGCGTTGCGGCCGCCGAGGGCTGCGGCGGCGGTCTCGCCGAGGAGGTTGAAGGCGAGACCCGCGATCACCACCGCGGCGGCGGGACCGAGGGCGGCGGCCGGGTTCAGGTAGATGCGGTTGAGGCCCTCGCCGAGGAGCCGGCCCCAGTCGTACGCCGGCACCTGCACACCGAGTCCGAGGAACGACAGGCCGGCGAAGGCGAGGAGCGCCCCGCCCGCGCTGATCGTCGCGTTGACGATGAGCGGCTCGCCGATGTTGGGCAGGATGTGCCGGATCAGCACGCGGAAGCGCGAGACGCCGGCGACGCGCGCCGCGGCGATGAAGTCGCGCCCGGCGATCGCCGCGGACAGCGTCTGGGTGAGGCGGGCGAAGCCCGGGGCCATCGCGAAGCCGATCGCGAGGACCGATCCGACGGTGCCCACACCGAAGATCACCGCGAGGAACAGCGCCAGCAGCAGTCCGGGGAACGCCACGGCGATGTTGACGAACGTCGAGAGGATGCGACCCGCCCACCGGGGCAGCACGGCCGGCGCGGTTCCGAGCACGGTCCCCGTGACGACTCCGATCAGCACCGCGGCCATGGCGAGTCCGAGGGACAGGCGCGTGGCGACCATGACGCGGGCGAGCACGTCGCGTCCGAGGGCGTCGGTGCCGAGCAGGTGGGCCGCGCTCGGGGCGCGGTAGGCGGCGGTCGGGTCGATCTGCTCCGCCTGCGCGCCCCAGATCAGCGGACCCAGCAGGGCGACGAGCACGAGCAGGAGCACGAGGGTCAGTGAGACGGATCCGAGCGGGGTGCGGACGACCTTCTTGATCGTGGCTGCGGCGGACATCAGGCCTCCTTGATCGTGGAGCGCGGATCGAGGACGGCGAGGGCGATGTCGATCACCAGGTTCACGAGCAGCACGCCCATGCCGTAGACCAGCACGATCGCCTGCACCACGGGGTAGTCCTTGGTCAGGATCGACTGCACGATCATGGTGCCGAGCCCCGGCCAGGCGAAGACGTTCTCCGCGAGGACGGTGCCGGTGACCATGCCGGCCAGCAGCAGCCCGGTGAGGGTGAGGGTCGACGTCATCGCGTTGGGGAGCGCGTGGCGCGTGTAGACGCGACGGGGGAGCAGCCTCTTGGCGCGGGCGGTGCGGATGTAGTCCTGTCCCAGCACGCTCAGCACCTCGACGCGGATCAGACGGGAGAACACCGCGATCGGACCGATCGCGAGCGCGGTCACGGGAAGCACGAAGGAGAGCGGTCCGGAGGCGCCGGCGATCGGGAGCCATCCGAGGGAGACGGCGAAGACGTACACGAGCCCGACCGCGAGGAGGAACTCGGGGATCGCGGCGAGCACCACGGTCACGACCGCGAAGCTCAGCTCGAGTCCGCGCCGGCGGCCGCCGCGCGTCGCGACCGCCATCGTGACGCCGATCGGCACCGAGGCCAGCAGCACCACCAGCACGGCCAGCAGTGCGAGCTGCAGCGTCGCGGGGAGGCGGGTCGCGATGATGTCCGAGACGGGCTGGTTGGTGAGCATCGAGACGCCCATGTCGCCGGTGAAGAGGTTGCCGAGGTAGTGCAGGTACTGCACGATGAGCGGCTGGTCCAGTCCGAGCGCCGCCCGTCGCGCCTCGACCAGCGCGACGGGCGCGTTCAGGCCGAGCGCCGCGCGCACCGGATCCCCCGGCACGAGGTGGATCATCAGAAAAGCAGCCGTGACCAGCACCCAGACCGACAGGACGAAGAGACCTCCGCGACGGACCAGGAAGGACAGCCAGGGGCTGCCCGACCGTGCGGATCGGATGAGTATCGCCTGGGTGGCGGTGGTGCTGGTCACGGCTGGGTCCTCACAGGTGCGGAGAGATCGAGGCTGGTCCGGTGGGACCGAGGCTATTGACCGGGTGGCGGGGCCGGGTTGTCGCCCGCCACGAGATGGGCGGGCGAAGTTGTGCACGATGACAACGTCGCCCGCCCCTCGGTCGGCGGATCAGATCCGCGGGGCCGCGCGCAGACCCATGTGCAGGAACTCCGTGCCGTCCGCGGCCGTGAGGAACCGGCCCACCGCCCGCCCGTCGGGGTCGCGCAGCAGCAGATCCGCGCCGAGTGTCGCGCGCACCGTGGGCAGAGACGGCAGGCCCAGGTCGATGAGATCCTGGCGCAGCTCGGGCGTGATCACGATCTCGTCCTGCTCGCGCGTCACCACGTTCTGCCAGAGATTGACGTCGTAGCGCCCGAGGACATCGTCGGGAGACGGGTGCGGTTCCACATCGTCCGCCGGCGCAGGACGGATCCCGCGCAGGTTCTCGAGGCACCAGGACACCACCTGCGGGCCGAGTCCGCTCGCGCCGTTGGTCAGCACCGTCACGGCGAGGTCGTGGTCGGGCAGCAGCACCATCTCGCTGAGCTGCAGGTTGCTGATGTTCCCGCCGTGCCGCACGACGCGTGCGTCGCCGACGTGCGTGAGCAGCCAGGGCAGGCCGATTCCTTCCAGGGGCGGTCCCACCTCGATGTGCGCGCGCTGCATCGTCCGCCGCGTCTCGTCGCCGATCGGGGCCGACCCCTCGGCCTCGCCGCGCAGGTGGAACCGGGCGTAGCGCAGCTGGTCGCGCACCGAGGAGAGCAGACCGCCCTCGGGTGCCAGGTCGCGGGCGAGGCCCCAGACCGGCGCGGGGGTCGCGACGCCGTCGACCACGACATGGCCGGTCGCGACGGGCCGGGTGATCGCCTCCCAGGGGAAGTACACGCTGTCCGTCATGCCGAGAGGGGCGAGGACGGACTCGGTGATGAGCTCCTCGAACCCGCGACCGGCCACGACGGCGCAGAGGTGGCCGAGCAGGCGCAGGCCGCTGTTGCTGTACGACGCGATCGCCCCGGGCGGGAAGAGCTGGGGGAGCTCGCCGAAGCCGGCGATGCTCTTCCGCAGCGCATCCGGTCCCCAGTCCTCGGCGTCGTCGTCGATGTCGCCGAGGAAGCCGCCGGAGTGCGTGAGCAGGTGCCGCACCAGGAGCTGGTCGAGGGCCTCCGCGTCGGCCAGCCGGAGATCGGGCAGGAGCTCGGCCACGCGCGTGTCCAGCTCGAAGGCGCCCTGTTCGATGAGGCGCATCGCGGCCGTGGCGGTCACGGTCTTCGAGGTGGATCCGATCGCGAACAGGGTGTCCGCGGTCACGGGCGCCCCTGTCGCGGTGGAGGCGACCCCCGTCGTGAGCACGTGCTCCGTGCCGCGGTCGAGGATGCCGACCGCGACCCCGGGGACGTTCATCTCCCGGGCGCCGTCGTCGAGAAGTTCCTGAAGTGCGTCCAGCATGGTGCTGCCCCTCACTCGTACATGCGGATCGAGGTCGGGTCGATGCCGTCGCCCTCGGTGAAGGTGGCCTTGTTCGCGAACGTGTGCCGTGCGATGGTCGCGTAGAGCACCACGGACGACGTGGTCAGCAGCGACTTCTCGGCGGCGGCCCAGTCATCGCATCCCTCGGTGCCCGCCTTGGCGGACGCGGCCGCCACCGCGGCGACGTAGTCCGGGTCGTCGATCGAGGCGAAGTTGGAGCCGTTCGGAGGGGTCGGGCCGGAGACGAACGGCACGAGCGACGTGGGCAGTCCCACGGTGACTCCGGCGCCCGAGATGTCCCAGTCTCCGGTCGAGAGCAGCGTCTCGCTGATCGAGGGGCCGTCGAGGGACTTCACGGTCACGTCCACGCCGATCTTCTTCCACATCGACTGCAGGAGCTCGACGGCCGCCGTGCCGGTGTCGCCCAGGACCGAGGCGTAGACCATCTTGAGCGTGAGCGGCTTGCCGTCCTTGGCGCGCACGCCGTCGGATCCGAGCTTCCAGCCGGCTGCGTCGAGGGCAGCGCCGGCCGCCTTGGCGTCGAATCCGGGGATGTTGCCCTTGACGGTGTCGGCACGGCACGGGTTCGGGGCGACGGTCACGAACCCGGTCGGCACCTCACCCGCGAAGACCTGACGCGCCTGGTCCAGATCCACCGCCTGGGTGAGCGCCTTGCGCACGGCGGGATCCGCCGTGGCCCGGCCGCTCGCCTGGTTGTAGATCAACTGGCCGGCCGGGGCGAGGATGTGCGTGCTGAAGAGCTTGGCGTTCTGGAGGCGCTGCTGATCCGGTCCGACGACGCCGGCGGCGTTGACCTCGCCGGACATCACGAGATTGGCCGCGGTGGTCTCGTTGGGGATCACCCGGAAGACGGCCTTGTCCGGCAGTCCCTTCTGGTTCGGATCCCAGCCGCCGGCGACGAAGTCCTTGCGGCGGGTCAGCGTGTACTGGCTGTTCGGGGTGATCTCGGTCATCGTGAACATGCCCGTCGAGCCCTTGCCGGCGGCGAGGGCCTTGGGGTCCTTCAGCACGGTGCCGCACACGATCGAGATGTTGCCGATGTTCTGCAGGAGGAACGCGTCGGGGTGGCCGCTCGTGACCGTCACGGTGCGCGTGGCGTCGTCGCCGACGGCGGTCGTGCCGGGCTGCACCTCGAGGCCGACGAGAGGGGAGGCGGTGGCGGGATCCACGACGTGGCTGATGTTGGCGGCCACGTCGCTCGCCTTCAGCGGGGTGCCGTCTTCGCAGGTGAGCTTGTCGCGCAGCGTGAACGTCGCGGTCGTGGTGTCGGCGGTCCACTTCTCGGCGAGACCGGACGCGACGCCGCCGTCCTCCTTGATCGAGACGAGGCGGCCGTAGAGGAAGCGGTCGATCCCTCGGGCCACGGACATCGCCGTGATGAACGGGTCGAGCGATCCGGGGTCGGTCGCGATGGCCTGCGTGAACGTCTTTCCGTTCGCGAGCGCGGCGTCCTTGCCGGCTCCGGCAGCGCCGCCTCCGGCGCAGGACGTCAGCACGAGGGCGGTCGCGCCGAGGATCGCGATGAGCGGGGTGCGGTGTCGCATCAGAAGCCTCCAGCAGTGTTCGGGTGGTGCGGGATGGGGAACGGGATGGTGCGGGAAGGGGAGAGGGGAGGGATGACGGGGGGAGGGGAGTCCGGGCCGACCCCTGAGCGGGTCGGCCCGGACGTCAGGACCGCTCGGCGCGCAGCTGCTCGACAGCGGCGAATCCGGCGCGGCCGATCGACGCGTCGACGCGCGGCAGCCGCTCGTCGAGCGTGCGCGCGCGGGTGAACACGGCGACGGCGTGCTGGCGGCCGTCGGGATAGGTGACCACCCCCGCCTCGTTGCGCCAGCGCGGGAGGGTTCCGGTCTTCGCCGCGAGGGTCACCCCGTTCGGGAACCCGGACGTCAGCCGGTGCGGCCAGATCTGCTGCGCCATGATCGCCCTGGCCTGTGCGCAGGCCTCGGCGGGGGCGGCGGTGTCGGTCCACAGCGCGTTCAGGAGCGTGGTGACGTCGCGAGGGGTGGACGCCGAGGTGCGTGCGGGGTCGAGGGCGGAGATCCCGAGCAGCTGCTCGGGCTCCGCGCCGGACAGCAGCTCCTCCAGATCGTCGTCGCTGGAGCCGCCGAGGTCGGCCACGACGGAGGCGAACAGATCCTCGCAGCACCCGATGAGCCGCGTGTTCCGCAGGCCCAGGTCGGCGATCACCCGGTCGACGGCGTCGCCGCCCAGGCGGTGGTACAGGACGTCGGTGGCGGCGTTGTCGCTCATCGTCATCATGTTCTGGGCGAGATCGCGCCAGCTCGCCTGCACGTCGTCCGAGAACCCGGCCGTGCCGATGCCGCCGATGCGGTAGCGCGCGGTGACGGTCGCCCTCTCGGTCGGATCCAGCGTGCCGGCCGCGACGGCCCGGACGTAGGCGGTGAGCACCAGGATCTTGAAGACGGAGGCGAGCACGACGGGCTCGTCGGCGCCGGAGTCCACCTCCGGGCCGCCCTCGGCGCCGATCTCGCGGGCGTGCAGGAAGCCCTCCGCGTCCGCCTCCTCGAAGATCTCCGCGATCGAGGTCGCGGTCGCGGCGAGCGCGCTCATGCGTCGACCCGGCGGTCGGCGCGTCCGGTGTGCAGGTACAGGGCCCGGCCGTGGCCGTCGTCCCCGACGAAGGCGTGCGGGATGCGCACGCCGTGGTCCGTCTCCCGGGGGAGCAGGCTGTCGCGCGACCAGCCCACGAGCTCGACGGGCGCGGGCGCGGGTCCGAGATCGGCGAAGATCCCCTTCATCGTGCGCGTGAGCCAGATCCGGCCGTCGTCGTCGACGCTCACCGTGGAGTCCGAGACCGAGGACGAGTAGGTGCCGAGGATGCGGTCCAGGTCGACGTCGACCGGGGAGGACGGGAGGGCGGGGAGCGGGGGCATCTCGACCCCGGCGAGGGCGGACAGGACCTTCGAGAGCACGCGGTGGTAGAGCTCGATCGTCTCGCCGCCGTTGGTGAGCAGCACCACGGCGACGCCCGCGGAGGGCACGAAGCGCAGGAACGCGTTCTGCCCGATCGTGCCGCCGTCGTGTCCGTAGACGGGCCCGCCGGCCCAGTCGAAGATCTCCCAGCCGAGGCCCCACGCGTCGCCGAGCACGCCGAGGTCGGGGAGGTCGACCTGACGCTCCTGCATCGCGGCGACGCTCCGGGCGGACAGCACCCGCGTGCCGTCCTCGGCGACGCCGCCGGCCATGTGCATGCCCGCGAAGCCCAGCAGGTCCCGCGGGGTCATCGCGAGCATCGATCCCGCCGGCGCGTTGGAGCGGACCAGGCTCCACACCGGCGCGGGGACGGGCTCGCCGCCGCCGTCCGCCGGGATGTGCCCGAGCGCGGCGCGGAACATGATCGCCTGCGAGGCGTCGGTCGCGACGTGCGTGAGTCCCAGCGGGCCGGCGAGGTGCGCGTGCAGCGCCTGGTCGTAGGTCTGGCCGCGCAGCACCTCGATGATGCGGCCGAGCACGACGAAGGCGGCGTTGTTGTAGGAGAAGCGCTCGCCGGGGGCGAAGAGCTGCGGGGCGTCGGCGATCGTCGCCAGGTACTTCTCGACCGCGTCGTCGCCGACCCCGGTGTCGTTGAAGAGATCGCCCTCGAAGCCGCTGACGTGGCTGAGCAGCTGCCGGGTGGTGATGGCGGAGGCGGCGGCGTCGTCGCCGATCGCGAAGGCGGGGACCGTATCGCGCACGGGGGCGTCGAGATCGAGCAGCCCTTCGTCCACGAGCTGCATGATGAGCGTCGCGGTCCAGGTCTTCGTGATGGATCCGATCTGGAACACCGAGTCCTCGTCGGCCTCCACTCCGGTGTTCTTGTTCAGGACGCCGGCCGCGGCGGTGAAGATCTCGCCGCCGGCGAGGATTCCCACGGAGGCGGCGGGGACGTGCGCCTCGGCGATCAGTGCGGGGAGGTTCTCCCGCACCCAGGTGCCGATTTCGTTCAGGTCGGACATGTGCGCTCCTCTTCGTCGAGTGCGCCGTCGGTCAGGGTGACGGCGATGGGCCGAGACTATTCGCGCGGATCCGCGTCCCGTTGGTGCGTGCCGACGAGGCTTCCGGAGACCTTGGTGCCCCCGGACAAGGCCTCGCCGGTCCGCGGCGACGGACGGGGCGCACGGTCGTCTCCGGCTACGCGGCGCCGCGTACGGCGCGCCCCGGGTGGGCGTCCGTCACGATGTCCCCGGCGCGGACGACCTCGGTGCCGTGCACGTACAGATGCCGCACGCCCTGCGAGGGGCGTGTGGGATCGGCGTACGTCGCGCGGTCGGTGATCGCGGCGGGGTCGAGCACGACGAGGTCCGCATCGGCGCCGACGGTCAGGTGACCCTTGGCGCGCATCGCGGGGGAGACCTCGTCCAGCACACGGGCGGGCAGATAGGAGCAGCGGCGGAACGCCTCCGTCCAGCTCCAGGCGCCGGATTCGCGGACCATGAGGCGCAGCGACTTCGCGAAGGTCCCGGCCGTGCGCGGATGCGTCTGGCCGCCCTCGGGCAGCGGCCAGACGCGCTGCTCGTACACGGTCGGCGCCCCGCCCGATGCCGGCCAGGCGATCGGCATCGCATCGCTCGCCACGATCGCGTCGGGGTAGGCGAGGGCGCGGTGCAGATGGGCGCGATCGAGGGGATCCGCCTCGTCCAGGAATGTGACGATGCACGCGGCCCCGGGATCCGAGGCGCGCACTTCGCGCAGCCGGGCCTCGTCGGCGATGCGCTCCCCGGTGTCGACGAGCACGAGTGCGGTCGGGCCGATGCCCAGACCCGCGAGCTTCTCCGGCGCGAGGAAGAACGCGCCGATCGCGGTGCTGCCCGCGCCATAGGGATACGCCTCGACGGTGACCTGGGATCCGGCTGCACGACTGCGGTCCAGCAGCCCGAGAACGCGGTCGATGTGGCGCAGCGACGTGCTGTTCACATGGCAGTGGTGCATCGCGGCCCCGGTCTCCGCCGCCGCGCGGACGAGCTCCTCCGAGCCGTCGATCGGGGTCGCCGGGTCGGCTTCGATCAGCTCCCGCACGTGCGTGAAGGTCGGGGCGTGGGCTGCGGCGGCGAGGCGCGCGAGCTCCAGGTACTCGTCGGGATCGGAGCGCGGGGCGTAGCCCATCAGCACGCCGATGCCGAGGGCTCCGGCGGCGAGCTCGTTCTCCAGCAGCCCCAGCCAGCGCCGGCGTTCCGCGGGACTTGACGAGCGCTGCCATCCCGGGTTGCCGAGGAGGTCCATCGACGCGGTGAAGTCGGGGACGGGGACCCGCTCGAGGTGCGCGTAGGCGCGGGCCTGGGCCCAGGAGGCGGAGAATCCGTAGTTCAGCGGACGCCCCTCGCGCCCGGCGCGCGCGATCGCCTCGGCTACCGGCATGAGGCCGGCCTCCAGATCGAGCGCCGTGGTGACGCCGTCCATGGCCTGCAGGCGATGTCCGGCGATCGAGTGCACGTGGCTGTGCAGGTCGACGAAGCCCGGCCCGACGACGAGGCCCTCCGCGTCGACGACGGCCGCCCCCTCCGGTGCGGGGATGCCCGATGCGATCGCGGCGATCCGGCCGTCGGAGATCAGCAGGTCTGAGATCGTGTCCGATCCGGTCCTCGGGTCGATGACGCGCCCGCCGCGCAGCAGAGTTTCCACGCCCCCACGGTGCCAGCATCCGCACGCGGATGTCCGATGCGGCCGGACGAAGATCGCGCGCATTCCGGTGCGCCACGACGAAGGCCGCGGGCGGCGCGGCGGCGAAGCGGATGCGCAGGGAACGCTCCGACCCCATAATGGACTCAGCCATGTGACCGTGCACATCGAGGAGGCTCTGCATGTCGACCTCCTCCGAGCGCGCCCGTATGCCCAGCATCCGGGACGTCGCGCGTCTCGCCGGCGTCTCCCATCAGACGGTCTCCCGCGTGTTGAACGACCACCCGAGCATCCGTCCGGAGACCAAGGAGCGGGTGCTCGACGCGATCCGCGTGCTGGACTACCGGCCCAACATCGCGGCGCGCGCGCTCGCCACCAGCCGGTCGAACACGCTCGGAATACTGTCCGCGACCACCGGGGAGTTCGGCCCGACGTCCTCGATCGCCGCGATCGAGGACGCGGCGCGCGCGGAGCGCTACTCCGTCAGCACGCTGAACCTGCCGGACACCACGCCCGAGGCGATCGGCGCCGCGGTGCGCCAGCTGGTGAGGGAGGCGGTCGAC
This sequence comes from Microbacterium sp. NPDC089698, assembly GCF_044749045.1. Lineage (NCBI taxonomy): Bacteria > Bacillati > Actinomycetota > Actinomycetes > Micrococcales > Microbacteriaceae > Microbacterium > Microbacterium sp. NPDC089698. The sequence continues at coordinate 87,018 of NZ_JBIVHE010000007.1, forward strand.
GGCATCGTCGTGCTGGCCCCGCAGGTGCGCGTGTTCAACGTGCTGCGCGGGATGGCCGTGTCGGTGCCGTTCGTCAGCCTGCAGACGGCCTCGGGATCCGACGGCTTCAGCCACTCGGAGGATCAGCTCGCGGGCGCGCGCATGATCACCGAGTACCTGATCCGGCTCGGGCACAGCGACATCCTGCATCTCGCGGGACCGCAGGACTGGATCGAGGCCGAGTCGCGCATGCGCGGCTACCTGGACGCGATGCGCGATGCCGACCTGCCGACGATCCCGCCGATCCGCGGCGACTGGACCGCCGACTTCGGCTATTTCGCGGGGCAGGAGCTCGCCCGCCGGCGGGACTTCACGGCCGTGTTCGCGGCGAACGACCTCATGGCGATCGGCCTCATGCACGGCTTCCGCGATGCGGGGATCCGGGTTCCGATCGATGTGAGCGTGGTGGGCTTCGACGACATTCCGGTTGCGGCACATGTCGCGCCGCCCCTGACGACCGTGCATCAGGACTTCGCCGAACTGGGTCGCAGGGCCGTGCGGATCCTGCTGGCGCAGCTGCGCGGAGAGACCGCGCCGGCGTTCGGGCCTGTCGTGCCGGTGCTGTGCGGCCGCGAATCCGCGGCGTCACGGTAAGGACACGAATTCGGCTGCGGCACTTGACACTGCCGAAGCGCACGTGCACGATGTATCCCGATGTGAACGGTAACATTGACGGGAACATCACCGGACCTGGTATCGAAGGAGATCCGTGAGCGAGACGACGGCGTTGCCCACCGTGGCGGGACCGATCCTCGAGATGCGCAGCATCACGAAGGAGTTCCCGGGCGTGAAAGCCCTCTCGGAAGTGTCGATCACCGTTCGCACCGGTGAGGTGCACGCCATCTGCGGCGAGAACGGCGCCGGCAAGTCCACGCTGATGAAGGTGCTGTCCGGGGTGTACCCGTACGGCAGCTACGACGGCGAGATCCTGCTCTACGGCCAGGAGCAGCGCTTCAAGGACATCGCGGCGAGCGAGCATGCCGGAATCGTGATCATCCACCAGGAGCTCGCGCTCATCCCCGAGCTGTCGATCACCGAGAACATCTTCCTCGGCAACGAGATCCGTCGCGGCCCGCGCATCGACTGGACCGCGCAGAAGCAGCGCACGGTCGAGCTCCTCGCCCGCGTCGGCCTCAAGGAGGACCCCGATGTCGCGGTCAAGCACCTCGGCGTCGGCAAGCAGCAGCTCATCGAGATCGCCAAGGCGCTCAACAAGGACGTCAAGCTGCTGATCCTCGACGAGCCGACGGCGGCGCTGAACGAGAACGACTCGCAGCACCTGCTCGACCTGATCCTGGGCCTGAAGGCCAAGGGGATCACCTCGATCATCATCAGCCACAAACTCAACGAGATCGAGCAGATCGCCGACGAGATCACGATCATCCGCGATGGACGCACGGTGGAGACGCTCGATGTCGGCCGGGGCGAGATCAACGAGGACCGCATCATCCGCGGCATGGTCGGCCGCTCGCTGGAGAGCCGCTATCCCGACCGCACCCCGGAGATCGGGGACGTGTTCTTCGAGGTCAAGGACTGGTGGGTGCGCCACCCGTCGGTCGCCGAGCGCATGGTCGTGAAGGGCTCCAGCATCGAGGTGCGCCGCGGCGAGGTCGTCGGCATCGCCGGACTCATGGGCGCCGGCCGCACCGAGTTCGCGATGAGTATCTTCGGCCGCTCCTACGGGCAGTTCCTCTCCGGCACGATCGTCAAGGACGGCCAGGAGATCGCGCTGCCCGACGTGCGCAGCGCCATCCGGCACGGGCTCGCCTACGTGAGCGAGGACCGCAAGGTGCTGGGCCTCAACCTGCTGGACACGATCAAGCGCTCGATCGTCTCGGCGAAGCTCTCCAAGATCTCCCGCAACGGCGTCGTCAACGACATCGACGAGGCGCAGGTCGCGGAGCGCTACCGGAAGTCGCTGCGGATCAAGACGCCGACCGTCGACCAGGGGGTGGGCACGCTCTCGGGCGGCAACCAGCAGAAGGTCGTGCTGGCCAAGTGGATGTTCACGGATCCGGATCTGCTGATCCTGGACGAGCCCACGCGCGGCATCGACGTCGGCGCCAAGTACGAGATCTACGGCATCATCAACGAGCTCGCGGCACAGGGCAAGGGCGTCATCGTCATCTCCAGCGAGCTGCCGGAGCTCCTCGGCATGTCCGACCGCATCTACACCGTGTTCGAGGGGCGGGTCACCGACTGCCTCCCGGCATCCGAAGCCACCCCGGAGGCGCTCATGCGCAGCATGACCTCCCTTAACCAGAAGGCGTCCGCATGAGCACCACGACCACCCCCGCACCGCAGGTGCCCGCGCCCGAGCCAGGCTTCCGCATCCGCGACATCACGAAGATGATGGGCGGCGGGCAGTCCACCGGGCGTCAGTTCGGGATCCTCGGATCGCTGATCGTCATCATCCTCATCTTCCAGGTCTGGACCGGCGGACTGACGCTGTCGTCCGGCAACCTGATCAACGTCGTCAGCCAGTACTCGTACATCCTGATCCTGGCCATCGGCATGGTGATGGTCATCATCATGGGTCACATCGACCTCTCGGTCGGTTCGGTGGCCGCGTTCGTCGGCATCGTCGTGGCCCAGTCCATGGCCAACTGGCACTTCCCGTGGTGGGCGGCGATCCTGCTCGGTCTCGCGCTCGGGGCGCTCGTGGGCGCGTGGCAGGGTTTCTGGGTCGCGTTCGTACGGGTTCCGGCATTCATCGTCACGCTGGCGGGCATGCTGTTCTTCCGCGGCGCCAACCAGGCGGTCGGGCAGTCGACGTCGGTGGCGGTTCCGGCTGACTTCCAGTTCATCGGCGCGGGGTATCTTCCCGAGCTCGCGGTGCCGCTCGACTTCAACGTGCTGACGATGCTGCTCGCGGTCCTGGCCGCGGCGTGGGTCGTGTTCTTCGAGTTCCGCATGCGCGCCTCACAGCGCAAGGCCGGCACCGAGAGCGCCCCGGTCTGGGTGAGCATGGTCAAGGTCGTGGTCCTCGCCGCGATCATCCTCGCTGCCGGCTGGCTGTTCGCCAACGGGCGACCGGGCACGAGCTTCCCGATCTCGGGCCTCATCCTGCTGGTGCTCGTCATCGTCTACACGTTCGTCACCAACAACACCGTCTTCGGTCGCCACATCTACGCGGTCGGCGGCAATCGCCAAGCCGCGCGCCTCAGCGGCGTGAAGGACCGGTGGACCGACTTCTTCGTGATGATGAACATGTCGGTGCTCGCCTCGGTCGCGGCCATGATCTACGTGGCCCGCGCCACCGCCTCCGGCCCCCAGGACGGCAACGGCTGGGAGCTCGACGCGATCGCGGCCGTGTTCATCGGTGGCGCGGCCGTCTCCGGCGGCATCGGCACCGTGATCGGCTCCATCATCGGTGGTCTGGTCATGGCCTTCCTGAACAACGGTATGGCGCTGCTCGGCGCCGGCGCCGACACCGTCGCGATGGTCAAGGGACTCGTGCTGCTCGGGGCCGTCGCCGTCGACGTCTGGAACAAGCAGCAGGGCCGGCCATCGATCACCGGATTCATCACCCGGCGGTTCTCCCGTGCGGAGGAGCCGTTCGCCACCACCGCTGGCGGCACCGCCAGCGGAAAGTAAGAGAGGTCCGGGTCGCGCGAGCGGCACGATCCTGCATTCACCTGAGATGCACACACCAAGAGAGAAAGAGATCCCAATGAAGAAGATCCTCCTTTCGGCGACAGCGGTCGTCGTCGCGGGTGCCTTCGCCCTCACCGGCTGCTCGTCCGAGCGCGGCGGAACCCCCGCCTCGAGCGGCGCCGCAGCCAAGGGCTTCGCCGCCGACGCCAAGATCGGTGTCGCCCTGCCGGACAAGACCAGTGAGAACTGGGTGCTCGCGGGCAAGCTGTTCACCGACGGTCTGACCAAGGCGGGCTTCAAGCCCGACGTGCAGTACGCGCCGGCCAGCAACACGGTCGCCGAGCAGCAGAACCAGATCCAGGCGATGGTCACCGGCGGTGCGAAGGTCATCATCATCGGCGCGAAGGACGGCAAGCAGCTGTCCACCCAGGTCAAGGCGGCGCACGACGCCGGCGCGACCGTGATCGCCTACGACCGCCTGATCGAGAACACCGACGCGGTGGACTACTACGTCGCGTTCGACAACTTCAAGGTCGGCCAGCTGCAGGGCCAGGCCCTGCTCGACGGTCTCGCCAAGCGCGCTGGTCACCCGGCGCCGTACAACATCGAGCTGTTCTCCGGATCCGCGGACGACGCGAACTCGGCGGTCTTCTTCAAGGGCGCGATGGACGTGCTCGAGCCGAAGATCAAGGACGGCACGCTCAAGGTCGTCTCGGGTCAGACCGAGATCACCCAGACGGCGACCGACGGCTGGAAGGCCGAGAACGCGCAGCGCCGCATGGACGCGCTGCTCACCGCCAACTACAGCTCGGCCACGATCGACGGCGTGCTGAGCCCGAACGACACGCTCGCCCGCGCCATCATCACCTCGGTGCAGCAGGCCGGCAAGCCCGTGCCGGTCGTGACTGGTCAGGACTCCGAGGTCGAGTCCGTGAAGTCGATCATGGAGGGTGTGCAGTACTCCACGATCAACAAGGACACCACGCTGCTCGTCGCCCAGGCGATCAAGATGGCTCAGGAGCTGCAGAAGGGCTCCACGGTCGACGTCAACGACACCAAGTCGTACAACAACGGCGTGAAGGTCGTCCCGTCGTTCCTGCTCGCGCCGGTCATCGTGACGAAGGAGAACGCCGCCGAGGCGTACGCCAACGTCCCGGCCCTGCTCGATGTCGTGAAGTCCTACAAGTAAGCAAGGACCTCAGGAGAGGGCCGCGCGGATGCGTCCGCGCGGCCCTTCGCCGTCTGCGCGCGGCGCTTCATCGTCTGCGCCGCGAGGGCGGCTCCGACTAGACTGGCGACGGATCGACGTCGCTCCACCACCCCACTTCCCTCTTGAACAAGGAGCACTCTGTGGCACTGATCGAGGCTGTAGGCGCACGCGAGATTCTCGACTCCCGTGGCAACCCGACCGTCGAGGTGGAGGTGCTCCTCGACGACGGCATCGTGCAGCGCGCGGCCGTCCCCTCCGGTGCTTCCACCGGCGCGTTCGAGGCGTATGAGCTGCGCGACGGCGACAAGAGCCGGTACGGCGGCAAGGGCGTCCTGAAGGCCGTCGAGGCCGTCATCGACGAGCTGGGCCCGGCGATCGAGGGCGTCGAGGCGAGCGAGCAGCGCGTGATCGACGAGATCCTGATCGAGGTCGACGGCACCGAGAACAAGAGCCGCGTGGGCGCGAACGCGATCCTGGGCGTGAGCCTCGCGGTCGCCAAGGCCGCCGCCGACTCGGCGGACCTGCCGCTGTTCCGCTACCTGGGCGGTCCGAACGCGCACCTGCTGCCCGTCCCGCTGTTCAACGTCATCAACGGCGGCTCGCACGCCGACAACGGCATCGACATGCAGGAGTTCTTCCTCGCCCCGATCGGCGCGGACAGCTTCTCCGAGGCGCTGCGCTGGGGCACCGAGGTCTACCACGTGCTCAAGGGCGAGCTCAAGGCGGCCGGCTTCGCGACCGGACTCGGCGACGAGGGCGGTTTCGCCCCCGATCTGCCCAGCAACCGCGAGGGCCTGGAGTTCCTGGTCAAGGCGATCGAGAAGGCCGGCTTCACGCCCGGCGCCGACATCGCGCTGGGCCTCGACGCCGCCGCCACCGAGTTCTACAACGAGGGCGTGTACCGCCTCGACAACAAGGACTGGGACGCCGCGTCGCTCACCGACTACTACGTGGGCCTGGTCAAGGACTTCCCGATCGTCACGATCGAGGACGCCCTCGCCGAGGACGACTGGGACGGCTGGAAGGCCCTCACCGAGAAGCTCGGATCCCAGATCCAGCTCGTCGGCGACGACCTGTTCGTGACCAACCCCGAGCGCCTGCAGAAGGGCATCGACCTCGGCGTCGCGAACTCGCTGCTGGTCAAGGTGAACCAGATCGGCACGCTCTCCGAGACCCTCGACGCGATCAACCTCGCGCACCGCTCGGGCTACACCACGATGCTCTCGCACCGTTCCGGTGAGACCGAGGACACCACGATCGCCGACCTCGTCGTCGCGGTGAACTCGGGCCAGATCAAGAGCGGCGCGCCCGCTCGGTCGGAGCGCGTCGCGAAGTACAATCAGCTTCTGCGCATCGAGGAGGAGCTGGGCGACGCGGCGGTCTTCGCCGGGCGTTCCGCCTTCCCGCGCTTCAAGGGCTGAGCAGCGCGACGGAGCCGGCCATCGGCCGCAGGCCGCTGACGGACAGGGAGGAGGAGTCATGACACCACGTCGGACTCCTCCTTCGTCGTCTGCGCCCGCCGGACCTTCCGAAGGCGCCGCGGGGCGCGCTGCGCGCGCGGTCGACGTCCGCGGCTGGGTGGGCGGCATCCGGCTCAGCGGCTTCATGGTGATCATGCTCTCGCTCGTGGTCCTCGGCGCCTGGGTGCTCGTGCCCACGCTCGGCACGTACCTCGACCAGAAGCAGCGGATCGCGGCGCTCGAGCATTCCGTGCAGGTCACGCAGAAGCAGATCGACGCCCTCACGGCGGAGCGCGAGCGCTGGAAGGATCCGGCGTACATCACCGCCCAGGCCCGGGAGCGACTGTTCTACGTCAAGCCCGGCGAGGTCGTCTACCTCATCGACAACGACATCGATCCCGCCGCGCAGCCCGTCGAGCAGGGTCCCGTCAGCGACACCGTGCAGGAGAAGTCCTCGGACTGGGCGGGCCAGCTGCTGCGCAACGTGACGGGTGCGGGCCTCGCGAAGACCGCCGCGGGCTCGGCCGCGCGCTGAGGCGCCCCGCAGGCGGACCCCGTACCCTGGAGGGGTGACCACGCCTCCCTTCGCCCCGCCCACCGACGCCGAGATCGCGGTCGTGTCCGCACAGCTCGGCCGCGAGGCCAGGGGAGTCGTCGGCATCGCCGCGCGCTGCACCTGCGGCAACCCCACGGTCGTCGCGACGCTGCCGCGGCTGGCAGACGGGTCGCCGTTCCCGACGTTCTACTACCTCACCCACCCGGCCGCCGCCGCCGCGATGTCGACCCTCGAGGCCGAGCACGTGATGCCGGAGCTCGCCGAGCTGCTGGGCGACGAGGACACCGCCGCCGCGTACCTGCGGGCGCATCAGGCGTATCTCGCCGACCGCGCGCAGTACGGCGACGTCCCCGAGATCGCGGGGGTCTCCGCGGGCGGCATGCCCGCGCGCGTCAAGTGCCTGCACGCGCTGGCCGGTCACGCGCTGGCCGCGGGGGAGGGCGTCAACCCCATCGGCGATGAGGCGCTGCGCCGGGCGCGCTGGTCGCCCGCGCGCTGCGAGTGCGTCGAGCCGGGAGCCGCGCGGGCGCGCTGATCCGAGTCCGATGACCTCGCAGACCACACGCCCTCCGAACGCACGGCGGATCCGATCCGTCGTCGCGGTGTTCGTGCTCGCGCTCGTCGCACCGCTCGTGATGGGGGCGACTCCGTCGCCCACCCCGACCCCGGATCCCGAGCGGGCCGCCGAGTACTGGATCGAGGGCGCCCACATCGACACGGCGTGGAAGACCACGCGGGGCGCAGGGGTCACGATCGCCGTCATCGACACGGGCATCGCCAAGGGCCCCTCGCAGTTCGACGGCGCCGTCACCGACGGCACCGACGTCTCGGGCATCGGTACCGACGACGGGCGCACCCCGCTCGGTCCGCTCGACAGCGACCACGGATCCCGGGTCGCCTCGCTCGCCGCGGGCAGGCCCAACGCCGACGGCACGGGCATGATCGGCGTCGCGCCGGACGCGAAGCTGCTCTCGATCTCGCTCGGCTTCGGCGCGACGGCCCCGGTGCCCTTCGCGAAGCAGGTGGCGGAGGCGATGAAGTGGGCGGTCGATCACGGCGCGAACGTGATCAACCTCTCCTTCACCACGAACACCCTGGAATGGGATCGCAGCTGGGACGACGCGTTCCTCTACGCCTTCCAGCACGACGTGGTGGTCGTCGTGGCTGCGGGCAACCGCGGCAGCGGCACCGCCATGGTCGGCGCCCCCGCGACGATTCCCGGCGTGCTCGCGGTCGGCGGAGTGGATCAGCACGGCGTCGCGAGCAAGGCCGCCTCCACGCAGGGGATCTCGATCGCCGTCTCCGCGCCCAGCGAGTCACTGCTCGGCGTCGACGCGAACGGAACGATCGAGACCTGGAACGGCACGAGCGGCGCGGCTCCGATCGTGGCGGGCGTGGTCGCGCTGGTGCGCGCCGCGCATCCCGACATGGACGCGAACAATGTCATCAACCACATCATCCAGACCGCGCGTCCCGCACCGCAGGCGACCTCGCACCCCGACCCGCTGTACGGCTACGGCCTCATCGATGCCGCCGCAGCGGTGTCCGCGTCGCTGCCGTCGGTGGATCAGAATCCGCTCGGAGACCTGTCGGACTGGATCCGCCTGAACCGGCGAGCACAGGCTCCTGAGCCCGCGCAGCCGACGTCGACCCCGCTCGCGATCCCGCCGCTGCCGCGCGCGGACACGCCCACCAAGGCGACCTCGCCGCTGATCCCCAGCCCCGATTCGCTGCTGTACGGTACCCTGCCGCTCGTTGCACTCACGGTGCCTGGTATCCTGATAGCGCTTGGCGTCACCGCTGCTGCCCGGCGCATCCGTTCGGCGCGCGCATCTGCACGCCAAAATCCCGATGACTGAGGAGTTAGCCTCCGTGACTGAGAGCACCGTGGCAAAGAGCGCTGCTGCGCCCAAGATCCTGATCGTGGGCGGTGGTTACGCCGGTTTCTACACCGCGTGGAAGCTCGAGAAGCACCTCCGCAAGGGTGAGGCCGAGGTCACGATGGTGGACCCGCTGCCGTACATGACCTACCAGCCCTTCCTGCCCGAGGTCGCCGCCGGGTCGATCGAGCCGCGGCACGCGGTCGTCGCCCACCGCCGCCATCTCTCGCGTACGAACGTGGTGACCGCCAAGGTCACCGGCATCGACCACGCGAACAAGGTCGCCACGATCGCGCCGTCCATGGGCGAGCCGTACGAGTTCGCGTACGACCAGATCGTCGTGACCGCGGGCGCCGTCTCGCGCACCTTCCCGATCCCCGGCATCGCCGACAACGCGATCGGGCTCAAGACGATCGAAGAGGCCGTCGCCGTGCGCGACAAGCTGCTGTCGAACTTCGACAAGGCCGCCTCGATCCCGGCCGGCCCCGAGCGCGACCGCCTGCTCACGGTCATCGTCGTCGGCGGCGGTTTCGCGGGCATCGAGGCTTTCGCCGAGCTCCGTTCCTTCGCCTCGTCGCTCATCGCGAAGTACCCGCAGCTGTCGTTCGACGACACGCACTTCCACCTCATCGAGGCGATGGGGCGGATCATGCCCGAGGTCTCGCTGAAGACGAGCGAGTGGGTGCTCAAGGACCTCGCCAAGCGCGGTGCGAACGTGCACCTGGACACCCAGGTCAAGGGCGCCGTCGACGGCAACGTCGAGCTGTCCACGGGCGAGGTCATCCCGTCCGACCTCATCGTCTGGACCGCCGGCGTCATGGCCAACCCCACCGTCGTGCGCGGCGGCGACCTCCCGGTCGAGGAGCGCGGACGCATCCAGACCCGCGCCGACCTGCGCGTGGGCACCGCCGACGAGATCGTCGACGGGGCCTGGGCCGCCGGTGACGTCTCGGCCGTCCCCGATCTGTCCGGCGGCGGAGTCGGCGGCATGTGCGTGCCGAACGCGCAGCACGCCGTCCGTCAGGCCAAGCTGCTGGCGAAGAACCTCGTCGCCGTGCTGCGCGGTGAGACCCCCAAGGACTACTTCCACAAGAACCTCGGTGCCGTGGCCGGCCTCGGCCTCTACAACGGCGTCTTCCAGTCCGGCAAGCTCGCCCTCAAGGGCTTCGTGGCCTGGGTCGCGCACCGCGGCTACCACGGCCTCGCGATGCCGTCGTGGGAGCGCAAGTGGCGCGTGCTGTGGGGCTGGTGGAACAACCTGTGGCTCGGCCGCGACATCGTCGGCCTGGAGGCGCTGCAGACGCCGCGCGCGGTGTTCGACGAGTTCGCCGCACGCCCCCGTCCGGCTGTGGACGCCGCACCGGCGCCCGCTGCCGCCGCAGCGCCGGCCGCGAGCAAGCCCGCCGCGGCTCCGCGCCAGGCCGCCGCGAAGAAGCCTGCCGAGGCCGCAGCGAAGTAAGGCCCTCCCGGACGCCCCCGGATCCCGCCCCGCGCGAGGATCCGGGGGCGTTCGTCGTTCATGGCGGGGATCGGCGCCGGTGCTATGGTGGCGCGCGAACGCCGAGTTCGGATCCGGAGGCACCATGTCGCAGGAACGCATCCACGTCAACCCGCTGCACCGCCGGGCCGGATCCGGGCTCTTCGTCGACAAACATCGCATCCCCGACCGGGGCATGGACCCGCTCACGGCCTACCACGTGGTGAGCGACGAGACCATGCTCGACGGCAACGCCCGGCTGAACCTCGCCACCTTCGTCACCACGTGGATGGACGAGGAGGCGCAGCGTCTCTACGCCGAAGCGGTCGACAAGAACATGATCGACAAGGACGAGTATCCGCAGACGGCGGCGATCGAGACGTACTGCCAGCGCATGATCGCCGAGCTCTGGCACGCCCCTGATGCGGCGACCGCGCCCGCGACCTCGACGATCGGATCGAGCGAGGCCTGCATGCTCGCCGGGATCGCCCTCAAGCGTCGCTGGCAGGAGAAGAGGCGCGCGGCGGGGCAGGACGCGTCCCGGCCCAACCTCGTGATGTCCAGCGCCGTGCAGGTGTGCTGGGAGAAGTTCTGCAACTACTTCGAGGTGGAGCCCCGGTATGTGCCGGTAAGCGCGGAGCATCCGGCGCTCGACGGCGCCCTGCTGGAGCAGTACGTCGACGAGAACACGATCGGCGTGGTCGCGATCCTCGGTGTCACCTACACCGGCGCATACGAGCCCGTCGCGGAGATCGCCGCGGCGCTCGACGCCATCGCCGCCGCGCACGGCCATGACGTGCCGATCCACGTCGACGCGGCCTCGGGCGGAATGGTGGCCCCCTTCCTGGATCCCGATCTCGAGTGGGACTTCCGGGTGGCGCGCGTCGCGTCCGTCAACACGTCGGGCCACAAGTACGGGCTGGTCTATCCGGGACTCGGCTGGGTCGTCTGGCGCGACGCCGAAGCGCTGCCGGAGTCGATGGTCTTCCGGGTCAGCTACCTCGGCGGGGACATGCCCACCCTGGCGCTGAATTTCTCGCGTCCCGGAGCGCAGGTCCTGCTGCAGTTCTACCTGTTCCTGCGGCTGGGGAGGGAGGGGTACGCGGAGGTGCAGGGGACCTCGCGGGCGGTGGCGCGCTTCCTCGCCGACGGCATCGGCGCCCTGGAGCCGTTCGAACTCATCAGCGACGGGTCGACGATCCCCGTGTTCGCCTGGCGCCTCGTCGACGGGCACACCGCGAACTGGACGCTCTACGACCTCTCCGACCGGCTGCGGATGCGAGGCTGGCTGGTGCCCGCCTACCCCCTGCCGGACGACCTCGCCGAGATCACGGTCCAGCGGATCGTGATCCGCAACGGCGTCACGATGGATCTCGCCGAGGCGCTGCTCGCGACGATCCGGGAGGAGGTCGCGTATCTGGACGCGCTGACCTCTCCGCTCCCGGACCGGACCGCGGGCGCGGGCTTCCGGCACTGAGAGGAGGGATCGATGAACGTCGTCGTCCTCTACCGTCTGCGCGACGGCGTCGATCGCGCGCGGATCCTCGAGGTCTTCCCGCGCCATCAGGCGTACTACCGGGCCTTCCACGAGACGGACGGTGGCCTGATCGCGCTGGGTCCGTTCGCGACGCCGGACCCCGCCGCGGGATCCATGGGCATCTTCTCGTCGCGCGAGGCTGCGGAGCGCTTCATCGCCGCGGATCCGTTCGCGACCGAAGGCCTCGCGGATCCGCGGATCCTGGACTGGAACGCCGTCTGGCTGGAGCCCGGCGTCGGGGACGGGGCCGGCGATGGGTGAGCGCCGTCGCGTCCTCGTCCCTGATTTCGTCGGAGAGCCCGTCCACGTGGCGATCGAAGCCGCAGCCGAGCTCGGGCTGGTTCTGGTCGGCGCCGATCCTGACGGCCCGAGTCTGCATGCACTCACCTGGCCGGGACTGTTCTGGGTGACGGCGCAGTGGACGCAGCCGGGGATCACCGTCGAGTGGGGATCCGAGGTCGAGGTCGAGGTCATCGAAGACGGTGAGAGCAGGAGCGATGCGCGAGCGGACGCGGGCGATCCTGCGCCCGCGCTCTCCGAGCACGCCGCCCCCGAGGGCGACCCGGACGTCGTGACGATCCGCAGCACGGACCGGGCCGGCTCTTCGGCGCGGGAGCAGATCGATGAGGATCGTGCGACGTGAGCGCACCGGAGGTACCGTGACCGACCTCGAGACGATCGCGGCGGACCTGTATGCGGGGCCTCCCGGCGACTTCGTGTCTTCCCGGAACGTGCGCGCGAAGGAGGCGGCGGATGCGGATCTCGCCGCGCGGATCAGGGAGCTGCGGAAGCCGAGCGTCTCCGCCTGGGTCGTGAACGTGTTCGCCCGCGAACGCGCGCAGCAGCTCGCCGAAGCGCTGCGTCTGGCGGACGAGCTCAGGGAGGCGCAGGAGGACGTCGATGCAGTCACGCTCGCGCGCCTCACCCGCGAACGCCGCGCTCTCACGAACCGGCTCGCGGCCGATGCCGCGGCGCTCGCGACAGCGCGCGGGGAGAGGGTCACGGCGGCGACCCTCGACGCCGTGCAGCGGACGATCACGGCCGCCTTCTTCGACGCGAGCGCGGCCGCGGCCGTCGCGTCGGGCCGGCTCGTGCACGAACTCGAGCCGGCTGCCGAGTTCCCCCTCGATCTGGACGCAGTCGTGGGAGGCGGGGCACCCCGCCGGCCCGACGCGCCGCCCGTGCCCGTGGACGAGGTGACCGCGCGGCGCGAGCTGAGGAAGGCGCAGAGCGCGCTCCATGACGCCGAGCAGGCGCATGCCCGCGTCGGCCGAGACCTGGCCACAGCCGACCGTGAGGTGCGGGACGCGGCGAATCGTGCTGCGCAGGCGGAAGCCCGGATCGTTCAGCTCGAAGCCGAGCTCTCTGCCGCCAGGGCGACTGTCGGCCCCTTGCGCGACGCGGTGACGGCCGCCGAGGACCGGCAAGCGCAGGCCGCCGACCGCGCGGCGACGACCGAGAGGGCGGTGGAGGAGGGGCGACGCGCGCTGGACCGATTGACCGGCGGCTCGGCCTGACCTCCGTGCTCCCAGAACTCGGATCCCGCATGCGCAGTGGGGCCTTCGCCTGAGTGCTCAGCTCGTCGTCGATGCGTGACGGATTCGGTCGCCGTGCTTACAAAATGGAAGACGGGTGCGCGAGAATGTGACGGGCGGTGGGATCACCGTGAAGTCCGGAAGATTCCTCGGGGGGAGTGCGGATGCCTGCACAGAAGGCGCGTTGGGCGCTCGGGATACTCCGGCGGCGCGGAGTGAGTGCGGTCGCCCCGCACGTGGCAGGCCGGATCGGGGCGATCGCCGGCGTGACCGAGGTGCAGGTCGAGCTCCTCGGTGAGCGACTCACGGCGGGCCAGCTCTCCGGGATGAGGGTTCTCCCCGACCCGTGGCCGCTGGCCGAGGACGAGGCGCGCACGGCGCGGAGCGCGACGCCGCACGCGGCGGAACGCGTGCTGCTCGGAGCGGCGCTCTCCGTCTCGGATCGGATCGACGTCCTTCTCTCCGCGACCGGGATCAATGCCGGCGTGCTCACGTCCGTGGCGATCAGGGCGGCGCTGCGCTTCTCCCAGGGGCGGTACGAGTTCGTCTCCGAGCGGGCGCGGTCCTCGGCGATCGCCACCGCCGATCCCCGGGAAACGGACGAGATGCACCATGCGCTCGCGCTCGCGCATCGCCGGCTCGGGCTCGCGAGCGCCGCATGGCACGCCTTCCGGGCGGGACGCGGAGACGCACGCCGCATGTCGCGGGATCTCGTGGTGCTGGGGGAACGACTCCTCGGCGGCGGGAACGCCGAAGCCGCATATCGGGTCGCACAAGCCGTCGACGACGACGCGGATCCCGCGGTGCGCGCTCAGGCCGCGCTTCTTCGCGGCAGGGCCGCCATCGCGCTCGGCTGCCTGGACGATGCGCGAGACGACTACACGCGCGCCGCCGGCGCCGGGAACCCGGTCGAGATCCGCGATGCGGCGCTGCGTGGTCTCGCCTCGGTGACCGCGTACGTCGACGGCCCCCCGGCGGGCGACGACCCGTTCCAGCGTCAGGACGGGCAACGCCGTGCCCTGGAGGCCGCGGTGGGCAGCCTCGCCGATCGTGAGGTGAAGTCGATGATCGACGCCACCTCCGGGGCCTGGTGGACGACGCCTGAGGAGGTCGACGCGATGCTCGCGGGGCTGGCGCTGTCCCTGGTGCCGGCGCCGCCGTCGCGGCCGTGGAGCCTCGGCACGGGGAGTCTCACGCCTCTCGTCGAGGCGTATGCGCGCGGCGTGCTGATCCTCTTCCTGCTCCATGCTGACAGGCCCAGAGAGGCTGCGCCGGTGCTTCTCGACGCCCTCGCCCGCCTGCCGCTGACCCACGTGCTGGGCGGCGTCGCGCACAGTGCGATCGGCGCTCTCGCGCGGATCCAGCCGGGGATCGATGAGTTCCGCGCGTCGTTCGAGGAGATCTGCCCGGATGCTCCGGTGAGATACGAGATCGATCGGAATCTGGTCGGGGAGACCACCGCGGCCGCATCGCAGGGCGCTTCCGTCGGTCCGAGTCGGACGGTCGCGATCCGGACGGCGGGCGTCCTGACCTCTCGCGAGACGGACGTCTTCGAGCATGTCATCCGAGGGCTTCGCAACCGCGACATCGGTGCACGGATGAGCATCTCCGAACGCACGGTGGAGGTGCACCTCACCAGCATCTTCCGGAAACTGAAGGTCGAGGGGCGCTCCGAGCTCATCGCCAAGGCCTTCGCACAGCAGGAGGTCGTCGACGCGGTTCCGCAACAGGTGCACGCGTCCTGACCGACCCCGCCGCCAGCCCGTGCGCGTCGCCGTCCACCAGTCGTTTTGGGGCGCAGCACCCCTCGGAATCACGGCAGGACGCGCCCCGGAACGAGGTGGCGCGCCCCAAACGGTGAACCGGCGGCGCAGGGAGTGGTGCCCCCGCTGGGATTCGAACCCAGACTGAAGCGATTTTAAGTCGCCTGCCTCTGCCGTTGGGCTACGGGGGCCGCCTCTTGAGCCTAGCGAGCGCGGCACCGCAAGCGATGTTGACTCGGAGCCAATAGGGTGGGGGAGTGCTCGAGCTCATCGCCGATCAGGGCCATGCGACCCCCCGCCCCGCTGCGCACGCCTGGGAGGATCCGGCCCGATGGTGGCCGCGGCTGACCGAGGCCACGGCGCATCTGCCCGCGCCCGTCGCCGTCATCGACCTCGATGCGCTGCGCTACAACACGATGGACATGGTCGTGCGCACGGGCGGCCTGCCGATCCGGATCGCGACGAAATCGGTGCGCGTGCGCGAGGTCATCGACGCCGCCCTCCGCGTGCCGGGCTACCGCGGTCTGCTCGCGTTCACCCTGGCCGAGGCGCTCTGGCTCGCGGAGGAGCACGATGACATCGTGCTCGCCTACCCGACCGCCGATCGTCCGAGCCTCGAACGGCTGCTCGCCGACGAAGCCGCCGCCGCACGGATCACGCTCATGGTCGATGACGAGTCCCAGCTCGACTTCATCGACGCGGTCGCCGCCCCCGCAGCGCGGCCCGTGGTGCGTATCGCGATCGATGCCGACGCTTCCTGGCGCGCCCCCGCGCTCGGCCACATCGGCGTCTTCCGCTCGCCCCTGCACACCCCGGAGGAGGTCGCACGGTTCGCCCGCCGCGCCGCCGAGCGCGACGGGTTCCGCCTCGTCGGCCTGCAGATGTACGAGGCGCAGATCGCAGGTCAGGGCGACGACACCGGCAGCGGGGACACGCTGATCAGGACCGTTCAGGCACAGTCGCGTCAGGAGCTGCGCGCGCGGCGCGCGCGCATCGCGGAGGCCGTGCGGGCGCTCGTGCCCCTCGAATTCGTCACCGGGGGAGGGACCGGATCCCTCGAGTACACCGGATCCGATCCCGCCCTCACCGAGATCACGGCGGGGAGCGGGCTGCTCGCCGGGCATCTGTTCGACGGCTACCGCGCCTTCGCACCGGCGCCCGCGAGTGCGATCGCCTTCGACGTGGTGCGTCGTCCGGCGCCGGACATCGCGACGATCCTCGGCGGCGGATGGATCGCATCCGGGCCGCCGGTCGCGTCGCGCCAGCCCGCGCCGGTGTGGCCGCAGGGCCTGCAGACCGCGCCGCGCGAGGCTGCCGGCGAGGTCCAGACGCCGTTGCGCGGCGAGGCCGCTCGCACGCTCCGGATCGGAGACCGCGTCTGGCTGCGGCACGCGAAGAGCGGCGAACCCGCCGAGCGGATCCTGAGCTACCACCTCGTGGACGGCGATCGCGTCGTCGCCGAGCTGCCCACGTATCGCGGTGAGGGGAAGGCGTTCCTATGACACGACCCGGGGGAATCTGGCAGAACTGGGGCCGTTCGGCGTCGGTCCGACCGATCCGGGTGGAGCGTCCGCGCACTCCGGAGGGCGTGCAGCGCGCCGTGCTCGCCGCCGCCGCCCAGAACCTGCGGGTGAAGGCGGTCGGCGCCGGCCACAGCTTCACCGGGGTGGCGGTCGCGCCCGACGTGCTGCTCGAGCTCGACGACCTGCAGGGTCTGGTCTCGGCGGACGAGGCCCGCGGGCGCGTCACCCTGCTCGCCGGCACCCGTCTGCACCGCATCCCCGCGCTGCTCGCGCCCTACGGGCTCGCCATGGAGAACCTCGGCGACATCGACCGGCAATCCATCTCCGGGGCCATCTCCACGGGAACCCATGGCACCGGTGCCGGCTTCCGCGGGATCGCCGCCCAGGTCGTCGGCGCCACGCTGATCACCGCGGCGGGGGAGTTCCTCCGCGTCGACGAGACCCGGAACACCGAGCTGCTGCCCGCCGTCGCGCTGGGTCTCGGGGCCCTCGGGATCCTCGTCGAGGTCACAGTGCAGTGCGTGCCCGCGTTCGTGATGCACGCGATCGATGCGCCTGCCCCGCTGGAGGAGGTGCTGGAGGACGTGCACGAGCGCGTCGCCGCGGCGGACCACTTCGAGTTCTACTGGTTCCCGCACACCGACGTCGCGCTCACGAAGACCACGGAGCGGCTCCCGGAGTCGGCGGTGCGTCGTCCGCTGCCGAAGGTCGGCAAGTGGATCGACGAGACGCTGCTCTCGAACGGCGTGTACCGGGCCGTCTGCGCGGGAGGTGTGGCTGTTCCGGCGATCACGCCGCCGTTCAGCAGGCTCGCGGTGAAGCTCACAGGAGACCGTGAGTACACGGATCTCTCCCATCGCGTGCTGACGCAGAGCCGCACTGTGCGCTTCCGCGAGATGGAGTACGCGCTCCCGCAGGATCAGATCGTGCCGGTGTTCCGTGCCGTGCACGCCCTCATCGCGAAGCGCGGCTGGCGCATCGAGTTCCCGATCGAGGTGCGCTTCGCCGCGGCCGACGACCGCTGGCTCTCCACGGCGCACGAGCGCGCCTCGGCCTACATCGCGGTGCACCGGTACTGGCGCCATGACCCGCGCGAGTACTTCGACGCCGTCGAGCAGATCTGCCTCGCGCACGGCGGGCGGCCGCACTGGGGCAAGCTGCACATGCTGGGCGCCGATCAGCTGAGGGAGCGCTATCCGCGCTTCGACGACTTCCTCGCGCTGCGCGACCGGCTGGATCCGGAGCGCCGGTTCGGCAACCGCTACCTGGAGCGCGTTCTCGGCGCCTGACCGTTCGCTGGCAGCCCGGCGAACACGGAGGATGCCGGGATAGGATGAGCCGAAACCGCGTCTGCTAGGGGGTTGTCGTCCGTGGATGTTCTCATGCCAGTGCTCGTCGTCGTCGGTGTGATCGTCGTTCTGATCGTCGCCGTCGGCATCTATCTGTGGGCCACGTACAACTCGCTCGTGCAGCTGGGGGTCCGCGTCGATGAGGCGTGGAGCGATATCACGGTGCAGCTCAAGCGTCGCGCCGACCTGATCCCGAATCTCATCGACACGGTCAAGGGCTATGCCGCGCACGAGAAGGCGGTTTTCGAGAACGTCACGCGCGCCCGCGCCGAAACCCTCTCCGCTTCGAGCCCCGGCGAGGCCGGTGCCGCCGAGGGCCATCTGCAGCAGGCGCTGAAGAGCCTCTTCGCGGTCGCCGAGGCGTATCCGCAGCTGCAGGCCAGCCAGAACTTCCTTCAGCTGCAGGCGGCGCTCGTCGACACCGAGGACAAGATCCAGGCGTCCCGCCGCTTCTACAACGGCGGCGTGCGCGAGCTGAACACCAAGATCAAGGTCTTCCCGAACAACCTGTTCGCCCGCAACCTCGGCTTCACCGAGCGCGAGTTCTTCGAGGTGGCCGACGGCGCCGCGATCGCAGAGCCCCCGCGCGTGCAGTTCTGACGCACGCCCTGTCCGGGACGGGTCAGGCCCCGAGCGGCACCTGATCCGTCCGCCCCGCATCGTGCCGGAGCACGCCCGCGGAGTGTCCGGCGAGCACGTCGGTGAGGGCGGCCGAGGCATCGCCCCAGCCCGACACCGAGACGTGCTCGAGCCCCTGCCAGGCGGCGGCCGCGCGCAGCTCGGCCGCGATGGGCTCGACGTCCTCGGTCCGGCGCGCCTGCGGCTCCCACCACGCCGATTGCACGCGCAGCGTGCTCGCCGCGCGATCGGCTTTGAGATCCACCCGGGCGGCGATCCGGTCGCCGGTCAGCACCGGCAGCGAGTAGTAGCCGTAGCGGCGCTGGGCGGCGGGTGTGTAGATCTCGATGCGGTAGTCCAGGGCGAACGCCCGCAGCGCCCGATCGCGGAACCACACGACCGGGTCGAACGGGGTGAGGATCGCCGTCGTGTCGATCCGCCGCGGCAGGACGGCATCGACGTGCCGCCATGCGGGAACGGGCCGTCCGCCTCGCTCCCACCCGCGCACCCGGACGGGCTCTAGCTCGCCCTGCTCCACGAGATCGCCGATCGCGCCGAGCACCAGCGCACGGTCCTTGACGCGGTAGTAGTCGGCGATGTCCGCCGCGGTCGCGACCCCGTGCGCCTTCGCCGCCCGGCGCACGAGCTCGCCGATGGCGGTGGCACGATCCAGGTCGCGTCCGAGCAGCTCGGCGGGCACCACGTGCTCCGCGAGGGCGTAGCGGCGCTCGAAGCCGTCGCGTCCTGCGATCGCGACCTCGCCGATGCGCCACAGATACTCCAGCGCGTGCTTGACGTCGTCCCACTCCCACCAGCCGCCCTTGCCGCCCGGCGCGTCGCCGCGGATCTCGGCCGGACGTGAGGGCCCTCGCTCCTGCAGCTCGGATCGCACCCAGTCCAGCGTGCGGGCCGACGAGGTGCGTCCCCAGAACTCGCCGCGCTTCGCCCGGAACGCCTCGCGGCGGAAGCCCCACAGCGGCCAGTCCTCGACCGGCAGGAAGGTCGCCTCGTGCGCGAGGTACTCGGTGTAGCGGCCCGACCGTGCGGCCGTCGGGCGGGACAGGAACGCCCGCTCCAGCAGGGCGGGGTCGTACGCGCCCAGGCGCGAGAACAGCGGCAGGTAGTGCGAGCGCGCGAACACGTTCACGGAGTCGATCTGCAGCACGCCCATGCGCGCCATCGCCGTGTGCAGATGCCGCACGCCCGGATCCGCGGGTCGTCGCCGCGAGAACCCCTGCGCCGCGAGCGCGATCCGCCGGGCCTCGCCGGCGCTCAGCGAGTCGACCGCGGTGCGGGCGGACGTTCGGCGGACGGCGGCGGGGGAGTCGGTCACGTCGCCAGCGTATCGACGGCCGCCGACATCGGCGGTGCCCGCTGCGGCGCCGTCGCACGGGCGAGGCGCCCGGCGCCGCGCCCGTAGACTGGGCCGATGAGCGAGGACAGCACGCCCCGGCTGCGCGATCTCATCCGCCAGCGCACCGTCTCGGGCCAGGTCGACGTGCGCGACGACGTGCAGCGATCGCTGCCGAGAGGGCTGCGCATCGCCACCTCCTACGCCTGGCGCCTGCTGGTGATCGCCGCCGCGCTCGGCGTCGTGATCTGGCTGGTCATGCTGTTCAAGATCCTGGTCATCCCGCTGATGGTCGCGATCCTGCTCACGGCCCTGCTCTGGCCCGCGTTCAGCACCATGCTGCGCGCTCGGTGGCCGCGGTGGCTCGCGATCGTGGTGGCGCTCGTCGGCACGCTGGCGATCGTGGGCGGCCTGCTCTGGCTCGCGATCTGGCAGATCACGCAGCAGTGGGACGGGGTGCAGACGCGCACGGTCGCCGCGTGGGCGCAGCTCCAGAAGTTCCTCCTCGACGGTCCGCTGCACCTCACGGCGAAGCAGATCCAGGATCTGCTCGACCAGGCGGTGACCTTCCTCAGCGAGCAGGGCGAGCTGCTGAAGAGCGGGGCGATCGCGGTCGGCACCACGTTCGGCCACGTCGCGACCGGCGCAGTGCTGACGCTGTTCATCCTGCTCTGCCTGCTCGCCGACGGCGGCGGCATCTGGCGCTGGACCCTCAAGCTGTTCCCGAAGGCCTCGCGCACCGCGGTCGACGCGGCGGCCCGCAACGGCTGGGCCACCGTGATCAACTACGCGCGCACGCAGATGCTGGTCGCCTTCATCGACGCCGTCGGCATCGGTCTCGGCGCCTTCCTGCTCGGCGTGCCGCTGGCCGTCCCCGTCGCGGTGCTCGTCTTCCTCGGCTCCTTCATCCCGATCGTCGGCGCCGTCGTCACCGGAGCGCTCGCGGTCTTCCTCGCCCTGGTCTACAACGGACCGTGGATCGCGCTGTGGATGCTGATCGTCGTGCTCGCGGTGCAGCAGATCGAGGGGCACCTCCTGCAGCCGATCCTGATGGGATCCGCCGTCAAGGTGCACCCGCTCGCCGTGGTGCTCGTGGTGGCCGGCGGAGCGCTGATCGCCGGGATCCCCGGCGCCCTGTTCGCGGTACCGCTCGCGGCCTTCGTGAACGTGGCCGCCGTGACCATCAACTCCGGTGCATGGCGCACCGGCGCCGCCCCGGATGGCGACTACATCTGGCAGACCGTGCCCCGTGCGCGGAGAAGGAGCAAGCGATGACGAACGACACGATCCCCACCCTCGCCGAGATCCAGCAGGCGGCGGACGGCCTGGACGGCGTGATCGTGCGCACCCCCACGCTGCCCTCGGTCGCGCTCACGAAGGTTCTGGGTTCGCCCGTGCTGCTGAAGATGGAGAACCTGCAGCGCACGGGGTCGTTCAAGATCCGCGGTGCGGTGCACCGGCTCTCCCGGCTCACCGCCGAGGAGCGCAGCCGTGGCGTCGTCGCCGCCTCCGCCGGAAACCACGCGCAGGGTGTCGCCCTGGCGGCCCAGGCGCTGGGGATCCCCGCCACGATCTTCATGCCCATGGGCGTGCCGGTCCCCAAGCTGCTCGCCACGCGCGGATACGGCGCGGAGGTCGTGCTCGAGGGGGAGACCGTGGCCACGTCGCTGCGCCTCGCGGCCGAGTTCGCCGAGCGCACCGGCGCGGTGCTGATCCCGCCGTTCGACCACCGCGACATCGTGACCGGGCAGGCCACGCTCGGCCTCGAGCTCGTCGAGGACGTGCCCGACGTCGACACGATCCTGGTCGGCATCGGCGGCGGCGGCCTCATCGCGGGCGTCGCGGCGGCCGTCAAGGCGCGCGCGGCCGAACAGGGCCGCACGGTGCGGGTGATCGGCGTGCAGGCGGAGAACGCCGCCGCGATGGGGCCTTCGCTCGCCGCGGGCCACCCCGTCGAGATCACGACGCAGCCCACGATCGCGGACGGCATCCTGGTGGCGCGTCCGGGGGACGTGCCGTTCGCGATGATCGCGGAGCTCGTCGACGAGGTCGTGACCGTGAGCGACGACGACATCGCCCGCGCCCTGCTGCTGCTCCTGGAGCAGGCCAAGGTCGTGGTCGAGCCCGCGGGCGCGGTCGGCGTCGCGGCGATCCTCGCCGGCAAGGTGCACGCGAGCGGCACCACGCTGGCCGTGCTCTCCGGCGGCAACATCGACCCGCTGCTGCTGCAGCGCGTCGTGTCGCACGGGCTCGCGGCCTCGGGCCGCTACCTCACGCTGCGCATCCCGCTGCCCGACCGCCCCGGCCAGCTCGCCCGGGTGTCCGAGCTCATCGCGCATGCCGGCGCCAACGTGATCGAGGCCATGCACACGCGCCACGGCCACGGACTGCAGATCAACGACGTCATCCTCGAGCTCAGCGTGGAGACGCGCGGCCCGGAGCACTCCGAGCTCACCCTCGACACACTGCGCGCGGCAGGGTTCGAGCCGATCGTCGTCCAGGACTGAATCGCGCAGATCGTTCCCGATACGACGAACCCGCCGGCCCTCGATGGCGCGGCGGGTTCGTCGTATCGGGATGCGGTCAGCCCGCGAAGGTCTCGACCTTGAGGATCTCGACCTCGATCGCGCGGCCGTTGGGCGCCTCGTACGAGGTCTTCTCGCCCACCTTGAGGCCCTGGATCGCGGATCCGAGCGGGCTGGCCTCGCTGTACACGTCGAGGTCGGTGCCGCCGGCGATCTCACGGCTGCCGAGGAGGAAGACCTCCTCGCCGCCCGCGACGGTCGCGGTCACGACGGTGCCGGGCTCGACGATGCCGCGGCTGGCCGGGGCCTCGCCGACCTTGGCCGACTTCAGCAGGAGCTCGAGCGTGCGGATGCGCGCCTCCATCTTGCCCTGCTCGTCCTTGGCGGCGTGGTAGCCGCCGTTCTCCTTGAGGTCGCCTTCCTCGCGCGCGAGCTCGATGCGCTTGGCGATCTCCTCGCGTCCGGCCGTGGAGAGGTTCTCCAGCTCCGCGACCAGGCGGTCGTACGCCTCCTGCGTGAGGAAGGTGACCTGTGCGTCGTTCGACACGGCGAACTCCTTGCGAATCGGATCCGGGAACGGAACGCCCCGGATATGCCAAGACGCCCCGGCTCCTGCCGGGGCGTCGATCAACACGATGAGCCTAGGACACCCAGCAGGAGTTCACCAAACCCGTCGTCGCGGCCGAGACGATCGGGACGTGCTCCGTGAACGCCCTGGAGTGCTTCTCGGAGGCGGGGTAGGAGACCAGCCGCCAGCCCACGATCCCGAACTCCTCGTCCTGCGCCTCGACGATGCAGTGCACCGGCCGGTTCGGGGGACCCGAGATCTGGAAGGACACCGTCACGCTGTGATCGTCGACGAGGTGGAATCCCGTTCCGGTGACGTCGACGGTGTCGGCGGAGCCCTGCCAGGTCCACCAGCCGAAGACGCCGACGACGATCGTGGCGGCCGCGATCGTGAGGATCATCGGCAGGCGGCGGCGGGGTCCGCGACCGTAGCGCTCGTCGAGCTGGGCGGGGGTCGTCACGGCGGGGTGCTTCCGATCGTTAGGCTTGAGGTTCCAGGTTATCCCGCGGGAGGCCCGGGGCCCGAACGGGCCGTGCCCAGAAAGGCTGAGAGATGATCGAGGCGATCCTTGCCGCTGCCGCGGCGACCCCCACTCCGACCCCGACGGTCGACCCGAACCTGGTCACCCCGGGCCCTGTGGGCTTCGTGATCGTCGCGGTGGTCGTGGTCCTCGCGGCCGTCCTGATCTGGGACATGCAGCGGCGGATCCGTCGCGTGCGGTACCGCGAAGAGGTGCGCGCCGAGCTCGACGCCGAAGAGGCCGCCCAGCGCGATGCCGCCGACGGCGAGGGCGACGCGGGCGCGCCGAAGGCCTGACGGCTCCGGCGACGCGCGCGGACCGCCCGGCTCAGGCGGGCAGGCCGAGCGACGGGTGCAGCGGTGCCAGCGAGATGAGCAGGCACGCGGTCCAGTGGCAGAGGAACGCCAGGACCGTGCACACGTGGAAGATCTCGTGGAAGCCGAACTTCCCGGGCCACGGGTTGGGCTTCTTGAGCGCGTACACGATGGCGCCGCCGGTGTAGAGCAGACCGCCGACGCAGACGAGCACCATCATCGCGACGTTGGCGTTGACCAGATCGACGATGTACATGATCGCGGCCCAGCCGAGCAGCAGGTAGAGCGCGACGTACAGCCAGCGCGGGGCGTTGATCCAGAACACCCGGAACAGGATCCCCAGGAGGGCTCCCGACCACACCAGGACGAGGAGGAGCACGCCCTTCTCCGGCGGCAGCGCGAGCGTCGCGAGCGGCGTGTAGGTGCCGGCGATCAGCAGCAGGATGTTGGCGTGATCGATCCGCTTCAGGATCGACTTGGTCTTCGGCTTCCAATTGAAGCGGTGGTACAGCGCGGAGTTGCCGAACAGCAGCAGCGATGTGATCATGAACACCGCCGCAGCCCACTTCGCGACGGTTCCCTGGGCGAGCACGATGAGCACGATCCCGGCCGCGATCGCCACCGGGAACGTGCCGGCGTGGATCCAGCCCCGCCAGGTCGGCTTGATCTCGAGCTGCGCATCGAGTTCGGCCGCCTCCATGAGGGGCAGCTGGGGCACGTCGGGTGCAGCGGATCGGGTCGCTCTGCGCATGGTTGAACTCTAGGCGTCGGCCCATGCCGCAAACCGTACATATCCCGTGGAAGCCATGACGGCCGGATCGCGTCCGCGCGGTAGCGTAGAGGAGTGAGCGCACGGTCCGAGCAGCCAGGGAACGGCCCCCTCTATCGGCTGTATTCCCGACGCCTGCGGCGACGGCTGGATCCGGCGACGATGCCGCACCACATCGCCATGATGATCGACGGCAATCGCCGCTGGGCCCGCCAGCTCGGCTACGCGACCCCCGCGCACGGGCACAGGGCGGGAGCCGCGAAGATGCGCGAGTTCCTGGGCTGGTGCGATGAGCTCGGCATCAGGGTGGTCTCCCTCTACCTGCTCTCCGCGGACAATCTGGGCAAGCGCGATTCGGCGGAGCTCGCCGACCTCATCGAGATCATCGGCGAACTCGCCGACGGCCTCTCCCGCGAGGGCAACTGGCGGGTCAAGCACGTGGGACGCACGGACATCCTGCCTGCGGAACTCGCACGGGTGCTGGCCGAGGCGGAGGAGCGCACCCGGGAGCACACCGGCCTGCACGTGAATCTCGCGGTGGGCTACGGCGGGCGCAACGAGATCGTCGACGCCGTGCGCTCGATCCTCGCCCAGCACGACGCGTCCGGGGGCACCCTCGAAGACCTCGCGGCCAACCTCACCCCGGAGATGATCGGCGAGCACCTGTACACGGGAGGCCAGCCGGATCCGGATCTCGTCATCCGCACGAGCGGGGAGCAGAGGCTCAGCGACTTCCTGCTCTGGCAGAGTGCGCACAGCGAGTTCTACTTCGTGGAGGCACTCGGCCCGGATCTCCGTCAGGTCGACTTCCTCCGCGCCATCCGCGACTACGCCGACCGCGATCGCCGCTTCGGCCGCTGAGACACGCGGCGCCGAGAGCGCCTGCGCCGCATGTCAGACTGGCCGGATGCGCGCGATCGACGACTACACCGCCACGTTCGGCGAGGATCCGGGGTATCTGAACTGGGCCGCCTTCGGCCCGCTGTCTCCGGTCGCGCGCGCCGCGCTGGTCTCCGATGCCGACCTGCTCGCGACAGGGCGTGCCGAGGCCATCGCGGCGACGGCGGGTCGTGCCGCTGAGGCGCAGGCGGCGGTGGCGGGGCTGCTCGGATCCGCTCCCGGCGAGGTCACCGTCCATCCCTCGTCGACGCATGCGCTGCAGCAGGCGCTCGCCGGCCTCGACGGCACGGCGATCGCGTCCGCCGCCGAGTTCCCGAGCGTCACGATCACGCTCGAGCGCGCGGCGGCCGCCTCGGGCGGGCGGCTCGCGCCGCGCTGGATCACGCCGCCCCGCACCCGGGTGACGGCGGATACCGTGGCCGACGCGCTGGACCCGGCCGTGACGGCGCTCGTCGTGAGCCATGTCGACTTCCGCTCGGGGTACCGGGCCGATCTCGCCGCGCTCCGCGAGGCGCTCGGCGAGGACCGGCTGCTCATCGTCGACGCGGTGCAGTCCTTCGGCGTCGTGGAGGAGGACTGGGCGGTCGCCGACGTCGTCGTCGGCCACGGGTACAAATGGCTGCGGGCAGGACGCGGCACCGGTTTCGCGCGCTTCACGGACCGCGCCCGCGAGCGGATCCGTCCCGTGCTGAGCGGGCGGATCGCGACCGAGGCGGCGGGACTTCCCACCGACGCGCTGCCGGACCCGGCCCTCTCGGCGCAGGCGTACGCGGTCAGCGCACCGGATCCGCTCGCGGCGGGACGTCTCGCTGCCGGAGCCGGTGAGATCCGGGCCGTCGGCGTCGACGCCGTCGCGGAGCGGCTGTCCCGCAACGTCGACGCCGTGCTGGAGCTGGCCGATCGGCACGGCATCGAGGTCGTCTCCTCGCGCGAGCCCGCGGAGCGCGCCGGGATCGTGGTGCTCGCGCCCGCGCATCCGCAGGGCGTCGGCGAGGTGCTCGCCGCCGCCGGGATCGAGGTCACGGTGCGGTCGGGGGTCGTGCGCGTGGCGCCGCATGCGGGGACGACGGCGGAGACCCTGGGCCTGCTCGATGCGGCCCTCGCCGACGCGCGAGAGTTCACCCGCCCTTAACCGGGAAGAGCGCGTGTCCTTCCTGCGCGATGTCGGTGGGGAGTCGTACGTTCATGGCATCGGACACGGCGTCCGATCGAGTCGGCCTCAAGGATCGCGACTCGTGGCCCTGGCTGACTCGCCTAGTACCGGGAATCCCGGGTCGGGAGAGCGTTGTGGCCGCACGTACCGCACTGAAGAGCACCACCCGCACCACTGCCGTGAGCGAAGGGGGTGCAACGCTCGATCAGGATCTGAAGACGTACGTGCTCGACACGTCCGTGCTGCTGTCGGATCCGCAGGCGTTCTTCCGCTTCGCCGAGCACTCCATCGTCCTGCCGGTCGCCGTGATCGGCGAGCTGGAGGGCAAGCGCCACGACCCCGAGCTCGGGTACTTCGCCCGGCGCGCGCTGCGCCACCTCGACGAGCTGCGCGTCGAGCACGGCCGGCTCGACTTCCCGGTCCCGATCGGCGACGGCGGCACGCTGCGCGTCGAGCTGAACAACTCCGACCAGACGGTGCTGCCGAGCGGCATCCGCCTCGGCGACAACGACAGCCGGATCCTCGCCGTCGCGATGCATCTCGCGCAGGACGGTCAGGATGTCACGGTCGTCTCGAAGGACCTCCCGATGCGCGTCAAGGCCGCCTCGCTCGGCATCAACGCCGAGGAGTACCTCGCCGAGCAGGCGGTGGACTCGGGCTGGACCGGGATCAGCTCGATCGCGCTGTCGGGCGACGAGATGAGCGACCTCTACGAGAGCGAGGTGGGCACGAGCGAGGAGGCGATCGGGCTCCCGGTGAACACGGGCCTCATCATCCACTCGGAGCGCGGCTCCGCCCTCGGTCGGGTCACGGGAGACGGCGAGTACGCACTGGTCCGCGGGGACCGTGAGGTGTTCGGCCTGCACGGGCGCTCGGCCGAGCAGCGCATCGCGATCGACCTGCTGTCCGACCCCGACGTCGGCATCGTCTCGCTCGGCGGGCGCGCCGGCACCGGCAAGTCGGCCCTCGCGCTCTGCGCGGGCCTGGAGGCGGTGCTCGAGCGGCAGCAGCAGAAGAAGATCATCGTCTTCCGTCCGCTGTTCGCCGTCGGCGGCCAGGAGCTCGGCTACCTGCCGGGCGACAAAGACGAGAAGATGAGCCCCTGGGGCCAGGCGGTCTTCGACACGCTCGGATCCGTCGTCTCCGGCAACGTCATGGACGAGGTCGTCGAGCGTGGGATGCTCGAGGTCCTCCCGCTCACCCACATCCGCGGGCGCTCGCTGCACGACGCGTTCGTGATCGTCGACGAGGCGCAGTCGCTCGAGCGCAACGTGCTGCTCACGGTGCTGAGCCGGATGGGGCAGAACTCCCGCGTCGTGCTCACCCACGACGTGGGCCAGCGCGACAACCTGCGGGTGGGTCGCCACGACGGCATCGCGAGCGTGATCGAGACTCTGAAGGGCCACAGCCTCTTCGGCCACGTCACCCTGCAGCGTTCCGAGCGCTCGGCGATCGCCGCCCTCGTCACCGAGCTCCTGGAGGGCGGCGAGCTCAGCTGATACCGGGCGGGCGTTCTTGATCGCGACGCCTGCACGATCGAGCGACGGATGCACGACGGATCCGCCGCTCGGATCGTGCAGGCGTCGCCGCGTCCTGCGGTGCTCCGGCCGGCCGTCTCGGCGCCCCGGGCTCGGCGGCGAGCACCTGCACGACCCAGGAACGGATGCACGACGGATCCGGGGGAGCGGCCGTGCATCTGTGCCGGCGTCGTGCGTGCGTGCGTGCCGGCGGGCATCAACGGGCGAGGCGCGTGAGGGCGGCGAGGACCGCGGTCTGCACGGTGGGCCAGTCGTAGAGGATCTGCGCATAGTCGAAGCGCAGGGTCTCGTAGCCGAGTCGGGAAGCCGCTGCATCGCGCACGAGATCCTTGTGCCGGGCCGACCGGCCGTCGTGGTTCTCCTTGCCGTCCGCCTCGAGGATCAGACGCCCGGCGATCACGATGTCCACGATCCCGACCCCGGGGATCCGCATCTGGCAGTCGAGTCGGATCCCGAGGAGATGCAGGCGCAGGCGCAGCAGCGACTCCAGGCCGCTGTCCGCATCTCCGCGCGCGACATCCACGAGCCATCGTGCAGCCTCGGGAAGCGCGTCCCGGATTCGATTTCGGGCGGCGCGAGAGAGGTGCCCTCGGCGCCACGCGGACTCGTAGGAGGCGAAGAACGCTTCGTCGCCTCCGCATCGATACAGGTGCAGGAGCGCCGTCTCCACGTCGACCACTCCGAACCGGGTCGGCCCTTCGAAGAAGTGAGCGACGCAGGTGCACCCCGGATGCGGATGGCTCCTGCCGTTGCGGCCGAGCCACACGTGCGGCGTCTCACGATCGTCCAGGACCCACATGCCGTGGTGCCGGAGTGCCGGACCGCAGGTCAACGCGCCCCCGTGCGCGGCGGCGGTGACGACAGCCGCGGGCAGGGATGGAACCGCGAAGACGCCCGGCCGTACCCGTCGGATCCGATCCTGAGCGACGGCGTCGGCCAGTGCCCTCCGGCTGAGGCCGAAGCGCTGCAATTGCCTGCCGCGGGCGATGCCGCCCAGGCGGTCGAGTGTGGTCGAAGGATCCAGCATCCCCACACCATGTCGCTTGCACGGCCCGCGCAGGGGAGCGCTCCCGCAATCTGGGGAATGCCGGTTCCGAGGCCCGACGGGGGAGGACGATCGACGGACGGACACGTGCACGACCCAGGAACGGATGCACGACGGATCCGGGGGAATGGTCGTGCATGTGTGCCGTCGTCGTGCATGTGTCCCGCCACGCCCCGGAACGACGGAAGCCGCGGTCCCGAGGGGACCGCGGCTTCCGCGCGAGGGGATCCGGCGTCAGCCGGCGTGCGTCATCGACAGCAGGTCGAGCTTGGCGTCGAGCTGCTCGAGCGTGAGCTCGCCGCGCTCGACGTAGCCGAGGTCGAGCACGGCGTCGCGGACGGTGATGCCCTTGGCGACGGCGTGCTTGGCGATCTTCGCCGCGGCCTCGTAGCCGATGAGCTTGTTCAGCGGCGTGACGATGGACGGGCTCATGCCGGCAAACGCGGCCGCGCGCTCGACGTTGGCCTGGAGGCCGTCGACCGTCTTGTCGGCGAGCACGCGCACGGCGTTGGAGAGCAGGCGGATCGACTCGAGCAGCGCGGTGCCCATGACGGGGATCGCGACGTTCAGCTCGAACGAGCCGGAGGCGCCGGCCCAGGCGACGGTCGCGTCGTTGCCGATCACGCGGGCGCACACCATGAGCACGGCCTCGGGGATCACGGGGTTGACCTTGCCCGGCATGATCGAGGAACCCGGTTGCAGGTCGGGGATGTGCAGCTCGCCGAGACCCGTGTTCGGGCCCGAGCCCATCCAGCGCAGGTCGTTGTTGATCTTGGTCAGCGAGACCGCGATCGTGCGCAGCGCGCCCGATGCCTCGACGAGGCCGTCGCGGTTGGCCTGGGCCTCGAAGTGGTCCTTGGCCTCGGTGATCGGCAGCTCGGTCTCGGCCGCGAGCAGCGCGATGACCTTCTGCGGGAAGCCGAGCGGGGTGTTGATGCCGGTGCCGACCGCGGTGCCGCCCAGGGGGACCTCGGCGACGCGGGGGAGGGCCGCCTGCACGCGCTCGATGCCGAGGCGGATCTGGCGGGCGTAGCCGCCGAACTCCTGGCCGAGGGTGACCGGAGTGGCGTCCATGAGGTGGGTGCGGCCGGACTTGACCGCGTCCTTCCACAGCACCGCCTTCGCCTCGAGCGCGACCGCGAGGTGGTCGAGCGAGGGGATGAGGGTGTCGATGAGCGCCTGGGTCACGGCGATGTGCACCGAGGTCGGGAAGACGTCGTTCGACGACTGCGACGCGTTCACGTGGTCGTTCGGGTGCACGGTCGCGCCGAGGATCCGGGTCGCGAGGGTGGCGAGCACCTCGTTCATGTTCATGTTCGAGGACGTGCCGGAACCGGTCTGGTAGGTGTCGACCGGGAACTCGCCGTCGTGCTTGCCTGCGGCGACCTCGTCCGCCGCCTGGGCGATCGCGTCGGCGATGGCGCCGTCGAGGGTGCCGAGCTCCTTGTTGGCGAGCGCTGCGGCCTTCTTGATCCGCGCGAGGGCCGCGATCTGCGTCGACTCCAGGCCCTTGCCCGAGATCGGGAAGTTCTCCACGGCGCGCTGCGTCTGCGCCCCGTACAGAGCGTTCACGGGCACGCGCACCTCGCCCATGGTGTCGTGCTCGATGCGGTACTGCTCGTTGTCGGTCACTGCTGTTCCTCCAGATGTGCCGGGGTGATGAGGGGGGATGTTCAGGCGTGGGCGTCGCTGAGGCCCACGGTGACGACGGGCACGGCCGTGCCCTCGTTCAGCCGGTAGTTGGCGCCGACGATGCCCAGCTTGCCGTCGGCGACGGCCTGGGCGATCAGCTCCGAGGACTGCAGGAGATCGCGCACGGTGTTGCGCAGGTGCTCCTGCCCGACGAGCTCCGCGTCGATCTCGGCCACGGTGGATCCGCCGTGCTCGGCGAGAACCTTGCGCGCGGCCGGCACGATCGGGGCGACGAGCCGCCAGATGTGCGGGGGGAGGGGCGCGGCATCGATCGCGGTGCCGTCGATCGCGGCGCGCACGGCGCCGCAGCTGTCGTGCGCGAGCACCACGATCAGCGGGACGCCGAGGATCGCCACGGCGTACTCGAGGCTCGCGACGATCGACTCGCCGAGGACCTGCCCGGCGTTGCGCACCACGAACAGGTCGCCGAGACCCTTGTCGAAGATGATCTCGGCCGCGAGGCGCGAGTCGGAGCAGCCGAACAGCGTCGCGAGCGGCGCCTGCCCGTCCACGAGCTCGTGGCGCTTGCCGACATCCTGGTTGGGGTGCTCCGGATCGCCCGCGACGAAGCGCCGGTTCCCCTCGCTCATGAGCTGCCAGGCCTGGTCGGGGGTCAGGGTGCTGATCTCGGTCATCGTCCGCTTTCGAGTTGGTCGATCTGCGGGCTGATCTTGGCGACCAGCTCCGCCGTGCCCGCCTTGCCCAGAGCGCCGTAGACGAGGACGTAGTCCTTGCCGACCTGCGTGCCGAGCGCGTAGTTGATGTTCGCCGCCGAGTCGGGGTTCGGGATCACGTACTCGTCCCAGGAGCGCCCGCCGATCTTCAGGGTGCCCTTCGAGGACGTGCCGCGCAGCGGGGTGGCCGCCCAGTCGGCGTCGGCGTCGAACGCCTGGGCGACGTGCGCGTAGCCGCGCGCGTCGTCCGCCTGGGGGGCGACGGTGATGTCCCACACCGTGGGCTTGCCGTCGATCAGGACGGCCTTGTTGACGCGCCAGTTGTTGGGCGGGGTCGGCAGCAGCACCGGGCGGTTCAGCGTGCTCTGCGCGTTCTTCGCGGCGGCCGGGAGATCCACGGCGTTGGATCCCGTGAAGTCGCCGCGCGGCACGATGAGCACGATCAGCAGCACGACGCCGACGGTCGCGATGAGGGCGGCGATCAGGCCGCGGAACGTCTGGCTGGAGCGGTAGGCGGCAGAGGACGCGGCCTTGCGGTCGGCGGTCTCCTGTGCCGTCTCGGGTCGGCCGAGCTCGGCGACGACCGGTGCGTTCTTCGGGGTGCGGCTCATCGTGCGTCTCCCTCGGAGGGGCGGGCCGCGTCCAGACGGCGCTTGGCGCCGAGCAGCCATTCCTCGCAGCGTGCCGCGAGTGCTTCGCCGCGCTCCCACAGCGTGAGCGACTGCTCGAGCGTCGGGGCTCCCTGTTCGAGTTCGGCGACGACGCGGACCAGTTCGTCTCTCGCCTGCTCGAAGCTGAGGGCGGCGGGATCAGCGACGGTCGGCGCAGAGCTCCCTGCGGGGGCGGACGGCTCGTTCGACACAGTCACGCCTTCATCCTACCGGCGCGCGTCGGAGCCCTCGGCCGGTGCGGCGGAGCCCGCGGCAGGACCGTCGGCATCGCGGGACTCGGCGATCTCGCCCTCCGAGACGGCCCGCAGCGAGCCGCGGTCGACGGTGAGGGTGAGCGCCGTGCCGGCCGGGGCGTCGGCGGGGTCGCGGACGATCACGCCGTCGTCGCGGTGCGCGATCGCGTATCCGCGGGCGAGGGTCGCCGCCGGCGACAGCGCGCGCAGCGAGGCGCGCAGCTCGGCCGTGCGTCTCCCGGCCGTGTCGATCGCGCGTCCCAGCGTGTCCCGGGAGCGGGCGGCGAGCAGCCACACCTCCTGCGCACGGCGCTCGATGAGCGGCTCCGGATTCCGCAGCACGGGCCTGGACCGCAGTTGTTCGAGCTGGGCGATGTCGTGCGCGATGCGCTGCGACACCCGGGTCGTCGCCCGGGCCCGCAGCTGCGCGACGAGCGCGCGCTGCTCGCCGACATCGGGCACGACCCGCTTGGCGGCGTCGGTCGGTGTCGAGGCGCGCAGGTCCGCCACGTCGTCCAGCAGCGGATGGTCGTTCTCGTGCCCGATCGCGCTGACCACGGGAGTCGCAGCCGCGGCGACCGCGCGCACCAGGCGCTCGTCGCTGAAGCCGAGAAGGGTCTGCGGATCCCCGCCGCCGCGCGCGATGACGATGACATCGACCTCGGGATCCGCGTCGAGCACCTTGAGTGCCGCGAGGGTCTCCGGCACGCAGCGATCGCCCTGCACCGCGGCGTGCACGGTGCGGAAGCGCACCTGAGGCCAGCGCAGCTCGGCGTTGCGGTGCACGTCCTTCTCGGCATCGGAGTTCTCACCGGTGATCAGTCCGATCACGTGGGGGAGGAAGGGGAGCGGCTTCTTGCGCGAGGGGTCGAAGAGGCCCTCCTGGCGCAGCTGCGCGCGCAGCCGCTCAAGACGCTCGAGCTGGTCGCCGAGGCCGACGTGCTTCATCGCCGAGACCGTGAAGCTGAAGTCGCCGGCCTTGACGAAGTAGTCGGCCTTGACTGCAGCGACCACGTGGTCGCCGACCGCGAGGTCGGCGGGGATCCGCGCCCGCACGCTCGACCACACCCGGATCGAGATCTGCGCGTCCGAGCGGGTGTCCTTGAGACGTGCGAAGACGTTGCCCGCGCGCACGTTCCAGCTGGTGATCTCGCCCTCGACCCAGACCGTGCCCCACTGGGCCACGAAGTCGCGGATCGTCGCGTTCAGCCTCGCGATGGAGGTCGGAGCGTCCGCAGAGGACTCGCGCGGCGCGACGGAGTCGGCGGGCGGGGCCTCACCGGGGACGGAGGCGGCTTCGAAGACGGTCATCGCCTCCCCAGCGTAGCAATGGCCTTCTGCCGGATCCCGGCCGGCTGTCAGGACGCCGCCGGTAGAATCGGGGCGTGAGTTCTCCCGTCGCGCTGCCCGTGCCGCAGATCCCTCGCCGCCGCCCCACGGCCGTGCGCGAGCCGCTCCAGGACCGTCCCGTCGACGGCCGCAAGCGCGTGCTGCTCGCCGCGCCGCGCGGCTACTGCGCCGGTGTCGACCGCGCCGTGGTCGCGGTGGAGAAGGCCCTGCAGCGCTACGGCGCCCCTGTGTATGTGCGCAAGCAGATCGTGCACAACATCCACGTGGTCACCGAGCTCGAGGAGCAGGGCGCCATCTTCGTGGACGAGGTGGACGAGATCCCCGAGGGCTCGCACGTCGTCTTCAGCGCTCACGGCGTCTCGCCGATGGTCGTCTCCGCCGCCGAGGACCGTCACCTGCACGCGATCGATGCGACCTGCCCGCTCGTGACCAAGGTGCACCGCGAGGCCGTGCGCTTCGCCCGCGACGACTTCGAGATCCTGCTCATCGGCCACGACGGCCACGAAGAGGTCGAGGGCACCGCCGGAGAGGCCCCGAACCACGTCACGGTGGTGAACTCCCCGGCCGAGGCGGACACCGTCGAGGTGCGCGACCCGTCCAAGGTGGTCTGGCTCTCCCAGACCACGCTCTCCGTCGACGAGACCATGGAGACCGTGAACCGGCTGCGCACGCGCTTCCCGGAGCTGCAGGATCCGCCGTCCGACGACATCTGCTACGCCACCCAGAACCGGCAGGTCGCGATCAAGAAGGTCGCCGCCGACGCGGATCTGGTGATCGTGGTCGGATCCGCCAACTCCTCCAACAGCGTGCGCCTGGTCGAGGTGGCGCGCGAGTACGGCGCGAAGGCCGCCTACCGCGTGGACTACGCGGACGAGGTGCGGCAGGAGTGGCTCGACGGCGTCACGACGGTCGGGGTGACGAGTGGCGCCTCCGTGCCGGAGGTTCTCGTGCAGGAGGTGCTGCAGGCGCTCGCCGAGGCCGGCTACGGCGATGTCGAGGAGGTGCGCACGGCGGAGGAGGACCTGATGTTCTCGCTGCCGAAGGAACTGCGCCAGGATGTCTCCGGTCAGCGCGACGAGCGGGCTCTGGGCGGACGCAGCCGATGACCGATTCCGGTTCCGTGGAGCAGCCGCGCCGGCCGGCCTTCGGCGAGTACGCGACCCCGGAGGAGCAGAGCAGGCGATCGGGACGGCCGCTGGTGCCACCGCCCGTCGTTCCTGCTTCGCCGACGGCGGAGCCTGTCGCCCCGCCTGCCGCTCCCGCAGCGGCGACGGGGGAGCGCCCGGCACACCCGGTCGACCGGATGGCATCGATCGCGCTTCTCGCCTACGGGCTCTGGAACGTGATCACCTCGATCATCACGTTCATGAACCCCTCCTCGCTCATGACGACGATGCTGCAGGCGGTGGGGATCTCCGGCACCTTCTCGAACTACGGGCAGGCGCGGGTCTGGGGCATGGTCGCCGGCGTGGTCCTGATCGTCGGCTGGATCGCGACCGCCGCCTGGTCGGTGCTCCGGCTGCGACGCGGCAAGCTCACCTGGTGGCTCCCGGTCGCGGGCGGGGTCGTGTTCGTCACCCTGTCGGCGATCTGCATGATGGTGCCGTTCTTCACGGATCCGGCTGTCATGTCCTACCTGAGCGGGCAGATGCAGAAGTAGACCCCTCCCACCGTGAGAGCCCGGCCCCTGCGGGACCGGGCTCTTCGCGATCCGGGGATCAGTGCGCGTTGCCGTTGTTGAAGTGGTAGCCGCCGTTCCCAGTGCCGTGGCCGCCATGCGCGCCGGGACCGCGGCCTCCCGTGCCGGGCTCGACGTGGTTGGTCCTGGTGTGCACGATGTCGTAGTACACGCTCTGGTCGGCCGCGTTCGGGAACACCCGGTAGGTGAAGACGTTCTTGTCGAGCTGCACGATCGGCACGACGCGCTGGAACAGCACCGCGCCGTTCGCGTCCTTGGCGGCGATCCAGCGCGACGAGCCGTCGGCTGCGACGCTCCAGTCGCCGTGCATCTTCGGGCTGTCGTCGAGGTTGTACATCGTGAAGGTGCCATCGGCCTTGAAGTAGGCCCAGCCCACGAAGTTCGACACGGCCGGGTCGTCCAGCGCCACGCGGTTCCCCTGGGCGTCGCGTGCGCTCGTCGTCTTCCACGGTGTGGACGCCAGCGTCTCGGACGGGGGCAGGGCCTTCTTCGCGAAGGGGGCGGCGACCGCGGCGGTCGGGGCGGCTGCGGCGGCCGTCGTGGGGATGACGGCGACGGCGGCGAGGGCGATGGTCGAGGCGGCGATGAGCCTGCGCGAGAGGGAGATGTTCATGTCCTCCACGTTAGGAATCCGGATCTCGCCCCCGCATCGGCCGATCGGCTATTCCGGGCCTCGCCGACCGGATGATCCCGCGGCGCCGATGCCGTCCCGACGGATCGAACGGATCGAACGGATCACGGGAGCACGCAGCGTCCATACTGGGAGCACGACGCCTCGGGATCCGGGTTCGCGGTGGGCACGGCCACGTCTCGCCCACCGGTGAACCTTCGGGGCACGGGCCTCGTTTCCCTGTGAGGAGGCGACTGTGGACGATGACGACGAGCGGCTGACGGCGCTCTACGACGTGCACGCGGGACCGATCCGCCGCTACGTCGTGCACCTCACCGGGAGCAGCGCCTCGGCGGACGACGTGGTGCAGGAGACGCTGCTGCGTGCCTGGCGCACGCCGCGGATCCTGGAGCAGGAGGTGACGACCACCCGGGCGTGGATGTTCACGGTCGCCCGGCACCTCGTCATCGACGAGGCGCGCAGCGCCCGGCGGCGCCATGAGCAGTCGATGGCCGACCTCCCCGAGCGGGTCTCGGGGGACGTCACGGACCGGCTTTTCGACGCGATCCTCATCGAGGACGCGCTCGCAGACCTCAGCCCGGAGCATCGCGCGGTGATCGTCGCCGGCTACTACGGAGGCCGCAGCGTCGACGAGATCGCGACCGAGCTCGGCATCCCGGGCGGCACCGTGAAGTCGAGGATGCACTACGGACTGCGGGCCCTGAGGCTCGCGCTGCAGGAGAGAGGGGTGATCCGGTGAGCGTGGATCCGGATCCGTTCGCGACGTGGGACGCCGCCTATGCGATGGGCGCGCTGTCCGCGGCGGATCGTGCGCGGTACGAGGCGCATCTCGCGGTCTGCGCGGACTGCCGCGCGGCGCTCGCGGAACTCGTCCCCGCCGTGGGGCTGCTGTCGCGCGTGCACGCGGACGATGCGGCGCGGATCGGCACCGAGGACGTCGACCCCGCGGGGCCGAAGCTCCTGTCGATCGCCCGGGCCAGGCGGCGCTCCCGGCGCCGCGCGCTGTGGGCCGGTGTCGGGATCGCGGCCGCACTCGCCGTCGCCGTGCCCGTCGCGCTCGTCGCGCTCGCTCCGCGGCCGGCGGTCTCCGTCGCCATGAAGGGAGCCGGTGAGGTGCCCTTGAGCGCGACGGTCTCGCTGACCCCGGTCGCCTGGGGGACGAAGATCGACATGGCCTGCCTCTACGCCGCCGACGCTCCCGATGCGGGCTGGACCTACGTCCTCACGGTCGTCGGGGGTGACGGGAAGAGCACCGACCTCTCGACCTGGAAGGCCGATCCCGGACGCACGGCGACCCTCTCGGCGGGAACCGCGCAGCCGCTGTCCGACATCCGCACCGTCGAGATCCGCAACGCGGCGGGCACGGTCCTGCTGCGTCAGGACATCGGCCACGGTTCGACGTCGGGGTGATCCTCGACGGCCGATCCGGAGACGACAGGAGCGCCGCGGGAAGGGACTCCCGCGGCGCTCCTGGATGCCGGTTTCTGCGGTGCCGGTGGTCAGCTCTTCGACTGGCCGTAGGAGCCGAGCTGGCGCGTCGACTCGATGACGCGCTGCGCCATCGCGGTCTCGGCGACCTTGCCCCAGGCGCGCGGGTCGTAGACCTTCTTGTTCCCGACCTCGCCGTCGACCTTCAGGACGCCGTCGTAGTTGTTGAACATGTAGCCGGCGATCGAGCGCGTGAATGCGTACTGGGTGTCGGTGTCGATGTTCATCTTCACCACGCCGTTCGCGACTGCGAGGGCGATCTCCGCGTCGGTGGAGCCGGATCCGCCGTGGAAGACGAGGTCGAGCGGCTTGGCGCCCGTGCCGTACTTCGCGGCGACCTGCTGCTGGATCTCGCCGAGCAGCTCGGGGCGGAGCTTCACGCCACCCGGCTTGTAGACGCCGTGCACGTTGCCGAACGTGAGGGCCGCGATGTAACGGCCCTGCTCGCCGAGGCCGAGAGCCTGCACGGCCTGGTCGACGTCCGCGAACGTCGTGTAGAGCGCCTCGTTCGAGCCCTCGTGCGCGACGCCGTCCTCCTCACCGCCGACGACGCCGATCTCGACCTCGAGGATCGCGTTGATCGCCTTCATGCGGGGGAGGAGGTCGCGGGCGATCTCGATGTTCTCCGCGAGCGGCACGGCCGAGCCGTCCCACATGTGCGACTGGAAGATGGGGTTGCGGCCCGCCTTGACCTCTTCCTCGGAAGCGGCGATGAGCGGCTCCACGAAGCCGGCGAGGGCATCCTTCGGGCAGTGGTCGGTGTGCAGCGCGACGGTGACGGGGTAGGACTTCGCAACCTCGGTGGCGAACTTCGCGAAGGCGAGCGCGCCGGTGGCGCGGGCCTTGACGGTCTGGCCGGCGAAGTAGTCGGCACCGCCGGTGGTGACCTGGATGATGCCGTCGGATCCGGCCTCGGTCAGACCCTGCAGCACGGCGTGGATGGTCTGCGAGCTGGAGACGTTGAAGGCCGGGTAGGCGAAGCCGCCCGCCTTCGCGCGGTCGAGCATCTCGGCGTACTGATCCGGGGTGGCAACGGGCATGGCTTCTCCTGTGCTGGACGACGGGGGTCGGTGCCACTCTAGCGCCGCAGGATCGGCGATTCAGAGCGCGTGACGGCGGGCCCGAGAACGCGGATCTTCGGCCTGGTAAAGAAGAGCCGATCTTTCGGTTTCCTGGCGCGGAAATCTGCGGATCCGTAACCTGCCCGCGCCTACGCTGGGGTGCATGGTGAGCCTCACAGCCGATCTCAGCCCCCTCAGCCCCGACCGCAACCTCGCATTGGAGCTCGTCCGTGCGACGGAGGCCGCGGCGATCCGCGCCGTCCCGTTCATCGGGCGCGGCGCGAAGGAGGCGGCCGATGGCGCCGCCGTGGACGCGATGCGCGCCTTCCTCGGCACCGTCGACTTCGATGGTCGCGTGGTGATCGGCGAGGGCGAGAAGGACAACGCCCCCATGCTCTTCAACGGCGAGCACGTCGGCAGCGGATCGGGCACGGGCCCGCAGTGCGACATCGCCGTGGACCCGATCGACGGCACGTCGCTCACCGCGGCCGGCCGCCAGAACGCGCTCTCGGTGATCGCGGTCTCCGATCGTGGCACGATGCTCGACGCCTCGAGCGTCTTCTACATGGACAAGCTCGTCACGGGCCCCGCCGGTGTCGGCGTCGTCGACATCCGCCTCCCCGTGGCCGAGAACATCAAGCGCCTGGCCGGCGCCCTCGGCAAGCCGGTCGAGGAGATCGTGGTCTCCGTGCTGAACCGTCCGCGTCACGAGCAGCTCATCCAGGAGATCCGCGACGCCGGCGCCGGCACGCGTCTGATGAGCGACGGCGACGTCGCCGGCGGCATCAATGCGGCCCGTCACGGCGCGCGCACCGACATGTGCATCGGCGTGGGCGGCAGCCCCGAGGGCATCGTCACGGCGTGCGCGATCAAGGCGCTCGGCGGGCACATCCAGGGCCGCCTGTGGCCGCGCGACGACGACGAGCGCCAGCGCGGCATCGACGCCGGACTCGACATGGACAAGGTCTACGAGGCCGACGACCTGGTGAGCGGCAACAACACGATCTTCGTCGCCACCGGAGTGACCGACGGACAGCTCGTCGCCGGCGTCCGCCGCGACGGCGACTACCTCTACACGGAGAGCGTCGTGCTGCGCAGCGCGTCGGGAACCCTGCGCCGTATCGCCTCGGAGCACCTCGTCTCGAAGTGGCTCTGACCGCTCTGCACACGGCACCGGCTCCCTGAGGGAGGCGGTGCCGCGGAAGCCTGCTGTGGAGGCCCGCGGGTAACGACCTGATCGCATTCCGCGTCTTCTCGGCGTCACCTGGCACAATGGAGGAGGCGCCGACCGGCGTGCACGGCGCATTCAGCGCGGTTCGGAATGCGGAGCAGGGGAGCGTGGACGATGGCTGCGGAGAAGATCTACCGCCAGGAGACGGTCACCGACACCGGATCCGTCAAGATCGTCGAGATGGATGCCGCTCGCCGCACCGACGTCCTTTTCCGAGTGCGCCGCGAAGAGGGCCACGAGATCAGCGCCTGGTGGATGATCGGGGCCTTCGTGCTCTTCTCCGCCACGGTCGTCGCTCTGCTCAGCGGGGTTCCCGGGAGCGCGTGACCTCCTCCTGATCGGTCCGATCGTGGTGCTCACCGCGGTCGGAGTCCCGGTCGATCCGCGCAGGGGCGTCCGCGTCCTGACCGCTCAGTCGGGCACGCAGCTCGCCGAGGTCTGCACGGATCCCCTCCGCATGGCCTGCATCCGCGGATGATGCCAGCTCATCGGCGGTGAACCGCCGCGTCGAAGCGGTCAGCGTCGTCGGGGCGGTGAGCACATCGGCGTCCACGCCGGGGAAGCGGCGCGCCGTCACGAGCACCCGGGATTCGAGGGATCCGGCGAAGCGGTTGTAGCTGTCGACCGTGCGCTCGAGCGCGCGACGCAGGTCGTCGGCGTGGCCGGCCAGCACGCCGAGCCGGTCGTACAGCTGCGTGCCGAGATCGAGGAGCACGGCCGCCTCCGCGGACAGCTCCTGCTGCTTCCAGGTGTAGGCCACGGTCTTCAGCACGGCCCACAGGTTGACCGGGGTGGCCAAGGCGACGCGCTTGTTGAAGGCGTAGTCGAGCAGAGCCGGATCCTCGTCGAGCGCGGCCGACAGCAGCGACTCGGTAGGCAGGAAGCAGATCACGAACTCGGGGCTCACCTCGAGCCCCGACCAGTAGGCCTTCTTCGCCAGCGCGTCGATGTGCGATCGCACGGCCTTGACGTGCTGCTGCATGAGGGAGCGCCGCTGCGGGTCCTCGGATCCGAGTGCTCCCGCGGCGAGGAAGGCGTCGAGCGGGGCCTTGGCGTCCACGGCGATCGACGCGCCGCCGGCGAGACGGATCACCATGTCGGGGCGGCCGTGCCCCGCATCGGAGTGGATCGTGGCCTGCAGGTCGAAGTCGACGTGCCGGGTCAGGCCGGCGGCCTCCACCACGCGCCGCAGCTGGGTCTCGCCCCACACGCCGCGCGCGGAGGTCGAGCGGAGCGCCCCGGCGAGCGACTCGGTCGTGGAGCGCAGGGCCTCGCCGCTCTCCTCGGTGCGCCGCAGCTGTTCACTGAGCTGGCCGAACTGGGCGTGCCGCTCGCGCTCCAGCACGGTCACGGTCTGCTGCATGCGGTGCAGGCTCTCGCGCACCGGGGCGAGCGCGGTGAGCACGGCGTTCTCCTGACGGACGCGTTCCGCGGCGTCGTGCTGTTCGCGGCGCGCATGCTCGACGGCGTCGCGGTACAGGTCGTTCTGCCGGTCCCTGTCCTCGCGCACGACGGCGAGCTCTGCGTCGGCGCGGGCGAGATCGGCGGCGCCGCGGCTGCGGCCGAGGAACCAGCCGAGCGCGAGGCCCGCCACGGCGGTGAGTGCGGCGATGAGCAGTGCGAGCGCGTCCATGCGTCCATCATGGGCGGGGCCACGGACATCGCGGGAGAGCCCGGCCGTGGGCGGCCGGAACGGCGTCAGGCGGCGGCGCGCACCTTCTGCGGCGCGGCGGGGGCGAGAGGGGCGCCGAGGCGCACGCCGATCGCGTCGGCGAGCTGCTGCACCGTGCCCGACGCCGTGCGCCGGGCCGCGTCGATCACGATCTGCGCACACGCACGTGCGTCTGCGAGGGCGTCATGGTGCGGGAAGGCCCCGAAGCCGGCGGCGGCTGCGGCGACCGGGAGCTTGTAGGAGTCGAGGTCGTACACCTTGCGTGCGACGCTCAGGCTGCAGAGCGATTCGTACGGTGGGCACTCGTCTCCCGTGGCCTCGCAGGCGCGCCGGATCACGTTCAGGTCGAAGCCCGCGTTGTGCGCGACGAGCACGTCGGCGCCCGCGAACGCGCAGAGCCGGTCGAGCTGCTCACTCCAGCCGTCGGCGTCGACGACCTCGTGCGCCTCGATGCCGTGGATCCGCACGTTCCATTCCTGGAAGGCGTCGTGCCCCGCCGGAGGGCGGATCAGCCAGCCGGTCTGCGCGACGACGATGCCGTCCCTGACGCGGACCAGGCCCACCGCACACGCAGAGGCAGGGGAGGAGTTCGCCGTCTCGAAGTCGATCGCGGTGAAGTCCAGTGCCACGCATCCACCCTCCGTCGCGGAGGCGCCTGCGTCGTCCAGGCGCGCCGGGGCGGTACGGATCCGGGCGTAGGCTCGGCCCATGGTCGAACGTGCGACGAGCTTCGGATCCGAGACGGGCAGCTATGAGAAGGGACGGCCGGAGTACCGGTCGGACGCGGTCGCCTGGCTGCTGGAGCCGCTGGCGGAAGGCGACAGGGCGGTCGTCGACATCGGTGCGGGGACCGGCAAACTCACCCGCGCCGTGCTGGCCCTGGGCGGCACGGGCGTGACGGCCGTGGATCCGGATCCGCAGATGCTCGAGGCCCTGCGGGAGAAGACGCCCGGTGTCGAGGCCGTGACCGGCACGGCGGAGGCGCTGCCGCTGGCCGACGCGAGCGCCGACGCCGCCACTCTCGGCCAGGCCTGGCACTGGGTGGATCCCGTCGCCGCCTCCGCCGAGATCGGCCGCGTGGTGCGGCCCGGTGGCGTGCTCGGGCTCGTCTGGAACGTGCGGGACGACCGCACCGAGTGGGTGCGACGGCTGACCGAGATCATGGGCGGCAGCGCGGCGGAGGAGATGATCGGCGAGAACGCCGTGCGCGTCGCCGCTCCGTTCGGCGAGCTCGAGGAGCGGCGCTGGGAGTGGTCGCGGGACATGACGCGCGCCGAGCTGCACGCGATGGCGAGCTCGCGCAGCCTCATCATCACGTCGCCGCCCGAGGAGAAGGTGCGGATCGCGCGGGCCATGGACGAGCTCTTCGACGAGCTCGGCCTCGCTGAGGGTGCGACGCTGTCGATGCCGTACGTGACGGCCGCCTATCGCGCGATCCGCGGATCCTGAGTCGAGGCGCACCCCGGTAGACTCGTACCCCGTGGCTCTCACCATCGGAATCGTAGGACTGCCCAACGTCGGCAAGTCCACCCTCTTCAACGCCCTCACCAAGAACGACGTGCTCGCGGCGAACTACCCGTTCGCGACGATCGAGCCGAACGTCGGCGTGGTGAACCTTCCGGACGCGCGGCTGAACGCGCTCGCCGAGATCTTCGGCAGCGAGCGGATCCTGCCCGCGACGGTGTCGTTCGTCGACATCGCCGGCATCGTGCGCGGCGCGAGCGAGGGGGAGGGGCTGGGCAACCAG
Organism: Microbacterium sp. NPDC089698; assembly: GCF_044749045.1. Classification (NCBI taxonomy): domain Bacteria; kingdom Bacillati; phylum Actinomycetota; class Actinomycetes; order Micrococcales; family Microbacteriaceae; genus Microbacterium; species Microbacterium sp. NPDC089698. The sequence goes on from NZ_JBIVHE010000007.1 coordinate 130,394, forward strand.
TTCCTCGCGAACATCCGCGAGGCCGACGCGATCGCGCAGGTCGTCCGCGGCTTCGCCGACGACGACGTGGTGCACGTGGATGGTGAGATCGACCCCAAGAACGACCTCGAGACGATCAACGCCGAGCTCATGCTCGCCGACCTGCAGACGCTCGAGAAGGCGATCGTGCGCATCGAGAAGGAGGTGCGCGGCCGCAAGACCGACGCCTCCGTGCTCGACGCCGCCAACGCCGCGAAGGATGCGCTTGAGCGCGGCCAGCTGCTCTCGACGAGCGGCATCGACCTGACTCCGATCAAGGAGCTCGGCCTGCTGACCTCGAAGCCGGTCATCTTCGTCTTCAACGTCGACGAGGCCGTGCTCACGGACGCCGCCCGCAAGGCGGAGCTCGCCGCTCTCGTCGCTCCCGCGCAGGCGATCTTCCTGGACGCGAAGATCGAGTCCGAGCTCATCGACCTGGATCCCGAGGACGCCGCAGAGCTCCTCGCCTCCACCGGTCAGGACGAGTCGGGCCTCGACCAGCTCGCGCGCATCGGGTTCGACACCCTGGGGCTGCAGACCTACCTCACGGCCGGCCCGAAGGAAGCGCGCGCTTGGACGATCCACAAGGGCGACAAGGCTCCTCAGGCGGCGGGCGTGATCCACACCGACTTCGAGAAGGGCTTCATCAAGGCCGAAGTCATCTCGTTCCAGGACCTGGTGGACACCGGATCCGTGGTCGAGGCCCGCTCCAAGGGCAAGGCGCGCCTTGAGGGCAAGGACTACGTCATGCAGGACGGCGACGTGGTGGAGTTCCGCTTCAACGTTTAGGTTTCTCGTGTGGGTGTACATGCCAGACGGTTACCCGAACTGATGCGTGACGGCGATACGGGACCTTCCGCCGACGTACCTGTGGTGGGCGACGGACTCGCGGTCAAGTCTCCAGAGGGCAGAGCGTTTCTTCGAGGGCAGCTCACCCCTGACGAACCGGTTATCCCCGGACCCATCATTGCGACTCACCCCGAGCAGCCGATGGCAGCATCCCGGTACATCGAGATGATCGAATATCACGGCGAGCCGCAATGGACAAGTGTCGTGGGGTCTGTGTCCCGGAGGGCGTGGGAGGGGCTCGAGACTCCCGTGCTGCGGAACCTGAGCTACCGACCGTATCCTGTTGAGCGTCGCACCCCAGTGGGCCGCGATGCCGATGCGGCAATGACGCTCTTCCCGCCGGTCGTTCTGAGTGCGGCTACGAAGCCGATCGCGCTGAGCCTGACGCCAGCAGAACGAAGCGCCGAGGACCTCGTTGAGAACCGCGACACGGTGCTCGAGATCTCGGGACTCGAGCTCTGGCGGACGGCGACAGGCATGGGGGCAAGCTCTTCTCTGATGTCGGGTTCGTCACCACGGTTGAGGTTCCGCTGTTGACGTTGCCGATGCAGGAATGGCTCACCAACACCTTACGCAGGGTAGCCGTTCGCTCGGTCCTTCGAAGCGCTCCCGAGCGGTCGCTCTAAGCTTGAATCCATGCTCATTGGAATGATCCGCCCGTGCGAGACGCACATCCTCACCGTGCAGGCGTAGGAACTCGACGAGATCCAGGATCTGATCCGCGCGCAGGCCCCTGCAAATTAGGAGACGTCCTCCGCACCCGTGTCGATGAGTTCCGGTTCAACGTCTAGGTTTCTCGTGTGCATTCGCTGCGTGATCCGGCGGTCATCCGTCCTCGACACCGCGAGATTGCCGAGCCGTTGGCGGTCGTATGAGCGATCGGTCCGGCTATGTGCCGAACGAGCTGTTATCGCGCCTTGTCGGCAACCGGATCTACTCGGTCGAGTTCGTCCTCAGCGGCTACGTGCAGCTGTGGTTCGATGGGTAACCAGGCGGATAATGTCGACGTCGAGGTCGCTCATCTGACGGGCTTCGCTGACGGCGCATGGACGGCCTGGAGGCCCGGAGAGGACAGCCTTGAGGATCTGGTCACTGCCAGACACTGACGGCTGATCTGCTGGCGTCGATGCTGTGCTGGTTCGTGTTCGCGAGCCGGCGGGCGAGCTCGCGGAGCAGGTCATTCATCGCTTCCAGGGCTGAGAGCCACTGCGTCTGTGCAACGCGATATGCGTCGCGTGCCTCACCTGACCAGTCCGACTGCAGCTGCTGTGACCGTCGATCGAGGTCTTCCAACACGCTCGCGATGTTCCTGCGAGCAATGACCATGTCTGCCACCAGGCCCGCGATGTCGTTGTGGCGAACACGGATCTGCATGAACTACCGCTCCTCGGACTGCGGAACGCTGAGATCGATCTCCCGCAGCTGGTACGGCTGGGCGACGGCGTCGGTGAGGTAGAAGGTCATGAAGATCACGGCAGCCTCGTCGGCGGTGAAGATCTCGTTCGTGAATACACGAACCATGCGCTTGTCGCTGATGGGGACGGTCGTCGTCTCGTTGTTGTGGGGTTCCTGGCGTCCCACCGCGTAGAGGTGCGAGGTTCCGTCGGAGGTCATCACCCGCGCCTCGATCGCCAGCTTGTCGGCGCTGCCTGCGGCCTGGATGAACGTCTCACCCATACGGCGAGGATCACCACCCGGCTCCGCAAGCCGCCAGATGGAGTACGTCGTGCGATCGTCACCGTTCATTCTTGACAAGATGCGATGAATGCCATCCGAAATTGGGCGGCCCCACTCCTCAAGATAGCCGGACGTCCCCCCGCCGATCTGCTCGCCATGAGTTTTTGTCATGTTCATGGAACATGCACCACCTTTACTTCGGTGATTTGAATCACATCACCATTGTAGATTCCGGTCGCTGGATTCTCGGGATTGACCCCAGAATCGAATATGCGCTGCGGATTTCCATTCCGGAAGTAATCGTCGTAGGCGCTCCCGGACTTCACTTCCACGCCTGCGTACGTTCCGTCAGGTTTTTGATAGATGCCATCGTAGTATCTGGCCGTCCTCCCTGACCCGTCGTAGTTGACGCGCACCTTATCAGAAATGATGTTCACACCACGCTCGTCACGGATCAGGTCGAGGCCTTGTTGTTCTTTGAGTGCGTAGTCGGGGATGGGCGCGTCGGGGTCGCGGTTGGTCCAGTGGCCGCCGTCGTCACGTCCGTCACCACGATTCACACCGGGTTGCCGGTCGCTGCTCTTGGCTTCGCGGAACATGCGGTTCATGCTGTCGCCGAGGAGTCCGGCGCCACCGCTCGCGAGGGCGGCACCGCCCACAACAGCAGGGACAGCGATCGGTGTGCCTGTGCCGACCGTCACCACCTCCAGCCCGCCACCGCCGACGATCAACGCCCCACCACCCACGATTCCGAGAACGCCGCCGAGCATCTCCAGCACGAGATCGGGATGCTCCCAGAGGTTCTGTGCGACACCTCCCAGGAAGTTGAGAGCGGCCAGGAATGGGTGAACGACGGTCGCATCAATCATCGTGCGCGCGGCGGCATCCATGACGGCCTGTTGCGCTTGCTCAGGTGTGAGCGGAAGCGGGGCCGCGTCGCTGGCTTCGCCGATGATGTTCGCGTACCCGGTCGCCAGCACGTCCAGCTGGTACCGGGCGTTCGCGAGTACCTGCTGTGCTTCCTCGTGCGCGGATCCGGACGGGTCGACGAACGGGACATCGACCTCGATGTGGCGCAGACCGGAACTACGCCACATCGTGCGTAACTGCTCGTCGTAGGTAACGCGTGCCGCGACGGCCTGCGCTTCGGCCGCGTTCCACATCTCGATCGCGCGCGCTGCTTCACCCTGCGCCCATTCCAGCGCGCCTGCGTAGTTCTCGAGTGCGTTCGCTGCCGCGATGAACGTGTCGCTCGTTGTCCGCCAGTACGACAGTTGATGTTCGAAGCGTTCCAGATACTTGTCGTAGGCCGCGCCGGACCAGGAGCCATCGTCGTCGAGCTTCGCGAAAGCGGTACGCGTGCTACCCGCCCGAGTGGAGATGTCACGCCAGTCGGTTGCGCCGGATCGTGCGTTGGCCGGTGACCCTGGAATCAGATCGACCGCGTTCTGCGTTTGACCGAGTTCCATCACGAGTCCCAGATCAGCGAGTCCATCTCATGCTTTCCTGCATCCTGTCCCTCGTCGAAGATCCGGGCAGTGGTCTTCAACTTGTCCGCGAAGTCATTCAACTCGCCCACACGAGTTTGCAACCCGATGCCCCACTTCTCCGTGAAACAGCGGACCGCCTCTGTGATCTCCGCGTGATGCAACGCCGCCGGTCGCGGCAGATCCGTGCTCCCGAAATCCTCGGCGATCCTGACCGTCTTCGACGCCATCGCTCTCAGCTGATCAGTGTCCACACCGTAGTCAGCGCCCACAACGCCCCCCTCCAACCACACCCTCACGATAGGCGACGCACGCTCAGGCCGACGCGTGTCCGCTGTCACCGCTCAGCGGCGACGGCAAGGCCGCCCAATCTTCGCGTCAGCGCCCCTGGCGCTTCTTGTAGGGCTTGGGCTGTCCCTTCACGGCGGGAGCACGGCCCTTTCCTTTGGAAGCCTTGGCCTTGCCACCGGACGGCGCATCCGACTTCTGCGGAGGCGGTGGGGCCGCGGCGATCCTGTCGCGCGCCTCGGGGAGCAGGAGAAGGCCGGCGCTGGTCAGGGTGGTTGAGCTTCCACGGGTGACGAGCGGGTGCCCGACCTCTTCTTCGAGCTTCTCGATGGACGAGTACAGCGCGGCGAGCGGGATCCCGAGCCGGGCGGCTGCGCGCGGGAAGTGCAGTTCCTCCGCGACGGCGACGAACCGCCGAAGCTGGGTGATCTTCATGGAGTCCGTCCTTTCGCGCACAGATCGCGGCGTCGTCCAGCGTACGGGCTTCCGCGCCGTCGCACCCACGCGCCGCAGGTGCCCGCCCTCGTAGGATGACGGTGTCGTCCAGAGGAGGCACGGCCATGTCCGATACCGATGAGCAGTCCACGCCTCGACATGTCCCGGCGCCCGGCGAGCCCACGATCCCGGAACTCGAGGAGGACGAGAACATCGCGCCTCGTCCGGAGGAGGAGATCGCGGATCTGTTTCGCGCCGAGCCCGACGAGGGGAACCGGGTCAGCTGACCCGGCGCACCTCCTGCGGCCAGCCGCAGGCCTCGGCGATCCTGCCTGCCCAGACCTTGGCGGTGTCGTCGTCGGCGACGTCGATGATCGTGAAGCCTCCGATGCGCTGCTCGCCCGGGGCGAAGGGGCCGGAGGCGATCACCGTCGCTCCGCTGGTCGCGTCCGCGGTGAACGCCGCATCGTCGTCCTCGTGCACGCCCGCCGCGAAGACGAGGGCGCCGGTGTCCTCGATGTCCGACACGACAGCACTGGCGAGCGGGCCGCGTCCGGCGACCCACTCCGGGCTGTGATCGCCGACCCACTGCTGGTTGAAGTAGATGATGTAGTGCGCCATCGCCGCTCCTCGCATCGCCCGTGTGATCACGGGCTGTGCCGCGATCGTACGCCGCGGATCTGGTGCCGGCGAGCCGCGTGGCGGAGCGCGTGGGGACCGTGCCGCCCCGGCGACCGCCCCAGCGGAGGCCCTGGTGAGACTCGGTACGATGTCCCGGTGACTACCGAGAACAACAGCATCTTCGAACCCGATGGCCGCGCGATCCCCTACATCGATGAGATGTCGGAGGGTGACGGACCCGTTCTGGTGCTCATCCCGGGTCGCGGCCTCGAAGGCGGAGCGCTGGGATCGGTCGCACACATCCTCGCCGGTGAAGGGATCCGCGTACTGCGGATCGGCAACCGCAAGGACGACGACGCGACGCTCGAAGACCGGGTGCAGGACGCGAGCGACGTCATGGACCACGCCGGCATCGGCGCGACGTGGATCGGCGGTCACGGCGTCGGCGGCACGGTCGCCCGCGCCCTCTCCGCGAAGCGCACCGACCGCGCCCTCGGCGTGCTGCTGCTGGGCGTCGAGGACGTCGACGTGCCGATCGCGCCCTCCGTGCCGATCCTGATCATCCAGGGCTCCGAAGACGATGTCATGCCGCCGGCGAACGGCGAGAAGCTGCGCGCCTCCGCGGTGGAGCGCGCCAGCGTCGTGACGATCGAGGGCGGCGGGCACCTGTTCCCCGTGAGCGACCCCGTCGACACGGCGTTCGCGATCGAGGACTACCTGGCCTGGGACTGATGCCGGACGCCGCCGAGCGGTCGGTGGGCCGCACCGTCCTCCTCGTGATCGACATGCAGGCGGGCGTCATGCCCGGCTGCTTCGACGAGCACGGGGTGCTCTCGAGGACCGAAGCCCTCGTGCGCCGTGCGCGCAGCGAAGGCACTCCGGTGGTGTGGGTGCACCACGACCCCGTCGGTGTGGGCACGCCGGACTGGGAGCTCGCGGCGCCGCTCGCCCGCGCCGACGGCGAGCCTCTCGTGCGCAAGAGCTACCGGGACGCGTTCGCCGGAACCGACCTGCCGGCGGTGCTCGACGGCTACGCCGCGACCCGCTTGGTCGTCGCGGGGGCTCAGTCCGACTTCTGCGTGCGCACGACGACTCAGCGGGCGGCGGCGGAGGGCTACGACGTCACGCTCGTGCGCGACGCGCACACGACCATCGACACGACGGCGGACGGCGTCCGGATCACGGGCGAGCAGATCGTCGCCCACACCAACATGTACTTCGCGGGGCTCCGCTATCCGGAGCAGGAGTTCGCCGTCGTGCCACACGACGAGGTCGCACTCGCCTGAGAAGCCTGGCGCGAATGTCCGACCCCGGTGCGAGGATGGGCGCATGCCCGAGTCTCCGGAGGTGCAGGCGCTGGTCGAATTCCTCGACGAGCGGATCCGCGGTCGCGCGATCGCCGAGCTGGACGTCGGTGAGTTCCGCATCATCAAGACGCGGGATCGCCCGCCGGGCTCGCTGATCGGCGCGCGCATCCAGCGTCTGGAGCGCTTCGGCAAGCACGTCGGCCTCGACACCGACGAGGGATGGCTGATGATCGGCTTCGGCCGCAACGGCTGGATCCGCTGGACCGCGCCGGAGGATCCGCCGAGCGACGAGCCCGTTCCGGAGGTCGCCCGGATCGCGCTCGACGACGGCGCGGTGATGCAGCTCGTGGACATGGGCGACTTCCTCGCCGTCACCGCCAACGTCGTGGACGCGCCCGCCGACGTCGCGGGCATCGCGGCACTCGGGCCGGATCCGCTCGAGGAGGGCTTCGATCGCGAGGCCTTCGAGCGCGCCCTCGGCAGCCGGCGCAAGCAGATCAAAGCACTCCTGCAGGAGCAGACCTCGCTCGCGGGGATCGGCAACGCCTACTCCGACGAGATCCTGCATCGCGCGAAGATCCCACCCGCCGTCCACGCCGCCCTGCTCGACGGCGAGGAGCGGGATCGGCTCTTCCACGCCACGATCGATGTGCTGCGGGGTGCCGTCGCGGATCGGCGGGGTCTGCCGCCCGACCGGCTCAAGCCTGCCAAGGTTGCCGCGATGGCAGTGCACGGGCGCGGCGGGGAGGCTTGCCCGGTGTGCGGGACGACGATCGTCGACCGCGTCTTCGGCGGCGCCTCGGCGCAGTTCTGTCCCCATTGCCAGCCCGAACGGTCCGCGGCCTGAACCGACCCCGGGGATAGCATTCGGTGGTGAGCGAGCTTCCTCTGCGACACCGTTGGCGCGTGCGCGCGACGGTCTCGATCATCGTCGGCGTAGTGGTCGGCTTCCTCGTCACGCCGTTCCTCGGCCTCGCGGCGGGGATCCTCGCCGGGTGGGGCACGCTCGCCCTCGTGAGCGTCGTCTGGATCCTGCTGGTGGTGTGGCGGATGGACGCCGCGCAGACGCACGCGCATGCGACCGAGGAGGATCCCGGGCGCGGTGCCGCCCGGGTGATTGCGCTGACCGGCAGCTTCGTCAGCATCGCGGCCGTCCTCGTCGTGGTGCTGCAGGCCCGGCACGCCGAGGGCTGGACCCAGTTCGCGCTCGCGGGGAGCGCGGTGCTGAGTGTCGCCGCCTCATGGGGGCTGATCCAGACCGACTACATGCTGCGGTACGCCAAGCTCTACTACGACGGCGCCGGGGGGATCGTCTTCAACCAGAAGGAGGACCCGGAGTACACCGACTTCGTCTACTTCTCGGTCGGGCTCGGGATGACCTACCAGGTGGCCGACACCAACGTCACGCGCAATGCGATCCGGCGCATCGTCATCGCACAGACCACGATCGCCTACGTGTTCGGGGCGCTGATCCTCGGCACGATCATCAACCTCGTCACGGGACTGGGATGACCGCGGGGAGTTCCTCACGCAGGCGCGGCTCGGTGCGCCTTTCGGGGCGCACGCCGGCCTTGTCGGCGTAGAACGCGCGGATCCGGTCCATGTCGGCCGCGACGTCACCGGTGAGCTCGAACGTGGGCCCGAGGCCGGTCGTCATGGTGGTGCGATCGACGAAGCCGAGGGTCACCGGCATCCCCGTCTCGCGCGCGATGCGGTAGAAGCCGCTCTTCCAGTACTCGTTTCCGCCCCGGGTGCCGTCGGGCGTGACGACGAGCCCGAACACAGCGCCGCCGTTCACCTGCGAGACGACCTCGTCGACGACGCGGGATGGATCCGATCGATCCACCGGGATGCCGCCGAGGCGGCGCATGAGCGGACCGCGCCAGCCGCGGAACAGGCTCTTCTTGCCCAGCCAGTGCACGTCGAGGCCGAGCCGCCACGCGATGCCGAGCATGAGCACGAAGTCCCAGTTCGACGTGTGCGGGGCGCCGACCAGCACCGTGGGGCGCGTCGGGGCCGGTTCCGTCGCGAGCGTCCAGCGACTGAACGCCCAGAACAGGCGGGCGGCGAGGCGTTTGAGCATCCGTCCACGGTAGAGGGGAGCGCATGCCGCGCTCCGCATGAATGCGGGATGGGAACGGGCGCATGACCGGACGCGAGGTCCTGGTCATGCGCCCGTGGGGGGCGTGCCGCGGGTCAGGCGACCTGCGGCAGCAGGGAGAACGACACGGCGCCCTCCTCGTTCACGTTCGCGTCGAGGACTTTGTCGTCCAGGACGATGGCGGCCTCCCCTTCCAGGAAGACCGGGGCGCCGGGCAGATCCAGGATCTGATCGTCCGGCTCCGGCGAGATGACCACGTCGGCGGCGAGGCGGGGTTCGCCCGCCTGTCCCGGCGTCTCGGCCGTGTGGATGCGCAGACCCGCACCCTCCGTGTCGGTGCGACGACGGACGAGCGTGGTGACCAGCGCGGTGGCGTTGTCGGTCAAGGTGAGCACGAGGCACTCCTTCCGGTTGCGGACATGCCGAGGACACGGCATGTGTCCGGGCCACGATTCCCTCTTGGGGTCGAGCTCTCAACCGCTCTGCGGCGATTCGGCCTGATTCGGAGGGTCTTCCCACCTGGGAGCGCGAGGCGGCGCGGGCGTGTGCTTCGGGTGCGCTGGCACGCGGGCGGGCCGGCTTCAGGCAGCGGCGGTTCGGAGTGCCGCGGCCGTCGCCGGATCCAGCCCCGGCACCTCCTCCGTCGGCACGGCGAGAGCGAGCAGCGACCGGCTGAAGTAGTTGCGCGCGGCGGACGCGAGGGTGATGTCCACGATCTGACGGTCGTCGAAACCCGTATCCCTCAGGCGCTGCGTGTCGGCGTCGGTCATCGCGCGCGGATCCTTGGAGAGCGCCTCGGCGTAGCGGATCACGGCCTGTTCGGCAGGGGTGAAGCCGGCGTCGTCGCCCTGCGCGAACGCGGCGAGCCCGTCCGCGGTGAGCACCTCGGCCCGAAGCGACTTGCGCCCATGGGCGAGCAGACAGTGCGGGGACCCGATGGCGCGGGCCGCACCGAGCGTCGCCGCCTCGTACACGCGTACGCCGATCGATGGGACGATCGCGCGGATGAGGGCCATGAACGCCTCGTGCGCCGCCGGATTCACGGCCATCGCCCTTGTATAGGCGAAGACGAAGCCGGCGTCAGCGAGGTCTTCGGCGTACATGTCGGCCGCGTGCCCTTCTGCGGTCTCGGCCGGGGGAGTGCTGATGATCATGGGAGGCTCCTTCGCGTCCGCGTCGGGGCTTTCTCGCAGGCGGCGATCCCCAGCGCACGAGCGAAGACTACGCCGGGCGAACGGCCCGCGACATGGGGCAGACGCCTCAACGGCGCCCGCTGCCGCGCACGGGCGTAGCATCGAGGGATGACCACCGCAGCCGAATCCGAGCAGCAGACCTCCGCGGACGCCCAGCGCCCGACGAATGGTGCTGCTCCGGGCGGCGTCTCGGGCGGCCTGGCGCTGTTCCCAGGCCTCGACGACGCCGACGCCGGCCTCTGCATCGACGGCGTCTGCCGCCTCCCCGGCACCAAGGCCTGACCGAGCCCCGCTCCGGCGCTCCAGCCCCGGCGCTCCCTTTCAGAGTCGTCCCCGTCAGCGGACCCTATGGCGTGCGCTCGTGGGGACGACTCCGGGCCGTGCGCGGCCGCATCCCGATGACGCCCCGAAGGGCGGGTCAGGCAGCGCGGGGGACCCCGAGCAGTCGGAGGTCGCGGGCGATGGACCCCGGGTTGTCCCGGAGCTCCCGGGCGGTGCAGCGGATCTGCACGCGGTCGTGCGCGGCGAGTGCTCGCTGGCGGGCGAGGTCGTCCTCCCAGTGCTCGACCTCTATGTGGAAGGCTCCGTCGACCTCGAGCACCAGGGTTCGCCCATCGGACAGCAGCCACTCGCAGTCGGTGAACCGGATCCGACCGCTCGCATCCCGACGCTTGGTCTGCTGCCGGGGCATGCACAGCCCGTACTCGCGACACATCCGCAGCACGTCGAGTTCCGCTACGGACTGGGATCCTTCTGCGATCTCGCCGAGTGTCTGGCGGAACATCGGTGCCCAGCGCAGAGGCCGCATCCGATCTACCCAGTCGCGAAGCAGTGCCGGCGTCGTGAGTCCTTGCTGCACCGCTGCCGCCACCACTCCCTCTGCCGTGCGCGTCGAGGGCTGGTACGTCGCGAAGTGCAGCACAGCCGGTTCGAGCCGGCAGACAGGCAGATCGAGGTCGGCTCGTCTCATCGTCCTCAGAGGGCGTCGGGTCTCGACGAAGCGGATCCCCTCGATCGGCGGTCCCAGTTCGCGGCCTTGCGGGACCAGCACGGTGATCTCATCGCGATGCCAGTTGCGCAGCCCGCCGAGCTCTGCTGCCGTCAGTCGCCGATCAGCGCGGCGCCGCCCGCGTGCAGGACACCGAGCCGCATGAGCTGCGTTCGGGTGAGTTCGCCGGTCGTCGTGCCGATCACGAGCGACGATCGTGCGACCCACCGATCCGTCGAGATCCGATGCCGGATCATGCCTCTCGTCACCCCGAGCGCGTGCAGCTGCGCCCGGGTGATCAGCCCCTGTTGTGCGTGTGCGATGTCGCGCCATCCCATGCCACGCAAGCGTGCCGCATGGAGGCGAGGCGATGCGGAAACTATCCACAACCACCGAGTCGTCCCCACCAGCGGGCCCCATGGCGTGCGCTGACAGGGACGACCCGGAAGGTGGAGACCCGCATCACCGAGTCGTCCCCACCAGCGGGGCCTATGGCGTGCGCTGGTGGGGACGACTCGAGAAAAGCAGGGTCAGTGCATCGCGGGGGCGGAGCCCTCGGGGGAGCCGGCCTCGTCGGAGTCGTCCTCGGGCTTGCGGATGACGAAGGCGCCGAGGATCGTCACGGTCGCGATGACCGCGCCGATCACGAAGGTGCTGCGCGATCCGGCCGCGACGGCGTCGGGCACCTCGGTGCCGCCGTTCGCGTTCACGATGAGCGTGAACACCGCGATCATCACCGCGATACCGGCCGCACCCGCCACCTGCTGCACGGTGCCGATGACCGCGCTGCCGTAGGAGTAGAACTTCGGCTTGAGCGACGCCAGCGACGCGGTGAACAGCGGCGTGAACGACAGGGCCAGCCCGATCGACAGCAGCGTCTGCGCGACGAGCACGATCCACACCGGGGTGGTCGTGGCGAGGGTCGTATAGAACCACAGCGACGCGGCGGTGAGGATCGAGCCCGGGATCAGCAGGATCTTCGTGCCCCGGGAGTCGTAGATCCGCCCGATCACGGGGCCGAGCAGGCCCATCGCGAGCGCACCGGGCAGCAGCACGAGGCCCGCTTCGGTGGTCTCCAGGCCGAGCGCCTTCTGCAGGAACAGCGGGATCACCGTGAGCGTCCCGAAGAACGCGAGCGACAGCAGGAACATCTGCACCATCGAGAGGGTGAAGTCGCGCGAGGCGAACACGCGAAGGTCGAGCAGCGCGTCATCCTTGCGCTGCAGGACCACCTGCCGCCAGAGGAACGCGACGAGGCCCACGACGCCCACGATCAGCGAGATCACCAGGGGAGCGGCGGTTCCGCCGCCGCCGGCGAGGGCGCCGATCTGGCTGAGGCCGAACACGAGACCACCGAAGCCGAACGCGCTCAGCACGATCGAGAGGACGTCGAGCGGTGCGTCGGTGCGCTCGCCGACGTTCGTCAGGAAGCGCCAGCCGATCACCATCGCGACCAGTGCGATCGGCAGCACGACCACGAAGATCGCGCGCCAGCTGAAGTGATCGAGCAGGAAGCCCGACAGCGTGGGGCCGATCGCGGGTGCGAGCGAGATGACGATGCTGACGCGCCCCATCATCCGGCCGCGGCTCGCCGCGGGGACCAGGTTCATGAGCGTCGTCATGAGCAGCGGCATCATGATCGCGGTGCCGGAGGCCTGCACGACGCGGGCGATGAGGAGCACCGTGAAGCCGGGCGCGAGCGCGGCGATGAGCGTTCCCGCGGAGAACAGGGCGAGGGCGCCGAGGAACATCTGCCGGGTCGTGAAGCGCTGCAGCAGGAAGCCTGTCGTGGGGATCACGACCGCCATGGTCAGCATGAACGCGCTCGTCACCCACTGCGCGGCGAGGGGCGTGATCTTGAGATCGTCGATGAGGTGCGGGATCGCCATGCTCATCGTCGTCTCGTTGAGGATCGCGACGAAGGCGGCGGCGAGAAGCACCCAGATGACCGCCATGTCTCGGCGGGGGATGAGAGAGGATCCTGCGCTCGTGGGCACGGAATCGGTGTGTGTGGCGGACATGCGCTCCTCCGGGAATGCGTTTCGAGGGGGAAGCTGCGCGGAACGGCGAGCGACTCCCAGGCTAACCACAGGGTCGGACATTCCATTCCCGGATCGGATCCGCGGCCGTCCGCGCTGCCGTGAGCAGCGCGCTGCGGCGCGCGTTGCGCCCTGAGCGGACGGGTCCGGCGGGTGCGCCGCGACGTCCGTGCACGGACATACGCTTACCCCGAAGCAGAGAACGGCAGGTGCCGACGGCGAGGGCGACCGGCGGCGGGCAGGGGTGTGGGCGGATGAGCATGATGGCCAGGATGGGCGGCGTGCGCGGCGGCCGCCCCGTCGACGAGGCGGCGCAGCGCAAGCAGAACGCGGACGCGCCCCGCATCCCCGACCTCGGGCGCAGAGTCGTGGGGCTGTTCCGGCCCTACCGGAACCGGATCCTGATGACGGTCCTGCTCGTGATCGTCGGCGCCGCGCTCGGCGTCATCCCCCCGCTCCTGGTGCAGAAGGTCTTCGACGACGCGCTGTTCCCGCACGGCGGGGGAGGACCCCAGCTCGGGCTGCTGGTGGTCCTGGTCGTCTCGATGATCGGCCTGTACCTGCTCTCGTCCGGGCTGGGCGTCGTGCAGACCTGGCTCACCTCCACGGTCGGCAACAGCGTCACGGGCGACCTGCGCGTGCGGCTGTTCGAGCACCTGCAGTCGATGGAGCTGGGCTTCTTCACCCGCACCAAGACCGGCGTCATCCAGTCCCGGCTGCAGAACGACGTGGGCGGCGTCTCCGGCGTGCTCACGAGCACGGTCACGAGCATCCTCGGCAACACCGTCACGGTGATCGCCTCGCTCGTCGCGATGATCCTGCTGGACTGGCGGCTGACCATCATCGCCGTGTGCGTCATGCCGATCCTGGTGCTCGTGCAGCGCAGGGTCGGGCAGGTGCGCGCGCGGATCGCCGGGCAGACGCAGGAGTCGCTCTCCGAGCTCACCGCGATCACGCAGGAGACGCTGAGCGTCTCGGGGATCCTGCTCTCGAAGTCGTTCAACCGTCAGCGCTCCGAGTCGGCGCGCTATCAGGCGCAGAACCGCACCCAGATCCGCCTGCAGGTGCGCACCGCGATGAGCGGGCAGGGCTTCTTCGCCGTGGTGTCCGTGCTGATGTCGAGCGTCCCGGCGATCATATACCTCGTCGCGGGATTCCTCGTCGCCGGCGGCACAGGGACGATCACGGCCGGTGCGATCGTGGCGTTCACGACCGTGCAGGCGCGCCTGCTCATGCCGCTGATCGGGCTCATGCGGGTCGCGCTCGACGTGCAGACCTCGCAGGCCCTGTTCGCGCGGATCTTCGAGTACCTGGACCTGGTGCCGCAGATCCAGGACGCACCGGATGCGCAGCCGGCGACGGCGGCGCCGGGGCCTCGCGGGCGGCTCGAATTCCGCGACGTGCGGTTCCGCTACCCCGATGCGTCCTCCGCCGCGCGCGACACCCTGCAGGGCATCTCGTTCACGGCCGAGCCGGGCCAGCACGTGGCCTTCGTCGGGCCCTCCGGTGCGGGCAAGACGACGATCCTCTACCTCGCGCCGCGCCTCTACGAGGCGTCGGAGGGGGCGGTGCTCTTCGACGGCGCCGACGTGCGCGACCTCACGCAGGAGTCGATCATCGACGAGATCGGGATCGTGTCGCAGGAGACCTACCTGTTCCACGCCACGATCCGGGAGAACCTCGTCTACTCCAAGCCCGACGCGACGGACGAAGAGCTCGTGGCGGCGTGCACCGCCGCCAACATCCACCACGTGATCGCCGGCTTCGAGGACGGCTACGACACCGTCGTGGGGGAGCGCGGCTACCGGCTCTCCGGCGGTGAGAAGCAGCGCATCGCGATCGCGCGGGTGCTGCTCAAGGATCCGCCCGTGCTGCTGCTGGACGAGGCGACGTCCGCGCTCGACACGGTCTCCGAGCGCGTGGTGCAGGAGGCGCTGGACGAGGCCGCGAAGGGCCGAACCACGCTCACGATCGCGCACCGGCTGTCCACGGTGATCGGCGCGGACGTCATCCACGTGGTGCAGGAGGGCCGGATCGTCGAGTCGGGCACGCACGCCGAGCTGCTCGCGCAGGGCGGCCTCTACGCCGACCTCGCCGCGCAGCAGGTGGCCGCGGCCCGGATCGACGACGACATCCGCTCGGCCTGATCGTCGGAGGGCCGGGAGAGCCGGGCGCGAAGGCGCCCGGCTCCGACCCCGAGAGCAGGAACCCGAGCGCTCAGTGCGCGCTCAGCCCGCCGTCGACGAACAGCGAGTGCCCCGTGACATAGGCGGATCCGGCGCCGGCGAGGAACACCGCCGCGCCGGCGAAGTCGGAGGGCAGCCCGTTGCGGCCGATCATCGTGCGGGCGGCGAGCGCCGCGATCTGCTGCGGATCCTCCTGCAGGCGGGCGTTGAGCGGCGTCAGCACGAAGCCGGGCACGAGGGTGTTGCTGGTGACGCCGGAACCGCCCCACGCCTCCGCCTCGGAGCGCATCAGGGACTCGATCGCGCCCTTCGAGACCCCGTAGATGCCGCTGCCGACGAACGCGCGGTGCGCCTGCTGCGAGCTGATGTGGATGAGGCGGCCGTAGCCGCGCTCCGCCATGCCCGTCGCGTACCGCTGCCCGAGCAGGAACGGGGCGAGCGTGTTCACGGTCATCGTGGCGTCCCAGTCGGCCTCGGTGATGTCGGCGAAGGCGGGCCGGATGTTGATGCCCGCGGAGTTCACGAGGATGTCGGGCTCGCCGAAGGGCTGGGCCGCCGCCTCGCCGACCGCGCGGATCCCGTCCCGGGTGCCGAGGTCGCCGACCACGCCGGCGACGCGGCAGCCCGCGTCCGTGAGCTCGCGCGCGGTCTCGTCGATCCGCTCGGCGCCGCGGGCGACGATCACCGTCGCGGCTCCGGCCCGGGCGAGGGCGGTCGCGATGCCGCGGCCGATGCCGGAGCTGCCGCCGGTGACCACGGCGGTGCGGCCATCGAGGGAGAAAAGTCCGGAGAGATAGTCGTTCATGCTGGTCCTGATTCTGGGCGGCTCGATGCGCGCGGGCACGCCTGCCGTCCTGGCAGTGGCCGCGGCTACCAGTGCAGCGCGGCGGCGAGGGTGGGATCCACGCGGGCGTCGGCGAACTCGGGGAGTGCCTCGAGCTCTTCGAGGAACGCTCGGACCGCCGCGGGATACGCGGGGTCGGGGTGGGTGCCGGCGATCTCCTGGAGCGGCGGCACGTCCATCGCGAGGATGAGGTCGAGCCTAGCGGCCACGGCGGCGCGCGCGCCCGCCCGATGCAGTACGTCGATGCCTCCGCGGAGCGCCGCGAGATAGTCGCGCAGCACGCGGAGGCGGTGCTTGCCCTGCGTGATCGAGGTGCCGTTCTCGCGCAGCCGCCACTTCACCACCACGTCGGGGATGACGTCGAAGGCGCGGGCCGTCGTGTACATCCGCTGCGCCACGATCTGATCCTCGTAGGCCACCCCCTCGGGGAACCGCAGGTCGTGCCAGAACGCCGTGCGACTGATCTTCGACCACGCCACGATGTTCGCCGACGCGGCCGGGTGCGCGAAGATCGTGGTTCCGAGACGTCTCGGATCCGTCGCCGCGGCGACCCACGGCTGCACCCGTCCGGCCGCGTAACCCTGCCCGTCCCAGCGCGAGCGCACGTAGGCACCGGTCACGAAGTCGCTCCCGGTCGTGGAGAGGGTGCCGGTCATCCGCTCGAGGGCGGTCGGGGTGAGCTCGTCGTCGCCGTCGAGGAAGCCGAGGTACTCGGTGTCGACGAGGTCGAGGGCCGCATTGCGGGCGGCGCCGAGACCCCGCGAACGTTCGTGACGCAGCAGCGTGAACCGCGGATCCTCGTGCGTCGCGGCCTCGAAGATCCGGCCGGTGTCGTCCCGGGAGCCGTCGTCGACGAGGATCGCACGCCACGAGGTCTCGGTCTGCGCACGCAGCGAATCGAGGGCGGCAGGGGCGAAATCGGCGATGTCGCGGCCGGGCACGATCACGGTCACGAGCGGAGCAGGCACCTCGCCAGTCTAGGAGCGCACGGCGGCCACGGCCTCGGAGACGAGTGCCGCGAGTCGATCGGGACCGTCGCCGGGCAGACCAGCGCGGCCGAGCGTGAAGCGCACCGCGGTCTGCGCGACGACGGGATCGATCCCGCAGGCCAGCAGCACATGCGAGGGCTCGTCGCTGCCGGCCGCGCACGCCGACCCGCTCGATGACACCACGCCGCGCCGCTCGAGTTCGAGCAGCACCGCCTCGCCGGAGACCTCGGCGAACGTGAAGCTCGCCGTGCCGGGCAGCCTTCGCTCCGGGTCTCCGGTGAGGCGGGCCGAGGGCACCGTTGCGAGCACGCCCGCGATGAGTTGCGCGGACTGCGCGCCGACGCGGGCCGCGGCCTCGGCGCGTTCGCCCTCGGCCAGCTCGAGCGCCGTGGCGAGGGCCACCGCACCCGCCACGTTCTCGGTGCCGGAGCGGCGTCCGCGCTCCTGGCCTCCGCCGTGGACCAGGGGCTCGAGCGGCACGCGTCCGCGCACCGCGAGCGCGCCGATGCCCTTGGGGGCGCCCAGCTTGTGGCCGGCGATCGCGATCGAATCGGCGCCGAGGCCCGACAGCGGCAGCCAGCCCGCGGACTGTACGGCGTCCACATGCAGCGGGATGCCGCGCGCCGCCGCCGCGGCGGCGATGCCCGCGACGTCCTGGATCGTGCCGATCTCGTTGTTCGCATGCCCGACCGCGACCAGCGCGGTGTCGTCGCGGATCGCCGCGGCGACCGCGGTGGGATCCACCCGTCCTCGGCCGTCGACGGGAACCAGGGTCGCCTCCACGCCGTGGAAGCGCGCGAGGTACGCGACCGACTCCAGGATCGACTCGTGCTCGATCGGCGTCGTGATCAGATGCCGCCTGCCCCGGGCGCCCCTCGTCTCGTCGTTGCGCTCCTCGCTCGGGAACCGCGCCGCCAGCACGATGCCCTTGACCGCGAGGTTGTTCGCCTCGGTGCCCCCGGCCGTGAAGACCACGTCTCCGGTGCGCATCCCGAGCACGCGGGCCACCCGGGCTCGGGCGTCCTCCAGCGCCGCGCTCGCCGCCTCGCCCACCGTGTGGTGGCTGGACGGGTTCCCGAACGTCCGAGTCAGGAACGGGGCCATCGCCTCGAGCACCTCGGGCCGCACCGGCGAGGTCGCCGCGTGATCGAGGTAGAGCGGACCGGCCATCTCAGTCGATCCGCGGTCCGGCGTCGATCCGCACATCGAGTCCGAGGTCGAGGGCGCGCGCGGAGTGGGTGAGGGCGCCCACCGAGATCACGTCGACCCCGGTGCCCGCGATCCCGCGCACGGTGTCGAGGTCCACGCCGCCCGAGGCCTCCGCGGTCGCGCGGCCGTCGATCAGCGCGACGCCCGCGCGCAGGTCGTCGAGGGAGAAGTTGTCCAGCAGCACGGTGTGCGCGCCGCCCTCCAGGACCGCGGGGATCTGGTCGAGGCGGTCGACCTCGACCACGACGTGCGCGGTGTGCGGCAGCGTCGCGATCGCCTCGCGCAGCGCGGTGGCGAGGTCGCGTCCGCCGCTGCTCAGCACCGCGAGGTGGTTGTCCTTCGCCATCACCGCGTCCGACAGGGAGAACCGGTGGTTCCGTCCGCCGCCGGCGAGCACGGCATGCCGCTCGAACGCGCGCAGGCCGGGGGTGGTCTTGCGGGTGTCCACGATGCGCACCTGCTTGCCGTCGGGACCAGCGCCATCGACCGCGGCGACGTAGGCCGCGGTCAGCGTGGCGATGCCGCTGAGGCGCTGTGTGAAGTTCAGCGCCACGCGCTCGGCCGTGAGCAGGCTGCGCGCGGATCCGGTGACCGTCGCGAGCACGTCGCCGGCCGCGAAAGCGTCCCCGTCCGCGACGTGCAGGTCGACGACGGTCACCGGATCCGTGAGCGTGAACGCCGCGGCGAAGACGTCGCCGCCGGCCAGCACACCGGGTTCGCGTGCGACGAGATCGGCGGCCGCCGTCGCGTCGGCGGGCAGCAGAGCCGTGCTCGTCAGGTCGCCCCACGGGGCGTCCTCTTCGAGGGCGGCGCCGACGACGCGGGTGAGGAGAGCGGGGGTGAGCATCAGACTCCGATCAGGGCGGGGGTCGGATCCGTGACGGGAACCGGAGGAGAGGAGGCGAGGATGTGGTGGGCACCCACCGAGACCGGGCGGGCGAGCGCGGCATCGATCATGGCCTCCGCGACCTGCAGCAGGTTGCGGTCTTCGACCGCGCTGCGGGTCAGGTCCTCCGAGGGCCGCCAGCCGAGGACGGCCGTCCGAGCCTCTTCCAGGCCCTCGGCGGTGCGCAGCGGCCCGACGAGATCCCACATGAGGTCCTGCAGGGCGGCGCGGGAGAACGGATCCGCCGCGGGGGCCCGATCGAGGTCGTCGATCGCGGCCGGCCGCTCCGGGAGGTCGGCGACGACATCGGCGAGGATGCGGGGGCCCGGCGCGACCGTCCCGAGGGCCGCCGCGGCGCGGGCTCCGAACACGGCGCCCTCCAGCAGCGAGTTCGAGGCGAGCCGGTTGGCGCCGTGCACGCCCGTCCTCGCGGTCTCCCCGACCGCGTAGAGGCCGGGCAGCGTGGTGCGACCGTCGGCGTCGGTGACCACGCCGCCCATGAGGTAATGCGCGGCGGGCGTGACGGGGACGGGCTCCCGGGCCCAGTCGAAGCCGCGCTCGCGCGTCACCCGGTCGATCGTGGGGAAGCGGTGCGCGAGACGCTCCGCACCCAGCGCCGTCGCGTCGAGCCGTACCGGGCGTCCCTGCTCCCGGGCGCGGCGGACGACTGCCCGCGTCACGACGTCGCGCGGGGCGAGCTCGCCATCGGGATGGGCGTCGAACGCGAAGCGGACTCCGTCGTCGTCGATGAGAGTCGCACCCTCACCGCGCACCGCTTCGGAGATCAGGAACGCCGGTCCCGGTGCGGCCAGGATCGTGGGATGGAACTGGACGAACTCCAGGTCGGCGACGGCGGCGCCCGCGCGCAGGGCGGCGGCGATGCCGTCGCCCGTGCAGACCGCCGGCGCCGTGGTGTGCCGGAACAGCCGCCCCGCCCCGCCGGTCGCGAGGATCACGGCGTCCGCCGAGACGTCGAGGATCCGTCCGGCGGAGAGGAGCCGGGCTCCTCGCACCACCCCGTCCTCGACGATCAGGTCGACGAGCATCGTGTGCTCGCGCACGGCGATGCCCGCATCCCGGACGGCGCGCACGAGCGCGGCCGAGATCGCCGCTCCCGTCGCGTCGCCGCCGGCGTGCGCGATCCGCGCCGCGGAGTGCGCGGCCTCGAGTCCGCGCAGGAGCCGTCCCTGGCGGTCGCGGTCGAAGGGCACCCCGCGGGCGACCAGCTCGGCGATCCGTGCCGGTGCCTCGTCCACGAGCACGTCGACCACCGCGGCATCGGAGAGGCCTGCGCCGGCCGCGAGCGTGTCCGCGGCGTGCAGCGCGGGGGAGTCCGCCGTGCCATCGGGATCCGCTCCGTACACCCCGGCGATGCCCCCCTGGGCGAGCGCGGTCGCGCCGTCGCCGAGGGCGTCCTTCACGACGACCTCGACCCGGTGCCCAGCCTCGTGCGCGTGCAGCGCCGCGGTGAGGCCCGCGATGCCGCCGCCGATCACGAGCACGTGCAGCGCCTCGGTCGTGCGGCGCTCGCGGGAGGCGGACATCAGGCCACCGCCACCGGAGGGCGCGCCGCGAGCATCCGCTCGAGCGCGACCCGCGCCGGGTCGGCCACATCCGCGGGAACCGTGATGCGGTTCGGGGTGCGCCCTGCCACGAGCTCCTCGAGCACCCAGGCAAGGTAGCCGGGGTGGATCCGGTACATGGTCGAGCAGGGGCAGACCACGGGATCCAGGCAGAAGATCTCGTGCTGCGGATACTCCGCGGCGAGCCGCCGGACGAGGTTGATCTCGGTGCCGACCGCGAAGGTCGTGGGCTCGGTCGCGGCGGCGATGGCCTTGCGGATGAAGTCGGTCGAACCGGCCTCGTCCGCGGCGTCCACGACCTCCATCGGGCACTCGGGGTGCACGATCACGCGCACGCCGGGGTGCTCGGCGCGGGCCTGGTCGATCTGGGCGACGGTGAAGCGGCGGTGCACGGAGCAGAAGCCGTGCCAGAGGATGACGCGGGAGTCCTGCAGTTCGTCCGCGGAGGATCCGCCGAGCGGGCGACGCGGGTTCCACAGGGGCATCTGCGCGAGAGGCACGCCCATCGCCTTCGCGGTGTTGCGGCCCAGGTGCTGATCCGGGAAGAAGAGCACCCTGCGCCCGCGTGCGAACGCCCACTCCAGCACGGTCCGCGCGTTCGAGGAGGTGCACACGATGCCGCCGTGCCGGCCCACGAACCCCTTGATGGCGGCCGAGGAGTTCATGTACGTGACCGGGATCACCGGCACGAGGCCGTCGGCGTCCGGCTCGTCCAGAGGGCCCAGCACGTCGGCCAGCTGTTCCCAGCAGTCCTCGACCTGGTCGATGTCGGCCATGTCGGCCATCGAGCAGCCCGCGGCGAGGTTCGGCAGGATCACGGCCTGGTCCGCACCGGAGAGCAGGTCCGCGGTCTCGGCCATGAAGTGCACGCCGCAGAAGACGATCGCCTCCGCCTCGGGATGCTGCTTCGCGAAGCCTGCGAGCTGGAACGAGTCGCCGACGTGATCCGCGTGCCGCACGACCTCCTCGCGCTGATAGAAGTGACCGAGCACCACGACGCGCTCGCCGAGGGTCGCCTTGGCCGCGCGGATCCGCTCGTGCAGTTCGTCCTCGTCGGCCTCGCGGTAGTCCGCGGGGAGCTCGCCCTGGCGGGGCGCGCCGGTCGGGATCACATCTCCCATGGACGATCCGGGGCCGTAACCGGGGATCGTGTCGAAGTTCCAGGGGCCCGCGGCGAGATCGGTCGTGCACGTCGACTCGGTGGATGCTCCCGTGACGATCAGGCGCAGTGCGTGGTCGACGGACGGATCGATCGGTGAGTGCAAAGAGGTGGTGCTCATGAGGTCCTCGTCTCGTCGGGGGCGAGCGGGCCGCGATCGGCGAGCTCGACGTCGGTGGCATCCCGGTAGAGGCGGGCCGGCCGGTGGCTGCCCGTGCGGAACGCGTTGGTGGGGATCAGGGTTCGCGTCGCGTCGACCTGACGGCGGAAGTTCGCGGGATCCAGCCGGCGTCCGAGGATCGTCTCGTACGCCTCTCGCAGATCGGCCAGGGTGAATTCCGGGGGCAGGAACCCCTGAGCCACCCGGCTGTATCCGGCCTTGTTGCGCAGTCGCCAGAGCGCGTACTCGACGATGCGCGCGTGATCGAAGGCCAGTGCGGGCAGATCGGAGGCGTCGAACCACTCGACGTTCTCGATCTCCACGTCGGCCGAGCGGTGCGCGGCGAGCTGCTGGTCGACGAGGTCCTCGCGCAGCAGCGCCCAGTACACGACCGAGATCACGCGGCTGGGGGAGCGGTCCACGGCGCCGAACGCGTACAGCTGCTCGAGGTAGCTGGGGGCGAGGCCCGTCGTCTCGGCGAGCGTGCGCGCCGCCGCTGCCGCGAGGCCCTCGCTCGCGTCCAGCCATCCGCCGGGGAGCGCCCAGGCTCCGGCGTGCGGGTCGCGGGTGCGGCGCACCAGAGGCAGGGCGATGCGCGGAGCGGCGCTGCCGTCGCGGCGCATCGTGAGGATCACCGTCGAGACGGCGACGCGGATGCCGTCCTCGGATCCTTCGCTTCTGGTCATCATGACTCTAACCTCCGGGAACCGATCTTAGAGTCAAACTGACTCGAAGGCGAGTCCATGACGTCACGAAGCGCGGACCAGGGTCTTCGCGGTGCTGCCGCGAGAAGCCCTCATCGCGATAGGATGAGCGCGCACAATTGAACACGTGGCCGCATGGTCTGTGCGGGAGAGTCCGGTGATCGCTGCCGGACACCGAAGGAGCAAGCCTCCCCGCCAATCTCTCAGGTAACCGCACCGCGCTGACCCGGCCGCTCTGGAAAGTGATTTCGAGCGAAGCAAGAAGTCAGGTCGAGCGAGGCCGCCGAAGGCGCCCGAGCCGAAACCACGGTGAGCAGACCCTCGCGGATCTCCACCTCTTCTTGCTTCACGACGGATCCGCCGACGGTGAAAGCCCCGCGTCCTCTCGAGGAGCCGGGCGAAGCTCTCAGGCCCATGACAGAGGGGGAGTTCTCGGATCCGCGCGCCGTGCGGATCCTCACCGATCCGCACGGGAGAGCTCCATGACAGACCCCCGCTACACCCCGCTCCGGGAGCGCCATGAGGCGCTCGGGGCCTCGTTCACCGACTTCGGCGGCTGGCAGATGCCGGTCCGTTACACGTCCGACCTCGCCGAGCACCACGCGGTGCGCGAGAGCGCGGGCATCTTCGACATCTCGCACATGGCCGAGTTCACGATCGTCGGCGCCGGCGCGGGGGAGTACCTCGACTACGCGCTCGCCGGCCGGCTCTCGGCGCTCGCGGTGGGCAAGGCGAAGTACTCCCTGCTGCTCGCCGAGGACGGCGGGATCATCGATGACGTCATCGTCTACCGCCTCGGCGACGACGACTTCCTCATCATCAGCAACGCGGGCAACCGCGACGCCGTGCGCGAGGCTCTCCTGAACCGCACGACGGATCACGAGGTCGTCGTCGAGGACGTCTCCGACGACTACGCCCTCATCGCGGTGCAGGGGCCGAACGCCGAGGCGATCCTCGCCGGCACGCCCGGCATCGACGAGGTCTCGATCCCCTGGGCGGAGCAGAAGTACTACGCCTGGGCGTCCGCCGCCTACAACGGCAAGCCGCTGCTCCTCGCGCGCACGGGCTACACGGGCGAGGACGGCTTCGAGCTCCTCGTCGCGGCGGACGACGCCGCCGCGCTCTGGGACGCCGTCGTCGCCGCCGGTGCGGAGCGCGGGCTCGTCCCCGCGGGCCTCGCCGCGCGCGACACGCTGCGTCTCGAGGCGGGCATGCCTCTCTACGGCCACGAGCTGAACCGCGAGATCAAGCCGGCTCAGGCCGGGCTCGGCCGCGTCGTCGTCTCCGACAAGGAGAGCTTCGTCGGCAAGGACGGCACCACACCGGCCGAGGGCGCGCGCGTGCTGATCGGCCTGGCCGCGGAGGGCCGCCGCGCCGGTCGCGCCGAATACGCGGTCGTGACCGAGGACGGCGCGGTGATCGGCGAGATCACCAGCGGCGCCCTGAGCCCCACACTCGGCCACCCCATCGCCATGGCCTTCGTCGACCCCGCGGTCGCCGACGGCTCCGTCCCCCTGTTCCTCGACGTCCGTGGAACGAAGATCCCTGCGACCATCACCGCCCTGCCTTTCTACCGGAGGAAGAAATGACCGATCTGAACACCCTGCGCTACAGCGAAGAGCACGAGTGGGTCGCCGTGGACGGCGAGTCCGCGACCATCGGCATCACCGACTTCGCCGCTGACGCCCTCGGTGACATCGTCTTCGTCGAGCTGCCCGCCGTCGGCACCTCGTTCAGCCGCGGCGACGTCTTCGGCGAGGCCGAGTCGACCAAGTCGGTCTCCGAGCTCTACGCGCCGGTCGACGGCACGGTCCTCGAGATCAACGACGCCGTCATCGACGACCCGTCGCTCGTCAACTCCGCCCCGTTCGAGGGCGGCTGGCTGATCAAGATCTCGGTCGCGGCGGGCGCCGTCGACGGTCTCCTCGACCGCGACGCCTACGTCGCCCACACGGAGGGCTGAGAGTGACCGCGTTCCTCGACCGCCACATCGGCACCACCGCCGACGCCCAGCGGGCGATGCTCGACGCCATCGGCATCTCCTACGGCGCCGACGAGCGTCCGGTCGACGCCCTCATGCGCGAGGCCGTCCCCGCTTCGATCCGCTCGGCCGCCGACCGCGTGAGCGTCCTGCCTGCCGCGGCGAGCGAGGCGGAGGCCCTCTCCGAGCTGCGCTCGCTGGCGGACCGCAACACGGTCAACCGCCCCATGATCGGCCTGGGCTACTACGGCACGCTCACGCCGAGCGTGATCCAGCGCAACGTCCTGGAGAATCCGTCCTGGTACACGGCGTACACGCCGTACCAGCCGGAGATCTCGCAGGGCCGTCTGGAGGCGCTGATCAACTTCCAGACCATGGTGTCCGAGCTCACCGGCCTCGACACGGCGAACGCGTCGATGCTCGACGAGTCCTCCGCCGTCGCCGAGGGGATGCTGCTCGCCCGTCGCGGATCCAAGGCCGCGTCCCACACGTTCGTGGTCGACGCCGATGCGCTCCCGCAGACCAAGGCGCTCCTCGCCACGCGCGCATCCGCGCTCGGGATCGAGCTCGTCGAGCGCGATCTCGCGGGCGGCGAGACGCTCCCGGAAGACCTGTTCGGCGTGTTCGTGCAGTACCCCGGAGCCTCGGGGCGGATCTGGGATCCGTCCGCGGTCATCGACGCGGCGCACCTCGCCGGCGGCCTCGCCGTCGTCGCGGCCGACCTGCTCGCGCTCACCCTGATCGCCTCGCCGGGCTCGCTCGGCGCGGACGTCGCCGTGGGCACCACGCAGCGCTTCGGCGTGCCGATGGGCTTCGGCGGCCCGCACGCCGGCTACATGGCCGTGCGCTCGGGACTCGAGCGTCAGCTGCCCGGCCGCCTCGTCGGCGTCTCGCAGGACGCGGACGGCCACCCGGCCTACCGCCTCGCCCTGCAGACCCGCGAGCAGCACATCCGCCGCGAGAAGGCCACGTCGAACATCTGCACCGCGCAGGTGCTGCTGGCCGTCATGGCGTCGATGTACGCGGTCTACCACGGCCCGGAGGGGCTCAAGGAGATCGCCTCCGGCGTCGCGTCGAAGGCGCGCTTCCTCGCGACGCAGCTGGAGAAGGCCGGTGCCGAGATCGTGCACGCGGACTACTTCGACACGATCACGGTGCGCGTCCCCGGCCGGGCCGACGCGATCGTCGCGGACGCGCACGCGGCGGGGATCCTGCTGAACCCCGTCGACGCGGACACGGTGAGCATCGCCGCCGACGAGACCACGACCTACGAGGACATCCTCGCCGTGGCCACGGTCTTCGGCGCGGGGGAGGGGTCGTTCGCCTACATCCCGGTCACGAGCGTGCCCGCGGCCCTCGCCCGCCAGGACGAGTACCTCACGCACCCCGTGTTCCACGCGCACCGCTCCGAGACCGCCATGATGCGGTACCTGAAGAGCCTCGCCGACCGCGACTACGCGCTCGACCGCGGCATGATCCCGCTCGGATCCTGCACGATGAAGCTCAACGCCGCGACCGAGATGGCCGCGATCACCTGGCCCGAGTTCGCGCAGCTGCACCCGTTCGCCCCCGAGGCCGACGTGCAGGGCTCGCTCGAGCTGATCGACCAGCTCGAGGCCTGGCTCGCGGACGTCACCGGCTACGACGCGGTCTCCCTGCAGCCGAACGCCGGATCGCAGGGCGAGCTCGCGGGCCTGCTCGCGATCCGCGGCTACCACCTCGCGAACGGCGATGACCACCGCACCGTGTGCCTCATCCCGTCGTCCGCGCACGGCACCAACGCCGCGTCCGCGGTGCTCGCCGGCATGAAGGTGGTCGTCGTCGCGACCGATGAGCTGGGCAACGTCGACCTCGACGACCTGCGCGCGAAGATCGCGCAGCACGCCGACGAGATCGCCGCGCTCATGATCACTTATCCGTCCACGCACGGCGTCTATGAGCACGACGTGCTCGACATCACGGCGGCGGTGCACGCGGCCGGCGGCCAGGTGTACATCGACGGCGCGAACCTGAACGCGCTGCTCGGCTACTCCCGGTTCGGCGACCTGGGCGGCGACGTCTCGCACCTCAACCTGCACAAGACCTTCGCGATCCCGCACGGCGGTGGCGGCCCCGGCGTGGGTCCCGTCGCGGCCAAGGCGCACCTCGCGCCGTACCTGCCGGGACACCCGCAGGCGCAGCGCACCGCGCACGCGGGCGGCTACGTCTTCGAGGGCGGCCCGGTCTCCGCGGCGCCGTACGGCTCCGCGGGCGTGCTGCCGATCTCCTGGGCGTACGTCCGGATGATGGGCGCAGACGGCCTGCGCGACGCGACCGCGGCCGCGGTGCTCGCGGCGAACTACGTCGCCGCGCGCCTCGGCGAGCACTACCCCGTGCTGTACTCGGGGGAGCAGGGCCGGGTGGCGCACGAGTGCATCCTGGACCTGCGTCCGCTCAAGGAGGCGACCGGGATCACGGTCGACGACGTGGCCAAGCGTCTCATCGACTACGGCTTCCACGCCCCGACCATGTCGTTCCCCGTGGCGGGCACGCTCATGGTCGAGCCCACGGAGTCGGAGGACCTCGGCGAGCTCGAGCGCTTCGTCGAGGCCATGATCCAGATCAGGGCGGAGGCCGACGAGGTCGCCGCAGGCGTCTGGCCGGCCGACGACAACCCGCTGGTGCATGCACCGCACACGGCGGCGTCGCTGCTGATGGGCGAGTGGAACCACGCCTACTCCCGTGAGAAGGCGGCGTACCCCACGCACGCCCTGATCGCGGGCAAGTACTGGCCGCCGGTGCGCCGCATCGACAACGCGTACGGAGACCGCAACCTGGTCTGCGCCTGCCCTCCGGTGGAGGCGTTCGCGCTGTAGCATCCGCACGAGCAAGACGAGACCACGAGGCGCCCTGGGAACGGTCCCAGGGCGCCTCGTCGTCTCAGGTCACCAGTAAGTAACGGTTAACGTTACGCATTCGTGCGATCGGCGGATCGGCGGTTAGGCTCAGGTATCCCTGAGCACTCGACGACGAGTGCGCAGATTGCTGTCAACTGTCCACAGGAGGACACAACGTGAAGCGCAACAAGATCGCCCTCGCGGGCATCGGGCTGCTTGCGGTGGGCGCACTCGCCCTCGCCGGCTGCTCCAGCAAGTCGGGTGGCGGAGACTCCACCGCCTCGGCCGGTGGCAACTCGAACGCCATCATCAAGGTGAGCGGCAGCGAGCCCGAGAACCCGCTGATCCCGACCAACACCAACGAGGTGGGCGGCGGAAAGATCCTCGACTCGATCTTCGCCGGCCTGGCGTACTACGACGCCAAGGGCAAGCTCGTCAACGACATGGCCGAGTCCATCAAGGTCGACGACTCCAGCGACCTCACCGTCAAGGTGAAGCAGGGCAACACGTTCTCGAACGGCGAGAAGGTCACGGCCGACAGCTTCATCAACGCGTGGCAGTACGGCGCCAAGTTCTCGAACAAGCAGCTCAACCAGTCCTGGTTCAGCGACATCGAGGGTTTCAGCGACTCCGCCGACTCCGAGCTGACCGGCCTGAAGAAGGTTGACGACTACACCTTCACCATCAAGCTCTCCAACCCGGTCGCCGCGGACTTCTCGCAGCGCCTCGGCTACTCGGCCTACTACCCGCTGCCCGAGGCGTCCCTCAAGGACATGGCGACGGCAGGCGAGAATCCGATCGGCAACGGACCCTACAAGTTCGCCAAGGCCGGCGCCTGGCAGCACAAGGTCGAACTCGACCTCGTCAAGAGCGACACCTACAAGGGCGCGCGTCAGGCCAAGAACGGCGGCGTGAACTTCATCTTCTACGCGACCGCCGACGCCGCGTACGCCGACCTGCAGAGCAACAAGGTCGACGTCATCGACCTGATCCCCGCCTCTGCGCAGCAGACGTTCGAGTCCGACCTGGGCGACCGCGCGGTCAACCAGCCGGCCGCGATCTTCCAGTCGTTCACGCTTCCGGGCAATCTCGCGCACTTCACGGGCGACGAGGGCAAGCTCCGCAAGGAGGCGATCTCGCTCGCCATCGACCGCGCGGCGATCACGAAGACGATCTTCAACAACACCCGCACCCCGGCCAGCGACTTCACCTCGCCGGTCATCGCGGGCTGGTCGGACTCCCTCAAGGGCGCCGACGTGCTGAAGTTCGACGCGAAGAAGGCGAAGGAGCTGTGGGCCGAGGCCGACAAGATCTCGCCGTGGTCCGGTAAGTTCCAGATCGCCTACAACTCCGACTCCTCGCACCAGGCGTGGGTCGACGCGGTCTCGAACCAGCTGAAGAACAACCTCGGCATCGACGCCTCGGGCAACCCGTACGTCGACTTCGCCTCGCTCCGCAAGGACGTGAACGCGCGCACCATCCAGACCGCGTTCCGCACCGGTTGGCAGGCCGACTACCCGGCGCAGTACAACTTCCTGCAGCCGCTCTACGGCACCAAGGCCTCGTCGAACGACAGCGACTACTCGAACCCGCAGTTCGACGCGCTGCTCGCGAAGGGCGCCTCGGCATCCGACCAGTCCGAGGCCACGAAGGACTACTCGCAGGCGCAGGAGATCCTTCTCCAGGACCTCCCGGCGATTCCGCTGTGGTACTCCAACGTGAACGGCGGCTTCGCCAAGGGCGTGAACAACGTCCAGTTCGGTTGGAACTCGGTTCCGCTGTACTACGAGATCACCAAGGGCTGACCGGCCCGAGGGATCACAACCGCGAGGCGGTGACGACCACGTCACCGCCTCGCGCGCTGTCAAAACAGCGTGAATCAAAAGTGTCGTGCGCGTCGAACACGTGACACGATTCTCTCAGCGAGGCGTCGCACCCGCACAGATCGTGCCGGAGACCCGAGGCGCCTCCTCATCTGGAGGGAGGGCGAATGTTCGGATACATCCTCAAACGCCTCTTGCAGGTCATCCCCGTGTTCCTCGGGGCCACCCTGCTCATCTACTTTCTGGTGTTCGCCATGCCTGGCGACCCCATCGCTGCGCTCTTCGGTGACAAGCAGCCGAGTCCCCAGCTGCATGCGGCTCTCACGGCCCAGTACCACCTGGACCAGCCGTTCATCGTGCAGTACGGGTACTACCTGGCCGGCATCTTCCAGGGGAACATGGGCACCACGTTCTCTGGCCGCTCCGTCAACGACGTGCTCGCGGCGACGCTGCCGGTCACGGGCCGTCTGGCGGTGATGGCGATCGCGCTTGAGTTCGTGCTCGCGATTATCATCGGAACCTTCTCTGCGCTGCGGAAGGGCAAGATCTTCGACAACTCGATGCTCGTGTTGTCGCTGATCTTCATCTCGATCCCGATCTTCGTCATCGCGTTCCTCGCGCAGTACTTCCTCGCGGTGAAGCTGCAGTGGTTCAGCCCGACCGTGGGCGCCGACAACGACTGGGGTGACCTCTGGCTGCCGGCGATCGTGCTGGGCGTCAGCCTGTATGCGACGAGCATGCGGCTGATGCGCGGGTCGGTCATCGACACGCTCAACCAGGACTGGGTGCGCACCGCCTACAGCAAGGGTCTGCCGCGACGACGCGTCATCCCCGTGCACGTGCTGCGCAACTCGCTGATCCCGGTCATCACGAACTCGGCGACCAACTTCGGTGTGCTGCTGGTCGGCGCGACCGTGACCGAGGGCATCTTCAACGTCCCCGGCGTCGGCAACACCCTGTTCCACGCGATCCAACAGCACGAGGGGCCGACAGTGGTGTCCTTCGTGACCGTGTTCGTGATCATCTACGTGCTCGTCAACCTGCTCGTGGATCTGCTGTACGGCCTGCTCGACCCGAGGATCCGCTATGTCTGACACCAGCGCGACGCACTACGTCGCTCCCATTCCCGAAGGCACCGTCGCGGTCGATGCGATCAAGATCGCGGACAAGCCGTCCAATCTCTGGCGCGACGCCTGGTCCGATATCCGCAAGCGTCCGATGTTCTGGATCTCGCTCGTGATCGTGTTGATCGTGCTGCTCATGGCCATCTGGCCGACGCTTTTCACGCAGACGCCGCCGAACAACAACTGTCAGCTGTCGAACTCCAACGGCGGTCCTGCCGCCGGGCATCCGCTCGGCTTCACCTTCCAGGGCTGCGACATCTACGCGCGCACCGTCTGGGGAGCGAGGACGTCACTGTCCGTCGGTATCATCGCTACGCTCATCGGCTCGATCATCGGCCTTGTCATGGGTGCTCTGGCCGGCTTCTACGGAGGCTGGCTGGATGGGGTGCTGTCCCGCGTGGGAGACATCTTCTTCTCGATCCCCTACATCCTCGCGGCCGTCGTCGTGATGAGCGTGTTCGCGCAGTTCCGCAACGTGTTCACACTCGCCTTCGCGATCGGCGGGTTCGCCTGGGCGTCCACTGCCCGGGTTGTCCGCGCCGAGGTGCTGAGAGTGCGCCAGGCTGACTTCGTGATGGCGTCGCGTGCTCTCGGCAAGTCGCGTTTCGGCACGCTCATCTCACACGTCATCCCGAACGCGATCGCACCCTTGCTCGTGATCACCACGCTGAGCCTTGCCGCCGCGATCGTCGCCGAGGCGACGCTGTCGTATCTCGGTGTGGGACTCGGATCCGACACGATGAGCTGGGGCAACGATATCGGCCAGGCTCAGGCCTCGCTGCGCGTTGCACCGATGGCGCTCATCTACCCCTCGATCGCGCTGACCATCACGGTGCTCGCGTTCATCATGCTGGGCGAGCTCGTGCGAGACGCCCTTGACCCGAGAGCGAGGGCGCGCCGATGACTGCTTCGACCGACACACCGCTTCTTCAGATCCGCGATCTGAGGATCGCCTTCGACACGCAGAAGAGCTCGCGCGAGGTCGTGCACGGCGTCAACCTCGAGCTGTTCGCGGGTGAGACGCTGGCCATCGTGGGTGAGTCCGGTTCTGGCAAGTCCACCACGGCGTCCGCGATCATCAACCTCCTTCCCGGTACCGGGCATGTGACCGCGGGCAGCATCATGCTGGACGGACAGGAATTGACCGGCCTCACCGAGGGGCAGATGGAGAAGATCCGCGGACGCGAGATCGGCTATGTGCCCCAGGACCCGATGTCCAACCTCAACCCGGTCTGGTCGATCGGCTTCCAGGTCAAGGAGGCGGTCCGTGCGAACGGACTCGCCACCGGACGCAAGGAGATCGAGGCCCGCGCGATCGAGGTGCTGCAGCAGGCCGGTCTCGCCGATGCGGCCAAGCGGCTGCACCAGTATCCGCACCAGTTCTCCGGCGGCATGCGCCAGCGCGCGCTGATCGGCATCGGACTGGCGGCCGACCCGAAGCTGCTGATCGCGGACGAGCCCACGTCGGCGCTCGACGTGACCGTGCAGCGCGTGATCCTCGATCACCTGGCATCGCTGACGAAGGAGAAGGGCACCTCGGTGCTCCTGATCACGCACGACCTGGGACTCGCGGCCGAGCGCGCCGAGAAGATCATCGTCATGCAGAACGGCGAGATCGTCGAGGCGGGGCCCAGCCGGGAGATCCTGGAGAACCCGCTGCACCCGTACACGAAGAAGCTCGTGGCCGCGGCCCCGAGCATCGCGTCGCAGCGCATCCAGGCCGTGGCCGAGAAGCGGGGGATCGAGACGAGCGAGGATGTCGCCGACATCCCGCCGACGGTTTCCGTGCGGGATCTGACCAAGGACTACAAGATCCGTCAGGGGTCGTTCCGCAGCGTCCCGTTCCGCGCCGTCGACAACGTGTCGTTCGACATCCCGAAGGGCAAGACGCTGGCGCTGGTCGGCGAGTCCGGATCGGGCAAGTCGACCGTCGCGAAGATGGTGCTGAAGCTCGAGGAGCAGACCTCCGGATCCATCCACATCGACGGCTCCGATATCTCCGGCCTGTCCGGTCGGGAGACGCTCGCGCTGCGCCGCCGGATGCAGCCGGTCTTCCAGGACCCGTACGGATCCATGGACCCGCTGCGCAACATCGGCAACACGATCTCGGAGCCGCTGGACATCCACGGCGTCGGCGACAAGGCGTCGCGGCATGATCGCGTGCTGGAGCTGCTCGACCAGGTCTCGCTGCCGCGGGAGCTGGCCACGCGGTACCCGAACGAGCTGTCCGGCGGTCAGCGCCAGCGCGTCGCGATCGCTCGTGCACTGGCGCTCAAGCCCGACATCGTCGTGCTCGACGAGGCGGTCTCCGCGCTCGACGTGCTGGTTCAGGACCAGATCCTGAAGCTGCTCGCCGAGCTGCAGAACGAGCTGGACCTCACGTACCTGTTCATCACGCACGACCTCGCCGTCGTGCGGGTCGCGGCCGACATGGTCTGCGTGATGGAGAAGGGCAAGCTGGTCGAGCAGGGCACGGTGGACGAGATCTTCGCCAACCCGCAGCAGGAGTACACGGATCGCCTGCTCCAGGCGATCCCGGGCGTCTCGATCACCCTCGGTGGTCACGGCGCGTGAGTTCGATGGATCAGATGCCCGTGGGCGCGCAGACGTACCGCGCGCCCACGGGCATCGCCGTACTGGTGGTGTGCGCGGTCCTGGCGGTGTTCCTGCTCGGTGACGCGGTCGTGCGCGGCAGTTGGGCGCAGATGCTGCTGTACGCCCCGTGGGTGCTGCTCGTCCTGTGGCTGATCTACGCGATCAGCGTCGTCTCGATGGTGCGCGTGGACGAGGAGGGTGCGACGGTGCAGAACGTCCTGCGCCGCACCGCGTTCGGCTGGCGCCGCGTGGCAGAGCTCGACCTGCGCTGGCAGCTGGACTTCACGCTCGACGACGGCAAGAAGCTCGCGTGCTGGGGCGGGCCTGGCCGGGCGCAGTCGCCGCGACTGAGCAGGCGTTCGGGCGAGCTCAAGGTGCCGCAGAGCCTGCAGGCGCTCACCGAGGTGCGCACCCGCTGGGAGAACGCGGCCGAGCAGCCCGTCCGCACCGCGGGGGAGGGCGTCGACGCCCCGATCCGCCGCAGCTGGGACTGGCCTGCGATCGGCGCCCTCGTCGTGATCGTCGCCTGGGCCGCGATCGCCGTCGCCGTCACCCGCTGACGCCGTCGCTGTCACCCGCTGACGCCCCCGTCTCCGGCCTTCTTGACCGCGAGACTCCATCTCCGCGACGAGACTGCGTTGTTTGAGCGCAGTCTCGTCGCCCGGTTGGAGTCTCGCGGTCAGAATCAGTGCAGGGCGTCGCGGAGGGAAGCCAGCAGGAACGGGTCGGCGGGGAGCGGGCGCGGCACGCGCGCGGTGCGGAGGATGTCGATGAGCGGATCCAGCTCTCGCAACTCGGGCCAACCCCACCGGATCCGGCGCGACGCGCGGCGCAGCAGCCGGGCTTCGCGACGCTTCTCCTCGAGGATCGCCTTCGCCGGGTCGCCGAGCTCGCCGGCGTACTTGACGGCGCCGTCCGCCTCCCCGATGAGGTCCCGCGAACGCCAGAAGAAGTCGACGCGGTCCTCTGCGCCGTCGATGAGGAATGTCACCTGCGTCTCCGGCAGCTCGAAGCCCGCGAACTCCATCGCGGCGAGGCTGAGAGACTCGAGCACGCTCTCGGGGACGCCGCTCGCCCGGTCGAGGGCCCATCGGGCCCTGCGCCGGTTGCGTGAGGAGAGGCGCGTCTCGTTGATCGCGCGAAGCTGGGCGGCCGAGAGCCGGGGCGTGCGGCGGATCAGCGCGTCGGCGTAGGCGAGTCCCGCGCCGGGAGACGAGGCGCGGGCGACATCGACGGCGGTGTCGGCGCCCGACGTCAGCCGGATCCCGTCGATCTCTTCGATCGTGCGCCGGTCGGCGGAGGTGAGCACGCGCACGACGCCCGAGACGCGGCTGGTGCGATCGGGATCCAGGATGAGCACGGGATCGCTCTGCCGCCCGAGGAAGACGCCGCGAAGAGCGGCCGCGGTGGCGCCGCAGAACACGAACCCGGGATGGGCGAGGTTCACGGCATGCACGCGCGCCAGATAGCGGTCCCAGGGCGCCGAGGCCTCCCACTGCGCGACCGGTGCGTAGACGCCGGGGACGACGCGGACGAGATCGCCCCGCCGCCAGGCCCGGTCGAGGACGGTGGTGTTCGCCGCGCCGTGCGAGCGCATCAGTTCGATCGGGGTCGGTGCGAGTCCGGGCGCGAGAGTCGAGTTCGGCATCCGCTGATCCTCCGCGACCCGGGAACCGCCCGGTTCCCGGGTCGCGAGATCCGTGCAGAACTCCCGCCGCGCGCCGCCGGTGCGGACCGAAGCGCTCCCCGCCACCGTGTCCGCCCCCAGCCTGCGCCCGCACCTGACCGCGAGACTCCAACTCCGCGACGAGACTGCGCTGATCAGCCGCAGTCTCGTCGCCCAGTTGGAGTCTCGCGGACAAGGAGGGAGCTCGATCAGTGCGCGGGGAGACCGAACAGGGCGGGCCACATCGAGGCGGCCCAGGGGTAGCCGACGAAGACCGCGGCGTCGATCAGGAAGTGCGCGACGAGGAACGGCAGCAGCCGTCCCGTGCGCAGGAACAGGAAGCCGAACAGCAGCCCCATGCCGAGGTTGCCGATGAACGCGCCCGGTCCCTGGTACAGGTGGTAGCTCGCGCGCAGCACCGACGTGGCGAGGATGATCGTCCACGGACCCCAGCCGAGCTGACGGAGCCGGGCGAAGAGGTATCCGAGCACCACGAACTCCTCCTGCACGGAGGCGCGAGCGGCGGACAGCAGCAGTACCG
This sequence comes from Microbacterium sp. NPDC089698, assembly GCF_044749045.1. NCBI lineage: Bacteria > Bacillati > Actinomycetota > Actinomycetes > Micrococcales > Microbacteriaceae > Microbacterium > Microbacterium sp. NPDC089698. The sequence goes on from NZ_JBIVHE010000007.1 coordinate 165,723, forward strand.
GGATCGTCCACCAGTATCCGCTCTGCGGGCCGGGATCCACCGCGACGAACAGGCCCGTCGCGCGCCCCGCGAGATAGAGCGCGAGGCCGGGGATCCCGATCGCGAGCACCAGCGCCAGGCCCTGACCGGCGTCGCGTCCGACGCGTGCGCCGTCGAGGCCCAGGGCGCCGAGGTGCGGGCGCGACGGCCGCCAGAGCAGGAAGCACACCAGCAGGACGGGGACCACGGAGAACCCGATCCCGAGCACCTGATACAGGAAGTCGAACAGCTCGCGGCTGGACTGCGACGGATTCAGCGTCGCCGTCTGGTCCGCGAGAGGCGTCGAGAGCGTCAGGCGATCCAGGAGCTGCACGACCGCGTACACCGCGGACTGCCCGAGCCCGAGGCCGAGCACGATCGCGATCTCGCCGCCGAGACGCTTCCGGGACGGGGCATCCGGCGGGTCGAGCGGCAGGGCGATCCTCATGCGATGAGCGTACGCGTCGCCCTGCAGAGGACGTCCAGGAGCGGTGATGTATCCTGAAGAGTCCGGAATCCCGGGCGAAACCCCAGCTGCATTGGATTCCTTCATGGCGCACGCCCTCCGTTCCGATCTCCGCAACGTCGCCATCGTCGCGCACGTCGACCACGGCAAGACCACGCTCGTGGACGCGATGCTCCGCCAGACCGGTTCCTTCGGCGAGCACGCGCACGTCGAAGAGCGCGCGATGGACTCGAACGACCTGGAGCGTGAGAAGGGCATCACGATCCTCGCCAAGAACACGGCGATCACGTACAACGGCATCCACACCGAGACGCCGATCACGATCAACGTGATCGACACCCCCGGCCACGCCGACTTCGGCGGCGAGGTCGAGCGCGGCCTCTCCATGGTCGACGGCGTGGTGCTGCTGGTGGACGCGAGCGAGGGCCCGCTTCCGCAGACCCGCTTCGTGCTGCGCAAGGCGCTCGAGGCCAAGCTCCCGGTGATCCTGCTGGTGAACAAGACCGACCGTCCCGACGCGCGCATCGCCGAGGTCGAGGAGGAGGCGCACGACCTCCTGCTGGGCCTCGCGTCCGACCTCGTCGACGATGTGCCCGACCTCGACGTCGACGCCCTGCTCGACGTCCCCGTCGTCTACGCCTCCGGTCGCGCCGGCGCCGCATCGCGCACGCGCCCCGAGAACGGCTCGCTGCCCGACAACGAGGACCTCGAGCCGCTGTTCGAGGCGATCCTCGAGCACGTCCCCGCCCCGGCCTACGACGACGAGGCCCCGCTGCAGGCCTGGGTCACGAACCTCGACTCCTCGCCGTTCCTCGGCCGCCTCGCGCTGCTGCGCGTCTTCAACGGCACCCTGAAGAAGGGCCAGACCGTGGCCTGGGTGCGCGGCGACGGATCCACCAGCAACGCGCGCATCACCGAGCTGCTCAAGACCAAGGCGCTCGAGCGCTTCCCGGCCGAGTCCGCCGGCCCCGGCGACATCGTCGCGATCGCGGGCATCGACGAGATCACGATCGGCGAGACGATCGCCGACCCCGAGGACGTGCGTCCGCTCCCGGCCATCACGGTCGACGACCCCGCGATCTCGATGACGATCGGCACCAACACCTCGCCGCTCATGGGCAAGGTCAAGGGACACAAGCTCACGGCGCGCATGGTCAAGGACCGCCTGGACCGCGAGCTCATCGGAAACGTCTCGCTCAAGGTCGAGGACATCGGCCGCCCGGACGCCTGGGAGGTGCAGGGCCGCGGCGAGCTCGCGCTCGCGATCCTCGTCGAGAACATGCGCCGCGAGGGCTTCGAGCTCACGGTCGGCAAGCCGCAGGTGGTCACCAAGAAGATCGACGGCAAGACCTACGAGCCGTTCGAGCACCTCACGATCGACACCCCCGAGGAGCACCTCGGCGCCATCACCCAGCTCCTGGCGAACCGCAAGGGCCGCATGGACAACATGACCAACCACGGCACCGGCTGGGTGCGCATGGAGTTCATCGTCCCGTCGCGCGGACTCATCGGCTTCCGCAGCGAGTTCCTCACCACGACCCGCGGCACGGGCATCGCCAACGCCATCTCGCACGGCTACGAGCCCTGGGCCGGCCAGATCACGACCCGTCAGAACGGATCCATCGTCGCCGACCGCTCCGGTGTGGTCACGCCGTTCGCGATGATCGCACTGCAGGAGCGCATGTCGTTCTTCGTGCAGCCCACCGAAGAGGTCTACGAGGGCATGGTCATCGGCGAGAACTCGCGCGCCGACGACATGGACGTGAACATCACCAAGGAGAAGAAGCTCACCAACATGCGCTCTTCCACGGCCGACAACTTCGAGTCGATGACGCCGCCGCGCCTGCTGACGCTCGAGGAGAGCCTCGAGTTCGCGCGCGACGACGAATGCGTCGAGGTCACGCCCGAGAAGGTGCGCATCCGCAAGGTGATCCTGGACGCGACCACCCGCGGTCGCGAGGCCTCGCGCCAGAAGCGCCAGGACGCCAACGCCTGACCCGCGTCTCGTCCGTTCGCTGAGACCCCCTGCCGCGTGTGCGACAGGGGGTCTCCTGCATCAGCGCGGCCGGACGCCCGCCGGACGGACGTGCTCCGGACGCACGCCCAGACCGATCAGTCGTCCCGTGAGGTGACGAAGGAAGGCGAGGCGGCGCACGATCCGGAGCGGGCGCGGCAGGCGGATCGGGGCTGCGGCATCCGCGGGCGCGTAGAAGCCGCGCAGGATCCGGTCCTGGAACCTCTGCGTGACCCGCGCGGGGACGAGGCGGCGTCGGCGCACGGCGTCCAGCTCCCGGTCCGAGGGCAGCCGCTCGACGAGGATCGGTCCGAGCAGATTCGCCGTCGCGACGGCGTCCTGGATCGCCAGGTTGATGCCGACTCCGCCCGCGGGCGACATGGCGTGCGCGGCGTCGCCGATGCAGAGCAGGCCCGGCGCGCTCCAGCGGCGCAGGTGATCCACACGGACCTTGAGCTCGTGCACGTCGTCCCAGCCGGTCAGGGCGGAGGTCGCGTCGGCGAGCTCGGGGCGCAGGGCCGCGATCCGGGTGCGCAGCGCGTCCAGCCCTGCCCTTCGCAGCCGGTCGGCGGTGCCAGGGGGAAAGGCGTAGGCGAGCTGCCAGTACGCGCCGCGATCGATGCAGATCAATGCCCCGCCTCCGCCCGTGAAGAGCGGAAGGTGCTCGCCCTGACGGCGCGGCACGCGCATCCAGAACACGTCGATCGGGGTGGTGTCCGCGGTCACCGCGAGTCCGGCGAGCGTGCGGACCACCGAACTGCGTCCATCGGCGCCGATCACGAGGTCGGCATCGAAGCGCACGGCCTGGCCGTCCTGCATGCCCGTGACGCCCGTGACGCGCCCCCGTTCCCGGACCAGCCCCGTGACCTCGACGCCGTGCCGCAGAGCGAAGTCCGGCAGCGCGGCGCCTCTTTCGGCGAGGAAGGTGAGGAAGTCCCACTGCGGGACGAACGCGACGAACGGCGACGCGGCGCGCAGACGCGAGAAGTCGGCGACGAGCACCCGTTCGTCGCCGAACGCGATCTCGACCGAGGACATGGCGTCGTGGGGGAGGCGCAGGAAGTCGTCCCTCCAGCTGAGTTCGTCCAGGATCTCGAGCGTGGACGGGTGGATGGTGTCGCCGCGGAAGTCGCGGTGGAAGTCGGCGTGCTTCTCGAGAACGGTCACCGGCACGCCCTGACGTGCCAGGAGGACCCCCGCCATCACGCCGGCGGGTCCTCCGCCCACGATGCAGACCCGCGGACGGGTCCCGCCGTCGTGATCGGTCATGTCGGCTCCTTTCCTCCTCGCCCTTCCAGGAGACGGCGATGAGGGCGACAATGCAAGCATGGTGAATTCGCGGCGGGGTCGCCCTGCCGGCGGATCGGATGCGCGGGAACGGTTGCTCTCGGCCGCGGCGACGCTGTTCGAGACGGAGGGCTACACCGCCGCGACGGTCCGCCGGATCGCCGCGCACGCGGGTGTCGATCATGCTCTGGTGAATTATCATTTCGGCGGCAAGGAGGGCCTCTTCGCGGAGGTCTTCGCGCTCGAGACCGCACCGGGCGCAATGCTCGCGCGAGTTCTCGAGGCGGATCCCGCCCTGCGCGCCGAGCACGTGCTCGACACCGTCCTGCGCGTCTGGGATGCACCGGGCGCGGCCGAGCGGATGCGGGCGCTGCTCGCGGATGTGGCGGCGGATGAGGGGGCGCGGCGGGCGTTCGAGGAGTACGTGCGCACGCGCATCATCGCCCGGTTCGCGGAGGCGGACACCGGCGCGGGCGCCTCGGCGCGTGCGAGCGCGGCGGCGGTCGTGATCCTGGGACTGCTCGTCACGCGGTACGTCGCACGGATCGGACCGCTGGCCCAGGCCTCGCGGCCCGAGGTGGTCGCGATCCTCGCGCCTGTGCTCCGCTCCGCGCTGGACGGCGGCCGCGGGCGGGGCGTCAGCGCAGTTCGGAGATGAGCACCGCGGAGGTGCCCGGCTCGAGTGCCTCGAACACGTGCGACGCGTCGCCGGGATAGGAGAGGTAGTCGCCGGGGCGGAGTTCTTCCGCGGTGTCCGGCGGGCCGATGAGGGCCCGCCCGCTGATCAGCACCACGTGCTCGGTGGTGCCCACATGGTGCGGCTGCGAGCGGCGCGGCTCGCCGGGTTCCGCCTGGATGATGTAGAGGTCGCGGCGGGCGCCCGGGGGACAGGCCGCGATGAGGGTCGCCAAGTACGGGGCGGCGGCCGAGGGCACGCCGGCATGCTCGCCCGCGCGGATCAGCGTCGGAGCGTTGGAGCGCTCCTCGACGAACGCCGCGAACGGCACCCCCAGCGCGTCCGCGATCGCCCACAGCGTCTCGACGCTGGGCCCGGAGGATCCGTTCTCCAGCTGCGACACCGTCGCCTTGGAGACGCCGGCGCGCCGGGCGAGCTCGGAGACCGAGATTCCGGCGGCCTCGCGCTCTCGTCGCAGGGACCGGGAGATGCGCTCGCGGAGATCATCCATGCGGTCAGTATTCCAAACGATCGTTCGCCTTGACAAACGAATCGCCCCTGTTCAGAATGATCGTCATGCGTTCAGAGGAACGAACGATCGATCGCGGCGCCGAGGACGACGCCGCCACCGAGGTGCGCGTCGCGCGCCGGGAGGCGTTCGGCGTCGCGCTCGCCACGAGTGCGTACGGGATCTCCTTCGGTGCGCTCGCGGTCGCGAGCGGCTTCGACGTCTGGCAGACGTGCGTGCTGAGCCTGCTGATGTTCACCGGAGGATCGCAGTTCGCCTTCGTCGGGGTGATCGGCGCCGGCGGGCTCGCGGCCGCCCCCGCCGCGATCGCCTCCGCCCTGCTGCTGGGCGTGCGCAATGTCGCCTACGGCATGCGGATGTCACCGGTGATCGGCAGAGGGGCGGTCCGGCGCAGCCTCGCCGCTCCCTTCACGATCGACGAGTCCACGGCCGTGTCGCTCGCGCAGCGCTCGCCCCGGGCGCGCCGTGTCGGCTTCTGGATCACGGGTGTCGGGATCTACCTCGGCTGGAACCTGACCACCCTGCTCGGTGCGCTCCTGGGCGACGTGCTGGGGGATCCGAAGACCTATGGACTGGATGCGGCCGCCGCCGCGGCCTTCCTTGCCCTGCTCTGGCCTCGTCTGCGCAGACGGCAGGCCATCGCGGTCGGGATCGCCGCGGCCGCCGTCGCCACGGCGCTCACTCCCGTGCTGATCCCCGGCCTTCCGGTGCTCGTCGCGGCGTTCGTCGCGATCGTCGTCGGCTGGTTCAACTGGTTCGCGCCGAAGGACGCCGCGCACCCGGCGGGGGAGGGAGCGGCATGACCCTGTGGAACGCCGTGCTGCTGGCCGCCATCGGCTGCCTGGCGCTCAAGGGTGCCGGGTATCTCGTGCCCGCGTCGGTGCTCGAGGCGCCGCGGCCCGCGCGGATCACCGACCTGCTGACGGTGGCCCTGCTGGCGGCCCTCGTGGCGGTGCAGACGCTTGCGGCGGGCCCGCACATCATCGTGGACGCCAGGGTGCCCGCGGTGCTCGTCGCGGCGGGGCTCCTGCTGCTCCGGCAGTCGTTCCTCGTCGTCGTGATCGCCGCCGCCGCGGTGGCCGCTCTCCTGCGGCTCCTAGGGTGGGCCGCGTAAGCTCGGACCGTGCGTGGATCCTGGCTCGGCAGAGCGCTGTCGTGGGTGGCCCTGTTCGTGGTGGGGGCGGTGTTCGGCCTCGCGACGACGGTCACGCACGCGACCTCGGTCTGGGGACTGCCCTGGGTCGGTCTGGTGCTCGGCGCCGTCGCGTGCGGCGGGATGCTCCTCGCCGTCCGGCTGCTGCTGCACGATCGCTGGGGCGCGCTCGTGACCGGTCTCGGGATGCTCCTGGGCATGGTCGTGATCTCGGGTCGCGGACCCGGCGGCTCGGTCATCGTCCCGAACGATCTGCTGGGCGTGACCTGGACGTGGACGGTGGCCGTGATGGTGCTCCTGGTCGCGGCCTGGCCCGACTTCTCGAGGATCCGTCGCCTCCAGCAGGAGCAGGCGGCCCGAGGCCGGGTGGCGGGAGAAGCCTCGGCCGACGGGTCTTAGACTGGATCCGTGACCTATGTGATCGCCCTTCCCTGCGTCGACGTGAAGGATCGTGCCTGCGTCGATGAGTGCCCCGTGGACTGCATCTACGAGGGCGAGCGATCGTTGTACATCCACCCCGACGAATGCGTCGACTGCGGCGCCTGCGAGCCCGTCTGCCCGGTCGAGGCGATCTACTACGAGGACGACCTCCCCGAGGAGTGGGCGGACTACTACAAGGCGAACGTCGAGTTCTTCGACGAGATCGGATCTCCGGGCGGCGCCGCCAAGGTCGGCGTGATCCACCACGATCACCCCGTCATCGCCGTGCTCCCGCCGCAGGGCGAGTAGTCGCCGCCATGTCCGTCCGCGATCTCGCCGACTACCCCTGGGACGCGGTCACCCCGTTCCGCGAGCGTGCGGCCGCACACCCCGACGGCATCGTCGATCTCGCGATCGGATCCCCGGTGGATCCGACGCCCGACATCATCCGCCACGCGCTCGCCGAGGCGACCGATGCGCACTCCTATCCGCAGACGGTCGGCACCCCGGCCGTGCGCGAGGCCATCGTGGACTGGTACGCGCGGCGTCGTGGCGTGCCCGACCTGCGGGTGGACAACGTGATGCCCACGATCGGCTCCAAGGAGCTCGTGGCTCTGCTGCCGACCCTGCTCGGGCTCGGCGCCGGTGACATCGTGGTGCAGCCGCGCGTCGCCTACCCGACGTATGCGGTCGGTGCCCAGGTGGCGGGTGCGACGGTCGTGAGCGAGGACGATCCCGCGCTCTGGCCGGAGGGCGCCAGGCTCATCTGGATCAACACCCCCGGAAACCCGGACGGGCGCACCTGGACCGTCGACGAGCTCGCCGCGGCCGTGCGCCGAGCACGCGAGCTCGGCGCGATCCTCGCGAGCGACGAGTGCTACGCCGAGCTCGGCTGGGACGGTCCATGGGCGAGCGAGCCGGTGCCCTCGGTGCTGGATCCGCGTGCCACAGGGGGGACCAGGGCGGGCCTGCTCAGCGTGTACTCGCTCAGCAAGCAGTCCAACCTGGCCGGCTACCGGGCCGCGTTCGTCGCCGGCTGCGCCCGCGTGGTGGGGGAGATCCTCACCGCCCGCAAGCACCTCGGTCTCATGCCACCCGCGCCCGTGCAGCACGCCATGGCCGTCGCCCTGCGCGACGACGAGCACGTGGCGGCGCAGAAGGAGCGCTACCGGCAGCGGCGCGATGTGCTGCGACCGGCGCTCCTCGACGCGGGATTCCGGATCGACGGGTCCGAGGCGGGCCTGTACCTGTGGGCCACCCAGGGCCGTGACGCCTGGGAGTCCATGGGGGTGCTCGCCGACCTCGGGATCCTGGCCGGGCCCGGACCGTTCTACGGCGAGAACTCCCCGCAGCACGTGCGCCTCTCGCTCACGGCGCCTCTCGAGCGGATCGAGGCGGCCGCGGCGCGCCTGCGCGGAATGGCTTCGTAGCTTTCCACAGCGTCGCGGCGGTCACTCTTGGTCGTTTTCACAGTAGGTCTGCGCGCGGACTAGGCTGTATGAGCGACGCGATCGCGGGCCCACCGGCACGGATCGCGCATCCCCCACACGAGACAGACGCATGAGGAGGTCTGCGTGAGCGCAGCGGGCGAGCGGCCTACGAAGGCGACGCTGACAGTAGGCGACAAGACCGCGGAGTTCCCGATCCTGCAGGGCACCGACGGGCACGCCAGCATCGACTTCTCCACCCTGACCAGGCAGACCGGCCACACCGGTCTCGACTACGGCTTCGTGAACACGGCCTCCACCAAATCGGAGATCACGTTCATCGACGGCGACAAGGGGATCCTGCGCTACCGCGGCTACCCGATCGAGCAGATCGCCAACTCCTGCTCCTACCTCGAGGTCGCCTGGCTGCTCATCTACGGCGAGCTGCCGAGCGCCTCGGAGCTGGCGGAGTTCGACGAGAAGATCCGTCGGCACACGCTGCTGCACGAGGACCTCAAGCACTTCTTCTCCGCCCTGCCGCACACGGCGCACCCCATGTCGGTGCTGTCGAGCGCGGTCGCGGCCCTCTCGACCTACTACGAGGGCGAGACGGACGTGAACAACCCGGAGCACGTCGAGCTCAACATGGTGCGCATGCTCGCCAAGCTCCCCGTGATCGCGGCGTATGCGCACAAGAAGAGCGTCGGCCAGGCGTTCCTCTACCCGGACAACTCGCTGAGCTTCGTGGACAACTTCCTCAAGCTCAACTTCGGCGTGCACAGCGAGCCCTACGAGATCAACCCCGTCATGTCGCGGGCGCTCGAGCTGCTGCTGATCCTGCACGAGGACCACGAGCAGAACGCGTCCACCTCGACGGTGCGCCTGGTGGGATCCACCGGGGCCAACCAGTTCGCGTCGATCTCCGCCGGGATCCAGGCGCTCTCCGGGCCGCTGCACGGCGGCGCGAACGAGGCCGTGCTGACGATGCTCGGCCAGATCCGCGACTCGGGTCAGAGCGTGCAGCGCTTCGTGGAGCGGGTGAAGAACAAGGAAGACGGCGTGAAGCTCATGGGCTTCGGGCACCGGGTCTACAAGAACTACGACCCGCGTGCGAAGCTCGTCAAGGCCGCCGCGGACGAGGTGCTCACCGAGCTCGGCGTCACGGATCCGCTCCTCGACCTCGCGAAGGAGCTCGAGGAGATCGCCCTCGCGGACGACTACTTCCAGGAGCGTCGCCTGTACCCGAACGTCGACTTCTACACCGGCGTGATCTACAAGGCGATGGGCTTCCCGACCCGCATGTTCACGGTGCTGTTCGCGATCGGCCGCCTGCCCGGCTGGCTGGCGCAGTGGCGCGAGCTGAACCTCGACCCGCAGACCAAGATCGGCCGCCCGCAGCAGCTGTACACGGGTTCGCACGAACGCGAGTTCCGCCGCGGCTGAACCGTAGGTACGCGAAGGGGGAGGATCCGATTCGGATCCTCCCCCTTCGTCGTCACCGGCCGCTTCCGGGCTGCCTCCGTCCCGCACGAAGTCCGCGAGACTCCATCTGGGCGACGAGACTGCGGAGTCTTACTGCAGTCTCGTCGCGGAGATGGAGTCTCGCGGTCAGGGAGGCGGCCGCTGGGGGCGGTCAGCGAGCGGTCGGGGTGCCCTGGGGGCGCGAGGAACGGCGACGGCGGCGGCGGGCGGGAGCGGCGGGAGCCACATCGCCCGCCGCGGAACCGACGACGGATCCGGCCGCGCGGCGCTGGCCCTGACCCTGGCCCGGGGCCTGGCCCTGGCGACCCTGGCCCTGACGACCCTCGCCCTGGCCCTGACGACCCTGGGGCTGCCGGCCCTGGCCCTGCGGGGCGGGCTTCTTCTTCGCCGGCTGGCGCTGCTGCTGGACCGGCTTCGGCGCGGGCTTGACGTAGGCGGCGGTCTCGCCGACGAGCTCGGTCACGACTGGGGAGGACGCGGAGACCGGCTCGATCGCGGCGGTGATCTTCGCCTTGCGCAGCAGGTCCTTCACGTCACGGCGCTGCTCGGGGAGCAGCACGGTGACGACCGTGCCCGCGGCGCCCGCGCGCGCGGTGCGACCGGAGCGGTGCAGGTACGCCTTGTGCTCGGCGGGCGGATCCACGTGCACGACCAGGTCGACGTCGTCGACATGCACGCCGCGGGCGGCCACGTCGGTGGCCACGAGCACGCGCACGCCGCCGTCGGCGGGATCCCCGGCGAAGGCGGCGAGGTTGCGCTCGCGGGCGCCCTGGGAGAGGTTGCCGTGCAGGTCGACCGAGGGGATGCCGGCCGTGGTGAGCACCTTGGCGAGCTTCTTCGCCTGGTGCTTCGTCCGCGTGAACAGGATGCGGCGGCCCGCGCCGGAGGCGAGCGTCTGCACGAGCACCTTCTTGACGTCGGCGTCGGCGACCTCGAGCACGCGGTGGGTCATCTCGCCCACCGGCACGCTGGACTCGTCGACCTCGTGGCTGACCGGGTTCGCCAGGAAGCGACGGGCGAGCACGTCGATGCCGTTGTCGAGGGTGGCGCTGAAGAGCAGGCGCTGGCCGTCCTTCGGCGTCGCGTTCAGGATCCGGGTCACACCGGGGAGGAAGCCGAGGTCGGCCATGTGGTCGGCCTCGTCGAGGACGGTGATCCGCACCTCGTCCAGGCGCACGACGCCCTGCTTCATGAGGTCTTCGAGGCGGCCGGGGCAGGCCACCACGATGTCGACGCCGCGACGCAGCGCCTCCTCCTGGGGACGCTGGCTCACGCCGCCGAAGACCGTGGTGACGCGCAGGTTCGCGGCTTTGGCCAGCGGCGCGATGGTCGCGGCGATCTGCGAGGCGAGCTCGCGGGTCGGCGCGAGCACGAGGCCGCGCGGGTGCTGCGGCCGGGCCTTGGCACCGGTCAGGCGCGCCACGAGCGGGATCGCGAAGGCGAGGGTCTTGCCGCTGCCGGTGCGGCCCCGGCCGAGCAGGTCGCGGCCGGCGAGGGAGTCGGGCAGGGTGCCCTGCTGGATCGGGAACGCTTCGGTCTTGCCGTCGGCTTCGAGCACGGCGGCGAGCCCGGCGGGCACGCCGAGATCGAGGAAGGTAGGCATGGATATCTCCTGGACCGGATCGTCCGGCCGCATACGGGCGTCTGTGCGACGCGAGAGGTCGCCGCTCGAGAACCGGATCGCGAGGGGGAGCAGGGCTCCGCTTCCAGGGATCGAATCCAGGGGATCCGGGATGGCGACGAGATGCCGGAAGATCCGACATCCGGTCCATTCTATCCCGGATCCCCCGATCCTCGGTTCAGGCCTCGACGAGCTCCGGGAGCGGGGTCGCCGAGGTGGTGACCGCGGGGCGGGTGCGCACCACCCAGACGATCGCCCCCGCCAGCAGCGTGGCGATCGCGACGAGCCCCCACGCGGTGGCGAAGCCGGAGCCGGTGCCGTGCGGGGCCGTGCCGAACACGATCGCGCCGGTCGCGGCCGAGCCGATCGCGGATCCGATCGTGCGGAGGTTCGCGTTCACGCCGGTCGCGACGCCGGTGACCGCGGCGGGCACGCTCTGTACGACGATTCCCGCCGATGCCGCATAGGCGAGGCCGCAGCCGATCCCGAAGCCGGCGCCTGCCAGGGCGAGCTGCCACGGCGCCGAGTGCGCGAGCGCCGCGGACGCGCCGGAGAGCGCCATGAGCAGCGAGCCGGTCACCAGCAGGGTGCGCAGCGACAGGATGCGGTTCAGCGCACCGGTGGCGAAGCCGACGCCGCTCATGCCGATGAGCATCGGCACGAGCATGAGCCCGGCGTCGCGCACCGTGAGGCCGCCGCCGCCGGCGGACGCGGACAGCTCGAGGAACTGCGGCAGGTAGCCCCAGAAAGCGAAGACTCCGGCGCCGATCAGGAGCGATGCGGCGTTCACCGGCCAGATCGCAGGGGACGCCAGGAGGCGCAGATCCACGAGCGGCTCCTTGGCGCGGAGCTCGGAGGTGATCCAGGCGGCGAAGGCGAGGACCGCGAAGCCGAAGAGCGCGAGCACGGCCGGCGACGTCCAGCCCCAGCGCGAGCCGGTGCTGAGCGGCACGAGCAGGGCCACGAGCCACGCGGAGAGCAGCACCGAGGAGAGCGTGTTGACCCGGCCCTGTGCGCGGACGCCGCTGTCGCGGACCGCGGCGAGCGTGAGGAACGCGCCGAGCGCCGCGACCAGGAACGGCACGGCGAACGTGCCGCGCCAGCCGACGAGGTCCGCCAGCGGACCGGCGAGCACCGTGCCCGCGGCACCGCCGATGCCGATGACGGCGCTCACCACGCCGATGGCCCCGGTCACGCGCTCACGGGGCAGGGCATCGCGGAGGAGGCCGTAGGCGAGGGGGAACAGCGCCCCGCCCACGCCCTGCAGCACGCGGGCGACGATGAGCACCTCGAGGGTCGGGGCGATCGCGGCGAGGACGTCGCCGGCCGCCGTGACGCCGAGGGTGATCAGGAAGGTCGTGCGCCGGCCGCGCAGGTCGCCCACGCGACCGAGCGTCGGCGTCGCGACCGCGGCCGCGATGAGCCAGGCGGTCATGGTCCAGCTGGCCGCATCCGCGGTGACGCCGAACTCCGCCTGGATGAGCGGCACGAGCGGGATGACGAGGTTCTGCAGAAGTGCGATGGAGGAGACCGCCACGGCGATCGCGACCAGGATCGAGGTGGATGAGCGGGACATGAGTTCCCTTCCGGAGCCTGGAGAAGAGGGGTAAAGTGGAGGGAGACCTCCGAACGGAGGATGCCTCCGGATTGAGATTACCGGAGGGTCCCTCCGGTTTGCAAGAGGTCCTCCGAGACTTTTTGGAAGGACGGCACGATGGGCGGCCAGAACCGGGCGACGACGACGCTGGAGGAGCGGCGACCGCGCCGCGCCGACGCCGCGCGGAACTTCGACGCCCTCGTCGCCGCAGGGCGCGACGCCTTCGCCGAGGACGGCTCCGGCGCCTCGCTCGAGGACATCGCGCGCCGGGCGGGGGTGGGCATCGGCACCCTCTACCGCAACTTCCCGACCAGGGACGACCTGATCGAGACGCTCTACATCCGCGAGGTCGCCGCGCTCGCCGACGCCGCCGATGAGGTGGCGGACCTGCCGCCGCGGGAGGCCTTCGAGGCCTGGCTCGACCGCTTCGTCGAGTACGTCGGCACCAAGCATGTGCTTCTCGACGGCCTGAACCGGGAGTCGACGGTGTTCGCGGAGTGCCGCGGCGTGATGCTGGGCGCGGGGGAGCCGCTGCTGCGGCGTGCGCAGGAGGACGGCGCGGTCAAGGCGGACGTCGCGATCGCGGACGTCGTCAAGCTCATCGCCGGAGTGAGCGCGGTCGCCTACGACGACGAGGAGCAGCGCCGTCGCGTGCTCGGGCTCGCGATCGGGTCGCTGCGCTCCTAGACGCCCCGCCGCGGCGCCGTCGGTCAGGGATGCGCGGGCTCAGGCGTGCAGCGCCTCGTTGAGCGTGACACCCACGCCGGCGCGGCGCACGGCCTCGACGGCGCCGGAGAGCGAGTTGCGGCGGAACAGGATCCCGTTCTCGCCGCTCAGCTCGGCGCCCTTGACGACGGGGCGGCCGCCGTCGGCGAGCGGGGCGCCGTCGGCGAGCACGATCTTCGTGCCGGCCGTGACGTAGAGCCCCGCCTCGACGATGCAGTCGTCGCCGAGGGAGATGCCGATCCCGGCGTTCGCGCCGAGCAGTGTGCGGGCTCCGATCGAGACGCGGTGCGTGCCGCCGCCGGAGAGCGTGCCCATGATCGAGGAGCCGCCGCCGATGTCGGATCCGTCGCCGACGACGACGCCCTGCGAGATCCGGCCCTCGACCATGGAGGCGCCGAGCGTTCCCGCGTTGAAGTTCACGAAGCCCTCGTGCATGACCGTGGTGCCGGGGGCCAGATGGGCGCCCAGGCGCACCCGGGAGGCGTCAGCGATGCGCACGCCTTCGGGAAGCACGTAGTCGGTGAGCCGCGGGAACTTGTCCACACCGGAGATCTGGATCCCGGCGCGCTGCAGCAGCGGGCGCAGCCGTGCGGCGTCGGCGGGGAGCATCGGGCCGGCGCTGGTCCAGGCGACGTTGGGCAGATGGCCGAAGATGCCGTCGAGGTTCAGCTCGTTGGGGCGCACCAGCAGGTGGGAGAGGGCCTGGAGGCGCAGATAGGCGTCGGCCGCGGAGGCCGGGGCGGCGTCCAGGTCGATCGACAGCTGGACCGCCTCGACGGTGACGTTGCGGCGCTCATCCGGACCGGCGAGCGCTTCGAAGGTCATGGCGGAGGCGGCGAGGTCTCCCGCGGACGGCTCGACCGTGCCGATCTCGGCGAACCAGGCGTCCAGCACGGTGCCGTCGCCGGCGATGGTGGTCAGTCCGGAACCGTGGATCATTCGCGCGTCGGTCATGCCTCCACGCTACCGAACGCCGGCCCCCAGCTCGCCCTTCATGACACGGCGCTAGGGTGGGGTCCATGCCGCTCGATCTCACCGCCTCTGCGGCGGACATCACCCGCGCGATCTGCGACATCCCCAGCGTCTCGGGGGAGGAGAAGCCCCTCGCCGACCTGATCGAGGAGGCCGTGCGCGCGCTCGGCCATCTCGAGGTGCTCCGCGACGGCAACACGATCGTCGCGAGGACGAACCTGGGCCGCGCGCAGCGCGTCGCGATCGCCGGACACATCGACACGGTGCCGATCAACGCCAACGTGCCGACGCGCGACGTCGAGATCGACGGCGAGGCGCTGATCTGGGGGCGCGGCACGGTCGACATGAAGGCGGGGGTCGCGGTGCAGCTCAAGCTCGCCGCCGAGCTCACCGCGCCCGTGGTCGACATCACCTGGATGTGGTACGACAACGAGGAGGTCGAGGCCGCCCGCAACGGCCTCAAGCTGCTCGCCGAGCACCGGCCCGATCTGTTCGAGGCCGACTTCGCGATCCTCGGCGAGCCCTCGAACGGCGAGGTCGAAGGCGGCTGCAACGGCACCCTGCGCGCGGTCGTGCGCACGACCGGGGTGCGCGCGCACTCGGCGCGCGCCTGGATCGGCGAGAACGCGATCCACCGTGCGGCGCCGATCCTGACCCGCCTGGCCGAGTACCGTCCGCGCGAGGTCGCCGTCGACGGCCTGGAGTACCGCGAGGGGCTGAACGCCGTGCGGATCAGCGGCGGCATCGCGGGCAACGTGATCCCCGACGCCTGCGAGGTCGAGGTGAACTACCGGTTCGCCCCGAACAAGTCCGCCGCCGATGCCGAGGCGCACGTGCGCAACGTGTTCGCCGGGTTCGCCGTCGAGATCACCGACGTCGCCGAGGGCGCCCGCCCGGGCCTGGACGCCCCGATCGCGCAGGAGTTCGTCGCCGCGGTCGGCGCGACGCCGAAGCCGAAGTACGGGTGGACCGACGTGGCGCGGTTCTCCGCGCTGGGCATCCCCGCGGTCAACTACGGACCGGGGGATCCGCACCTCGCGCACCACGACGAGGAGCGGGTGCCGCTCTCGCAGATCACGGCCACCGAGCGGGGCCTGCGCTCCTGGCTCAGCGGTGTCTGAGGTCGCAGCCACGGCGGCCGCTCGCCGACGCAACGCCGCCGCGCCGCGATGGGCCGCCCGGTTCTACGCGCGCACACCCGCGTGGGCGGGAATACTCGCGGTCTACCTCGGCGCCCGCCTGATCACCACGGGCCTGATGTTCTGGGCCACCACGTTGTCCAGCGCGCCGGGCTCGCGGTTCGGCCACGGGACCTCCATCGCCTCGTTCGTGACCGGGTGGGACGCCCAGTGGTACTGGTACATCGTCGTCTACGGCTATCCGACCGTGCTGCCGCTCGGCCCCGACGGGCACATCACCCAGAACTCGTGGGCGTTCCTGCCGGTATACCCGTGGATCTCGCAGGTCTTCGCCCTGCCGTTCGGCAGCGGCGGCTGGGGCGTGGGGGCGGTGATCGTCTCGCTGGTGGCGGGATACCTCTGCTGCCTCGTGCTGTTCCGGATGATGCGCGGGCGGATCGGACGGATGGCGGCCGTGTGGACGGTCGTCTTCTTCGCCTCCGGCCCCCTGGGCGCCCTGTTCCAGGTGGGCTACGCCGAGGTCCTGAACATGCTGTTCCTGCTGCTCGCGCTGGACGGCCTGATCCGCCGCCGCTACGTGCGGCTGTACCCGCTGATCCTGCTGATGGGCTTCACCCGGCCCGGCGTGCTGGCGTTCGCGCTCATGCTGGGCCTCATGCTCGTGGTGCGCTGGGTGCGACGGAAGGCCGATCCTCTCGCCGGCCGTGAGATCGCGCACTACCTCGCCCTCGGCGCGCTCGGGGTCGTCGTGGGCTTCTCGTGGCAGGTGATCGCGGGGATCGCGACGGGTGTGCCGAACGCCTACCTGGAGACCGAGCTGAGCTGGCGCGGATTCTGGATGCCGCAGGACGGGCACACCGTGTTCTCCCCGTTCGAGGGGTGGTTGACCGCGGTGCCGTACTGGGCGCAGCTGATGGGGCTGCCGGGCTGGCTCGGGCTCGTGGTGCTGGCTCTGCTCATCCTGCTGTTCGCCGCGGCCCTGATCTTCGGCCCGGGCGTGCGACGGCTCGGTCCGGAGATCCGGCTCTTCGCCGCGAGCTACGCGCTGTACCTGCTGGCCGTGTTCTTCCCGCAGTCCAGCACGCTGCGGCTCCTCTTCCCGCTCGCGCCGCTCTGGGGCGCGGTCGGCTGGCGCCGCTCCTGGTGGCTGCGCGTCGGAGTCCTGCTGGTCTGCATCGGCCTGCAGGCGCTGTGGATCGCGAACGTCTACGGCTTCGCGAACACCTTCTGGCGCGTGCCCTGACCGGTCCGGACGACGCCGCACCGGGCCGTGCCGCGGTAAGCGGTGTCCCAGCACCCACTAATATGGGAGCTGTAGACCACCGAGGAAAGGGAGCACCGCGATGGCAGCGATGAAGCCGAGGACTGGCGACGGTCCCATGGAGGCCGTGAAGGAGGGCCGGCTGATCATCGTGCGCGTCCCGCTCGAAGGCGGCGGGCGCCTGGTCGTCTCCGTCAATGACGCAGAGGCGAAGGAGCTTCACGACGTGCTGAGCAGCGTCGTGGCAGCCGCCTGAGCGATCCGCACGATTGCACAGATCCAGATCTTCTCAGATCTTCGAAAGGCCCGCTTCCCGCGGGCCTTTCGTCATTCCGCGATGCCGGTCAGCTGCAGCAGGCCCTCGCCGACCGTGCTCAGCGCGGCGAGCACGGCCGGGGACTGCTGGGTCTCCTGGATGAGCGAGCGGTAGGCGACCGTCACCTCGTCGCGCTGCACCGGATCCGCGACCTTTCCGCCGGCCAGCACGCGCGGCACGAGCACGGTCCCTCCGGCGCGCACGAGCCGCAGACCGTGCTCGACGTACTCGATCACGTTCTCGGGATCCGCGTCCACGAGGACGATGTCGTAGGCGGCCTCGTTCATGCGGGGCAGCACATCGGCGGCCCTGCCGGCGATGAAGCGGGCGCGCGTCGGAGCGATCCGCGCATCCTGGAAGGCGCTGCGGGCCGCGGCGAGGTGCTCCGGCTCGTTGTCGATCGAGGTCAGCACGGCCTTCGGGGCGCCGCGCAGCAGCCACAGTCCGGAGACGCCGGCACCGGTGCCGATCTCCACGATCGAGCGCGCTCCGGTGGCCGCGGCGAGCACGGCGATCTGGGCTCCGACGGCGGCACTGATGGGCTGTGCGCCGAGCTCGACCGCGTGGGCGCGCGCCCGCGCGATCTCATCCGGTTCGATGATGGCTTCGCGCACGTACCGTGCGTTGGCGTCCTGCTCGCTCACGTCGACTCCCTGGCGGTCGCCCAGTGCACCGCATGTTCCCTCAGCGTAGGCGTCCTGCGTGTCCGCGCGGGCGAGGCGCGGCGGTACCCTTGTGACATGTTCTTCGGCATCACCATCGAGAAGCTGCTCGTGATCGGCGTGATCGCTGCCTTTCTCGTGGGCCCCGAGCGCCTCCCTCGGTACGCGGAGTCGTTCGCACGCCTGGTCAAGAAGGCCGGCGACTACCTGCGCGGCGCCAAGGATCGCATGCGCGAGGAAGTCGGGCCGGAGATCGATGAGCTCGACTGGCGCAAGCTCGACCCGCGGCAGTACGACCCGCGGCGCATCATCCGCGATGCGCTTCTCGACGACACCCCTGCCGCGACGCCTGCCGCCCCGGCAGCGGTCGAAGCCGCCCCGGCGCCCGCGGCCGTGGGTTCCGCCGCAGCGCTGCTGGCGACCGCGACCGCGATGAACGCGGCCTCCGCCTCGGGCGAGACCGTTCCCGCGACGAAGGCGCCGAAGGTGTTCTCCGCCGAGGAGCTTCCCCCCTACGACAGCGAAGCCACCTGATCCACGGCGGCGAAGCCGCCCGCGACCCTCAGCGCGGGCTGATCGTCAGGCGCCGCCCGGCGAGGCCGCGGCCCGCCTGATCGACGGCGTCCGCGACCGCGAGGATCGCGCGCGCCGCAGGATCCTGCGGGTCCCCGAGCACGACCGGCAGACCGGCATCGCCACCGGTGCGCAGCGCAGGACTCAGCGGCACGGAGGCGAGCAGCGGGACGGGATCGGCGTCCTGCGAGAGCGCATCCGCCACGGCCTGCCCGCCACCCGAGCCGAACAGATCCAGCACGGTCCCGTCGGGCAGCGTCAGTGCGGCCATGTTCTCGACGACCCCGATCACGCGCTGTCCGGTCTGCCGGGCCACGAGCCCGCTGCGGATCGCCACCTCGGAGGCGGCCTCCTGCGGCGTGGTCACGACGAGCACCTCGGCGTGCGGCAGGAGCTGGCCGAGCGTGATCGCGATGTCGCCGGTGCCGGGCGGCATGTCGATGAGCAGCACATCCAGGTCGCCGAAGAACACGTCGGTGAGGAACTGCTGCACGGTGCGATGCAGCATGGGCCCGCGCCAGGCGACGACGGACTCGCCCTCGCGAAGGAACATCCCGATCGAGATCGCCTTCACATCGTGCGCGACCGGGGGCAGCATGAGGTCGTCGATCCGGGTGGGCTGGGTGCCGGGCGCGATTCCGAGCAGGCCGGGGATCGAGAAGCCGTGGACGTCGGCGTCGATCAACCCGACGCGGCGGCCGCGGGCTGCCAGTGCGACCGCGAGGTTGGCGGTGAGCGAGGACTTGCCGACCCCGCCCTTGCCGCTCGTGACGGCGATCACCCGGGTGAGCGAATCCGGACCGAACGGCATCTGCCTGGGGGCCCTGCCGTCACGCAGGCGCTCGGTGAGCGCGCGACGCTCCTCGGGCGTCATCACGCCCACGGCGACCTCGACGGACTCGATCCCGGCCACCGCGGCGGCGGCCGCGTGCACGTCGGACTCGATCCGCGCGGCCGCGGGGCAGCCCACGATGGTCAGGGCGATCCCGACATGCGCGACCGCGCCGTCCACCGTGATGTCGCGGAGCATGTCGAGGTCGGCGAGCGGACGACGCAGCTCGGGGTCGGTGACGGCGCCGACGGCCCGGCGGACCGCGTCGGCGAGGTCGACGGTCACGGAGCCTGCTCCGCCGGATCCTCATCGCGCAGCTCGGCGAGCATCGCCCTGAGCTCGGCGCGCAGCACCTCGCGGGTGACGCCCTGGGCGGAGCGCTCCTCGAGGGCCATGCGCAGCGCGACGATCTCCCGGGCCAGGTACTCGGTGTCGGCGAGATTGCGTTCGGCGCGCTGACGGTCCTGCTCGATCTGCACGCGGTCACGGTCGTCCTGCCGGTTCTGCGCGAGCAGGATCAGGGGGGCGGCGTACGAGGCCTGCAGCGAGAGGATCAGCGTGAGCAGGGTGAAGTTCGTCGCGGCAGGGTCGAACTGCCACTCCTTCGGCATCGCGATGTTCCACCACAGCCAGACCGCGACGAACACCGACATCCCGATGAGGAAGCCGGAGGTGCCCATGGCGCGGGCGAACGCCTCGGAGAACCGCCCGAAGGTGTCGCTCGACGGCGTCGAGGAGGAGCCGCGACCCAGCATGCCGGAGCGGCCGCGGGGAAGGTCCAGTCCGCGACGGTCCGACTTCGCCATCATCCCGCCGCTCCCGGCGTCGGGACGGACCGCGCGGATCCGCTGTGGTCATCGGCGTCGTGCGAGCGCCAGTCGTCGGGGAGCAGGTAGTCCAGCACGTCGTCGACGCTGATCGCGCCGACCAGGCGGTGTGCCTGGTCCACGACGGGGAGCGAGACGAGGTCGTAGCTGGCGAGCATGCGCGCCACCTCGGCCGCGGACGCGGTCGCGGGCACGGGTTCCAGGGTGTCGTCGACGATCGCGCCCAGCCGTTCGTGCGGGGGGTAGCGCAGCATGCGCTGGAAGTGCACGACGCCCAGCAGGCGCCCGGTGGGGGTCTCGAACGGCGGCAGCGTGATGAACACGGCGGCGGCCAGGGCGGGGTGCAGCTCGTGCCGGCGGATCAGGGCCAGCGCCTCGGCGACCGTGGCGTCGGCGGAGAGGATGATCGGCTCCGGGGTCATCAGACCGCCCGCCGTGTCGGGGCTGTAGCGGAGCAGCATGCGCACGTCCTCGGCCTCCTCGGGCTCCATGAGCTCGAGGAGGTGCTCCAGACGGCCTTGCGGAAGCTGCGCGAGCAGATCCGCCGCGTCGTCCGGTTCCATCTGGTCCAGGATGTCCGCGGCGCGCTCATCGCCGAGGCGATCCAGGATGTCCATCTGGTCGTCCTCGGGCATCTCCTCGAGGGCGTCGGCGAGCCGCTCGTCCGGCAGCTCCTCCGCGACCTCGATCCGGCGCTGCTGCGGCAGGTCCAGCAGGGTGTTCGCGAGGTCGGCGGGGTGCATCTCGGAATAGGTGGCGACGAGCTGCTCCGCCGACTGCGCCTCGCCGGGACGGTTGTGCTCGTGCACCTGGTTCCAGGTCGCGAACGTGGTGGGCCCCTTCGCGAACGGAGAGGCGCTGGTCTTGGGCTTGCGCAGGAAGAGCTGGCTCACGGACCATTCGCCGAGCCGGTTCGGCTCGATCGCGACGTCCTCGATCACCGCGGTGCCGGAGGCGTCGGAGAAGTCGACCCGGCGGCCGACGAGTTCGGCCATGATGCGGACCTCGCCATTGCGCGGCTTGAACCGGCGCACGTTCATCAGACCGGACGTGATGACCTGTCCGGTGCTGATCGATCCGACCCGTCCGATCGAGAGGAACACCTGCCGGCGGCCGGGGATCTCGCACACCAGGCCGATCACACGCGGGGCCGCGCTACTTCGGTACACGACGACGACATCTCGGACTTTCCCGATCCGGTCGCCGGCGGGGTCGAACACGGCGCACCCGGCCAGGCGCGCGACGAAAACCCGCTGTGTGCTCATGGTTCCAGCGTACTGTCCGAAACCCTGGGATCCGGGGCGGGTGACGGCATCCGGCGGCCATGACGCGGCCGCGTGGAACAATGGACCGATGAGCATGCTCAACACGTCAGGACCCGCGGGCGAGATCGGCGAGACGGTCGCCACTGTGACCGAGTACGAGGCCGCGCAGAAGCTCGTCTCGCAGCTGATCGCGGGGGAGATCCCGGCCAGGGCGATCGCGATCGTCGGGGTCGGGGTGCAGACCGTCGAGCGGGTCACCGGCCGCCTCGGCTACGCCAACGCCGCGCGCTCCGGCGCGGTCAACGGCGTGCTCATCGGACTCTTCCTCTCGGCGATCTTCGTGCTGGGCAACCCCTCCGTGCCGATGCAGGCCTTCATCGGGATCCTCTTCGTCGGCGTCGCGATCGGCATGATCCTGAGCCTCATCACGTACTCGATCGTGCGCCGTCGTCGCGACTACGCGAGCGTCATGCAGCTCAAGGCGGATCACTACGAGGTCACGGTGCTGCCGGACTCCGTCGGCAAGGCGCGTCAGGTGCTCGGCCGCGCCGTGACGCCCATCCCGCAGCCCGGTCCCGCCGCCGGCGCTGCCACCGGCCCTGCCGTCGGTTCCGCGGCCGGCCCCGCGGCCGCACCCCCGCAGTACGGCGAGCGGATCGAGGAGCCGCCGCGCTACGGAGAGCGCATCGCGCCGCAGCGTCCGCCGATGCCGCCGGCCCCGCCGGTCGCCTCCGCCCCGCCGGTCGAAGGCGCGTCGGTCGAAGGCGCGCCCGCCTCGGGGGAGCCCGCAGCGGGCGAGCCTGCAGAGGGAGCGAACCCGGCCGAGGGGGAGAACCCGGCGGGCGACGGCGCCGCGCGATGACCGCGCTCCCCGAGGAGCGCTTCCGCATCCCGGTTCCGCTCCCGGCCGGGACGGTCGAGGTCTCGGCGGCGTTCGGCCGCGCGAGCGACGACAGCGGCGGGGACGCTGCTCCGGTCGTGGCGATCGCGCACGGCGCGGGCGCCGGCATGGACCATCCGTTCCTCCTCGGCTTCTCCGCCGCGCTGCAGGCCGCGGGTCTGCACACGCTGCGTTTCACCTTCCCGTACCTCGAGGCGGGGCGGCGCATGCCGGGCCCCGCCGCGCACGCGATCCTCGCCTGGCGCGCCGTGATCGCGGCGGCGCGGGAGCGCGGATCCGGATCCGTCGTCGCGTGCGGCAAGTCCTATGGCGGACGGATGGCGTCGATGGCCGCGGCCGAGGAGGCCGGCCTCGACGCCGACGCGCTCGTCTACCTGGGCTACCCCCTGCATCAGCCCGGCAAGCCGGAGAAGCCCCGGATCGAGCACCTGCCGGCCGTGACGCAGCCTCAGCTCTTCGTGGAGGGCACGAACGATCCGTTCGTGCAGCCGGTGTCGCAGCTCGAGGACGCCGTCGCATCCTGTCAGGACGCGGCGATCGTCTGGATCGACGGCGGCGGGCACTCGTTCGAGGTGAAGGGCCGCAAGCGCCCGGCCGACGCGATCGGGGCGGATCTCGCTCCGCTCGTCGCGGAGTTCGCCCGATCGGGATTCGTGATCGATGCGTCCGCACCGGGCGCACCGGGGAAGGACGCAGAGGGAGAAGCATGAGCACGGCGGAGGAGCTGGACGCGATCGGGATCGACAGGCTGCGCGAGATCGGCAGTCTGAAGTGGTCGGTGTTCCCCGAGGCGATCGGCGCGTTCGTCGCCGAGATGGACTTCCCGCCCGCCCCGGCGATCGCCGCCGCCATGAAGAACGCGATCGACGACGGTCTGACCGGATATCTGCCGGCAGCGGTGCGGACGCGCATGACCGAGGCGACCGCGCGGTGGCAGCAGGACCGCTACGGCTGGGAGGTGCCGGCGGAGCGGATCCGCCCCGTGCCCGACGTGCTCACCGCGCTGCGCGCGACGATCGACTTCTTCACCGCACCCGGATCGAAGATCGTGCTGCCGACGCCCGCCTACATGCCGTTCCTGACGATCCCGGCGATGCACGATCGCGAGATCATCGAGGTGCCGATGCTCGTCGAGGACGGGCGCCACGTCTACGACCTGGACGGCATCGACCGGGCGTTCGCGGACGGCGGCGGCCTGCTGATCCTGTGCAACCCGTACAACCCGCTGGGGCGCGTGTTCGAGCGGGCGGAGCTCGAGGCGGTCGCCGAGGTCGTCGCACGGCACGGCGCCCGCGTGTTCTCGGACGAGATCCACGCGCCACTCGTCTTCGCCCCGCACCGTCACGTGCCCTATGCGAGCATCAGCGCGGTGACCGCAGGACACACGATCACCGCCGCGAGCGCCTCGAAGGCGTTCAACCTGCCGGGCCTGAAGGCGGCGCAGGTGATCTTGACGAACGACGCCGATGCCGAGACCTGGGCGCGGCCGGAGGTCGCCTGGGCCGAGCACGGCACCGCGAACCTCGGCGTCATCGCGACCACGGCGGCCTTCGACGACAGCCGGGAGTGGCTGGACGGCACGCTCGACTACCTCGACGGCAATCGCCGGATCCTGGGGGAGCTCCTCGCGGAGCACATCCCGGGCATGGGCTACCGCGCTCCGGAGGGCACCTACATCGCATGGCTGGACGCGCGAGGGCTCGGCATCGACGGCTCGCCCGCCGCGTTCTTCCGCGAGCACGCGGGGGTCGCGATGACGGACGGCGTCGCCTGCGGCGTCGCGGGGGAGGGCTACCTGCGGTTCATCCTCGCGACGCCCCGTCCCGTGATCGAGCAGGCCGTGCGCCAGATGGCCGCCGCGCTCCGCGAGCACGCCGCCCGCTGAGCGCCGCCCGCTGAGCGCGCACTCCCACTTTCGCCGACGCCCCCTCGCAGCACCGAAGCCCCCTCGCAGTTACGAAACTGCGAGGGGGCTTCGACACTCAGAGGGGGCCTCGACGGAGATGGGCCGGCGTCAGCGCGGCTCGGTCAGGACGCGGATCCCTGCACGCGCGCGATCCAGGCCTCGACCTCGGCGGAGGTGCGGGGGATCGCGGAGGAGAGGTTCACGGGACCGTCGGCGGTGATGAGGATGTCGTCCTCGATGCGCACGCCGATGCCGCGGTACTCCTCGGGCACCGTCAGGTCGTCGATCTGGAAGTACAGGCCCGGCTCGATCGTGAACACCATGCCGGGCTCGATCCGGCCGTCGTAGTACATCTCGCGACGGGCCTGGGCGCAGTCGTGCACGTCGATGCCGAGGTGGTGGCTCGTGCCGTGCACCATGTACCGCCGATGCTGACCGCCCTTGTCGGCGTCGAGCGCCTCCTCCGCGGTGACGGGCAGCAGGCCCCACTCGGCGGTACGGCGCGCGATCACGTCCATTGCGGCGGCGTGCACCTCGCGGAACAGCACGCCCACCTTCGCGGCGGCGAAGGCGGCGTCCGCGGCCTCGACCACGGTGTCGTAGATGCGGCGCTGCACGTCGCTGAACGTGCCGTTCACCGGCAGGGTGCGGGTGATGTCGGCGGTGTAGAGGCTGTCCGCCTCGGCTCCGGCGTCGACGAGGATCAGGTCGCCCGGCAGTACGGCGCCGTCGTTGCGGGTCCAGTGCAGGTAGCAGGCGTGCGGACCGGATGCGGCGATCGTGTCGTAGCCCTCCCAGCTGCCGTCGCTGCGGGCGCGCTGGTGGAAGACGCCCTCGACGATGCGCTCGCCGCGCGGGTGCGCGATCGCGCGGGGGAGGTCGCGGATGATGTCGTCGAAGCCGTTCGCGGTGATCTCGACGGCGCGGCGCATCTCGGCCACCTCGTAGGCGTCCTTGACGAGGCGCAGCTCGGACACGAACTGGGTGAGCTCGCCGTCCTCGTCGACCACGAGGTCGTGCTCGCCCGCGGCGAAGTCGTCCAGGTGCGCGGTGGCCACGCCCAGGTCGGCGGCGACGCCCGCGAGCGCGGGACGCGGACCGATCCAGAACTCGCCGATCGTGGCGTCGGAGTAGAACTCGCTCGTGGTGCGGTCGGCGCGCTCGCGGAAGTACAGGGTCACGTCGTGGCCGTCCGCGGTGGGCTCGAAGACGAGCAGGGAGTCGGGCTCGGAGTCGGCGGCCCACCCGGTGAGGTGCGCGAACGCCGAGTGTGCGCGGAACGGGTAGTCGGTGTCGTTGCTGCGCTGCTTGAGGGATCCGGCGGGGATCACGAGGCGCTTTCCGGGGAAGGCAGCGGAGACCGCCGCCCGCCGGGCCTCGGCGTACGGCGCCTGCGCGCGCGGGGCGGGCAGGGACTCGGGGCGCTCGGCCCAGCCCGTGGAGATGGTGTCGAGGAAGCCCTGGGGGAAGGGCTGGCGGCGGTTGGTGTTCGTCGAGGTGGTCGCGGCGGCGGCATCGCCCTGCTGCTCGATCGTGTCGTGCTCGGAGGTCATGGATCCATCCTCTCACCGGCGGGTGGGAGAAGGATCCCGGCGGGAGGCGACGGAGGGGCCCGGACCGCCGGTGTCGGCGATCCGGGCCCCTCCTGCCGAACCGGGTCAGATCACTGCACGGCCTTGAGCGCGTTCACGATGCCGTGGCCGTAGTAGCTGTTCAGCTCGGGGGTGCCCACGCACGCGGCGCCCTCGTCGTACTGCGGAGCCGAGCACGCGGTCGGCGTCGCATCGTCCTCGAGCTTCTGCACCATCTGCGCAGGGGTCAGCTCGGGGTGCGCGGACTTCATCAGCGCGAGCACGCCGGCGACGTGCGGGGACGCCATCGAGGTGCCGCTCTTGAGCCCGTACTTGCCACCCGGGATCGTGGAGAGGATCCGGGATCCGGGCGCCGCCACGTCGATCTCGCCGAGACCGCGGTTGGAGAAGTACGACAGCTGGCCGGTCTGGGTGAGCGAGGAGACGGTCACGACGCCGGGGATCTGCGCGGGGATGTCCTTGCAGCCCTGGTTGATCGTGCGCGGGGTCGGCTGGGCGGCGTCGTCCGGGCTGCCCTCGTCCCGCGTGTTCACCGTCAGGTCGAGACCGGAGTTGCCGGCCGCGGCGGCGCTCACGACGCCCCGGGAGTTGGACCAGTTCACCGCGCGGGCCACGGCCTCGCGGACCGCCGCCTGGTCGGGCTGGTCGTCGCACCAGAACTCGAACGGGTCGACGTAGTAGCTGTTGTTGGTCACGTCCATCCCGCGCTGCGCGGCCCACATGAAGCCGCAGACCGCGTACTCGGGGTAGATGAACCCGTCGTCGTTGACGACCTTGACCGACGCCAGGCGCACGTTCGGCGCGACGCCGACGATGCCCACGCCGTTGCGCGCCGCCGCGATCGTGCCGGCGACGTGCGTGCCGTGGTCGGAGGTGGTCGGGTACCAGCCGCCCGCGGTCTGGTCGGGGCGTCCGCCGGTGGTGCAGTTGACGGAGTCCGCGACGTCGATGTTGGCCTGCAGGTCGGGATGCGTCGGGTCGATGCCCGAGTCCAGCACGCCCACGAGGACGTTGCGGCTGCCATCGGTGACCTGATGCGCCTGATCCGCCTGGATCATCGTCATGTCCCACTGCTGTCCCTCGAGGGAGTCCGAACCGGTCGCGGGCACCGGCTCGGTGGGCTCGTCGCCGTTGACGGGCTTGTTCTTGCCCTGCTTCCAGCCCGAGGAGCCGGGACCCCACGGCGCCTGCGGGCCGGTGACCTTGTCCTTGACCTCGACGGTGCGGGTCGCACCGACCGACGCGACGACGTTCTTGCCCTTGACCTTCACGGTGTCGCGGAACGCGGCGCGGTCGGACTGCGCGATCACGACGCCGATCTCGGGCCAGCTCTGCACGACGACGCCACCGGCCTCGGCGATGGCCTTCTCGGCCTTGCGGGTCTGGCCGGGGTTCGCCTGGCCGATGTTGACGACGTAGCTCATGACGGTGCCGTCCGGCGGGGTGATCGGCACGGGCGTCGACGGCTCGTTCGTCGCCGCGGTGGCGCTGACGGAGCCCGCCAGGACCAGTCCCAGCGCCGCGACGGTGCAGGCGATGGTGCGGAACGAGCGGTGGGGGTTTGGCATCCTCATCGGTGAGGGTCCTCTCGTGGGGGTGGGTGCCGACCAGGTCGGCGCGGGCGGATGGCCCTGCATCGTTTCTAGCCGCCTCTCCCAGCCATTTCAATGCTTGCTGATAGCCGGGTATCAGGGTAGAAGCGGTGCGGATCCGGATCCTCCCGCGCCTCGGCGCATAGCCCGCCGGGCTAGCGTGGAGGCATGACCGAAGCCGCCTCCGCCCGCCGATCCGCCCTGTCCTGGCCATGGGCGGTGGGGATCGACGCCGTGCTCGTGATCGTGTTCGCCGCGATCGGACGTGCGAGCCACGAGCACAGCGTCGACGCGCTGGGCGTGCTGGAGACGGCCTGGCCGTTCCTCACGGGGCTCGCGGTCGGCTGGCTCGTGCTGCGGGCCTGGAAGGCGCCCGCCGCGCCGCTGCGCACCGGAGCGCCGCTCGTCGTCATCACGGTGGTGCTCGGGATGATCCTGCGGGTCGTCAGCGGCGGCACGACCGCGGTGGCGTTCATCATCGTCGCCACCGTGACGCTGTTCGTGTTCCTCCTGGGCTGGCGCGGGATCGCGGCACTCGTGGTCCGGGCGCGCGCTCGGCGCTGACCGGGGCCCGGATCCGCGCTCGCCGCTGAGCGGCCCGGTTCTGCGCGTGCCGCTGAGCGGCCCGGATCCGCGCGTGCTCCGTGCGGGCGCTACGGCGTCACGCGCTCGAGCTGGGTGATGAGGGCGCGGTGGTCGCTGCCGCCGGAGCCGGCGGGGAGGACCGCGGATCCGGTCGCGCGCCAGTGATCCGTGGCCATGACGTGGTCGATCGGGGCGCCGAGGAGCACCGGCACCGACGTCGGCCAGGTGCCGACGCCGCCGGAGCCGGAGCGTGATGCCGCGTCGCGGCAGGCGCCGAGGTCCCCGCCGGCCGTGCCGAGCCCGCCCATGTGGTCGAGGGTGGCGTTGAAGTCGCCGGCGAGGATGACGTTCTTCCCGGCGGGGCATTGGTCGGCGACCCAGCGCAGATCCCGCGTCCAGTCCGCCATCTCGTCCTGGCGCGGGGCGACCGTGTGCACCGCGACGACCGTCGGCCCGTGGCCGTCGACCGGCATCACGACGGCGCTCGGCACCGAGGACGTGTTGCTGGTCCCGTCGGCGGAGGACGGGATCACCGAGTAGTCGCCGAGCGCGGGCGAGATGAGCACCGTGGTCTGCCACGAGTCCGGTCCCTGGGTGACCTCGGGGCGGTATTGCACGTGATGCACCCACATCGGGTGCCCTGCCTCGCGCAGCGTGAGCGCGATCTCCTCGCCCACGGCCTCGGTGGTCTCCGGCAGTGCCACGATGTCGGCCTTCTGGGCGACGATCGTGTTCGCGATCTCGCTCGCCGACACTGCCTCTCCCGCGGTGTTCCAGGCGAGCACGCGCACGCTCGTCGCGGTCTTCTCCGGCAGCGCGTCGGCGGTGTCGACGCCGCGCAGGGCCAGGATGGCCGCCGAGGCGCCGCCGCCGAGCAGCGCCACGAGCGCGATCGACGCCGCGAAGCCGCGCAGCGGACGGGCGATGAGGAGCAGCAGCGCCAGCACCAGGATCGCGCCGAACACGAGCACGAGCACCGCGCGCGAGGCCACGATCTGCGTGATCGGGAACGTCTGCTCGAGGTGGAAGAACTGCGGCCAGGTCACGACCGCCGTGGCGATCGCGAAGAGGACGGTGAGGAGGATCCCGATCAGTCGAAACATCGCCTCCGAGCCTAGGCGAGCGGATCTGTGAGGGTTCTGGTGTGCGGCCCTGGATCCGCAGAGGGGCGCCCGGCGGTGCGGAGGCTCTCTGCGGCGGCCCGGCGTGGCGCGGCGCGGGGCGGGGCGGGGCGGTCCACGGGCGCGGGGATCGCTACGCTCGGAGGATGACCGATGCCGATCCGACGTCTCGCCCCGCCCTCTTCGACGGGCCGATCGATCTGCATCTGCACTCGAACCGCTCCGACGGCACGGAGGATCCGGGGACGCTCGTCGACCGCGCCGCGCAGGAGGGGCTGCGCACGATCGCACTCACCGACCACGACACGACGGTCGGATGGGTCGATGCGGCGGCGGCCGCGACCGCGCACGGCATGACGTTCATCCCCGGCATGGAGCTGTCCGCCAAGGACGGCTGGCGGAGCGTGCACGTGCTGGCCTACCTGTTCGACCCGGAGGATCCGGATCTGGCCGCCGAGACCGCCCGGATCCGCGAGGACCGCATCGGCAGGGCCGAGCGCATCGTGCGCGGCATCGCGCGCGACTATCCGCTGCGCTGGGAGGACGTGCTGGAACAGACGGATCCGGGGGCGACGGTGGGGCGGCCGCACATCGCGGACGCGCTCGTCGCACGCGGGATCGTGCGCGACCGCGGAGAGGCGTTCGACGGGATCCTGCACCCGCGTCAGGGATATTACGAGGCGCACTACGCGCCGGATCCGCTCACCGCGATCGAACTCGTCGTCGGGGCGGGGGGAGTGCCGGTGATCGCCCACCCCGCGGGGCGCGAGCGCATGACCGATGCGACGCTGCGGCGCCTGATCGACGCCGGCCTGGCCGGGCTCGAGATCGAGCATCGTGAGAACACGGCCGAGGGTCGCGCCTGGCTGCGCGGCATCGCCGCCGAGAACGACCTCATCGTGACCGGATCCAGCGACTACCACGGTGCCGGCAAGCCGAACGTCCCTGGCGAGAACACCACGGATCCGGCGATGCTGCAGCGCATCATCGACAGCGGCTTCGGCTCGTCCCCGGTCTACCCGGTCCGCTCCCGGTAGCTGTCCGCGCCCGGCAACGGTAGCTATCCGCGCCCGGCAACGGCAACTGTCCGCGAGACTGCAAATGGGCGACGAGACTGCACTTTTGGAGTGCAGTCTCGTCGCCCAGATGGAGTCTCGCGGTCAGAGAGGAGCCTGACGCGGGGCAGGGACGAGCGCTGGCGGGGTCAGGCGCCGGGCTGGGGGGCGCTGCCCGCGGCGGCACCGCCGGAGGGGCGGCGACGACGGCGGCGACGGCGCTGTGCGGCCGGCTTGCCGTCGTGGTGCTCCGCGCCCTGGCCGTCGTGCGTTCCGGATCCTTCGGCGGCGCGATCGGCGTCACCGGATCCCGAGGCCTTGGCGGCGGGAGCCTCGGCACCCTCGGCGAAGGTCGATCCGACCTCGCCCTCCGCGTTGCGGCGGCGACGGCGGCGGCGCGTGGTGCCGTCGCTCGTGCCCTCGGCGGCCGCGTCGGAGGCGCGCTGCGGCTCGCGCTGCTTGCGCGCGGGCTTCTCGGACACCGGTGCGGTGACCAGACGGCCCTTGGTGCCGGCCGGGATGTTCAGGTCCTCGTAGAGGTGCGGGCTCGACGAGTAGGTCTCGATGGGCTCGGGCTGGCCGAACTCGAGCGCGCGGTTGATGAGGGCCCACTTGTGCAGGTCCTCCCAGTCCACGAACGTGACGGCGATGCCGGTCTTGCCCGCGCGGCCGGTGCGGCCCGCGCGATGCAGGTACGTCTTGTCCTCGTCCGGGATCGTGTGGTTGATCACGTGCGTGACGTCGTCCACGTCGATGCCGCGGGCGGCGACGTCGGTCGCGACGAGCACGTCCTTCTTGCCCGCCTTGAACGCGGCCATCGAGCGCTCGCGCTGATCCTGGCCCATGTCGCCGTGCACGCCGCCGACGTTGAAGCCGCGGTCGTTGAGCTCGTCGACGAGACGCTGCGCCGCGCGCTTGGTGCGCGTGAAGATCACGGTCTTGCCGCGGCCCTCGGCCTGGAGGATGCGGGCGATGACCTCGTCCTTGTCGAGCGAGTGCGCCCGGTAGACGAGGTGCTTGATGTTCGCCTGGGTGAGGCCCTCGTCGGGGTCGTTCGCGCGGATGTGGATCGGGTTCGTCATGAACCGGCGCGCGAGCGCCACGATCGGTCCCGGCATGGTCGCGGAGAACAGCTGCGTGTGCCGCACCGCGGGGACCTTGGAGAAGATCTTCTCGATGTCGGCGAGGAAGCCGAGGTCGAGCATCTTGTCGGCCTCGTCGAGCACGACCTCGGTCGCGTGCGAGAGGTCGAGCAGACGCTGGTTGGCGAGGTCGATGAGACGGCCGGGGGTGCCGACGACGATCTGCGCGCCGGCCTTGAGCTGATCGATCTGGCCCTCGTACGCCTTGCCGCCGTAGATCGCGACCACGCTGGTCGAGCGGTTGCCGGTCAGCAGATCCATGTCCTCGTACACCTGCACCGCGAGCTCGCGGGTGGGGACGACGATGAGGGCCTTGACGCCGGGCTCGGGGTCGAGGCCCAGGCGCTGCACCACGGGGATGCCGAAGCCGAAGGTCTTTCCCGTGCCGGTCTTGGCCTGTCCGATGATGTCCTGGCCGGGCAGCCCCAGGGGGATGGTCTGCTCCTGGATCGGGAAGGCGTCGACGATGCCCTTCGCCGCGAGGGCGTCCACGATGTCCTGGTCGATGCCGAGATCGGCGAAAGAAGTCACAGTCTTTGATTGCCTGTCCGGCGGGCCTTGCGATCGCGGCGCCGCCTCGTTGATGGGGTCCACGCCGAATCCGTATGCACAGGCGCGGGGCTCCGATCCGTCGCCGGAGCGGGATCCAGCCTACCGGAGCGGGCTCTTCTCGCCGGGATCGGATCGCTCAGGGTGCGCGCCGCCTCCGATCCGGCGGATCCGCTCCACTAGGCTGGGCGCGTGGTGAGGTGGTTCTGGCAGCGCGACAAGGCGCCGCGACGCACCCTGGTGCTCCGCTCCCGAGGCGACCTGGGCGACGCGACCCGCGTCGATTTCGCCGAGCTGGCGCCCGAGCTGAACACGTTCCTCGGCCAGGCCGCTTATCTGCAGCTGGGCTACTTCGAGACGCTCACCCGCCTCATCCGTGCGACGGACGATCTTGCCGAGAAGGAGATCCTGTCCCGCGCCGCCGGTGCGGCCCTCGTCAAGCATCACGCGATCGTCGCGATCATCGCCGCGCACGGCGACCGGCCGACCGAGGTCATGCTCCCGTTCCGGGAGCAGCTGGACGCGTTCCGGCGCAAGACCCTCGGACCGCGCATCGCGGAGACCATGCTCGCCGTGTACCTCACCGCCGGCATGCTCGACGACTTCTACATCGCGCTCGCATCCAGCTACGGCGAGACCGGGGCGGAGGTCGCCAGGATCCTCTCCGAGGCGGACGACCGGCACGAGATCATCGGGATCGTGCAGGCCACGATCGCGAGCGACGAGCAGTGGCGCTCGCTGCTGTCGATGTGGGGACGCCGGCTGGTCGGCGACACGATCCTGGTGGCACGCGCCGCCCTGCGCCCGCACCTCCCCGGCGCCGAGAACGACCGCCTCGAGCCCGTGTTCACCGAGCTGATGGGCGCGCACGCCCGACGCATGGATGCGATGGGCCTCGCGTCCTAGCGACGGGCCTGCGATGCCCGGCCGTGGCGCTCAGGGCACGAGGACGTCGTCGCCGAGCACCGCGCGGGCGGTGAGCATCCCGCCGGAGAGCGATGCCGAGTCGAAGCCGGACTGCGCGAGCAGGCGGTGCGCGATGTGCGAGCGCACGCCGGATCCGCACAGGGCGCGGACGGGGCGGCCCGCTGCGGCGTCGCGCACCTCGCCGAGACGGTCGCGGAGCTCGGTGTGCGGGATGTGCAGCGTGCCGGGGAGATGCCCCGCGGCGTACTCCGCCGCACTGCGCACGTCGAGGATGAGGGCCTCCGCACGGAGACGGTCCCAGTCCTGCGCGTACCAGAGCGCGAGTGTGCCGTCGAGCACGTTGGCCCCGACCATTCCCGCGAGGTTCACGGGATCCTTCGCGCTGCCGTACACGGGGGAGTAGGCGAGATCGAGATCGATGAGGTCGGCCGCCGTGAGCCTCGCCCTGATCGCCGTGGCCAGCACGTCGATCCGCTTGTCGACCCCCTCGCGGCCGACGGCCTGCGCACCGAGCAGGAGTCCGTCCCCGCGGCGGATGTGCACCACGAGCGCCATCTGGGCGGCGCCGGGGAAGTATCCGGCATGCTGCGTGGGGTGCAGATGCAGAGTGTCGGTCTCGATGCCGGCGGTGCTCAGCGCGGTGCTGTTCGCCCCGGTGAGTGCGGCCGTGAGATCGCCGACGCGGACGATCGCGGTGCCCACGGGCGCGGGCAGCGGCCGCGCCGAGTCCGGGCGGAGGATGTGGTCCGCGATGCCGCGTCCCGCGCGGTTCGCGGGACCGGCCAGGGCGACCGGCCGACGCAGACCGGTGACGGCATCGACGGAGAGGACCGCGTCGCCCGCGGCGTAGACGTCCGGCAGGTTCGTGCGGCCGTGCTCGTCGACGAGGATGGCCCCGCGTTCGCAGGCGACGCCCGCGGCCTCGAACGCGGCGGTGTCAGGGCGCACGCCGACGGAGAGCAGGACGATGTCGGTCTCGAGGCGGGTCCCGTCCGCGAGCACGACGGTGTCGTGGTCCTCGTGGTGCTCGACCGATTCGGCGGCGATGCCCGTGCGCACCCGGATGCCCAGACGGTGCAGCTCGGCGGCGACCGGTGTCGCGATCTCGGTCTCGAGCGGTGGCAGCACGTGGGGCGCGAGCTCGACGAGCTCGACCTCCAGCCCCTGGCGTCGCAGAGCCTCGGCCGCCTCCACGCCGATGAACCCGGCGCCGAGCACGACGGCGCGCCGCGCGGACGCCTCGGCGCCCGCCTCGATGCGCTCGCGCAGCCGCACCGCGTCTTCGACGGTCCGCAGGGTGCTCACGCGCGGTGAGTCGAGTCCGGGCAGCGGGGGACGCACCGCGACGGCGCCCGGAGCCAGGATGAGCGCGTCGTAGGCCAGCTGCTCCTCGCCCTCGGGACCGCGGACGGTCACGCTCCTCGCGGCGGCGTCGAACGAGGTCACGTCGTGGTGGACGCGTACATCGAGATCGAGCGCGGCGCGCAGCGTCGCCGGCGTCTGCACCAGCAGGCTGTTCCTGTCCTCGATCTCGCCGCCCACGTAGTACGGCAGGCCGCAGTTGGCGAAGGAGACGTGCGCGCCGCGCTCGAGCACGACGATCTCTGCACGCTCGTCCAGGCGGCGGGCACGCGCCGCCGCGCTCATCCCTGCGGCGACGCCGCCGACGATCACGATCCGCCGCGGACGGTCTGCCAGGGCGATGCTCATCGCCCGAAGATCCGGGAGAGCAGCCCGGCCTTGGCGGGGGCCGCGGCGTCGGCCTCGGTCTGCGTGTGCCGGCCGTCGCACCACTGCGCCGCGGGCACCGTGCGCCTCACCTCGGACACATGCTGGCCGCATCCTGCCCAGGTGGTCTTCTCGCACGTCTTGCAGTTCACTGCACGGCACATCTCGACTCCTCGTCCCGGGCGGTCTTGGATACCCCGGGGAGTATCACCGTAACATACTCCCCGGGGTATAATTGCGGCATGAGCAGCACCCAGATCACCCCGGGGATCGCCGAGGACGCGCCGCGCGCCGCAGCGCACGACCCGGAAGCGACGAAGAAGATCGCGAACCGTCTGCGCCGCGCGCACGGGCAGCTGGCGGCTGTGATCGGCGCCGTCGAGTCCGGCGAGGACTGCCGGACCGTCGTGCAGCAGCTCTCGGCGGTCACGAAGGCGCTGGACCGCGCCGGCTTCCTGGTGATCTCGACCGCGCTGCGGGAGTGCCTGGCGGATCCCAGCGCCGACGGCGCACCGAACCCGGAGGAGCTGGAGAAGCTGTTCCTCTCGCTGGCCTGACCCGAGCCTCGATCCGCGAGGTCTCGCGTCCTGGCGACGTCTCAGCCGGCCTCGAGAGGCATCCGCTCGAGGCGGCGGGTCAGCCGCCAGGCGATCGCCACGGGGATCACGCCGAGGATCCCGAACGACATGTCGATGAGCTGCCAGCCGAGGGGGATCCCGCGGATCGATCCCGCGATGAGGGCGAGCGGGACGATTCCCGCGCAGGCGATCACGCCGAATTGGATCACCCAGATGTTGCGCACCGGGTCGATCAGCGGTCCGAGGAACACCACGGCGATGACGAGGTGCGCGAACGCCAGCCAGTCCGTGCCATAGGCGAGGAACGGATAGCGGGCGCCCGTGTCCGCGAGCGCTCCTGCGACGCGGTCCACCCAGCCGACCGCATCGGGGAAGACCGACGGCAGCGGCGTGCCGGCGAGAAGCCGTGCGCCGAGGTGGAGCTCCTCCCGCAGCGGGAACGCGGTGATGCCGCTGATCACGAGCCCGGCGATCAGGACGCCGAGGCAGATCCGGATTCCGCGCAGCGTGCGCGCACGATCACCGCCGGAGGAGGCGACCACCCTGTGCTCAGACGCCGAGCTCGGCGCGGCGCACGGCGTCGCCGTGGTGGCGCACCCGGGTGAGGATCACGCCGACGGCTGCGGAGACCACGACGGCACCGCCGAGGGCGATCAGCCACAGCCACACGTTCGACTCCTTGAGTCCCGCCCACTGGCCGAGCGCATAGGCGGCGGCCGCGACGGCGGTGGCGGTCGCCGGGACGAGGGCCACTCCGCGGAGATCCCGGTGCGGGATCGCGTAGTGCACCACGACGCCGAGTGCGCAGGCGGCGATCAGCGCGAGCAGGATGTACATGCTCCCGGCCTCGGGTCAGGCCACGAAGCCGACGCGGCGGGACTCCTCGGTCCCGAGCTCCACGTAGCCGAGGTTCGCGGTCGGCACGATGTAGGAGTTGCCCTTGGTGTCGCTCAGGGACACGTGGCTCGCGCCCTGGTCGAGGGCGCCGGCGATCTGCGCGCGCACCTCGTCCGCGGAGGCCGAGGTCTCGAAGCTGAGCTCGCGGCCGGTGTTGATGATGCCGATGCGGATCTCCACGGGAATGCTCCTTGAAAGGTTGAGGTCTCGTCACTCTATCGCGGGGTTCGCGGGGGAGGACCGCGTGCGCGTCGGTGTTCGCCCAGGGCGATGCGGTGCCGGAGCCGGGCCGCCGGGAGGCGTCTGCGCACGGCGATGTCGGTCGCGGCGGCTAGCGTGGGAGCATGCCCGCACAGCCCGCCCCCACCGCTGCGCAGGCCGCGGTGATCGACGCCCCTCCGGGCGCGGTCGGCACCGTGATCGGCGCACCTGGCACGGGCAAGACGCATGCGCTGGTCGAGCGCGTCGCGGCGCTCCTCGAGGGCGGCTTCGCTCCGGAGCAGGTGCTCGCGCTGACCCCGAACCGGCAGGCCGCCACCGCGTTGCGCGACCGGATCGGCGTGCGCGTCCGCGTGGCGACGCCCGGCCCGCTCGCCCGGTCGCTGGGCTCGTTCGCGTTCCAGCTGGTGCGCGGCACGATGGTGCACGCGGGACAGGAGCCGCCCGCACTGCTGACCGGAGCGGATCAGGACCGCATCATCGCGGATCTGCTCGCCGGCGAGGCGGAGGACGAGCAGGAGGGGATCCGCAGCCGCTGGCCCGAGAACCTCGGCGCCGCGGTGCGCTCATCGCGCGCGTTCCGCTCCGAGCTGCGCGCGTTCCTCGCCGAGTGCACCGAACTGGGCGTCACCCCCGCCGAGCTGGAGCGGTCGGAGCGCCCGGCCTGGCGCGCGGTCGGATCCTTCGCCCTGTCCTATCGCAGCGTGCTCGACCGCGCCCGTGCCGCGCACCGCGACGCCGCCGATCTGCTCGCGGAGGCCGCCGCGATCCTGCGCACCGCCGATGCGGAGATGCTGGGCGCTCTCGGCCGGCTGCGCGCCGTGCTCATCGACGACGCGCAGGAGCTGACCGCGGGCGGGGTCGCCCTCGTCGCCGCGCTCCGCAGCCGCGGGATCGCCGTCCTCGCCTTCGGGGATCCGGACATCTCCTCCGGGGCGTTCCGCGGTGCGGGTCCCGAGCTGTTCGCGAGCCTCGTGGCCATGCTCGGCGACGTGCACGTGCTCGACGAGGCGCACCGGCAGGATCCGCCGCTCACCGCGCTCACCCGCACCGTCGTCCAGACGATCGGGGCCTCGGGGCGGATCGAGCACCGTCGCGCCCCGGGGTCCGCGGCGGCCGATGCCCCGGGGGACGCGGTGCAGGCGTTCGTGGCGCCGTCGCCGCACGAGGAGCACGATCTCATCGCGCGCACGCTCCGGGAATGGCACCTGCTCCACGGCATCGGCTGGGAGCGCATGGCGGTGATCGCGCACGACACCCGCCAGGTCGCAGCCCTCGAGGCGGAGCTCGCGGCCCGCGAGGTGCCCACCCGCGCGGCGGGCGTGCAGCGCCCGCTCGGCAGCGAGACGGTCGTGCGCGACATCGTGGGGATCGTGCGGCTGGCGCTCGCGGAGCCGACGGAACGGGATCCGCAGCTGCTCGCGGAGGCGCTGCGCACACCGTTCGGCGGGCTGGACGGCGTGGGGCTGCGGCGGCTGCGCGCGCGGCTGCGGCACCTCGAGCTCGAGGCGGGCGGATCCGCCCCAGCACGGCTGCTGCTGCGCGACGGCATCGCGGAACCCGCCGGGCTCGCCCGGCTGGACACGGCCGAGGCGCGCGTCGCGGACCGTTTCGGCACGATGCTGCACGAGGTGCGCGAAGCACGGCTGCGCGGCGAGACGATCCACGAACTGCTCTGGCGCGTGTGGGACGCCTCGCGCGCCGCCGACGGCCGGCGCCTCGCGCTCGCGTGGCAGGAGGCGGCGAGCTCACCCTCCGGTGCCGAGACCTCGCGAGCGCTCGATGCCCTGGTCGCCCTGTTCGACGCGGCCAAGCGCTCGGTCGAGCGCGCACCGGAGAAGGGGCCGGAGGCGTTCATCCACGACATTCTCGACAGCGAGGTGCCGGAAGACTCCCTGTCCGCCCCGGAGCGTCCGGCCACGGTCACCCTGATGACGCCCGCGACCGCGCTCGGCACGGAGTTCGACGCCGTGGTGATCGCCGGCGTGCAGGACGGGGTGTGGCCGAACGTGCGGCTGCGCGGCGGGCTGCTGGAGACCTGGCGGCTCGGCGAAGCGGTGGCCGCGGCCCGTTCTGGCGAGCCGGAGCACGAGCACTCGACGCTCGACCGGCGTCGCGCGGCGCTGCACGACGAGCTGCGGCTGTTCGTGCGGGCGCTCTCCCGGGCGCGCCACCGCCTGCTGGTCACGGCGGTCGACGACGACGACCAGAGCCCGAGCGCCTTCTTCGGATTCCTGCCGGATCCGCTGCCTCCGCAGGAGCGGCATGCGCACCCGCTGACCCTGCGCGGACTCGTCGCGAAGCACCGCAGGGTGCTGACGACCTCGACGGA
Source organism: Microbacterium sp. NPDC089698 (assembly GCF_044749045.1). Lineage (NCBI taxonomy): Bacteria > Bacillati > Actinomycetota > Actinomycetes > Micrococcales > Microbacteriaceae > Microbacterium > Microbacterium sp. NPDC089698. Next base: position 204,110 of record NZ_JBIVHE010000007.1, read on the forward strand.
TCCGATCGCGCGCTCCGAGGCGGCGGGACAGCTGCGCCTGCTCGCCGAGGCCGACGTCCCCGGGGCGGATCCGGACGAGTGGTTCGGCGTGCGCCCTCCGTCCGATGTGCGGCCGTTGCGCGACCTGGACACCGGATCCGTGCCGGTCTCGCCGTCGCGGCTCGAGGCGTTCGAGGAGTGCGGGGTGAACTGGGTCGTGTCGGCGCTCGGCGGCGATACCGTGGCGCCGCCGTCGGCCGGGATCGGCACCATCGTGCACGCGGCGATGGAGCACGTGCCGGACGGCGACCTGGAGGACATGCGCCGCATCCTCGAGGAGCGCTGGGGCGAGCTTGACTTCGAGACGCCGTGGATCGACGCCAAGGAGCGCCGCAGGGCCGACCTCTACCTGCAGCGTCTGCACGACTATCTGGCCGAGGTGCGACGCGAGGGCGGACGGGTGGTCTCCTCGGAGGGCGGGTTCCGGTTCGCCGTCGACCTCGCGGCAGAGCCTCTCGCGCACCCCGTCGATGCGGAGAGGCCCGCTCAGCAGGCGGTCGTGAGCGGCTACATCGACCGCGTCGAGGCCTATCCGGCGGGCGGCGGGGAGCACGAGGCCGCCCGGGGGCGCACCTGGAACACGATGGCGGAGGGCGCCGGGGGAGAACGCGTGGTGGTGGTGGACCTGAAGACGGGCAAGTACGAGCCGGGGACGGAGGCGCTCGTGGCCGAGCACGCCCAGCTGGCCGCGTACCAGCTCGCGGTCGAACAGGGACAGGTCGAGGACGCGGATCCGGCCGCGCTCGCCGGAGCACGCCTCGTGCTGGTCGCGCAGACCATCGGCCAGAGCCCCTACCGCGTCGCGCACCAGCACCGCCTCGGCGACGAGGCGCGAGCCGCGTTCCTCGAGCGCGTGGCCGAGGCAGGGCGCGGCATGGCGGCGTCGAGCTTCACAGCCCAGGTCGAGGCGCATTGCGCCGACACCCAGGTGCGGATCAGCCCGTGCCGCATCCACACGATCCCGGCGGTGAGCGCGTGAGCGGCGCAGAGGGGCCGGTCGTCGGGGACGCGCCGGCCGTCCGCGACCGTGGGACCGCTGCCTGGGAGGGTGGTCACGGCATCGCCGCGACCGACATCTCGGCGGCCCTCGGGCTGCCCACGCCGACTGCGGCGCAGCAGCGCGTGATCGAAGCGCCTCCTGCGCCGGCACTCGTCGTGGCCGGCGCGGGCAGCGGCAAGACCGAGACCATGTCGGGCCGCGTGGTCTGGCTCGTCGCGAACGGCCACGTCGAGCGTGATGAGATCCTCGGCCTCACCTTCACGCGCAAGGCCGCGGGGGAGCTCGCCGAGCGGATCGCGCTGCGCCTCGATCGCATCGACGAGTACGGGCGCCGCGGGCTGCTGCCTCACCTTCCGGAGATCGTGCGCACCGGCGCGCTCGACCGGGTCACGGCGGCGACCGCTCCCGCGCAGCGCGCGGCCGTGCAGCGCGAGGTGCTGGACGAACTCGCCGTGCGATTCGACACCGGGTGGGATCCGAGCGCACCCCGCGCTGCGGAGGACCTCATCATCCGGCCGCGCGTGTCGACCTACAACGCCTTCGCGGACGGCATCGTGCGCGAGCACGCGGCCCACATCGGCCGGGATCCCGACTCCGCCATGCTCAGCCAGTCGGCATCGTGGCTCATCGCCCGTGCCGTCGTGCTGCGCGCGGACCTTCCCGGGCTCGACGAGGTGGACCGCTCGCTGAACGGCGTGATCGATGCCGTCCAGCGCCTCGCGGGCGACGTGCTCGACCACCGGGTCGACCTGGATGCGATGGTCCGCATCGCGGTCGGGCAGGCGGACGACTTCGAGCCCTACCGCGGCAACGCCGACGTGGCCAAGGCCGTGGACAACCTCCGCACGATGCCGATCCTCGCGGATCTGGTCCGCGAGTACATCGCGGAGAAGGGGCGTCGCGGCGTGCTCGACTTCGCCGACCAGGTCGGCGGCGCGTTCGACATCGTGCAGGCCTCGGCCGAGGTGCGGGCGGAGCTGCGCGCGCAGCACCGGATCGTGCTGCTGGACGAGTACCAGGACACCTCCGTGATCCAGACGCGCTTCCTCGCCGCACTGTTCCGCGACGGCGCCGTGATGGCGGTGGGCGACCCGCACCAGTCGATCTACGGGTGGCGCGGCGCGAGCGCCGACAACCTGTACGCCTTCGGGCGCACATTCGCCGAGGAGCGGACCGCCGAGACGTACAGCCTGATGACGAGCTGGCGCAACGACGAGCGGATCCTCGACGTCGCCAACCGCCTGCTGCTCCCGCTGCAGCGCCCCGGACTCGACGTGCCGGCCCTCGAGCCGCGGCCCGGATCCGGTGCGGGCCGCGTGCAGGTGCAGTACGGCGAGACCGCGGACGACGAGGCCGCGGCGGTCGCGACCTGGTTCGCGGAACGCCGCGCCGCGCACGACGAGGTGCAGGCGGGACGCCTCCAGGATGCGCGTCAACACACCGGGGCGATCCTGTTCCGCTCCAAGCGGCACATGCAGACGTTCGCGGGCGCTCTCGCCGCGCAGGGGATCCCGCACCGCATCCTCGGCCTCGGCGGACTCCTGGCGACGCCCGAGGTCGTCGACGTGGTGTCGGCGCTGCGGGTGATCCACGATCCGACCGCGGGATCCGCGCTCATCAGGCTGCTCGTCGGGCCGCGTTTCGCGATCGGCGTCGCCGACATGGCCGCGCTCTACGACCTGGCGCGCGAGCTCGCCGTCCGGGACGGATCGCTCGCACCCCTGACCGATGAGCTCAAGCAGCGCCTGCGCTCCTCGCGCGGCGCGGACGAGGCCGTCTCGATCGTCGATGCGGTCGACTTCGTGCGCTCCGCCCGCGACGATTACCGACTGCTGGAGCGGATCAGTCCCACTGGCCGCGCGAGGCTGCGTGCGGCGGGGGAGATGCTGGAGCGGCTGCGGCGGGCGGCCGGTCAGCCGATCCTGGAGCTCATCCGTACGATCGAGTCCGAGTTGCGCCTGGACATCGAGCTCGCCGTGAACGAGACGCGAGGGCCCGCCAGAGTCGCCGCGACCCAGCTGCGCGCGTTCGGCGACGAGGTGCGCGCGTTCCTCGTCGCGGACGACCGCGGCACGATCTCGAGCCTGCTCGCGTGGCTGGACAAGGCCGAGATGACGGACGAGCTCATGCCGCGCACCGAGCCGCCGGAACCCGGAGTGGTGCAGCTGCTCACGATCCACGGCTCCAAGGGCCTGGAGTGGGACGCGGTCGCGGTCGTGCGGCTCGTCGAGGACGAGCTGCCGGGACGGATCTCCGATGCGCAGGGCTGGTTCGGCTTCGGCGTGGTGCCGTTCGCCCTGCGCGGCGACAGCGACGCGCTCCCGCGGTTCGCGTGGGATCCGCAGTCCGCTGCCGACGCAGCCGGCGACGATCCTCGCAAGCGGGAGAAGGCGGCCCTCGATTCGCTCGCCGCGGGCGTCACCAAGGCGTACCCGCACGGCGGGGCGCTGCGCCGGTTCAAGGACGACTACCGCGACTACCAGCGCGCCGAGGAGCGTCGGCTCGCCTATGTCGCGGTCACCCGGGCGCGCACCGACCTGCTGCTGACCGGTTCGCACTGGTCCGGGCAGAAGAACATGCGCAAGCCCAGCCCGTACCTGCTCGAGGCGATCGAGGAGCTGGGGCTCGACCCGCTGCCCGCCCCGGAATCCGAGGACAACCCCTACGAGGGCGCGGCACGCACCAGCGTGTGGCCGATGGATCCGCTCGGCGGGCGCAGGGCGCGGGTCGCCGGCGCGGCGGACGAAGTGCGTCGGGCGATCGCGGATCCGACCGCGCCGGCACCGAGCGAGGAGCTCGAGCGGCTACTGGCCGAGCGGGCGGCGCGGCAGCGCGGCACGGTCGCGGATGCACCCACGCGCGTGCCCGCCTCGCGCTTCAAGGACTACGTCACCGACTACGGCGGCACGGTCCGCACGATCGCCCGTCCCATGCCGGAGCGCCCGTACCGGCAGACCAGGCTCGGCACACTGTTCCACGCCTGGGTCGAGCACCGCTCGGGATCCGTCGGCGTCGGGACCTCACTGGATGACGCGTTGTGGGATCTGGACGACGATCTCTCCTCGCTGTCCGGGGGAGACGCGAGTCCCGTCGGCGGCGCAGGGGATGAGATCGCCCGTGCGGATGCCGAAGACCTCGCGCGTCTGCGGGAGATCTTCGAGCGCAGCGAATGGGCGCCTCTCCGGCCGATCGCGGTGGAGACCGAGATCGACTTCGCCCTGCCCGTCGGTGAGGGCGAGCCCGCGCGCATCGTGATCTGCAAGCTGGACGCGGTCTACCGGCGCGAGGATCGCGGCGGGCGGATCGAGATCGTGGACTGGAAAACGGGAAGGCCCCCGGCGACAGCGGCCGAGCGCGAGGAGCGCATGCTGCAGCTCGCGCTGTACCGGCTCGCGTATCACCGCCGGTTCGGCGTGCCCCTCGACGAGATCGACGTGGCGCTGTTCTACGTCGCCGACGATCTCGTGCTGCGGGGAGACGTCGTCTATTCGGAGGAGGCGCTGGTCCAGCGCTGGAACGCGGCGCGCGCCGCGCGGTGAGCCTCTGCGACGTCGGAGTCCGAGCCCGCGATGCCGCCCTCGCTCGGCAGCAACGTGCCGGGCCGGGCCGGGCGTTCTCCGTCCTCGTCCTGGTCGCTGCCGAGCGGGCCGCTGCCGGTGGAGAAGGACTCGCGCAGGTCGCCGAGATCCTCGGTGGCGTTCGGATCCAGGTCCTCGATCGCACCGGTGGCCGTCAGGTCCTCCCGGGCGGCGTCGTGCGGCGCGGCATCCTGCTCGTCCGGTTCTGGCGCATCCTCATCGGGCTCGGCGTCGGGGTGTGCGGCGCCCCGCGGCCCGAAGGCGGAGGTGTCGTCCATCGAGATCCCGGCGAACGCGCTCGCGTCGTAGGTGTCGGTCTGCATCGAGGTGTCGATCCGGGTCGCGCCGGTCGCGGGCACCCGGTCCAGCGCGGACATCGCCTCGTCCACGCCGGCACCGGCTCCCGCACGCGGGGCCAGGTCGTCGTGGATGCCGTCGGCGAGGGCGTCCAGCAGCTGCGCGGCGTCATCGACGATGTCGGAGCGGTGCGTGTCGTGGCCGTGCAGCAGCCAGCGCGCCAGCTCGAGCTCGGCGAGCAGGCGCGCACGCGTGGCGAGACCCGCGTCGGGGGCGCGCAGCGTGGCCGACGCGTACGCGTCCAGCACATCGGAGCGGGCGTCGGCGGCCATGGTCAGCCAGGCGAGGTCGACCGCGGGGTCGCCGATCGACAGGGCGTGCCAGCCCACGACACCGGTGACCCGCGGGCCGCGCTCGTCATCGTCCGCGAACAGGAACGACTCCGCATGCGCGCCGCCGAGGGTGACCGCGGATTCGAAGCGCCACAGGTCGTCCGCCTCGACGGCCTCGCGCCATCGCACGGTGAGACGGGCGGAGACCCTTCCGGTGGACGCGGCGCGGTCGATGAGGACGCGCACATCGTCGCGCGCCTCCGCCGGCGTCCGCTCGGCGAGGCCGGCGTTGCGCACCACGGATACCGGCAGCGCGTGCACCCCGGCGATCGCCTTGCCGATCGCGACGGCGGCACCGGGCCCGGACGGCACGTCCGCCGCGTCGATCTGGAAGCCGGGCAGGAGCGTCGTGACCAGGGCGCGCGTGTCGCCGACACGCCCGTCGCCCAGGTGCTCGGGGGCGGAGAAGCGCAGCATCGAGCGTGCGCCCGGCGTGAGCGCGCGAAGCGCCAGGCTCTCCTTGGCGAGCTCGGAGGCGGTCTCGTCGTCGTTCGACGCGCGGATCGCGACCTCGGTGCCGTCGGCCAGCGTCGCCACGGCGGAGTCGAAACGGGCGTCGCCGTCGGCCGAGAGGGCGCGGGCGCCGACGACATCGGCTCCGGGCACCGCCGCCGTGACCGCCGCGGCTAGAGTGAAGGGTGAGCGAGCCATGTCACCAGGGTAGGTCGAGCCTCGTCCGCACAGGGCCCGCCACGCCTGTGAGAAGGGGAGTCGTGACCGTGCCGGAGACCGTCCCCGAACCGAACGCCGACGCAGCGACCGTCCTCGACAGGGCCGCGGAGTGGCGCACCGATCCGCAGACCATCGACCGGCTCCGCGCCGACGCCCGCACCGGCGTGCTCGTGGTGCGCGAGCGCCGCGTGCCCCTGGGCGACGGCCTGATCCTGCTGTCCGCGGGCGACCCGGTGCTGGCCCGCACCCGTGAATGGGCGCTCCTCGGGCGTCGCCCCGACGACACCGGTCTGCTCCTCGCGCTGCAGGATCCCGAGGACGACACCGACGCGGATGGATCCTGGGCGCCGCGCTGGGCTGACCTGCGCGAAGCTCTCCCCGTGGTCGGCGCCGCCGATGCCGAACTGGTCGTCGCCGCGATCGCCCTGGCCGGGTGGCTGCGCGACGCGGGGTTCTGCCCCGCCTGCGGCAATCCGGCCGAGCTGCGGCAGAGCGGCTGGTCCCGGCACTGCGGATCCTGCGGACGCGAGCACTTCCCCCGCACGGATCCGGCCGTGATCGTGGCCGTGCAGAGCGCCGACGGCGAGCGTCTGCTGCTCGGCGCCAACGCGCAGTGGAAGGGACGGTTCCACTCCTGCTTCGCCGGCTTCGTGGAGGCCGGCGAGTCGCTGGAGACCACGGTGCACCGGGAGCTCTTCGAAGAGGCGGGCGTGCGCCTGCGCGATCTCGCGTACTTCTCCTCGCAGCCGTGGCCGTTCCCGCGCTCACTCATGGTCGGCTTCCACGCCACCGTCGTGGACGAGGCCGCGGCGCACGGCGACGGCGAGGAGATCATCGACGTGCGCTGGCTCACCCGCGACGAGATCGGATCCGCGCTCGCCGGGAACGGCCCGGTCGGCCTGCCCGGGGAGGCCTCGATCGCGCACCGCCTCATCGTCGACTGGCATCGGCGGTGAGCGCGCTCGACGGCCTCGACGAACGTCAGCGCGAGGCCGCGTCCGTGCTGCGCGGGCCCGTGGCGGTGCTGGCCGGCGCCGGCACTGGAAAGACCAGGGTGATCACGCACCGCATCGCCCACGGCGTCGAGACCGGCGCGTACACGCCCTCGCGCGTCATGGCCGTGACGTTCACCGCGAAGGCCGCGGGGGAGTTGCGCGGCCGGCTGCGCGCGCTCGGGGTGCAGGGCGTCGCCGCGCGCACCTTCCACGCCGCCGCCCTCTCCCAGCTCGGGTTCTTCTGGCCGCAGCTGGCCGGATCCCCGGCTCCCGCGATCGTGGACAACAAGGTGCGCCTCCTCGCCCAGGCCGCGGACATGCTGCGGCTGCGACCCGACACGGCGACGCTGCGCGACCTCGCCTCGGCGATCGAGTGGCGCAAGGTCTCGATGCTCTCGATCGAGGAGGCGGCTCGGCGCGGGCGGTCGATCGGGCGGCTGGATCCCGGGCAGGTGGCCGAGCTCTCCGGCGCCTACGAGACGCTGAAGGACGACCGGCATCAGCTCGACTTCGAGGACGTCCTGCTCGCGTGCGCGGGGATGCTCGAGGCGGAACCCAGGGTCGCCGCGGCGGTGCACGAGCAGTACCGGCACTTCACCGTCGACGAGTTCCAGGACGTCTCGCCCCTGCAGCACCGCCTGCTCGAGCTGTGGCTCGGCGAGCGCGGCGACCTGTGCGTGGTCGGCGACGCCTCGCAGACCATCTACTCCTTCGCCGGCGCCGACCAGCACTTCCTGCTCGACTTCGAGCGCCGCCATGCGGACGCGACCGTCGTGCGGCTGGAGACCAACTACCGCTCCGCCGCAGGCGTGCTCGGGGTCGCGAATGCGCTCATGAAGGGCCGCCCCGGCGCACTCGAGCTCGTGCCCGCCGCGACCTCGCCCGTCGCAGAGCCCCCCGTCGTCGCGGTGCCGGATCCGGTCGTTGTCGCGTTCGACGACGACGCGGAGGAGGCCAGGGGCGTCGCCGCGGCGATCGCCGCGCGGATCGCCGCCGGCGTGCCGCCCGAGGAGATCGCGGTGCTCTATCGCGCGCATTCGCAGTCGGCGGCGGTGCTGCAGGCGCTCGCCGCGGCCGGAGTCGCCGCCACCGTGCTCGGTGGGAAGCGCTTCTTCGATCTGCCGGAGGTGCGCCAGGCGGTGCAGGCGCTGCGGGCCTCCGCCGTGGCCCCGCAGCAGCACTCCTTCCTCGGTGCCGTGCGCGATGTGCTGCGCGGACTCGGCTACACGGACGACCCGCCCGAGGCGGGGGGCGCTCTGCGGGACGCCTGGGAGGCTCGCCGCGCGGTCCTGCGCCTCGCGGAGGACGCGCCCGCCGGGACCACCATGCGCGCCTTCGCCGACGACCTGTTCGCCCGGGCCAAGGATCAGCACGAGCCCGTGCTGCGCACCGTGACCCTGTCGACGCTGCACGCCGCGAAGGGTCTGGAGTGGCCCCACGTCTACCTCATCGGCTGTTCGGAGGGCCTGCTTCCGATCTCGTACGCGACGAGCTTCGAGCAGGTCGACGAAGAGCGGCGGCTGGCCTACGTCGGCGTCACGCGGGCCGCGCAAGCGCTGACGATGACGTGGTCCAGGGACGTGGATCGAGCCGGACGGCGCCCGTCGCGCTTCCTTGCGGAGATCGGCAGAGGCAGTCTGCGTGAAATCCCGCCGTCCGCGATGATCGTCGCCCGCCAGGACTGATCCGGATCGTCCGGCCCGATCCGTCGCGCACCGCCTCGCGCCGCCCGGCGAGCAGCTCTGCGATCGCCTGCGCGGCCGCGGCGATCCCGGCGAGGGGGATGCGGCCCGGATCCCGCTCGAGCAGCTGCACGTGCAGTGCCGCCCAGGCCGGATCCCGGTCGCGGTCGTGGGAGTCCCGGCAGGACAGGCACGGCGTGCGCCCCGGCGTCACCAGAGGCCCGACGGTCGCTCCGCCCGCGTCGAACGCCAGCGGCAGGTGGGGCTTGTCGGCGGACAGCAGCGCGGTGGCGTCCCGCGCCGGCACCGCGCCGTGACGGATGAGCACCGCGATCGCGTCGCGGTCGTCCACGGCGTCGACACCGGCGTCCGCGAGCGCCTCCTCGAGGCGCAGCAGCGTACGGGCGCCGACGACGGGGGACGGCACCAGGCGCGCCTTCTGGCGGGGCAGGACCTCGACGAGCACGGGAGCGAGCTGAGCGCGCAGCCGGCGAGCAGCCGGCAGCGGGGCGCCGATCCCGTGCGCGACGACCTCGAAGGCGCGGGCGGGGATCCCCCGCGCGAGCTCCTGCAGCATGAGCGGGATCCAGGGCGCCCTGACGGGCAGCGTCAGCACCGGGTCGGCGCCGAGCTGCACGGTGTCGGCGTCGCGCCACAGCACGGGGTGCGCGGGATCGAGTCGGATCGTGGGCATGCCCGATCATGACCGGATCCGCGCCCCGCGCGGGAGCGCGATGCGGGATCGGTGGAGAACTCGCTCAGACCGGCTTCTCGCCGGACCCATCGCCGGATCCGCCCGCCTCACCGGGGTCGGCGTCGCCGGATCCGCCCGCCTCACCGGGGCCGAAGTCCTCGCCGCTGAGCAGCCGCTCGAGCGCCTCGTCCATCTCGTCCGGCGCGGGCTGCTCGCCGCGCGCACGCGCCTGCAGCCGTGCGACCAGTGCGGCCGGGTCGTCGATGTCCGAGGCATCCGGCATCAGGTCGGGGTAGTCCCACAGGGCGTCGCGGGCCTCCACGCCGACGGCGTCGGTGACGGCCCGCCACATCGCCGCGGCCTCGCGCAGCCGGCGCGGACGGATCTTCAGCCCGACGAGAGCGCCCAGGGCGTCCTCCGCCGGCCCGCCGGCCGCGCGGCGACGGCGCGCCGCCTCCGCGATCCGCACGTTGTCCGGCAGCCGCGAGGTGGCCTGCGTCGTGACCACGTCGACCCAGCCGTCGATCGTCGCGATGAGGTTCTCCAGCCGCTCCAGGGCCTCGCGCTGCACGTCCGACAGCTCGGGCAGGAGCGCCCCGCCCTCGATCGCCTCGCGGAGCTCCTCGGGGTTGGACGGATCCAGCCGGCCCGCGACGTCCTCGAGCTTGTCGACGTCGACCGTCACGCCCTTCGCGAACTCGGTGATCTGCGTCATCACGTGCAGGTGCAGCCAGCGTGCGTGCCGGTAGAGCCGCGCATACGCGATCTCCCGCGCGGCCAGGTACAGCGCGATCTGGTCCTCGGGGATCTCCAGGCCTTCGCCGAACGCGGCGAGGTTCTGCGGGATGACGGCGGCGGTGCCCGCCGGGAGCACGGGGATCCCGACGTCGCCGCCGGAGACGACCTCGAGCGAGAGGTTCCCCAGCACCTGGCCGAACTGCATCGCGAAGACCGAGCTGCCGATCCCGCGCATGAGTCGTCCCGCGCCCTGCACCATGCCCTGCATGTCCTCGGGCGTCTGCCCCTCGAGAGCGCTCATGAGCGCGTCGGCGATGCTCGTGGACACGGGGGCGGCGACCTCCTTCCAGATCGGAAGGGTCTGCTCGACCCACTCGCCGCGCGTGAGCGCCCGGGGCGCCGCGCCGAGCTCGGAGATCGTCGTCGCCTCGCCCACCCACAGATCCGCGAGCGCGAAGGCGTCGGCGATCGAGGAGCGGGAATCCGTGTCGATGCCGAGGCCGTCCCGGTTGGCGATGTGCAGCGCCTGGCGGAGCGTCGTCTCCCAGGGGTCGCCGCTCATGGCGTTCTGCATCTGCTGCATCATCTGCTGCATCATCGCGGGGTCGAGGTTCAGACCTTCCATGCCCTGCAGGGCGCTCAGGTCGAAGTCCTCTGCGGATCCGCCGAGCATGCGACGGAGGAACTGCATGAAGTCGTCGGAGTTCGGGTCGTTCTCAGCCATCGGAAGCCCTCTCAGCACGTGTAAAGCCCGTGCTGACTACGCTAGTTGCACCACCACAGGATGCGCCGGGAACGGACCGCTCCGCTGTACGCCGCTCGCGAACGAGCATCCGAAACCCCGCCCTGGAGGCCCTGTGACGATCAGCCCCGCGCCGAGCGGCCCCGAGCAGACCGGCCACGAAGGATCCGATGCGGCCGTGACCGATGCGGTCGTGACCAGGGCCGCGCGTCGCGCCTCCCGGCGGACCAGGATCGGGCTGATCGCCTTCATCGCGTCGCTCGCGGCGCTGCTGGTGCTGACCTTCCTCCCGCTGCCGTACGTCATAGAGCAGCCGGGCCCCGTGTTCAACACCCTCGGCGAGGTCAAGGATGCGAAGGGGAAGGGCGTTCCGCTGATCTCGGTCACGGGCGCGGAGACCCACCCGACCAAGGGCGCGCTGGACCTCACGACCGTGCAGGTCGTCGGCAATCGGGAGAATCCGCCGTCGTGGATGCAGCTCGTGCTGGCGTGGTTCGATCCGTCCAAGGCCGTGGTGCCGGTCGACGCGGTCTTCCCGCAGGGCGTCACCTCGACGCAGCGCGATCAGGCCAACCAGCTGATGATGGTCGACTCGCAGCAGGAGGCCACCGCGGCCGCGCTGCGCGAACTCGGCCACGACGTGCCCGTGACGATCCAGGTCGCCTCGGTGACCGACGACGGCGCCGCGCACGGGATCCTCAAGGCCGGCGACACGGTGATCGCGGTGAACGGGGCGAACCCCGCCGACACGGACGCGATGCGCGCCGAGATCCAGCAGTCGGGCGGATCCCCGGTCACCCTCGCGATCGAGCGCGACGGCACCCGGCAGGAGGTCTCGGTCACCCCGAAGAAGCAGACCGACAACGGGACGAGCCGTTGGCTGCTCGGCATCACCCTGCAGCAGAAGTACCAGTTCCCGATCGATGTGAAGCTGCAGCTCGACAACGTGGGCGGCCCGAGCGCCGGCATGATGTTCGCGCTGGGGATCATCGACACCCTCACACCGGGTGAGCTCAACGGCGGCAAGCAGGTCGCCGGCACCGGCACCATCACGGGCGACGGCACGGTCGGGCCGATCGGCGGCATCCGGCAGAAGCTCTACGGCGCGCGCGCGGCGGGTGCGGACTACTTCCTCGCCCCCGGATCCAACTGCGACGAGGTCTACGGTCACGTGCCCTCCGGGCTCACGGTCGTGCGCACCGACACCCTGAAGCAGTCGCTGGATGCGCTGAAGGTCATCGCCGACGGGGGAGACGTCGCGGCGCTGCCCACCTGCACCGCCGCGGACGTGAAGAAGTAGCGACCGCGTTCGCGACGGGCGAAGCCGGGAACCGTCCGGCTCAGGATCCCGCGAAGGGGCCGACCTAGGATGGGACGGTGACCACCTCACCTGCACCGGCCGCGCCCCGTACTGCCCGACGCATCGTCCTCGCGACGGTGGTGATCCTGGCCGTGCTCATCGCCGCGTTCTTCGTGTTCGCGTCGATGTACACCGACTTCCTCTGGTACGACCAGCTGAACTTCGCGCAGGTGCTCACCACCCGGTGGATCGCGACGGCCACGATGTTCGTCGTCGGCTTCCTCGGCATGGCGGTGCCGATGTTCATCGCCATCCAGCTCGCCTACCGGATGCGGCCCGTCTACGTGCGGTTGAGCTCGCAGCTGGACCGGTACCAGGAGGTCGTGGAGCCGCTGCGCCGCCTGGCGATGTGGGGGATGCCGGTCTTCTTCGGCCTGTTCGCCGGCTTCGCCGCCGCCGGGCAGTGGGAGACCGTGTGGCAGTGGGCCAACGGCACGGCCACCGGCCAGACCGACGCGCAATTCCATCTGGACACCGGGTTCTACCTCTTCGACCTGCCCTTCTACGAGGCGCTCCTCGGCTTCATCTCCGCCGTGCTCATCCTGAGCCTGCTGGTGTCGGCGCTCGTGCTGTACCTGTACGGCTCGGTGCGGATCGGCCAGGGCGAGCTGCGGATCTCCAAGGCGGCGCGGGTGCAGCTGGCCGTGATCGCCGGCGTCTACCTGCTCACGCAGGCCGTGAGCCTGTGGGTCGACCGCTACAAGACCCTCACCGCCACCGAGGACAAGATCACCGGTGCGGCCTTCACGGGCGTGAACGCCGTGATCCCCGGCCTGTCGATCCTCGCGATCATCGCCGCCCTCGTGGCGGTGCTGTTCTTCGTCACGGCCGTGATCGGGCACTGGCGCTTCCCGCTCGCGGCGACCGCGCTGCTCATCGTCGCGGCCCTCGTGCTCGGCATCGCCTATCCGTGGGCGGTGACCACCTTCCAGGTGAAGCCGAACCAGAACCAGCTGCAGGCGCAGTACTACGAGCGCAACCTCAAGGCGACCAAGGCCGCCTACGGGATCGACGGCGTGCAGACCACGCCGTTCAAGGCGCAGACCACGGCCGAGACCGGACAGCTGCGCAGCGACGCGGACACCACCGCATCGATCCGGATCATGGACCCGAACGTGATCGGCCCGACGTTCCAGCAGCTCGAGCAGTACCGCAGCTACTACAAGTTCGCGTCGAAGCTCGACGTCGACCGCTACACGATCAACGGCAAGACGCAGGATGCCGTGGTCGCCGTGCGCGAGATCGACACGAGCCGCATCCCCAGCCCCACCTGGAACAACAGCACCCTGGTCTACACGCACGGCTACGGCCTGGTCGCCGCGGCCGGCAACCAGCGCACGGACGACGGCGAGCCGGTGTTCCTGGAGCGGGGCATCCCGACCTCGGGCGCGCTGACGAACAGCGAGAAGTTCGAGCCCCGGGTGTACTTCGGCGAGAACTCGCCGGCCTACTCGATCGTGGGCGCGCCGAAGGGCACGTCCCCGGTCGAGATCGACTACCCGCGCGGTCAGGATTCGGGTGAGAACCAGACGAAGACCACCTTCACGGGCGATGGAGGACCGCGCATCGGCAACTTCTTCACGAAGCTGTTGTACGCGCTGAAGTTCCAGTCCGAGCAGATCCTCTTCTCGGACAGCGTGAACGCGGACTCCCAGATCCTGTACGACCGGGATCCGACGACGCGCGTGCAGAAGGCCGCCCCCTACCTCACACTCGACAGCGACCCGTACCCGAGCATCGTGGACGGTCGCATCGTGTGGATCGTGGACGGCTACACGACGAGCTCGAGCTATCCGTACTCGACGACGGTGAACCTGCCCAAGGCGATCAGCGACTCCGTGAACACGCAGCCGGGCTTCGTCACGGATGACATCAACTACATCCGCAACTCGGTCAAGGCGACCGTCGACGCCTACGACGGCAAGGTGACCCTGTACGCCTGGGATCCGACCGATCCGGTGCTGAAGACGTGGCAGAAGATCTACCCGTCGACGCTCAAGCCGATCAGCGACATGTCGGGACAGCTCATGAGCCACGTGCGCTACCCGACGGACCTTTTCAAGGTGCAGCGCGCGATGCTCGGCACGTACCACGTCACCGACGCGGCCTCGTTCGCCCGGCAGGACAACCTGTGGGAGACCCCGAACGACCCGCAGAGCGATTCGGCCAACCCCGAACTGCAGCCGCCGTACTACCTGACGATGAAGGTGCCGGGGCAGGATCAATCCCAGTTCTCCATGTACACGACGTTCATCCCTGCATCGCAGGGGTCGAACAGCAGGAACGTGCTGATGGGCTACCTCTCCGTCGACGCCGATGCCGGCTCGACTGCGGGGAAGAAGTCCGATTCGTACGGCAAGCTGCGGATGCTGGAGATCGACGCCGACACCACCGTGCCGGGCCCTGGTCAGGTGCAGAACTCGTTCGACTCGGATCCGACGGTCGGCCAGCAGCTCAACCTGCTCAAGCAGGGGCAGTCGAAGGTGACCCACGGAAACCTCCTGACGCTGCCCGTCGGCGGTGGGTTCCTGTACGTGCAGCCTGTCTTCGTGCAGTCCTCCGGTGGCACCCAGGTGCCCCGCCTGCAGAAGATCCTCGTCGCCTTCGGTGACAAGATCGCCTTCGCCGACACGCTCACCGAGGCGCTGGATCAGCTGTTCGGCGGCGACTCCGGCGCGGCCGGCGGCGACAACAACATCACGCCCACCCCGAACCCGACGCCGACCCCCGGCACGGGGACCGGGACCACGCCGCCCACGGGCGACGCGGCGTTCCAGTCGGCTCTGGCCGACGCCAAGGCGGCCATGCTCGCCCGTGATGCCGCGCTGAAGGCCGGGAACCTGACGGAGTTCGCCGCACAGGATCAGAAGCTCACCGACGCCGTGAACCGGCTGCTCGCACTCGAGGGGAGCGGCAGCAGCACCACCAAGTAGCGCTCGATTCGCGCCGTGTGAAATCCCGTGTTAGGCTATCTCTTGTGCCGCGGGGTGGAGCAGTTCGGTAGCTCGCCGGGCTCATAACCCGGAGGTCGCAGGTTCAAATCCTGTCCCCGCAACAAGAGAAAGGCCCCTGACCTGGAGAAATCCAAGGTCAGGGGCCTTTCGCCTTTTCTGTTTTCCTGTCTCGATTCAGTGCGCGCGCATCTGCGCGACGGCCGCCTCCCGGTCGATCATGTTCATCACGTCGCCGATCGAGTTCACGAGCGGGGCGGGGGCGATCACGAGCGTGTTCTTGTCCACCCCGATCTCGACGAGCGTCTGCAGGGTGCGCAGCTGCAACGCGAGCGGGTGCGACATCATCGTGTCCGACGCGGTGCCCAGCTGGGCGGCCGCGAGCGCCTCGCCCTCTGCGGCGATGATCTTGGCCCTCTTCTCACGCTCCGCCTCGGCCTGCTTCGCCATGGCGCGCTTCATCGAGTCGGGCAGCAGGATGTCCTTGAGCTCGACGAGGGTCACCTCGACTCCCCACTCGACCGTGGTGACGTCGAGGATCTCGCGGATGTTCGCGTTCAGAGCCGCGGTGTCGGAGAGGATCTCGTCGAGGTGGTGCTGGCCGACGACCCGGCGCAAGGTGGTCTGCGCGATCTGGTCGATCGCCGCGCGGACGTTCTCGATCGCGATGACCGACTTCACCGGATCCTGGATCCGGTAGTAGGCGACCGCGGAGACGCCGACCGTGACGTTGTCCTTCGTGATGATGCCCTGCGACTGGATCGGCATCGTCACGATGCGCAGCGAGACCGGGATGAGGACGTCGACGATCGGGAAGATGAACCGGATCCCCGGCTCGCGCACGTTGTGCAGCCGTCCGAAACGCAGCACCACGCCGCGCTCGTACTGCCGCACGATCCGCGCGGACATGAAGAACAGGATGATCGCGAGGAGCACCACGACGATCAAGGTGATGAGCGGGATCATGGGAACCGCCTCCTCCGGCTCCGGTGACGTGCCGTGGGCCAGTGCTTCCATTGTCCTCCGGTCGGCCGCACGCATCGCGGGATCCGGAGGATCCGTGCGCGCCGATCGGCGAGGCTGCCGGGTGCGGGATGATGGAGCCATGACCACCGGAACCGTGACCGTCGCCGTGTGCCAGTTCGCGCCCGTCGACGACCGCGCCGCCAACCGGGAGCGGATCGGCGAGCTCGTCGCACGAGCCGCGCAGCGCGGCGCACGGCTCGTCGTGCTGCCCGAGTACTCGAGCTACTTCGTCGACCCGATGGACGAGACCCTCGCCGCGAACGCGGAGGAGCTGGACGGTGCGTTCACCGAGTGGTTGCGAGAGCTCGCAGGCCGCCATGGGGCGGTGATCGTCGCGGGACTGGTCGAGCGCGCGGACGCCGGCCGGATCCGCAACGCCCTCGTCGCCGTGGACGGGACCGGCCTGCTCGCCGTCTACCGCAAGCAGCACCTGTACGACGCCTTCGGGCAGTCCGAGTCCCGCTGGATCGAGGCGGGAGAGGTCGGAGGCGCCGCGACCTTCGTCGTGGACGGCCTCCGGTTCGGGCTGATGACCTGCTACGACCTGCGCTTCCCGGAGGTCGCGCGCACCCTCGTCGACGCGGGAGCGGAGGCGCTCGTGGTGCCGGCGGAATGGGTGCGCGGGCCGCTCAAGGAGCATCACTGGAACACCCTGCTCGCGGCGCGCGCGATCGAGAGCACGGCCTATGTGGTCGCGGCCGACCATCCGACGCCGGTCGGTGTCGGGCACTCCGCCGTGATCGACCCTCAGGGCGTCGCGATCGCCGGCGTCGGCACGGGGGAGGGGATCGCGGTCGCCGAGCTCGACGCCGAGGCCGTCGCCCGCGTGCGCGAGGTCAACCCGGTGCTGCGGCTGCGCCGCTACCGCGTCGTGCCGCGCTGACCGCGCTCAGGCCTGCGCACGCAGGCCCGCGAGGCGCTCGGCGGCCTCGGCGATCACCTCAGGACGCTTGCAGGCGGCGAAGCGCACGAGGCCGCGGTACGCGTCGCGGTGCTCGGGGCGCACGAACGCCGTGAGCGGGATCGCTGCGACACCGATCCGCTCCGGGAGCGACCGGCAGAAGGCGTCGGCATCCTCGCCGCCGATGCGCGAGGCGTCTGCGACCGTGAAGTAGCCGCCGTCCGGGCGGTGCACCTCGAACCCGGCCGCATCCAGGCCCGCGGCGAGCTGGTCGTGCTTCGCGCGCAGGCGTTCGGCCGCACCCTCGAAGAACGCGTCGGGAAGTCGCAGGCCGACGGCGACAGCGGGCTGGAACGGTCCGCCGTTGACGTAGGTGAGGAACTGCTTGACGCTCAGCACCGCGGTGATGAGCTCCGCCGGTCCGTGGATCCAGCCGATCTTCCATCCCGTCACGGAGAAGGTCTTGCCGGCCGAGGAGATGGTGAGCGTGCGCTCGGCGGCGCCGGGCAGGGTCGCGATCGGCACGTGCGGGGCGGTGAAGGAGAGGTGCTCGTACACCTCGTCCGTGAGGATGATCGCGTCGTGCCGGTGCGCCAGTCGCACGATCTCGGCGCGGATCCCGTCGCTCAGCACCGCGCCGGTGGGATTGTGCGGATCGTTCACGAGGATCACCCGGCAGCGGTCGGTGACCGCGGCCGCGAGCTCCTCCGGATCCGGCTGGAAGTCGGGCAGGCGCAGCGGCACCGTGCGCAGGGTGGCACCGCTGAGGGCGGCGATCGCGGCGTAGGAGTCGTAATAGGGCTCGAACACCACGATCTCGTCCTCAGGACCCTCCACGAGGGCGAGGAGGGCCGCCGCGATCGCTTCGGTCGCGCCCGCGGTCACCAGGATCTCGCGGTCGGGATCCACGTCGAGTCCGTAGAAGCGGCGCTGATGCTCGGAGATCGCCTGCAGCAGATCGGGCACTCCTCGCCCGGGCGGATACTGGTTCGCGCCGCCTGAGATCGCGGCGCGGGCGGCGTCCCGCACTTCGGCCGGGCCGTCCTCGTCGGGGAAGCCCTGACCGAGGTTGATCGCCCCGGTGCGGCCCGCGAGGGCGGAGATCTCGGCGAAGATGGTAGGGGCGACCTCTCCGGCCGCGGAGAGCAGCCCGGCACCGGCCGCCGTACGGCGCCAGGCGCCCGGCAGGATTCCCATGCCGCCCAGGGTAACGCCATAGCGGAATCTGCCACCGGGCATAAGAAAAACACAGAAACGGCCGTCAGTCTGTAAGGGCAAGGTTCAAAGGAGCAGACATGAACGAGCAGACGCCTCACCCCGACGCCGGACACTCCGTGCCCCCGGCGTTCTCGTCCACCCCCGCCGCCTCGGGCGTCCCCGCCCCGGACGGCGCCACCGCGCCCACCACGCCGATCCCGCCCACCGGCGGCTACGCGGTCCCGGGCCCGGCGCACCCGACCCAGCCCGTCCACCCCGGCCACCCGGGCGCGCACACCGGCGCCGCCTTCGGCGCGGCCGCCACGACGGCCCCGGAGCGCAAGGCCAAGAGCGGCATCGGCGGCGGCAAGATCGCCGCGATCATCATCGCCGCAGCCCTCGTCGGCGGCCTCGCCGGCGTCGGCGGAGCCGTCGGCTACGGGTCGCTGACCGCATCGAGCTCCTCCTCGACGAAGTCCGGCACCGGTCCCAGCACCGTGACCGTGAACAACCCGGAGTCCGTGTCGGAGGCCACCGCGATCGCCGCGAAGGCGGTGCCGTCGGTCGTCACGATCGAGGTCTCCGGATCCAGCGCCGCCGGATCCGGATCGGGCATCGTGCTCGACAAGGAAGGCCACATCCTCACCAACGCGCACGTGGTGACCCTGGACGGCGAGGTCTCGAACCCCACCATCAAGGTGACCACCTCGGACGGTCGCATCCTCGACGCCACCGTCGTCGGGATCGACGCGACCTACGACATGGCCGTCATCCAGGTCAAGGACGGCTCGAGCCTCACTCCGATGGAGTTCGCCGACTCGTCCAAGCTCAACGTCGGGTCGATGACCGTCGCCGTCGGAGCCCCGCTGGGCCTGTCCAACTCGGTCACGACCGGCATCGTCAGCGCGCTCAACCGCAGCATCCAGATCCAGTCTTCCGCCGCCCCCTCGCAGGGCTCCAGCGGAGACCAGCAGCAGAGCCCGAACCAGGACGGCTCGCAGCAGCCGTTCCAGTTCGACATCCCCGGCCGCGGCTCCGGATCCCAGAGCGCCGCGGCGACGATCTCGATCTCGGTGATCCAGACCGACGCGGCGATCAACCCCGGAAACTCCGGCGGCGCACTCGTCGACAGCGACGGCAAGCTCATCGGCGTGAACGTCGCGATCGCGAGCGCGGGGTCCTCGTCCTCCTCGTCGGGGCAGTCGGGCAACATCGGCGTCGGCTTCGCGATCCCGTCGAACATCGCCAAGCGCATCGCGAACGACATCATCGCCGACGGCAAGGCCACGCACGGCCTGCTCGGCGCGTCGGTGCAGGACGCGAGCAGCCAGAAGGGCGCCACGGTCGTGGGCGCGTCGATCGCCTCGGTCTCCAGCGGAGGCGCCGCGGCCAACGCCGGCATCCAGGTCGGCGACGTGGTCACGGGCTTCAACGGCAACCCGATCACTGACGCCAGCGACCTCACGGCGCAGGTGCGCTCGGTCGCAGGCGGCAGCACTGCGACGCTCACGGTCAACCGCAACGGACAGTCGCAGGACATCAAGGTCACCCTGGGCACGCTCGCCCAGTGACCCACCGCTCCTGAACCCTGCATCGACGAAGGACGCCATCCCGCGACGCGATCGCGGGGTGGCGTCCTTCCGTTCGCGTACAGGGTCCTCTTCGCTCGTCGGCTCCGCCGACCGGTAGGCTCGCGGGGTGGCGTCCTTCTCCTTCCGTGCGGGCAACGCCGGCAAGCTGCTGAGGATCCCGCTGTACCTGCTCGGACGCCTGGGGACCCTGATCGTCCCGCGCGGTCGCGGATGGGTGATCGGCTGCGGAGCAGGCATCGGCGACGGCGCCCTCGCCCTCTGGCGGACGGCGGTCGACGCGGGCCTGGACCCGCTGTGGCTGACCGGATCCGCTCGCGAGCAGAGCGACGCCTCGGCCCTCGGGATTCGCGCCGTCCCGAAGGACGGCCTTCGCGGGTGGTGGGCCACCGCACGTGCCGGCGTGGTCGTGGTCACGCACGGCTTCGGCGATGCGAACCGCTACGCGACCTCCGGCGCCTTCCTCGTTCAGCTCTGGCACGGCATCCCGCTCAAGCGCATCGGCCTCGACTCTCCGGCGACCGTGCAGAGCGCCTTCCTGCCCGGCTTCGTCCCGCTGCAGAAGCTGCTCGGCATGCTCTACCGGGCGCAGACCCGGCGCATCCACGTGCTGCCCGCCGCCTCGGATCGCTCGCGAGGGCGTCTGGAGTCGGCGTTCGCGCTCGGTGTGCGGCAGGTCCTCGTGACGGGCGAGCCGCGCGTCGATGTGCTGTCGACCGGGGATGCGTCCTCGCGTCGCTCGCAGGCCTCCGCGCTGCGCGACGCCGCGGTCGGGCCGCTCCCCGACGGCGCGCGCGCGGTGCTGTACGCACCGACCTGGCGCGACGGGGCACCGGACCCGGCCGTTCCCGACGACGCGGAGTGGGCGCGGATCCTCTCCGTCCTGGAGCGGACGAACAGCGTGCTGCTGGTGCGCTCGCATCCTCTCGGCGAGGGGGAGTACCGCCCTCCCGTCCCGACCGATCGCGTGCGCGCGATCGGATCCGCCGTCGTGGCCGACATCACGCCGGTGCTGCCCGCGATCGACGTGCTCGTCACCGACTACTCGTCGATGGCCTACGACGTCGGGCTGCTCGCGATGCCGGTGATCTATCTCGCCCCCGATCCCGTCGCGTACGCCCGCACCCGGGGGTTCTACGGCGACTACGCCGAGGTGTCCGGACCCGATCCCGCCGCCGACTGGACCGCGGCGTCCGCACAGCTCGAGGCGACACTCGGGGACGACACGGAGTTCGGCCGTCGCGCCGGGCTCTCCCGGGAGCTCAGCGCCCGCATGCACGCGCACCGCGACGGCCGCAACACCGCACGCGTGCTCGCCGCGATCCTCGACCGCACCGGCGGCTCTGCGACGGTCCCCGCACCTTCCACCCCCGCTCCGAAGGGAACCGAATGACGACCCCCCGCGTCAGCTCCGTCCGCGTCGACGAGGAGCAGCAGGCGCTGCTGCTCACGGGTGAGGGGTCCGCCCCCGCCGAGGTCGAGCTCGCCGGTCGCCGCGCCGTCGCGGCCGCGCGCATCGCCGAGGACGGGACGGAGGCGTGGAGTGCGGTGCTGCCGTTGCGGGCCTCGCGCTGGGGCGGGGCGCAGCTGCCGCTGCCGAGCGGGGACTATGCGCTCACCGTGGACGGTGCTGCGGTCGACGGGCTCGCGATCGAGACCGTGCTGCTCGCGGGTCTCCGCGTCAGCGCCACGGACCGCACGGTGCGGATCGCGCCTCCGGTCGACCCCGCCTACGAGACCGCGGAGGGGAAGCTCGCGCTGGAAGGCCGCTATGCGGCGCTGCCCGGCGCGCGCGAGAACGCGGTGTTCTTCGAATCGTTCTACGGCCAGTCCAGCGGCTGCAATCCCGGCGCGATCGACCGGGAGCTCGCGCAGCGGGCGCCCGGGGTGACCCGCTACTGGAGCGTCGTCGACCTGTCCGTGCCGGTTCCGGACGGCGCCGTCCCGGTGGTCGAAGGATCACCCGAATGGTGGCGTGCACGCGCCGATGCACGGCTCCTCATCGTGAACGACTGGCTGCGCCGTCGCTTCGACCGCAAGCCCGGCCAGCGCGTGCTGCAGACCTGGCACGGCACACCGCTCAAGCGTCTCGCGCTGCATCGCCCGGGACTGCACCCTCGTCGCTGGCTCGCCGTCGTGCGCGAGTCGCGGCGCTGGGATGTCCTGCTGGCGCAGAACCCCTATGCCGAGCGCGTGCTGCGCAAGGCGTACGCCTTCCTGCGCAGGCCCGTCTGGGTCGACGGCTACCCGCGCAACGACGTGCTCACGACGGGGGACGGCGCGCGCATCCGCACGGCTCTCGGGATCGGCGAGGGCGAACGGGTGCTGCTGTACGCGCCCACGTGGCGCGACGACCGGTCGGAGATGGTCGACTTCGTGGACCCGAACGCGCTCGCCGCCGACACCGACTCCGTCGTGCTCGTGCGCGGGCACTCGCGCACGATCCGACCGGGGCGCGACCAGGCCGGATCCCGCGTGATCGACGTGACGGGCTACCCCGACACCGCAGAACTGCTGCTGGTCGCCGATGCTCTCGTGACCGACTACTCCTCGGTCATGTTCGACTTCAGCGCCACGGGCAAGCCGATGTACTTCCTCGTGCCCGATCTCGAGCACTACCGGGGCAAGCTGCGCGGCTTCTACTTCGATCTCGCCGCCCGTGCGCCCGGCCCGCTGCTGCGCACCCAGGGGGAGCTGGTGGCGGCGCTCTCCGATGTGTCCGCGGTCGCCGAGCACGCGCCGAAGTACGTGGCGTGGCAGGCGCAGTTCAACGGTCGTGACGACGGCTCCGCCTCGGCGCGCGTCGTCGACAGGATCCTGGACCGCGGCTGGCTGGACGCCTGACCCTGGCATCGGCCGGCCGACGGCCGACGGCGGTCAGGGCAGGGGCGTGTTCCGCGTGCCGAGGCGTGAGGTGTCGACCGTGTCGTGCGCTCCGCGCAGCACGCCCATGAGGAAGCCCAGCCCCCAGGATAAGTGCATGGTCGGCAGGACGGCGAGCGTCCACAGGCGCTCCCGGGGACTGCGCGGAGGATCCGCGGCTCGGGCGGGCACCAGCGCCATCGCGATGACCAGGACCGCGTAGGCGAGGAGCGGCAGGTACACGGCGGAGGCGATCACGGCGCCGATGCCCGAGAGCACTCCGGTCAGCTGCAGGATGCCGACGACGACCGAGAGCGCCAGGATCACCAGCAGCGCGGGCGGTGCGAAGAAGCGCACCCCGTTGCGGCGACCGTAGCGGCGCACGAGCTCGCCGCGCCAGGCGCCGGTGGAGCGGAACTGGCGCGCGAGCCTCGTCCAGCTCTCGCGAGGCCAGTACGTCACGGCGAGCTGGGGATCGAACCACACGATGTGGCCCGCCTGGCGGATCCGGAGGTTCAGCTCCCAGTCCTCGCCGCGGCGGATGGATTCGTCGAACAGGCCGACCTCGTCGAGCACGGTGCGGCGCATGACGCCCAGATAAGCGGATTCCGCCCTGCCCTCCCGGGTGCCGCCGTGGTAGCTGCCGCCGCCGAGTCCCACGGGCGAGTTGTAGGCGCGGGCGACGGCGGCCTGGAACGGCGTGCGCCCGTCGGCGCGCATGACGCCGCCGACGTTCGCCGCTCCGGTGCGCTCGAGAGTCGCCAGGGCGCGGGCGGCGTATCCGGGCGAGAGCTCGGAGTGCGCGTCGACGCGGATGACCGTCGGGTACCTGCTGGCCCGGATCGCGGCGTTCAGGCCGACCGGGATGTCCGCGGCCGGGTTGTGCACGATCCGCAGCCGCGGCTCGCGGGCGGCCAGGCGCTCGGCGAGCTCGGTGGTGCCGTCGGAGGAGGGGCCGAGCGCGAGCACGAGCTCGGTCGGACCGTCCACGTCCTGCGCGAGCGCCGATGCCACGGCGTGCTCGAGGTACGCGCGCTCATTGAGCACCGGCATCACGAACGACACGCCCGCGCCGGACAGCGGGGCGCCCGCGTCGGGGGAGGACGGATCGCGATGACTCACCCGTCGATCCTTTCACGTCGCACCTGCGCACCCCCAGGGTGGAGGCTCCGGGCGCGCCGGATTACCAGCGCCCGCCGTTCTTCCAGTACTGTCCGATGTCCTCGAGCGGGCGGCCCTTGGTCTCGGGGGCGAGCCACACCACGAAGAAGAACGCGAGGATCGCGATCACGCCGAAGACCGCGAAGGCGCCGGCCCCGCCCAGGGCGTTCAGCATCGTGAGGAAGAACGCTCCGACGATCACGTTGGCGACGAGGTCGCTCGTCAGCATCACGCTCGCGCCGAGCGAGCGCAGATGCGCCGGCATCGCCTCGCCGGCGTACACCCAGACGAGGGATCCGAATCCGAACGTGAAACCGGCGGTGAACAGCACGAGGCCGATGAACCCGAGAACCGTGAGCGCGCCGTCGAAGTGTCCGCCGCCGATCGCGAACACGACGACGAGCAGCAGGTTGGCGAGCACCATCGTGCCGATGCCGATGAGCAGCACGGGCCGGCGGCCCATCCTGTCGATCACGAGCAGGGCGATGAACACCGCGACGAGGCCGGCCACCTGCACCAGGGCGGAGAGGCCGAGCTTGACGATGTCGTCGGTGAAGCCCATCGCCTCGAAGATGCGCGGGCTGTAATAGACGATCGCGTTGATGCCGGTGAGCTGCACGAAGAAGCCGAGGCCCACCACGAACAGCGTCGCACGGAGGAACGGCTTGCGCAGCAGGTCGCGCCAGGAGGACGTGTGCGCGGATGCGAAGCCCGCCGTGATCGTCTCGATCTCGGCGTCGACGTCGACGTCCGGCCCTTCGATCCTGGCGAGGGTCGCGCGTGCCTCCTCGGTGCGGCCCTTCATCACATACCATCGCGCGGTGTCGGGCAGCCGGAGCAGGACGATCGTGATGACCACGCCGGGGACGGCCGCGAGCCCGAGCATCCAGCGCCAGCTCTCGGTGGGCGCGAGCGCCATCGCCACGAGGTAGCCGAGGATGATGCCGGAGACGGTGGCGACCTGGTAGAGCACGAGGAAGGCGCCGCGCGAGCGGGTGGGGGCCGACTCCGCGACGAAGACCGGAACGACCACCACCGAGATGCCGATCGTCAGGCCGAGCAGGAACCGTGCGATCACGAGCACCCACAGCGCGGGGGCGAGCCCCGAGAGGAGGGAGAACAGCGCGAAGCACGCCGCGACGGCGACCATCGTCGGCTTGCGGCCGATCCTGTTCGCGAGCGCCCCGCCGAACAGCGCGCCGAGGATCTCGCCGACCACGACGGTCGTGGTGACCCACGACTGTGCGGCGGCGTCGAGGTGGAAGTCCTTCGCGAGGTACAGCATCGCGCCGCCGATGTTCGACGAGTCGTAGCCGTAGATGATGCCGACGGTCGCGGCGGCGACGCCGACGAGGAGCGCCAGGCGGGTCGTGCGGCTGTTGCCGGTCAATGCCGAGCTCATGGTCCGTCCTTCTGTTCAGGTTCCTCCCAGGGAGGCATTCGAGCGTACCCCGGGGGATCCGCGTCTCAGACGACGAACCGCCAGACGTACTCCAGCCCGTCGTCCGGCCGGAACCAGGCGAGCGTGATCACGATGTCGTCGACATCCGCGTCGCAGAGGCACACCTCCAGCTGATCGCCCCCGCGGACGTGCCCCCAGAGCTGAGTGCGGCCCGGCCCCGAGGGCGCCCGGGCGAAGACGCGCACGAAGCGGACCTCTCCTGCACCGTTGGTGATCACCGGATGCGTCCTGTCGCGTCGATCGACGGTCCAGGGAACCGCATACGCCGGCTCGGGGCGTCGAGCCGAGGGCGGGTCGGGGGAGCGGTTCATGTCCCCACGCTAGGAGCGGGCGCCGACGATCGCGGCGCCAGAGCCCCCGCGGGGACGAGGTCTGTGCAGACCTTCCTCGCTCGAGGGATTGTGCGGATCGGTCAGAGCTGCTCGCCGGGCGGCGAAGGATGCAGTTCCGGGCTGGGGGCTTCCGGAGCGGAGATCGGGGCGGGCTTGCGGCGCATCACGTCAGCGGCCTTGCGGCCCACGATCCCGACGCCGCGTGCGGCGCTGCCGGCGGCTCCCGCCACCGCGGTCCCGGCCAGCTGCGCCCCTCGCGCGATCCGGCTCTCGATGCGCTGCGCACCCGGCACCGGTTCGAGTTCCGCGGGCAGCGTCTGGGGAGGAAGTCCGAATGCACGGCGCGAACTGGTCAGCACGCGCCGGCCGAGCACGTGGTTCCCGGCGCCTCCGATGACGGCGCCGACACCGAACGGCAGCGCCTTGCCCAGCAGCGACGCGCCGCCCACACCGGCGAACTGCTTGATCAGCATGCTCTTCAGCCGGTCGGCGAGCGGACCCACGGCGGCCCGCGGCAGCGACTTCGTCACGAGCTCACCCCAGTAGGCGGACCTGCCCACGCCCTTGCCGCCGGCCTGGCCCGCGAGCTGGCGGATGAGGTCGACCCCCTCCTTGCCGAGCATGAGGGTCATCACGAGGGCGCGCGCCCGGTCGGGGTTCGTCACGGTGATGCCGTGGACCTCGGCGATCGACTGGGCGAAGAGTGCCGTCGTCTCGACGAAGCCGGCCGTCTCGACGCCGGACAGGGCGAGCGTCACCCCGGTGCCGATCCCCGGGATCACGGCCGTCGCGCCGACGGCCGCGCCCCCGGTCGTGACGGCGGCGAGGTAGCGGCGCTCCAGCAGGGCGATGACCTGCGCCGGCGTGGCGTCAGGGTGGCGCAGCCGGATGCTGCGGATGTGCGCGAGCACGAGAGGTCGCTGCACGGCCAGGACGCGATCGAGACCGCGGATGTGCATCGGGTGCTCCGAGGAACCGGCCGGCGGGACCCCTCCGGCCCACGGCGCATCGTCGGGCAGGGAATGGATCCGGTGGATGGCCTTGTCGCCCTTGCCTTCTTTTCGCCCCATGGAGCAGAGCCTATGTCCGCGGTGCTGCGAGAACGCCTGCAACGCAGAGAGCCCGTGCGCGCGACGGGCGCGGCACGGGCTCTCTGCGTTGCAGGGGAGGGTCAGACGAACAGGTTCGCCCGCTCCAGGTCCTCCGCGAAGTCGACCTCGACCGCGTACAGGTCGGAGATGTCCATCGGCTCCAGCAGCAGGCCGTTCTCGACGATCGCGAGCTCGAGGCCGCGCTCGAAGTAGTCCTGGTCGTCCACGCGCTGCAGCTGGCGCATGAACGCCTGCTTGTCGCGCGAGGAGATGTAGTTGATGCCGACGGCCTCGCCGATACCGCCCTTGACGGTCTTGGAGAGCTCCTTGATGTAGCCCTCGGCGTCGACCGTGTACTTGACCTCTTCGTCGCTCACCTTCGCGGTGTTGACGGTGACGAAGGACTGGTCGCGCTCGATGAAGGAGATGGCGCGGCCGAGGATGCGCGGGTCGAACACGACGTCGCCGTTCATCCAGAGCACGCCCTTGCGCCCGGTCGCGGCGAGGCCGCGCAGCAGGCTCTTCGACGTGTTGGTCTCGTCGTAGCGCTCGTTGTGCACGTAGTTCACATCGGGGAACGCCTCGATGATCGTCTCCGCGCGGTAGCCGACGATCGTCGTGATGCGCACGTCGTCGCCGAACGCGGCATGGATGTTGTCGTGCTGCTGCCGCATGATCGATCGCCCGTCGTTGAGCTCGGTCAGCGGCTTCGGGAGGGAGCGCCCGAGGCGCGAGCCCATCCCGGCAGCGAGAATGATGGTCTGAAGAGTCACAGAACTGCTCCTGTTACTTGTGTTCACGGTTACGTCACCGATGGGACACTTCCTCGTGCCGCTGATCATGCTATCGATCGACCCTGAGCGGATCACGGCCAGAGCAGGCGCGATGCCATTCCGTTATCGACTGCTCGGTTCATTCCCAGGTTCACCATAGGCGACATCACGTGCTTCGGATCCCGTCACTTCGGGTCGTCTGGCGGGTTCGCGGGCTCGTCCGTTGCTACCGTGAAGGGCATGACCGGAGCACCCAATGACCCCCGCGCGCCCAAGGATTCCTCACCGCCCACAAAGGCGCGTCGTCCCGCGTCCGCCAGCCCTCGGGCGACGGCCGCGCAGACCGCGCGAGTGAAGGCCGAGAGCCAGGCCTCGGCGGCGCGTGCCGCGGCCGCCAAGCGCACGGCCGCCAGGACGAGTGCCGCGCGCACCGCTGCGGCGAAGTCCGCGGCGGAGAAGGCCGGTGCCGCGAAGGCGGAGGCGGCCGCAGAGGACGCGAAGGAGTCGGCCGCCAAGGTCGCCGCGGTGAAGGCCTCGGCGCCCCGCGCCGCACGCGCGCCGCGGGCGACCAAGAGCGCCACGACCGCGAAGCGCGCCGCCGCGACGGCGAAGAGCGAGGCATCAGCCGCCCCTGCCGAGACGTCGGGGGGCGTCACGGGCCAGGAGGCGAGCGGATCCGCGCCGAAGCGTCCGACGACCGCGAGGACCGCGCGCACGACCGCGGCCAAGACGACCGCGACGAAGCGCACGCCGCGGGCGAAGACCGCAGGGGGAGCGCGGACGGCGCCCGCCGCCGTCGCCGCGCAGGCTGCCGCGGCGGTCGCGGAGGTCGTGAATCCGCCCGCCGCCGTGGAACCGGTGATCGAACCGGTCGAGGACCCGGACGCAACGCCCTCCCCACAGGGCGCCGACACGGGGCATGATGCTGCTGTGGACAGCGAATCTGCGGCGGTCGGACCCGTCACGGACGATGCGGCGACTGCCGAGACCGTCGTGGTCGAGTCCGCGGCCGACGAGCCTGCGGCCGACGAGCCTGCGCTCGCCGAGGCCGAGCCCGAGCTCGAGCTCGAGCCTGCGCTCGCCGCGCCTGAGGCCCCCGAGGCCGACGCCGCCCCGGTTTCCGCCGACGACGTCGACGAAGCCGCAGCCGTGTCGGCGGATCCCGCCGTCGACGCCGACGGGCAGGCTCTCGTCGTGCGCGGTCTCGTCAAGCGCTTCGGCGACTCCGTGGCCGTGGGCAACATCGATCTGACGGTGCCCGCCGGATCCTTCTACGGGATCGTCGGCCCCAACGGTGCGGGCAAGACCACCACGCTGTCGATCATCGCCGGTCTACTGCGTCCCGACGAGGGTACCGTGCGGATCAGCGGGATCGACCAGACGGCCGACCCGGCAGCCGCGAAGAGGGCCCTCGGGGTGCTGCCCGACCGTCTGCGCACCTTCGACCGGCTCACCGGGCGCCAGCTGCTGCACTACTACGGACTGCTGCGGGGCCTTCCCTCCGCCGTCGTGGAGAAGCGCGTCGCAGACCTGGCGAGGGCGTTCGACCTCACCGGAGCGCTCAGCCGCGTCGTCTCGGACTACTCCGCCGGCATGACCAAGAAGATCATGCTCGCCGGCGCCATGATCCACTCGCCGCGCGTGCTGGTGCTGGACGAACCGTTCGAGTCGGTGGATCCGGTGTCCTCGGGAGTGATCCTGGACATCCTGCGCGCCTATGTCTCGCACGGCGGCACCGTCATCCTGTCCAGCCACGGCATGGACCTGGTCGAGCAGGTGTGCGCCCGGATCGCGATCATCGTGGGCGGAGAGGTCCTCGCCGAGGGCACGGTCGACGAGGTGCGGGCCGGGCAGACCCTGGAACAGCGCTTCGTGGAGCTGTCCGGCGCGGGCGCCGAGGTGGAGGGGCTCGAGTGGTTGCACACGTTCTCCGACTGAGGTTCATGCTGGCGCTCGGTGCGCTCCGCGGCGACCGCAGCCGGGTGGTGCGCACCGTCGTCGCGCTCCTGCTCACGGCCGCGGCGACGACGGTGGCGGTCATCGCCATCCGCAGCCTCGCGCACACGTCCGAGGCGGCTGCGCACACGGTCATCGTGCTGGGCAGCTCCGCCGTGGTCCTGGGCTTCTTCGTGGCGCCGATCCTGGCGGGATCCGTCGATCAGCTGGATCCGCGGCGCTTCGTGGTCTTCGGCGTCGACGAGCGCCGCCTCCCCGTGGTCCTCGCCCTCGCGGCGTTCGTGAGCGTGCCGAGCCTCGCGCTGCTGGTGGTGCAGGTGGCCGTGGTGGGCGTGGCGATCTCGTTCGGGGTGCCCTGGCTCCTCGCGGTGCTCTCCGGGCTGCTGACCCTCGCGACGGCCGTGCTCGCCGCACGGGTCGGGATGGCGCTGAGTGCGCGACTGCTGCCGGAGCGGCGCTCCCGCGAGCTCACGTCGCTGTTCGCGCTCGCCGTGATCGTGATCGCGGTGCCCGTGTGCGTGTTCGTCGCCTCGCTGGGCTGGGCGGGCGCCGTCCCGCCGGTCCTGCACACCGTCGCCGCAGTGCTCGGCTTCACGCCGCTCGGCGCGTCCGCCGCCCTGCCGTTCCTCGCCCTGTCTGATCACGGCGGTGGGGTCTGGGGCGCGGCGGTCGTCTCGGTGGCGACGGCGGTCGTCGTCACGGCAGGCTGGCTGGCGCTCGCACGTCGGGCGCTGAGCACGACCGAGCGGCCGACCGCGGTGCGGGAGCGGCCGGGGCTCGGCTGGTTCGCTCTGCTGCCGTCGAACGCCTTCGGAGCCGTGGCCGCGCGCAGCCTCGTCTACTGGCTGCGCGACCGCCGCTACATCATGAACTTCGTGATCGTCCCGATCGCGGGCGTGCTCACGATCGTCCCGCTCCTCGTCGCCGGCGTGCCGCTCGAGATCGCGGCGGCGCTCCCGGTCGCCGTGATGGCGCTGTTCTTCGGCTGGCTGCCGCACAACGACGTCGCCTACGACTCGACAGCCTTCTGGATCCACGTCGCGAGCGGGGTGAGGGGAGTGCCGGATCGGCTCGGCCGGCTGATCCCTGTGCTGCTCATCGCCGTGCCGACCCTCGCCGTGGCGATCCCCGTGACGCTCGCCGTGATCGGGCGGTGGACGCTCCTGCCGCTCTTCATCGGCGTGGTCGCGAGCCTGCTGCTGACAGGTCTCGGTCTCTCCAGCATCCTGTCCGCGGTCGCGCCCTATGCGGTCTCGCGCCCCGGCGACAGCCCGTTCCAGCAGCCGCAACGCGCCCGCGGAGGCGTGCTGGGTCAGGCGGGGACGCTCCTGGGCGCGCTCGTGCTGAGCCTGCCGGCGCTGCTGCTGGCCTGGCCCGCGCTGGCGGATGAGCAGGTCTCCACGGCGCCCGTGCTCTGGACCGGGCTGCTGATGGGGGTCGCCGTGCTGTTCCTCGGCGTCCAGATCGGCGGCCGCACGTTCGAGCGCCGCGGCGCGCAACTGATGGAGTTCGTCGAGACGGTGTGAGGGGATCCGCGTGATCGCGGCGCCGCCGCGCCCGCGCGCGATTAGACTCGCGGTCATGAGTACCCCGCTGGATGCCCCGGACCAGGGCGGCGTCGCCACCCTCGATCGCGAACTCGAGCAGCTCCTCAACGAGGAGCTCCAGGAGCCGGGAGACCACGAGCGGTTCTCCCACTACGTGAAGAAGGAGAAGATCCTCGAGTCCGCCCTGACCGGCAAGCCCGTGCGGGCGCTGTGCGGAAAGAAGTGGACTCCCGGGCGGGACCCGGAGAAGTTCCCGGTGTGCCCGACCTGCAAGGAGATCTACGAGTCGATGGTCGGCTGACCTCGACCGACGTCAGGCGACGTCGACGAACTCGGTCGGGATCGCCGGATCCGACTTGCTGAGCGCGAGGGCGCGCACCGGCAGCTCTTCCCGCACCTTGAGGTGGTGCTCCCGCGCGGCGACGGTTCCGGCCGGACCCTCGTAGGCGGCGTCGATCTCGCCGCCCTCGACGAGGGTCACCTGGAGCGCCCGCCCGTCCGGGTGCTCCAGGACGCCCAGGTCCTCGAAGCCGTCCGCGACGAGCACGCGCTCGGACTGGGCGACGCCGTCCGCGAGGATCCGGAACGCCGCCTTGCGGCCGCCCTTCGACGCCTTGTCCGCCGAGGCCTTGGCCACGGCGACCCAGCCGCCGTCGGATCCCTGACGCGCCACGAGCTTGTAGACCATGCTCGCGGTCGGGTAGCCGGATCCCGTGACCACCGAGGTGCCGACGCCGTAGGCGTCGACGGGGGAGGCCGCGAGGGCGGCGATCGCGTACTCGTCGAGATCGCTCGTCACGGTGATCCTCGTGCCGGTCGCGCCGAGCTCGTCGAGCTGCGCACGCACCTCGGCGGCCATGATCGGCAGGTCGCCCGAGTCGATGCGCACGCCGCCCAGCTCCGTGCCCGCCACGCGGATCGCGGTCTCGACCCCGCGACGGATGTCGTAGGTGTCCACGAGCAGCGTCGTGCCGGTGCCGAGCGCGTCGATCTGGGCGCGGAACGCGTCCTCCTCGCTGTCGTGCAGGAGAGTCCAGGAGTGCGCGGCGGTGCCCATGGTCGGGATGCCCCAGCTGCGGCCGGCCTCGAGGTTGCTCGTGGCGCCGAACCCGGCGATGAAGGCGGCGCGGGCCGCGGCGACCGCGGAGTCCTCGGCGGCGCGGCGGGATCCCATCTCGGCGAGCGGGCGCTCTCCGGCGGCGATGCTCATGCGGCTCGCGGCGGTCGCCACGGCGGAGTCGTGATTGAGCACGCTGAGGGCCAGGGTCTCCAGGATCACGGCGTCGGCGAACGTGCCCTCGACCGTCAGGATCGGGGATCCGGGGAAGTACAGCTCGCCCTCGCGGTAGCCGCGGATGGTGCCGGAGAAGCGGTAGTCCTCGAGGTAGCGGTGCGTGGCCGCATCCACGACCTTCTCGTCGCGCAGGTAGCGCAGCTCGTCCTCGCCGAACCGGAAGTCGCGCAGCAGCGAGAGCAGGCGCCCGGTGCCGGCCACGACGCCGAACCGCCGACCGCCGGACAGGCGTCGGGAGAACAGCTCGAACACGCTCTGGCGCGCCGCGGTGCCGTCGCGCAGCGCGGCCTCCAGCATCGTGAGCTCGTAGCGATCGGTCTTCAGGGCGCTGGACGCGGTCATGGCGATCAGCATACGGGCGGTGGCCTGTCCGGAGCGCGCGGCCGCGTGCGCCGACTAGGCTGGAGCATCATGAACGACGCGCCGATCGGGATCTTCGACTCCGGGGTCGGCGGGCTCACCGTCGCCCGGGCGATCAGGGCGCAGCTGCCCAGGGAGTCGTTCGTGTACATCGGCGACACCGCGCACTCGCCCTACGGTCCGAAGCCCATCGCCGACGTGCGCCGCTACTCGCTCGAGGTGCTCGACACGCTCGTCGACCAGGGCGTGAAGATGCTCGTGATCGCCTGCAACACGGCGTCCTCGGCGATGCTGCGCGATGCCCGCGAGCGCTACGACGTGCCCGTCGTCGAGGTGATCGGCCCCGCGGTCCGCCGGGCGATCTCGACCACCCGGAACGGCCGGATCGGCGTGATCGGCACGATCGGCACGATCGGATCCCGCGCCTATCAGGACATGCTCGAGGTGAACGAGAACCTGGCCGTGTTCACCGCGGCGTGCCCGCGCTTCGTCGAGTTCGTCGAGGCCGGCATCACGGACACCCCTGAGGTGCTCCGCGTCGCCGAGGAGTACCTGGCACCGCTGCGCGACGCGGACGTCGACACCCTCGTGCTGGGGTGCACGCACTACCCGTTCCTGCGCGGGGCGATCGGCTACGTCATGGGGGAGGGCGTCTCGCTCGTCTCCAGCGACGACGAGACCGCGGGCGACGTCTACCGTCAGCTCGTGCGCGGCGACCTCCTCGCCCCGACCGACGCCAGCCCGCGCTACGTGTACGAGGCGACCGGGGCCTCCGCCGACGACTTCACCGCTCTCGCCAACCGCCTGATGGGCCAGGAGGTGCGGGGCGTCCGGCTCGTGCAGACCGGCGTCATCGACCTTCCCCACCTCAAGGAGATCTCATGACCGAGTCCACCATCCGCAAGGACGGCCGCACCGTCGACCAGCTCCGCCCCATCACGATCGAACGCGGCTGGAGCGCCCAGGCGGAGGGATCCGCGCTGATCAGCTTCGGGAACACCAAGGTGCTGTGCACGGCGTCCTTCACGAACGGCGTGCCGCGCTGGCTCACCGGCAAGGGCAAGGGCTGGGTCACCGCGGAGTACGCGATGCTGCCGCGGGCCACGAACGAGCGCAACGACCGGGAGAGCGTGAAGGGCCGCATCGGCGGGCGCACGCACGAGATCTCGCGTCTGATCGGCCGCGCGCTCCGCGCGGTGGTCGACACGAAGGCGCTCGGCGAGAACACGATCGTGATCGACTGCGACGTGCTGCAGGCCGACGGCGGCACCCGCACGGCGGCGATCACCGGGGCGTACGTCGCGCTGGCCGACGCCATCGAGTGGGGCCGGCGCAAGAAGTTCATCGCGCAGAAGGCGCAGGTGCTCCACGACTCCGTGGCGGCGGTGTCCGTCGGCATCATCGACGGCGAGCCCATGCTCGACCTGGCCTACGTCGAGGACGTGCGGGCCGAGACCGACATGAACATCGTCGTGACCGGCCGCGGTCTCTTCGTCGAGGTGCAGGGCACCGCCGAGGGCGCACCGTTCGACAAGCGCGAGCTCGACGCGCTGCTCGAGCTCGGCGTGAACGGCTGCGCCGACCTGCGCGGCCGCCAGCTCGCGGCCCTCGCTCCTGCGACGGGCTCGGGGACCGAGGGATGAGGGTCGTCCTCGCGACGCACAACGCGCACAAGATCGCGGAGTTCGGGCAGATCGTGGCGGCGACCCGCCCCGATCTCGAGGTCGTCGGCTACGACGGGCCGGAGCCCGTCGAGGACGGCGTGACCTTCGAGGAGAACGCGCTGATCAAGGCGCGCGCCGCGGCCGCGCACACCGGTCTCGCGGCGCTCGCCGACGACTCCGGCATCGCGGTGGACGTGCTGGGCGGCTCGCCCGGAGTTTTCTCCGCATACTGGGCGGGGCAGAAGAAGGACGACGTCGCGAACCGGGAGCTGCTGCTCGACCAGTTGCGCGACATCGCGGATCCGCATCGCGCCGCGCGCTACGTCAGCGTCATCGCGCTCGCCCTGCCCGACGGGCGCGAGTGGACGGTCCGCGGCGAATGGCCGGGCCGTCTCGCGCACGCACCCGCCGGTGACGGCGGCTTCGGCTACGACCCGGTGTTCGTGCCGGATGCGCAGGCAGGCGCCGAGCGCACGGTGGGGGAGTTCACGGCCGAGGAGAAGCAGGCGCAGTCGCACCGCGCCCGCGCCTTCGTGGCGCTCGTGCCCCTGCTCGCCGAGCTCTGAGGCTCGGCCGGCGGATCCGTCTCAGCGGATCAACCGCGGCACGAGCCGCACCATCGCGACCATGATCAGAAGCTCCACGAGGGTCTGGAGCACGACCGCAGGCGCCGCGAGTGCAAGCCCGGGCGGCAGAGCGAGCGCGAGCGGCAGCACGACGAGCGAGTTCCGGGTCACCGCGGAGAACGCGACCGCGCGTCGGGCCGGTACGTCCAGCCGGGCGATCCGGCCCGCTGCCGCGCCCGCCGTCAGCGCGATCGCGGCGAAGAGGACGTAGACCCCGGCCGCGCCGAGCAGCAGCGGAAGCCGGCCGACCACGGATCCGGCGTGAGCCGCGACGACCAGCGCGAGGGTCAGCATCATGAGCGGCACCATCGCGGACAGCATCGTGTCGCGCAGGATCCTCGCCGCCCGGAACCTCAGCGCGGCGAGCTGGGTGAGCGCCGCCGCGGCGAGGGGAAGCACGACGAGCAGGAGGAACGCCTCCGCGAACGGCGCGGGCTCGATCGCGGCGACCGCCTCGGGCCCGGCGAACAGCCGGAGGAACACCGGCAGGAGCAGCATCTGACCGAGCATGAGCAGGGGCGTTGCGGCGAGCAGGCGGTCCTTCGCCCCGCCGGCGAGCCCCGTGAACACGATCACATAGTCGACGCAGGGGGTCAGCAGCACGAGCAGGACGCCGATGAGCAGCGCCCGATCATGTGCCACGAGCCGGCTCAGCCCGAACACGACGAGCGGCACGATGAGGAAGTCCACCACGAGAACCGTGCCGAGGAAGCGGTGATCCCGCAGCGATGCGGCGATGCTCCGGAACGGCACGCCGAGGAACGTCGCGTACAGCAGCACGCCCAGCACCGGCATGGCGAGCGGGCGCAGCGCGGCGCCGCCCGACGGCGCCAGGATCCCCACCAGCGCCCCGAGCGCGATCGCCGCGAGGTACAGCGGCACCTGATGCCGCTCCGCCCAGGCCGTGATCCGCTCCACGGGTCCAGCTTGCCGGGTCTCGGGTCGGCAGCGCGAAACCATGTCTGCCGGGACGCGGCGCAAGTGAGAATCATCCCCATTCCCGACTAGCCGAAAACGCCTCCGACCGGGGGATCCCGGCTCTACCCTGGAAGCATGCATGATCACGCACCCGCCACGGGGATCCGCTCTTCAGGGCACCGCCGTCTGCTCGCGATCTCGCTGACGCTCACCTCCGTGATCATGATCGTGCAGGTGGTCGGCGCGATCCTCAGCGGGTCCCTCGCCCTGCTCGCGGACGCGGCGCACATGTTCACGGACGCCTCCGCGCTCGTCATCGCGCTCATCGCGAGCGCGGTCGCCGCGCGCCCGGCCGACGACCGGCGCACCTTCGGCTACCAGCGCGCCGAGGTCTTCGGAGCGCTCATCAACGCGATCATCCTGATCCTGCTCTCCGCCTGGGTGGCGTTCGAGGGCATCACCCGGCTGGTGAACCCCGGGGAGGTCGAGGTCGCCGGATCCCTCATGCTGACCGTCGCCGCGGTCGGCCTGGTCACGAACGCGATCTCGATGTGGCTGCTCAGCGCGGCGCAGCGCGAGAGCATCAACGTGCGCGGGGCGTATCTCGAGGTCATGGGGGACCTCATCGGATCCGCCATGGTCATCGTCGCGGCGATCGTCATCATCACGACCGGCTGGATGCCCGCCGATGCGATCGCCTCGCTCGTGATCGCCGCCATGATCATCCCCCGCGCGATCGCGCTGCTGCGCGAGGTCTTCTCGGTGCTCGCCGAGTCGGCGCCGAAGGGCACCGCGGTCAGCGAGATCCGGCAGCACCTGCTCGGCTACCCGGGTGTGACCGGGGTGCACGATGTGCACGTCTGGCAGCTCACGCGCGGTGCTCCCGTGTTCACCGCGCACGTCTCGGTGCAGCCCGCGGTGCTCGCCGACGGAGGCGCATCGGCGCTCCTGGTGCAGATGCAGACGTGCCTCGCGGAGCACTTCGACGTGGAGCACTCCACGTTCCAGATCGAGCCCGACGCGAGCGGCGCCGGGAGCGCCGGCGACTGCGAGGCCGTGCACGCCTGAGGCCGCACGCCTGAGGCCGCGCGCCTGCGTCCGCGCGGGTCAGGACTCGACGACGACCTCGTCCGGCCGCTTGTCGGGTCGGAGGCCCCGCCAGCGGGAGTGCCTCAGCACGCCGTCGTCGGTCCAGTTCGCGAACTCGACCTCGCCGACGAGCTCTGGCCGCACCCACAGCGCATCCGAGGCATCGGCGACCGGCACCCCGTCGACCGCGGGCGAGGGGATCCGCAGCACCTCCAGCCGCGCGCCGAGGTCCTGCAGCGTCCGATCGGTGAAGCCGGTGCCCACCCGGCCGACGTAGCGCAGCCCGGACGGCAGCGACGGTTCGGGGATCGCGAGCAGCAGCGATCCGATGCGCCCGGTGCGATCGCCCTTTCCCGGCCGGATTCCGACGATCACGACCTCCTGCGCCCTGGTGAGCTTGATCTTCAGCCAGCGCGGCGAGCGGCCGCCCGACGCGTACGAGGAGGCCGGATCCTTCACGACGACGCCCTCGAGATCGAGAGCGGCGCTCGTGGCGAGGGCCGCATCGACGTCGTCGAACACCG
Organism: Microbacterium sp. NPDC089698; assembly: GCF_044749045.1. Lineage (NCBI taxonomy): Bacteria > Bacillati > Actinomycetota > Actinomycetes > Micrococcales > Microbacteriaceae > Microbacterium > Microbacterium sp. NPDC089698. The sequence continues at coordinate 241,622 of NZ_JBIVHE010000007.1, forward strand.
GCGGCACGAGCACCGGGGCGGGCAGATCCGCGGCGATCTGCTCCAGGAGCTCGCGCCGGTCGCGCAGCGGGAGCGCGGTGAGGTCGTGGCCTTCGAGGTGGAGCAGGTCGAACAGGTGGTAGCGCACGGGAGTGCGGACGACCTCGCGCTCGATCTCGCGCGCCCGGGTGAGGTGCATCCGGTCCTGCAGGCGGTGGAAGCTCGGCCGGCCCGCCGCGTCCAAGGCGACGATCTCCCCGTCCACCACGGCCTCGCCGACCGGGAAGCCCGGCGCGCCGTCCGCGGTGAGCTCGGGGTAGCGGTCCGTGATGTCGGTGCCGCTGCGCGCCCGCAGCCGGAAGCGTCCCTCCGACCAGGTGCCGATCGCGCGGATCCCGTCCCACTTGATCTCGGCCCAGCCGAGGCCCCGGGCCGTGCCCGGCGTCCCGTGCTCGGCCAGCATGGGCGAGTAGACGGGGACGGGCTCGGAGACGGCGGCGGCGGTTTTGGGGCGCGGGAGCTCGTTTTGGGGCGCATCACGCCCGGAATCCGTGACGGGGCGCGCCCCGAAACGGTGATCTGCGCCCCGAATCGGGGCACCCGTGATCGTCGCGAACGGATCCAGGCCGTTCTCGGCGCGGTCGAGCACCTCGTCGAACCGCAGCTGGCGCAGGTCCGGATCCTCCAGTTCGGCCCAGGTGCGCGGGGCGGCGACCCAGGGCTGCGGGCGGCCGCGCAGCGAGTAGGGCGCGATCGTCGTCTTCTTGCCGTTGTTCTGGCTCCAGTCGAGGAAGACCTTCCCCGCCCGCAGGGTCTTCGTCATGACGCTCGTCACGAAGTCGGGACGATCTGCCTCGATCGCCCGTGCGAGGGCGTGCGCGAAGGCGGAGATCTCGTCGCTCGTCCGATCGCCCGGCAGATGCGCGTACAGGTGGATCCCCTTGCTCCCGCTCGTGACCGGGACCGCATCAAGACCCATGCCGGTGAGGATCCCGCGGGCGAGGAGCGCGACCTCGGCGCACTGCGCGAGCGAGACGCCGGGGCCGGGATCCAGGTCGAGCACCAGACGGTCCGGGTCACCGCGGCCGCCGTCCGGGGCGAAGCGCCACTGCGGGATGTGCAGCTCGATCGCCGCGACCTGGGCCATCCAGACCAGCGTCGCGACCTCGTCGACGAGCGGGTAGTCCTTCGCGCCGCCGGAGTGCGGGATCTCCTGGCGCGGGATCCACCCGGGAGCCCCGGGCTCGAGCTGCTTCGCGAAGAAGGATCCCTGCGGATCCGCCGCGGTGCCGACGCCCTCGACCCAGCGCTTGCGGGTGACCGGGCGTCCGGCGACGACGGGCAGCAGATGCGGAGCGATCCGCGCGTAGTAGTCGATCACCTCGCCCTTGGTGGTCCCGGTCTCCGGGTACACCACCTTGTCGAGGTTCGTCACGCGCAGTCGCCGCTCTCCGATGCGCACGAACTGCGGGCCGTCTGCCATGTGGTCACAGTAGTGCGCACGGAGGTATCCGTCGTGCGCGCCGGTGGTGTGTACTGGTGCCATGAGGACGATCTGGAAGGGCTCGCTCACCTTCGGCCTGGTCAACGTGCCGGTCAAGGTGTACTCGGCGACGGAGGACCACGACGTCTCGCTGCACCAGGTGCACGACGCGGACGGCGGGCGGATCCGGTACAAGAGGGTCTGCGAGATCTGCGGGGAGACCGTCGCCTACTCCGAGATCGACAGGGCCTATCAGGACGAGACGCAGACCGTCGTGCTGACCAAGGAGGACCTGGAGTCGCTGCCGGCCGAGCGCAGCCGTGAGATCGACGTCGTGGAGTTCGTGCCTTCCGATCAGGTGGACCTCCTGACCCTCGACAAGGCGTACTACCTGGAGCCCGACTCCACGTCCCCGAAGGCCTACGTGCTGCTGCGCAAGACCCTCGAGGCCACGGATCGCACCGCGATCGTGCGCTTCACACTCCGGCAGAAGACCCGGCTCGCGGCCCTGCGGGTGCGCGGCGACGTGCTCGTGCTGCAGACCCTGCTCTGGGCCGACGAGGTGCGCGAGGCCGACTTCCCCGCGCTGCAGGAGGACGTCACGATCTCGGACAAGGAGCTGGAGCTCTCCGCGTCGCTCGTCGACGGCTTCTCCGCGGACTTCGATCCGAACGCGTTCGTCGACGAGTACCAGGTCGAGCTGCGCACCCTCATCGACGCCAAGATCGAGAAGGGCGAGGCCTTCGAGACCGAGGAGACGTTCGCGCCGGCGGAGAAGGGCGGCGAGGTCATCGACCTCATGGAGGCCCTGCGGGCGAGCGTCGAGAAGTCGAAGGCCGCACGCGCGGCGGCCTCCGAGAAGGGCGACGCGGGCGGAGCCGCCCGCGACGCCGGCTGAGCCCGGGTCAGATCTCCGGCTCGACCGCCGGGATCCCGGCAGCCGCCTCCTTCTTCGCCTTGCGGCGCTCGTTGAGGTAGTGCCAGACCGTGACGGCGAGCGTGAGCGCGACGACGCCGAGCAGGATCACGTCGATGTACTTGGTCACGAGGTCGGCGATCCACGGGATGTACGCGATCAGGTAGCCGACGTAGGTGAGCCCGAAGCCCCAGATCAGCGCGCCGATCAGGTTGTACAGGCTGTACTTGCGCCACGGCATGTGCCCGACGCCCGCCGCGACAGGGGCGAAGGTGCGCACGACCGGGACGAAACGGGCCAGGATCACGGTGAGTCCGCCGAAGCGCTCGAAGAAGTGGTTCGTGCGTTCCACGTTCTTCCGGCTGAACAGACCCGACTCCTTGCGCTCGAAGACCGCAGGGCCGCCCTTGTGGCCGATCAGATACCCGACCTCGCCGCCGAGGAACGCCGCCAGCGCGATCAGCAGGCCGACCGCCCAGATGTCCACTCCGAACACGTGGTTCGTGTGGGTCAGCAGTCCCGAGATGATCAGCAGCGTGTCGCCCGGGAGCAGGAACCCGATGAGCAGGCCCGTCTCCGCGAAGATGATGAACAGCACCACGGCGAGCGCCCAGGGGCCGGCGCCGTTGATGATGACGTTCGGGTCGAGCCAGGGGATGAGGGCGGCGTGGTGCACAGGTGGTTCCCGTCCGTGGAGTCGTCGCTGGTGGTGGTGCAGGAGGCGCACAGCGCGCCGCCCGTCCGCGGGATGCGGCTTGAGTTGAATTCTAGAGTGGCGCGGGTCTCGGGCGGCTGGGAGTGGCCTCCGACCGCTTCGGGATGATTCATCTGATAATTTAGATATGTGAGTGCAGCGGATCGCGTTTCCGAGGATCGCGTGTATCGCGCCCTGGCGAATGAGACCAGGCGCGAGATCCTCGCGCTCCTCAAGGATCCGGAACGGAGCTTCGGCCGCGAGAGGTATGCGGAGCAGGGGCTGGACATCGATGCCGGGGTGTGCGTCCAGGACATCCAGAAGGCGATCGGGCTCTCCCAGTCGGTGACGTCGACCTACCTCAAGAACCTCCAGGATGCGGGACTGCTGTCGTCCTTCCGGGCGGGTCGCTGGACGTACTACCGCCGCGATGAGGACGCCATCCGCGAGTTCGCCGAGCGGGTGAGCCGCTCGCTGTAGTTCGCCGCGGCCGTCCGGCGGTGTGGATGACTCTCGCCGCCAGGGGCTTCTTCCGTGCGCCTTCGCTCGCACTGTCACATCTATTTATCTAGATTTATGGAGGCAAAATGAGACGCGGATTGTCGATGGCGGCGCTGTCGATGGGGGTGTTCGGCATCATCAGCACCGAGATCGGGCTGGTGGGGGTGCTGCCGCTGGTGGCCTCGCGCTCCCATGTCTCGGTGGCGGAGGCAGGGCTGCTGGTCAGTGTGTTCGCCGTGGTCGTCGCCGCGAGCGGGCCGTTCGGCGTGCTGCTCACCGAACGGTTCGACCGGAAGAGCGTCCTGCTCCTCGCGATGGGCGTGTTCGCCCTGTCCAATGCGGTCTATGCCGTCTCGGAGAGCTTCCCGGTGCTCGTCGTGTTCCGGATCCTCCCGGCCGTCATGCATCCCGTGTACTTCGCGTTCGCCCTGACCGCGGCCGGCAGCATGGCCGCTCCCGGCAAGGCCGCGGGGGCGGCGGCCCGCGTCTTCGCCGGCGTCACGCTGGGGTTCGCGTTCGGAGTGCCGGCGATGTCGTTCCTCGCGGACCGCTTCACCCTCTCCGTCGCGTTCGCTGCGGCGAGCGTCGTCAACATCCTCGCCCTGGTGGGGATCGCCCTCTGGGTTCCCGCTCTGCCGGCTGCGGGAAGAACGGCCGCACGCGTGTCGGTGGGGACCCTGCGGCGGCCCCGGGTGTGGCTGCAGCTCGTGACGGTCACGGCGATCTTCGTCGTGATGTTCTCCACCTACAGCTACTTCGCGGACCTGCTCGGCACGGTCGCGGGCGTGCCGGGGCCGATGGTCAGTGTTCTCCTGCTGGTGTTCGGCGTCCTCATGGTCGGGGGGAACTTCCTCTTCGCGCGGCTGATCGTGCGCGGCCTGCGTGCAACGCTCCTGGGCTTCCTGCTCGCGTATGCGGTGCTCTACGTCGTGCTCGCCCTGGTGGCCCCCTGGGCATGGGCGATCGGCCTGCTCGTGATCCCGTGGAGCCTGGTGCACTCCGGCGGGCTGCTGCTGGGCCAGAGCCTCATCGCGGAGGAGACGTCGGATGCGCCGGAGTTCGGCAACAGCCTGTTCGTGTCCTCGTCGAACATCGGCGTGGCCCTCGGATCCGCGCTCGGAGCGTGGGTCATCGGCGCGTCCGGCGTCCGGTCGGTGCTGATCCTCGGAGCGGTCGCGGCACTGCTGTCCCTCGTGCTCGTCCTGGCCGTGCGGTCGCCGGCGCGACGCGCGGAGGTCGATCTTCCCGGATGAGACGCGTGAGGGGCAGCCGGACGGCTGCCCCTCATGCGTCGTGCGGAAGGTGGGACTTGAACCCACACGCCCGAAGGCACAGGAACCTAAATCCTGCGTGTCTGCCAGTTCCACCACTCCCGCGAGCGCGACCAGTCTATCGGCGGCATGTGGAGCCGCCGGTGAGCCCCGGGACTCAGTCCGCTACGGAGTCTCCGGAGGCCGAGGCGTCCTCGGCGCGCCCCGGCTCGAGTCGGCGCGGCCCTGCGCCCTCGGCGGCGAGGGCGTCGTTCGGGTTCAGCACGAAGCATGTCTTGAGCGAGAGGCATCCGCATCCGATGCATCCGACGAGTTCCTCCTCGAGAAGCTCGATCTCCCGGCGCTTCGCCTCGAGCCGCTCGTGCCAGTTCTTCGAGATCCTGCGCCAGTCGCTCTTGCCGGGCATCCGATCCTCGGGCAGTTCCTCGAAGACATCGGCGACCTCGGTGAGCGGAACGCCGAACCGGCGGGCCGCGACGATGATCCCGATCCTCCGCAGCACGTATCGCGGATAGCGGCGCTGGTTCCCCGTCGTCCTGGTCGACGAGATCAGGCCCTGCTCCTCGTAGAAGCGGATCGCGCTGGTCGCCACGCCGGAGCGCTGCGCGACCTCGCCGATCGTGAGCAGGTCGGTGGGGCGCTGTTTCATGTCCGCCTCGCATTTGACTTCAAGTGAACTTGAACTTCTAGCGTAGCCGTCATGACACGGATACTCCCCGAAAGCACCCCGCCCGCGCCGAGCGGATCCGACGACGGCTGGCGTGCGCTGTTCTCCCGCCCGCATCGCGCGGCGGTCGTGGTGATGGCGAGCGGTGTGGGCCTGTACGCCATGAACCTCTACTTCACCGCGGCGCTGCTGCCCTCGGTCGTCGCCGACGTCGGCGGTGCCGCGTACTTCGCCTGGGCGTCCACGGGGTATCTGATCACGGCCGTGATCGCGACGATGTTCGCGCAGCGGATCCTCGCGACAAGAGGGCCCGCGCGCGCTTACGTCGTGGCGTACCTCCTGTTCGCGGCGGGGACGGTCCTCAGCGCGCTGGCACCGTCGATGGAGCTCTTCGTCGCGGGACGGGCCGTGCAGGGCATGGGGGCGGGGCTGCTCACCGGACTCGGCTTCGCGGTGATCCGCGGAACCGTGCCTGAGGCGCTGTGGACTCGCGCGACGGGTCTCATCTCGGCGATGTTCGGCGTCGGGACGCTGATCGGCCCGGCCCTCGGCGGGCTGTTCGCGCAGGCCGGTGCGTGGCGCGTCGGCTTCGCCACGCTGGCGGTGGCGGCGCTCGCGCTCGCCGCCGTGACGCTGCGGGCGCTGCCGACCGAGAAGCCCGCGCGATCCGCACAGCCGCCCGTCCCCGTCGTCCCCATCGTCCTGCTCGCCGCGACCGCCGCCGCACTCAGCGTGAGCTCGATCCTCGGCGGCGCCGCGGCCGTGGTGCTGGTCGGTGTCGGCCTCGCCGTGCTGATCGCATTCCTGGTCGTCGATGCGCGCACCGCGCACGGTGTCCTCCCGCGACTCACGTACTCGCGCGGGAATCCGCTGAAGTGGGTCTACCTGACGGTCGCCGCGTTCTGCGCCGGCGTGATGGCGGAGAACTTCATCCCTCTGTTCGCGCAGCAGCTCGCCGGCCTCGGACCGCTGACGGCGGGGCTCCTGGGCGCGGTGCTCTCGTTCGGCTGGACGGCGGCACAGCTGTTCAGCGTGAACGCGTCCCGTGTCACCGCGACACGCCTGATCCGCCTCGGGCCGGTGCTGATGAGCGTCGGCATCCTGGGCTACGGCCTGCTGCAGCTCGCCGAAGCGAACGTCGTCGTCGTGGTGCTCTGGGCGCTCCTGCTGCTGATGGCCGGAGCGGGTGTCGGGCTCGCGTTCCCGCACCTCACCGTCGCGGCGATGAGCGCGGCCGTCGATCCGGCGGAAGGCGCCAAGGCGTCGGCCGCGGTCAGCACGACGCAGCTGATCACGTTCACGCTGGCGTCCGCGGCGGCCGGCAACCTGTTGACGCTCGGGGCGGGCTCGCCCGCGGACGGCGCCCGCTGGGTGCTCCTCGGGGTCGGGGTGCTGACGATCCCGGGCATCCTCACCGCGGCGCTGCTGACCCGGTCGCACCGCCGCAGCATGCCGTGAGGGTGCTCCCACCGCCGGTGCTGTGGATAACTTCCGAGGCGGATCCGCGGATCCTGCGACGATGCCGAGGTGAGCCTGACCACCGCCGCCGTGACCGAGCGGGTACGGGCGCGGTTGCGCGCGGAGCGGACGGATCCCTCCGCCCATCCCGAGGAGGCACGGCGGATCGCCCAGTTCGAGGTGCGCCGGCACAACGACCACGCGCTCGCCCGCGGCACCGCCACGATCGACGACGAGGCGGCCTGCGTGCGGGACGTCCTCGCCGGGGTGGCCGGCTACGGGCCGCTGCAGCCGCTCCTCGAGGACGACACGATCGAGGAGATCTGGCTCAACGGACCCTCTCACGTGTTCATCGCCCGCGAGGGGCGCAGCGAGCGCGTGCCGATCGCCCTGACCGAGGCACAGCTGCGCGACCTCGTCGAACGCATGCTGCACTCCACGGGACGGCGGGTCGACATCGGTCAGCCGTTCGTCGACGCGTCGCTGCCGGACGGATCACGTCTCCATGTCGCGATCGCCGACGTGGTCCACGGATCCTGGGCGGTCAACATCCGGCGGTTCCTGCCGCGGTACCGGAGTCTCGCATCGCTGGTGTCGCAGGGCATGGTCCCGCCGCCGGTCGGTGCGACCCTCGCCGACGCGATGCGCGCCGGAGGCAGCGTGGTCGTGTCGGGTCCGACGCATGCGGGCAAGACCACGCTCCTGGCCGCGCTCGTCGCCGAATGCGCCGAGCAGCGCATGATCACCGTGGAGGAGACGTTCGAACTGGGCGTGCAGGCGCCGGACCTCGTGGCGCTGCAGGGGCGTCAGGCGAGCCTCGAGGGCACGGGGGAGATCACATTGCGCCGCCTCGTGAAGGAGGCGCTGCGGATGCGGCCCGACCGGCTCGTGGTCGGCGAGGTGCGCGATGCCGAGGCGCTCGACCTGGTGCTCGCGTTGAACACCGGCATCCCCGGTGCGGCCACCGTGCATGCGAACTCGGCCGCGGACGCACTCGAGAAGCTCACGATGCTGCCCCTGCTCGCAGGTCGCAACATCGACCGGGCGTTCATCGCCCCCGCGCTCGCCGCATCCGTGGACCTCGTGGTGCACTGCAGCCGCGAGGAGGACGGCACCAGGCGCGTCGCCGAGGTGATCGAGCCTCACGGCGTCGATGCCGACGGACGCATCACGCATCGGGTCGTCTATGCGGAGCCGCGTTCGTCCGCCACACCGCCCTCGTATGCCGCTTCGGGCATGCTTCGCGCCGAGGGGGTCGCATGACCCTGTTGGTGGGCGCGCTGCTCGCCGCGGGCGTCATGCTCGCGGTGTCTCCGTGGTTGTGGCCCGCGGGGGAGCGCACGGCACGTGCTCCCCGCGCGGGCGTCGCGACGCGGATGCTCCGTGAAGCCGGGTTCTCGGCGGGTGGGCGTGTGCTCGCGGTGATCGTCGTGGCAGGAGGGCTCGTGGCGGGGTCGGCGGCGTGGTTGATCACGGGGACGCCCGCGTTCGCCGTGGTGCTCGCGTTCGCGGGGGCCGCGATGCCGGTCGTCTTCCTCCGTGCTCGGCGCCATCGGCTGCTCCGGCTGCGGCGCGGACTCTGGCCCGACGTCTGCGACCTGCTGATCGCATCGATCAGGGTGGGCATGTCGCTGCCCGATGCGGTCGCCGCGCTGGAGGAGGCAGCTCCTGCTCCGCTCCGCCCCGCGTTCGCGGCGTTCGCACGCGACCTGCATGCGACGGGACGGTTCGACGCGGCGGCGGCACAGCTCAAGGAGGCGCTCGCAGACCCCGTCGGAGATCGGATCGTGGAGACCCTTCGCATGGCGCGGGAGGTCGGCGGCACCGAGCTCACGGCCGTCCTGCGAGCGCTGTCCGGCTCCGTGCGAGCGGAGGCCGCCCTGCGCGCCGAGGTGGAGGCGCGGCAGTCCTGGATCCGCGGTGCTGCCGTGCTCGGCGCGATCGCGCCGTGGGTGATCCTGGTGCTGCTTCTCTTGCGCCCCGAGGGTGCCGGCGCGTACACGAGCCCCGAAGGCGTGGCGCTCATCCTGGGCGGCGCCGCGGTGTCGTTCGTCGCCTTCCGGATCATGCTGCGCGTCGGACGGCTGCCGGAACCACGGCGGTGGTTCCGATGAGCTCCGTGTCGGATGTCGCCGTGTCGGATGTCGCCGTATCGGTGCTGCTCGGCGGCTTGCTGGCGGTGGGGCTGCTGTTGATGCTGGCGGCCTTCCCTCGCTGGCGCTGGGCCGACCTCAGCACCCGGATCGCGCCGTACGTCCGCGACGTCGCCGACCTCACGGATCCGACCGCGCGGCTGCCCTGGCGGATGCCGGGCGGCGGATCCTGGGCGGCACGGTTCACCCGCGCGCTCGGATCGTTCGGCGGCGACACCGGCGTCAGCCTGCGGATGAGCCAGGCAGGGATGCCCGGCGGATCCGCCGGTTTCCGCAGCCGGCAGCTGGTCTGGGTGCTGTGCGGACTCGGCGCAGGGGCGGCTGCGACGGTCGTGCTCGTGATGATCGGTCGACTGTCCGCTCCGGCGGTGCTCCTCCCGGTGCTGACCGCGGTCACGGCCGGAGCCTGCTGCGACGCGTTGCTCGGCGTCCGGGCGAAGGCACGCGTCCGCCGGCTCACGGAGGAGCTGCCGACGGTGCTGGAGTTCCTCGCGTTGTGCCTGTCCGCGGGGGAGGGGCTTCCGGAGGGGCTCCGCCGCGTGGGGCATGCCGGATCGGGCGAGCTGAGCGGGGAGCTGCGAGGCGTGATCCTCGCCGTCAACACCGGATCCACCCTCGTCGATGCGCTGAGCGAGTGCGCACGGCGACTCCAGGTTCCGCCGCTGACGCGAGCCGCGGATCAGATCGTCGCCGCTCTCGAGCGCGGTGCACCGCTGGCCGCGGTGCTGCAGGCACAGGCGTCGGATGCACGCGAGGAGACCAAGAGGGACCTCATCGAGCAGGCCGGGCGCAAGGAGATCCTCATGATGCTCCCCTTGGTGTTCCTGATCCTTCCGCTGTCCGTGCTGTTCGCCGTCTTCCCCGGCGTCTTCATCCTGCGGCTCGGCATCGGCTGAGACCGTTCCCGTCTTCCGCCTCCTCGAAGGGAATCGCCCATGTTCGCAGATCGCCTGTGGCTTCGTCCCGGCAGCACTCTCACCAACGAGCGCGACGATCCGGAGCGCGGTGATGTGCCCGGCTGGGTCCTGATCACGCTGATGACCGCAGGGCTCGTCGTGCTGATCTGGGCCGTCGCGGGACCGGCGCTCACGAACCTGTTCGAGCAGGCGATCTCGCGCGTGAGCGGACTCTGAGGCGTCATGGATCGCGTGGCGGTACTGGACTGCGGGAACGACGAGCGGGGTTCGAGCCCGGTCGAGTTCGTCCTCGTCGGGGCGCTGTTGACCGTGCTGACTCTCGGAGTGCTGCAGTTCGCCCTGGCCGTCTACGTCCGCAACGTCGTGCACGAGGCCGCGGTCGAGGGTGCACACGTCGCGGCCCTCGCCGACACCGAGGCCGGTGAGGGCGTGCGGCGCACCGAGCTCGTGATCGGTCGCGCCATCGGAGCCGACTACGCGCGGGACGTGAGGGTGCGGGAGACGAGAGCGCTGGGCGCGCCGACCGTCGAGGTCACCGTGCATACGACCCTGCCGCTCATCGGGCTGCTCGGGGTGCCGTCGGGGCTGGAGGTGACCGGTCGTGCTCCCGTGGAGTCGTTCACCGAGGAAGGGTGACTTCGTCGGTCCGGCCCCGGACGAGACCGGATCCGCGGCGCTGGAGTTCATCGGGCTCGGGGTGATCCTGCTCGTGCCGCTGGTCTATCTCGTGCTCGCGCTCGGCGCGATCCAAGGGCAGACGCTGGGGGTCGAGTCCGCGGCGCGGCACACGGCGCGCACGATGAGCGCGGCGGAGGGCGTCGCCGACGCCGCAGCCAGGGCGGACGCGGCGATGCGGTCCGCGATCGAGGAGTACGGGATGGATCCTGCCACTGTCGATATCGACATCCGCTGCGCGCCGACGGCTGTCGTCTGCCCGTCGGCCGGCGCGACCGTCGTGGTCACCGTCACGGCAGAGGTCGCGTTGCCGTTCGTGCCGCCGGTGTTCGGCCTGGACCGCGTGAGCAGGGTGCGGGTGCAGGCGTCATCGGCGTACAAGGTCTCGCGCACGTGGACGGACGGATGAGCGAGGTGCGGACCAGAGAACATCGTGTCGGTCTGCTCGACGATGACCGCGGCAGCACGATGCCGCTCATCCTTGGGTATCTCGTGCTGGCGATCGCCGCGATCTACGTCTGCGTGTGCGCGACCGATCTTTACATCGCGCAGAAGCGGCTCGACTCGGTGGCCGACGCGGCCGCGCTCGCCGGAGCCGACGGCTTCCGTCTGCAGGTCGAGGGCGAGGCGATCCGCGCCGAGCTCGACGACGCGGAGATCGCGGCTCAGACGAGCGCAGTGATCGGGATCATCGGCGGCGGCGCAGAACTGGTCTCTGCGGGCAGCCCCGACGGACGTTCGGCGCGGGTGACCGTGCGCGCGACGTGGTCGCCGCCCCTGCTCAGCGAGCTCGTGCCTTCGATGCTCGTGATCCAGTCGACGGGGACCAGCCGCACGGCACTGGAGTGACTGAGACCGACTCAGCCCGCCGGCCGCCGCGGCACGAACCGCGGGATCCAGCGCAGGAACCCCACCGCGCCGAGCACGCCGATACCGCCGATGACGGCGGCGCCGATCGCGAGGGAGCTGATGGCCGCGATGCCGGAGAACAGCAGGGGAGCGATGGCGCCGCCGGCGTCGGTGAGCGTCCGCCAGGATCCGAGGAACGCCGCGGGCTCCGACTGCGGGGCGACATCGGCGCCGAGCGTGAGCAGGATGCCGCTCGACAGGCCGTTGCCGACGCCGAGCACGGCGGCGATCATCCCGAACCACAGCACGTTGGTGGACGCGTCGTGCGTGAGCGAGAGCACGAGGAATCCCGCACCCATCAGCACCATCGCCGGCAGCGCGGCCCACAGCCGGCCGAACCGGTCCATGACCTGGCCGCTCGCGTAGAACAGGGCGAAGTCGATCGCGCCGGAGACGCCGACGACGAGGGCGATGGAGGACGCGTCCAGGCCGATCGAGACGCCCCACAGCGGCAGCACCACCTGGCGGGCCGAGCGCACCGCCGACAGGCTCGCCGCGGCGAGACCCAGGCGGCCCAGCACGCCGCGGTTGCGCCACATCGTGCGGAAGACGCCCGCACGCTCGATCGTGGGGATCGATCCGCTCACCGCCTCGCCGGTGTCCTCGACCGCATCCGGCTCGCGGTCGGCGGCCGCGGCCTGCGCCTCCGGATCCGGCCCGAACAGCACGAGCAGGATCAGCGCGACGAGCAGGACCGCGAAGAACCACAGGGTCGCGTTCTCGGTGTGGAACAGCGCGAGCAGCGCGGCGGCGAGGAAGGGGCCCACGAACATGCCGGCGCGGAAGGATCCACCGAGCAGCGACAGCGCCCTGGCGCGGAACTTGAGCGGCACCCGGGTGGTCATGAAGGCGTGGCGCGCGAGTCCGAACGCCGCGGCCGACATGCCGACCACGAACACCGCGATCGTGAACACCACGAGGCTGGGCGCGAGCGCCCCCGCGATCACGCCGATCAGCGAGAGCGCGCCCGCGATCACCATCGTGTACCGCTCGCCGACCTTCGCGACCAGCCAGCCCGCGGGGATGTTGCCGCACAGCTGACCGACCACGAGCGCGGAGGCGATGAGGCCGGCGGAGGCGAGCGTCGCGCCGCGGTTCGCCGCAATCACGGGGATGAGCGGCACGACCGCACCCTCGCCGAGCGAGAAGAGCAGGGTGGGCAGGTACACCATCGGGCCGAACTTCCACAGCACTGAGATCGCCCGTTCCGCCACGTCTCCACGGTAGACCCGTGTCGCGTCCGATTCGGAGCGACCGAGCCGTTCAGAACGGCGGGGGAGCGGAACTGCGGAACCCGGTCGGCGTGATGACCTGAATCGTGCCCTGCCCCGGCCGGGTGCGATACCTCGTTCGCGTGCGATGTCGCAGGCGATGATCCCGCGGGCAGAGGGGCCGGAGCGCGCGGATGTCGGTGGTCCCGCCGTCGGCCCAGGGATGCTCATGGTCGATGTCGGCATCGAGTGCCAGGCGGGTGCAGCCGTCGCGGGAGCACGTGCCGTGCTGCAGGATCAGCCAGTCGCGCTGCGCGCGGGTGGGGCGGTAGGTGCGCCGATCCATGTCCACGATGATGCCCTTGACCGGATCCGTGATGACACGGCGGAAGGATCCGGCGTCGAGGAAGATCTGCGTGGCGGTGAGCGGGTCGATGGGGCCGACGCCGACGATCTCCGCCTGCTCTGCGGGACTGCCCTTTCCCGCGAGCACCTGCTCTCCCGCGAGCACCTGCTCTCCCGCGAGCACCTGCACGGGCACCGTGACGAACACCTTCGTCGTGACGGCCGTCGCGGTGCCGTCGCCCTTCAACCAGGCCGCAGCGAGGTCCGTGCGGAGCTGATCCCGCGTGCGGCCGCCCCGCTCCGCCTTCTGCATGTGCTTCGCGGTGGCCGAGAGCCGGTGGTAGGCGGCGTGCAGGTCGGCGGTCGGGCCGTAGATGCTCAGCCAGGACATGCCGTCGCCCGCCTCGGTCAAGGTCACCGCCCTGTCCTCCATCGCCCGTGCATGACGGCGCACGGTGCGGTCGCCGAGCTGCCGGTCCACGAGAGCGCGGACCTTGCGGCGCAGCATCGCGGGAGGGCAGGTCAGCACCCAGTCCGAGGCCGCCTCGTCGACGACGGCGATCGCTCTGCGCGCTTCCGCCCGGGCATCGTCGGAGGCGCCGATCGGCGCCTGAAGCACCCGCACACGGGAGACGACGTCCTGCACCGCCGTGGGAGAGGCGAATCCGGAACGGGCGCGTTCCCAGACGTTCGGCATCAGCGCCATCGCGAACTCGGCGGTCGCCTGCATGGCGCGCACCTGGTCCTCGGAGAGCTGCAGCCGCAACGCCATGTCCATGACCGCCGCGCGTTCGGCGAAACCGGGATCCGCATCGGCCGCGTAGAGGTCGGGGTGACGACGCGCCAATTCGATCACCTCGAGGATCCGCTCGGAGCGCAGAGCCGCCTGCCGGTTCACCTCATGGTCGGCGCGAGCGAGATCGCCCAGGACGAGGTCGACGATCTCCGCCGCGGACGCGAGTCGCGGAACTGAGCCGTCGGAGTTCTCCATGACCCGAGTATAGTACAAAAGTACGAATCATGCCAGGGTTCAGCGCATGATTCCGCGGTCGTTCTCGGCCCTCTCGGAGGCGGCGGGACGGATGGGTCGTCAGGGCGTCGCCGCGCGCGATACTCTGAAGTGCCATGCTCGAACTTGACCTCTCCGCCGAAATCGCGGCCCTCCGTCAGACCTTCGGCGACATCCGCGAGGTCGCCGACGTCGAGGGACTCCGCGCCGACATCGAACGCCTCAGCGAGGAAGCGGGCGCGCCCGACCTCTGGGACGATCCCGAGAAGGCTCAGAAGGTGACGAGCGCGCTCAGCCACCGCCAGGCCGACCTCAAGCGCGTCACCGAGGTCGAGCAGCGTCTCGACGACCTCGAGGTGCTCGTCGAGCTCGCCAACGAGATGGAGGACGAGGACTCCGCCGCAGAGGCGCGTGCCGAACTCGCCTCCCTCACCGACACGGTGAACCAGCTCGAGGTGCAGACCCTGCTGGACGGCGAGTACGACGAGCGCGCCGCGATCATCACGATCCGCTCCGGCGCGGGCGGCGACGACGCCACCGACTTCGCCGAGATGCTGCTGCGCATGTACCTGCGCTACGCCGAGCGCCACAAGTTCCCCGTCAAGGTCATGGACACGTCCTACGCCGAGGGCGCGGGCATCAAGTCCACGACATTCGAGGTCGACGCGCCCTACGCGTTCGGCACGCTGTCGGTCGAGGCCGGCACGCACCGCCTCGCGCGGATCAGCCCCTTCGGCTCGGCCGACAAGCGCCAGACGTCCTTCGCCGCAGTCGAGGTCATCCCGCTCATGGAGGAGGCCACCGAGGTCGACATCCCCGAGGGTGACATCCGCGTCGACGTGTTCCGCTCCTCCGGCCCCGGCGGTCAGTCGGTCAACACGACCGACTCTGCCGTGCGCATCACGCATCTCCCGACCGGCATCGTCGTCTCGATGCAGAACGAGAAGTCGCAGATCCAGAACCGTGCCGCCGCCATGCGCGTGCTGCAGACCCGCCTCCTGCTGCTGCAGAAAGAGGAGGAGGCCGCGAAGAAGAAGGAGCTCGCCGGCAACATCACCGCGAGCTGGGGCGACCAGATGCGCTCCTACTTCCTCTACGGCCAGCAGCTCGTGAAGGATCTCCGCACCGGGCACGAGTCGGGCAACCCGGCGACCGTCTTCGACGGCGATCTGGACGGCTTCATCTCCGCAGGGATCCGCTGGCGCAAGCGCAAGGACGAAGACGACTGATCCGTCGGCGTCGTCGATTCAGGGACTTTCCAGGGCGCCGCGCCCGTGATTGTCATAGGGTGGTGACCCGATGACTGTGACACGGAGAATCCCGATGACTGTGACACGGAAGACGGCGGCCGGCTGCGCGATCGCGGCGCTGATCGTCCCGGTGGCGGCGACGGCCGCGTACGCCTTCGCGCCGGGTGCGCCGGCCTCTTCCTCCCACACGGTGTCGCTCGTCGTCGCCCCGCAGACCTACACGGTCGCCTCGGCGGCGCAGGAACCCCTCACGACGAGGGCCTCCTTCGATGTCCTGTACACGCCGCCGGCGCCGGTCGTCGCGCCGAGCGCCGCGCCCGCCGCCGCGAGCGCGACGACGTCCGCAGCCTCCGCGGCTCCCGCCCAGGCCTTCTCCGGCGACGCGGTCGTCGCCTACGCCCAGACCTTCGTGGGCGTCGTCCCCTACGGCTGGGGGGCGGATCCGAGCGACTCCTTCGGCTGCGACGGGCTCGTCCAGTACGTGTTCGGGCACTTCGGCATCAGCCTTCCCCGCGGCGCGGACAACCAGGCGGCGCTCGGCACCGTGATCTCGGCCGACGAGGCCCGCGCCGGCGACCTGGTGTGGTGGCCCGGCCGGCACATCGGCATCTGGGACGGCGCGGGCGGGATCATCGACGCGCCGGACTGGGGCCGCTACGTCGAGCACCACGCCCCCTGGGCGAGCTCCGGCCCGCCGATCTTCATCCGGCTCTGACGGCGGACTCCTGGTGGCCGCCGTGCCTTCGGCGGTAGAATCGGGGGTTACCCGGGGCAGTCCGAGGAGGTGCGCGGGATGACCACGACCAGGGCATGGCGCACGGTCGGTGCGACCGTGGCGGGACTGGCGCTGTTCGCCGCGATCGTGACCTTCCTCGCGCTGGTGATCGGCCTCGAGCCCTCCTGACGATCCCAGGCACCTCATAGCCGGAGAACCCGGCGCGGTGGGGTGTCGCTCGCGGGCTGCGTGCGGCGCCCGTTTAGGCTCGACACGCCATGATCCGATTCGAGAACGTCACCAAGCGCTATCGCGGCACCAAGCGTCCCGCGCTGTCCGGGGTCGATTTCGAGGTGCAGCGAGGCGAGTTCGTCTTCCTCGTCGGCGCGTCGGGATCCGGGAAGAGCTCCTGCCTGCAGCTGATCCTCCGTGAGGAGTCGCCCACGTCCGGCCGCGTCGCCGTGCTCGGGCGCGACCTGAAGTCCATCGCGAACCGCAAGGTCCCGTACTTCCGCCGCAGCATCGGATCCGTCTTCCAGGACTTCCGCCTCCTGCCCTCCAAGACCGTCTACCAGAACGTCGCGTTCACCCTGCAGGTGACCGGCGCCTCCCGTGGGTTCATCCAGCAGGCGGTGCCGGAGGCGCTCGCGCTCGTCGGCCTGAGCGGCAAGGAGAAGCGCCTGCCGCACGAGCTCTCCGGCGGCGAGCAGCAGCGCGTGGCGATCGCCCGCGCCATCGTGAACCGTCCGCAGATCGTGCTCGCCGACGAGCCGACCGGAAACCTCGACCCCGGCACCTCGGTCGACATCATGCAGCTGCTCGCGCGGATCAACGCCGGCGGCACGACCGTGCTCATGGCCACGCACGAGGCCGCCTTCGTCGACCAGATGCAGCGCCGCGTGATCGAGCTGCGCGACGGCGAGATGGTGCGCGACGAGGTCGGCGGCGGCTACGGCGACACCTCGAACGTCCCGCGTCTGGAGCCAGAGGCGATCCGCGGAGCCGCGGCCACCGCCGCGCTGCAGACGGTCCGAGAGGTGCACCGCCAGACGGAGGCCGCGATCGCGGATCCGGTCTCCGCGCCCGCTCCGGTCGTGGAGAACCAGGCGGCGGCCGCACCGGCGGTCGCGCCGCAGCAGGCGACGGTCAAGCCGTCCGATGACGCGCGTCCCGCGACGCATCCGATCACGATCCCCGCGGTCGACCTCGCCGAGCTGGGCGTGGCGGACCGGCTCGGGCTCGATACCGGCGACGATGAGGAAGTGGGTCCGACGTCATGAGGTTCGGACTCATCCTCGGCGAGGCGCTCACGGGCCTGCGCCGCAACGCCTCCATGGTCATCTCGGTCGTGCTGGTCACGTTCGTCTCGCTCACCTTCGTGGGCGCGGCGATCCTGATGCAGGCGCAGATCGGCACGATGCGCGCCTACTGGCAGGACCGCGCCCAGGTCGCGATCTACATGTGCTCGTCGGTCTCGACGTCGCCGGGCTGCATCGGCGGCACCGCGACCGAGGATCAGATCAAGGCCGTGCAGGACCAGCTCGACGGCGCGACGCTCAAGCCGCTCATCGCCAAGAGCAGTTTCCAGACCGCGGATCAGGCGTACCAGGAGACGCTGAAGCTCGTCGGCAAGGATTACGCCGGCGTGCTGACGGCCGACCAGGTCAACGCGGTCTTCAAGGTCAACCTCAAGGACCAGACCCAGTCCGCCGTCATCGCGGAGGCCTTCAGCGGCGTCAAGGGCGTGGATGAGGTCAAGGACCAGCTCGAGTACCTGGATCCGCTCTTCAACGCCCTGACCGTCGCGACCTACATCGCGGTCGGGATCGCGGTGCTCATGCTGATCGCCGCGGTGCTGCTCATCGGCACCACGATCCGATTGTCGGCGTACGCGCGACGGCGGGAGATCGGGATCATGCGTCTCGTCGGCGCCTCGAACAGGTTCATCCAGACGCCGTTCGTCCTGGAGGGCGTCTTCGCCGCCGTGATCGGATCCGTGCTCGCGAGCGCCGCGGTGCTGCTGGGCGTGCACTTCGGCGTGCAGGAGTACCTCACCAAGCGGGTGTCCTTCATCACGACCTGGGTCGGGCTGAACGAGGCGATGCTCGTGGTGCCCGTGCTCATCGGCATCGGCGTCCTCCTCGCCGCGCTCAGCGCCGGCTTCGCGATCCGTCGCTGGCTGCGCGCCTGAGCCGTCGGCGCGGCGGAGCCGCTTCCGTGTATAGACTGGCGGGCTGGCCTTCTCAGGCCTGACCGGCGCGCGCCGGATCCGTCACACGAACAGCAGGAGACAACCATGCCCAGGGAACGCGGGGAGAAGGTCATCGCGACCAATCGTCGCGCACGTCACGACTACAACCTGGAGAAGTCGTACGAGGCGGGGCTCGTGCTCACCGGCACCGAGGTGAAGTCGCTGCGCCAGGGGCGCGCGAACCTGACGGACGGCTACGCGTTCATCAAGGGCAACGAGGCGTTCCTCGACGCGGTGCACATCCCGGAGTACTCGCAGGGTCACTGGACGAACCACTCGGCCAAGCGGATCCGCAAGCTCCTGCTGCACAAGGAGGAGATCGCGAAGCTCTCGCACGCGGTCTCCGCGGGCGGCTACACGCTCATCCCGCTGCGGCTGTACTTCTCGGACGGGCGCGCGAAGGTCGAGATCGCCCTCGCGAAGGGCAAGCGCGAGTACGACAAGCGCCAGGCTCTGCGCGAGCGCCAGGACTCCCGCGAGGCGGAGCGCGCCATGCGGACGCGCAACCGCCTCGGGGAGTAGTCCCGGGAGCAGGTCCTAGGGGATCGGATCGAATCCGAACACGGATCCCAGGAACCGCAGCTCGGCCCGGGCGGCCGCGATGATCGTGTCCGCCTGGCGGAACCCGTGTCCTTCGCCCTCGAACAGCACGTACTCGTGCGTGACACCGCGCGCGGCGAGCGCGTCGCGGATCGCCTCCGACTGCGACGGCGGCACGACCGCGTCGTCGGCGCCCTGCAGGATCAGCACCGGCACCTCGATGCGGTCCGCGTGCGTGAGCGGCGAGCGGTCGATGTAGGTCTGCTCGGCCTCGGGCAGCGACCCCACGAGGCCGTCGAGGTAGTAGCGCTCGAAGTCGTGCGTCTCCTCGGCCAGCAGCCGCAGATCCACGACGCCGTACCGGTCGAGGCCCGCGGCGAACATCCCGCCGCGCACGAGCGCGGACAGCACCGTCCAGCCGCCGGCGGACCCTCCGCGGATCGCGATGCGGGCGGGATCCGCGCGCCCGGCATCCGCCAGGCCCCGCGCCGCGGCCAGCACGTCGTCCACATCGACGATGCCCCACTGGCCGTCCAGCCGCTCGCGGTAGGCGCGGCCATAGCCGGTGGACCCGCCGTAGTTCACCTCGAGCACGCCGATGCCGCGGCTCGTGAAGTAGGTGATCCACCCCGCCTGTGCGCCCGAGGAATGGGCCGTCGGGCCGCCGTGCACCTGCACGACGTAGGGCGGGAGGGCGTGCGGATCCGCATCGGCATCCGGGTTCGCCGGGGCGTGGTCGAACGCGTGCACCGGGCCGTGCGGTCCGGCGAAGGTCACCGGGCGCGCACCGGGCACCCACGCGGGGTCGACCGGATCGCCGCCGCGGATCGCGCGCGCCACGCCCGCATCGAGATCCAGTTCCCAGAGCCCCGGAGTGACCCGTCGTCCCTGACCGGTGATCAGCACGCGGGATCCGTGCGCGTCCTCCAGGCTGAGATCGCCGTCGAAGGGCACGTCGAGCTCGCGCAGGAGCGCGCCGTCGGCGTCGAGCAGCACGAGGGCGTCGGACCCGTTGGTGCGGACGGCGAGGATCCTGCCGTCCTCGAGCACCCGGAACCAGCGCTGCCCGAGCACCCACAGTCCGCCGCCGGTGTCGGCGTCGGCCACGGAGAACGGCTCGATCGTGGCTGATGGTGTCGGCGCGGGAGGAGCCGACTGCACGCCGATGCGCGCACGGCGCAGGTTCCATCGGCCGGTCACATCGTCGGCGAACAGCAGTTCGTCGTCGGAGAGCCACTCGGGCTGCAGCGCCGCGCGCCCCGCGACCGGGGCTCGCGTGCCGGTCGCCAGGTCCACGACGAGCGCTTCGGACGCCTCCCACGGCATCCGCCGCACATCCCAGGTGACGACCGCGAGCCTCGTCCCATCGGGGGAGAGGGCCGGGTGGGCGAAGAAGCCATCGCCGCTGAGGATCGTGGCGACCGCGCTGTCGTCCTCGGCCGCCGATCCGTCCATCGGGATCTCGACGATCGCGCGCTGATGCGGGTCGGGGCGCAGGTCCTCGCGTACGGCGAACAGGCGCCCCTGCTGAACCCTGAGCCCGCCGTACCGCGGGCCCTGCGCCGTGAGCGGCACGGGCGCATCCGAGCCGGGATCCAGCCGGTGCACGCGCTGGCTCTCGCCGTCGACGAAGAGCAGGGTGCCGTCTTCGGCGACGGTCCACGCACCGCCGCCGTACTCGTGGACGCGGGAGCGGGCGCTCCACGGCGTGCGCAGCACCTCCTGCGCCGCGGCCTCGCCGTCGCGGCGCATCACGCGCATGCGTCCGCGCTCCTGCGGCACCGACTCGCTCCACCAGATCCCGCCCGCGGCATACCGGGCGCCGTCGATCTTCGTGCCGGCGACGGCGAGGTCCGATGCGGACAGCGGGGAGGGCCAGGATCCGTAGGGGGTGCTGCGCGTCGCGTTCTCCATCTGACCGAGTGTGTCATGCCGGAGACACGCTTTCGCCCGCTCAGGGACCGGACATAGGCTCGGCACAGGGTCGCCCGCGTACCGTTCGAGCATGAGCCGGTTCGCGAAGGTCACATCCTGGGGCGCCAGCGTCGTGCTGGGATTGAGCATCGCCCTGTCGGCGGCGCCGGCCCAGGCGTCGACTCCGGACGTCGTGCCTCAGGTGACGGATGCCTCCGCCGCGGGGCCGACCGTCGTGGCGATCGGCGACTCCATCATGGAGGGGCATGGCCTGGCCCCGGACCAGGCCTGGCCCGCGCTGCTCGCCCAGCGGTACGGATGGCGGCTGACGAATCTGGCCAGCGACGGCTCCGGATTCGCCACGGCCGGGAACAACGGCGACACCTTCGCCGACCAGGTCGCCGTCGCGCTCACCCTGCACCCGTCGATCGTGATCATCTCCGGCAGCAGCAATGACGTCGATCGCACGCCGTCGACCCTCTCTGCCGACACGGAGCAGACGCTGCAGACGCTGCGCGCCGGGCTGCCGGACGCGCAGATCCTGGTGGTCAGCCCGGTGTGGTCGGACACCCCGGAGCCGGATCGCCTGGCATCGATCGACGTGCAGACGGCCGGGGACGCGCAGGGCATCGGAGCCAGGGTGATCGACATCGGACAGCCGCTGAGCGGGCGCGCGGACCTGATGCTGCCCGATGACGTGCATCCCACCGCTCAAGGGCAGCAGGCCATCGCGCAGGCGGTGGCCCGGGCGCTGGCGACGCGGACGGCGCAGAGCGGATGACACATGGCGAAACACAGCACGCGTCGCAGGGCGGCGCCGCCTAGCGTGGGGTGACCGCCCCGACCCAGGAGAGAGATGTCCTTCGACGCGCCGCCGTTCGCCCCCGCCGGGGCCGTCGTTCCGCGCGTCCCGGTCTCCTTCGAGCTGTATCCGCCGCGCACCACGGCCCCGATCGAGGCGCTGCACGAGACGATCCAGCAGCTCGCCTCCGCGGCGCCGCGATTCATCTCGGTCACCTACGGGGCGGGCGGATCCGTGGGCGGACGCTCGCTCGACGTGCTGCGCTACATCCGCGAGCACACCGCCGTCGATCCGCTCGCGCACCTCACCTGCGTCGGCAACACGTACGCCGGAGCCTCGCGGCTGATCCGCGAGTTCCTCGACGCGGGGATCCTCAGCTTCCTCGCCCTGCGCGGCGACCCGCCGCTGGATGAGAGCCAGCCGTTCCTCGGCGACCTGGAGAGCTCGGCGCAGCTCGTGCAACTCATCGACCGCGCACAGGCCGAGCGGGCGCCGTACCAGGAACGGCCGATCCCGGGCGTTCCCGGAGCCGTGCAGGTCACGCCGCGCCGGAAGGTGAACATCGCGGTCGCGGCCTACCCCAACGGACACCCGCGGTCGACGTACCGCAACCAGGACATCGACGCGCTGCTGGCCAAGCAAGCCGCGGGGGCGACCCTCGCGATCACGCAGCTCTTCTTCCACCCGGACGACTACTTCGCCTTCGTCGAGCGCGCACGCCGTGCAGGGGTGACGATCCCGATCCTGCCCGGCATCATGCCGATCACCTCGCCCGCGCGCCTGCGCCGCGTGCTCGAGCTGAGCGGTGAGGAGCTTCCCGCCGAGCTGTCGATCGACCTCGAGGTGGAGCCGACCGCCGAGGGCCGCACCCGGATCGGCGTCGCGCATGCGGCCGAGCTGGTGCGCGAGCTCGTGGACGGCGGCGCCCCCGGGATCCACCTGTACGCGTTCAACCAGCACCGCACCGTGCTGGACGTGCTCACCGCCGCCGGGGTCATCCCCGAGGGCGGGGCGGCACCCCAGCCGGGCGACGCCCGCCGGCT
This sequence comes from Microbacterium sp. NPDC089698, assembly GCF_044749045.1. NCBI lineage: Bacteria > Bacillati > Actinomycetota > Actinomycetes > Micrococcales > Microbacteriaceae > Microbacterium > Microbacterium sp. NPDC089698. Next base: position 264,325 of record NZ_JBIVHE010000007.1, read on the forward strand.
CGCAGAGACCAGCGGCGCGCGCTGAGCCGCACCCTTCCCCATCCGTCAGAGAGGACCGTCATGACCGCATTCCCCGAGGGCACCGTCCTGGGCTACCCGCGCATCGGCCGTCGCCGTGAGCTCAAGAAGGCCGTCGAGGCGTTCTGGGCCGGACGGATCGACGAGGCCGAACTCGAGCGCACCGCCGCCGAGCTGCGCGCGACGACGCGCGAGCGCCTCGCCGCGCAGGGCCTCGGCCGCTCCGACTCGGCGATCCCCGAGTCGTTCTCCTACTACGACCAGGTGCTCGACGCCGCGGTCACGGTGGGCGCGATCCCTGCACGCTTCGAGGACCTCCGTTCCGCCGACGGCACGATCGGCCTGCCCGCGTACTTCACGGTCGCCCGCGGTGAGGGCGAGCGCGCCCCCCTCGAGATGACGAAGTGGTTCGACACGAACTACCACTACCTCGTGCCGGAGATCGGGCCGGACACCGTCTTCTCCCTCTCCAGCGACCGTGTGGTGCGTCAGGTGCAGGAGGCGGCGGAGGCCGGTTTCCGCACCCGTCCCGTGCTCGTAGGCCCCGTCACGTTCCTCGCCCTCGCCAAGGCCGCCGACGAGGCGCCGGAGGGCTTCGACCCGCTGTCGCGCCTGGATGACCTCGTCGCCGTCTACGCCGAGGTGCTGGGCGCGCTCAAGGCCGCCGGCGCGGAGTGGGTGCAGCTCGACGAGCCCGCGCTCGTGAGCGAGTCGCTGCCGGCCTCGGCGGCCGTGCTCGGCGCCGCCGCAGAGCGGGCGTACGCGGCGCTCGGCGGTCTCGCGGAGCGTCCGGCGATCTTCGTCGCGGCCCCGTACGCCGCCCTCGACGCGAACCTCGCCGTCCTCGCCGCGGCTCCGATCGAGGCGATCGGCCTCGACCTCGTGCGCGGCACCGTCCCCGCGGCCGTTCCCGGCCTCGCCGACAAGGTGCTCGTCGGCGGCGTGGTCGACGGGCACAACATCTGGCGGGGCGACCTCTCCGCGGCGTTCGATACGCTCGAGGCCCTGCGCGGGCTCGGCGCCGCCGGCGTGGCCGCGGCGACCTCGACCTCGCTGCAGCACGTGCCGCACGACGTCGCGGACGAGACGAAGCTCGACGCGCGCCTCGTGAGCTGGCTCGCCTTCGCCGACCAGAAGGTCGCTCAGGTCACGACCCTCGCCAAGGGCCTGGCCGAGGGGCGCGCCGCGATCTCCGCCGAGCTCGACGCCGCCTCGGCCGCGCTGGCCGACCGCCTCGGCGCTCCGGGCGTGCGCGTGGACGCCGTCCGCGCTCGCACCTCGGCGCTGACCGCCGCGGACTTCGACCGCGGCGACTACGAGGCCCGTGTGGCCGCGCAGTCGATCGCGCTCGACCTGCCCGCCCTGCCGCTGACGACCATCGGATCCTTCCCGCAGACGGGCGAGATCCGTCGCGCCCGCGCGCAGTTCACCAAGGGCGAGATCACCGCGGACGAGTACGACGGGTTCCTCCGCGAGGAGATCGGCCGAGTCGTGACGCTGCAGGAGGAACTCGGCCTGGACGTGCTCGTGCACGGAGAGCCCGAGCGCAACGACATGGTGCAGTACTTCGCGGAGAACCTCGACGGCTTCGACGTCACCGAGAACGGCTGGGTGCAGTCCTACGGATCCCGGGCCACGCGCCCGTCGATCCTCTGGGGCGACGTCTCCCGTCCTGCGCCGATCACGGTCGCGTGGTCGGAGTACGCGCAGTCCCTCACCGCGAAGCCGATGAAGGGCATGCTGACCGGCCCGGTCACGATCCTCGCCTGGTCGTTCGTCCGCGACGACCAGCCGCTCGCCGAGACGGCCAACCAGGTCGCCCTGGCGCTGCGCGACGAGATCGCAGACCTCGAGGCCGCCGGGATCGCCGTCATTCAGGTCGACGAGCCGGCGCTGCGCGAGCTGCTGCCGCTCAAGAAGGCCGACCAGCCGGCGTACCTCGACTGGTCCGTCGCCTCGTTCCGCCTGTCCACGGCGGGTGCGGAGACGGCGACGCAGGTGCACACGCACCTCTGCTACTCGGAGTTCGGCGTCGTGATCGACGCGATCCGCGCGCTCGACGCCGACGTCACGTCGATCGAGGCTGCGCGCAGCCGCATGGAGGTCGTCACCGACATCGCCGCGGCCGGCTTCGACCACGGCATCGGCCCCGGCGTGTACGACATCCACTCGCCGCGCGTGCCCGACGCCTCCGAGGTCGAGGCGCTCCTGCGCCGTGCGGTCGAGGAGATCCCGACGCGCCAGCTCTGGGTCAACCCGGACTGCGGCCTGAAGACCCGCGGCTACGAGGAGACCAACGCCTCGCTGCGCAACATCGTGGAGGCCACCCGCCGCGTCCGCGAGGACGTGTCGGTCGCGGTCTGAGCGACCGCGCCGGACGCCGTCCTTCGTCGAGGCCCCCTCGCAGCACCGAGGCCCCCTCTCAGATCCGGATCTGAGAGGGGGCCTCGGTGCGCAGAGGGGGCCTCGACGTGGATGGAGCGGGGAGCGGGAAGGCGCGGATCAGACCGCCCGCAGCACCGCCACGACCTTGCCGAGCACCGTGGCGTCGTCGCCCAGGATCGGCTCGAAGGCGCTGTTGCGGGGGAGCAGCCACACGTGGCCGTCCCGGCGGCGGAACGTCTTGACCGTGGCCTCGCCGTCGAGCATGGCCGCGACGATCTCGCCGTTCTCGGCGGTGCCCTGCGAGCGCACGACCACCCAGTCGCCGTCGCAGATGGCCGCGTCGATCATCGACTCGCCCGAGACCTTGAGCATGAACAGGTCGCCCTTGCCGACCAGCTGGCGGGGGAGGGGGAAGATCTCCTCGACCTGCTGCTCCGCGGTGATCGGCACTCCGGCCGCGATCCGGCCCACGAGGGGCACGAGCGCGGCGTCGCCGACCGAGGGCGCGGCGTCGGCCGGGTTCTCCGTGGAGAGGCCTGGCAGGTCGATGAGGACCTCCATGGCGCGGGTCTTGCCGGCGTCGCGACGCAGGTAGCCGCTGAGCTCGAGCTGCCCGAGCTGATGCGTCACGCTGCTGAGGGACTTGAGGCCCACGGCGTCGCCGATCTCGCGCATGCTCGGCGGGTAGCCGTACCGGGCGATCGAGGTCTGGATGACCTCGAGGATCGCCATCTGCTTCGCACTGAGGCTCTTGCGGCGCCGCGTCCGCGGGGCCTCGGAGCCGAGGTTCGCACCGTCGCTCATGCCATCTCCTTCGTGTGCATCGGGCCCTCGCGGATCCGGGGAATCGGCATGGATTCGCGGGCGGCGATTCGAATGTCGGTGGTCCGTGATGGGGTCTTCGTATCGAAACCGTATCCGAGATCGGCGCGGAATCGATAGATCTGTTCGAGCGTGTCGGCGATTCATCGGAACCGATATTCGAAGAACGCTTGACAGATGTTCGAACTCGAAAGTAGTTTCGGTACGTAGGTTCGCCTCTCCAGAGGCCCGGATTCGAAGATCCTCCACAGAGGATCCCGATCCGGGGAGAGGCGGACCGACACAGACACTGAGGAGAAGCACCATGAGCAGCATCACCTTCGCCGGTCCGGTTCCCGCCACGCGACTGCGGATCACCGCACGCGGCCGGCGCGTGCTCGCCGCGCTGGTCGCGCTCCCGGTGGCTGCGGCGATCGCGTTCGCGGCGCTGAGCGGCGGATCCGCGCTCGCCTCCGGAGAGCAGACGACGGGCAACACCTTCACGACCATCACCGTCCAGCCCGGCGACACCCTGTGGTCGATCGCGGGCGAGGTGGCGCCGAACGCCGATCCGCGCGACGTCGTCGCCAAGATCTCCCAGCTGAACCTCGTCGACGGCGGGGTGATCGAGGTCGGCCAGCACCTGGCCATCCCCGCGGAGTACGGCGCGACCGGTCGTTGATCTCGTCATGCGGCGCGTACGCCACAGCTGGGCCGCCTAGCATGGCAGGGTGACTGCCTCGCTCGACGACTTACCCCTTCGCGACGACCTCCGCGGGCTGCGCCCCTACGGCGCCCCGCAGGCGCCGCTGCCCGTGGCGCTGAACGTGAACGAGAACACGCATCCGGTTCCCGAGCAGGTCGCGAGCGACATCCTCGACGACATCGCCGTCGCGCTGCGCGACGTCAACCGCTACCCGGACCGCGAGTTCACCGAGCTCAGGGAGGCGTTCGCCGGTTACCTCGGCCACGGCCTCGGGGCCGCGAACATCTGGGCGGGCAACGGGTCCAACGAGGTGCTCCAGCACATCCTGCAGGCCTTCGCCGGCCCCGGCCGCTCCGTGTTCGGGTTCGCGCCGACCTACTCGATGTACCCGCTGCTCGCGCAGGGCACCGGCGCGACCTGGATCGCCGGTACGCGCCACCCCGACTACGAGCTGACCGTCGACGAGGCGGTCGCGCAGGTCCGGGAGCACGATCCCGACGTGATCCTGCTGTGCGCACCGAACAACCCCACGGGCACGCCGCTGCCGCTCGATGTGATCGAGGCGGTCTACGAGGCCGCGCGCGGCATCGTGATCGTCGACGAGGCCTACCAGGAGTTCGCCCCGAAGGACTCGCCGAGCGCACTGACGCTGCTCGAGGGGCGGCCGCGGCTCGCCGTGTCCCGCACCATGAGCAAGGCCTTCGCCTTCGCCGGCGCGCGGGTCGGCTACCTCGCCGCGGATCCGGCGTTCATCGACGCGCTGCGTCTCGTGCGCCTTCCGTACCACCTGAGCGCGCTCACCCAGGCGGCGGCCATCGCGGCGCTGCGGAACGCTCCCGTCATGCTCGCGATGGTCGACGAGATCGTCGCGCAGCGCGATCGGATCTCCGCGACTCTCGAGGCGCTGGGATACGCACCGCACCCCTCGTGGTCGAACTTCGTGCTCTTCGGAGGGGTCTCCGATCCCGCGGCGACCTGGCGTGCGCTCTACGACAGGGGCGTGCTGATCCGCGATGTCGGGATCCCGAACCACCTGCGCGTCACGGCCGGAACCGAGGCCGAGACCACCGCATTCCTGGACGCCCTCGCCTCGATAGGATCGGCCTCATGACCGCTGAGACCCCCGCTGCGGCCCGGACCGCGCGCCGCACCCGCTCCACGTCCGAGTCGACGATCGAGCTCCAGCTCGACCTCGACGGCACGGGTCAGAGCCACATCGACACCTCGGTCCCGTTCTTCGACCACCTGCTGACGGCGTTCGCGAAGCACTCGCTGACCGACCTGACCGTGCGCGCCTCGGGCGACACCCACATCGACGCGCACCACACGGTGGAGGACGTGGCGATCGTGCTCGGCCAGGCGATCCGCGAGGCCCTCGGCGACAAGAGCGGCATCTCCCGCTACGGCGACGCGCTCGTCCCGCTGGACGAGGCGCTCGTGCAGGCGGTCGTCGACATCTCGGGGCGCCCGTATCTCGTGCACGAGGGGGAGCCGGCCGGCTACGAGCACCACCTCATCGGCGGCCACTTCACCGGATCCCTCGTGCGTCACGTCTTCGAGGCGATCGCGTACAACGCCGCCCTGACCGTGCACGTGCGCGTGATCAGCGGTCGCGACCCGCACCACATCGCAGAGGCCGAGTTCAAGGCGTTCGCGCGGGCGTTCCGTCAGGCCAAGGCGCTCGACCCCCAGGTCGTCGGCGTGCCCTCGACCAAGGGGGCGCTGTGAGCGAGGGGGCGGAGGGGCGGCGTCCGACCGTCGCGGTCTTCGACTACGGATCCGGCAATGTGCACTCCGCCGTGAAGGCGCTGATCCGCGCCGGCGCGGACGCGCAGCTCACCGGTGACCGCACCGCGGCGCTCGAGGCCGACGGGCTCGTGGTGCCGGGCGTCGGTGCGTTCGCTGCGGTCCGCGAGGCGCTGGCCGCGCATCGCGGCGACGAGATCATCGAGCGGCGGCTGGCCGGCGGTCGTCCGGTGCTGGGCATCTGCGTGGGCATGCAGGTGCTGTTCGCGGGCGGCGTCGAGCGCGGCGCCGAGGTCGACGGACTCGGCGAGTGGCCCGGGATCGTGACCGAGCTCGACGCGCCGGTGCTGCCGCACATGGGCTGGAACACCGTGGAGCCGGACCCGGGCAGCGTGCTGTTCCGGGGGATCGAGCATGAGCGCTTCTACTTCGTGCACTCCTTCGCTGCGCAGTCCTGGGAGCTCGAGGTCATGCCGCCGTTCCCCGAGCCGCACCTCACCTGGGCCGAGCACGGCTCGCGCTTCCTCGCCGCGGTCGAGAACGGCCCGCTCTCGGCGACCCAGTTCCACCCGGAGAAGTCCGGAGAGGCGGGCATCCAGCTGCTCCGGAACTGGATCTCCACGCTCTGATCCGCCTGTGCCGCGCGACGGCGGAGGATTGGTGCCCCGACCGCGCGCGGACTACTCTCTTCTCTCGTGCCGCGCCCGAAGCGCGCGGTGCATCGTGACCCGAAGGACGACATGAACGAGTTCGCGCAGTCCCCCTCCCTGACCCTCCTCCCCGCGGTCGACGTCGCCGGCGGACAGGCCGTCCGCCTCACCCAGGGCGAGGCCGGAAGCGAGACGAGCTACGGCGATCCGATGGACGCCGCCGCGGAGTGGGTGGATCAGGGCGCCGAGTGGATCCACCTGGTCGACCTCGATGCCGCGTTCGGCCGTGGCAGCAACACGGCGATCCTGCGTCGCGTGATCAAGCAGTTCCGCGGCGTCAACGTCGAGCTGTCCGGCGGCATCCGCGACGACGCGAGCCTCGAGGCGGCGCTGGAGTCGGGTGCTGCCCGGATCAACCTCGGCACCGCGGCGCTCGAGAACCCCGAGTGGGCGGCCGACGTCATCGCCCGCTACGGCGACGCGGTGGCGGTGGGCCTGGACGTGCGCGGCACGACCCTCGCCGCCCGTGGCTGGACCAAGGAGGGCGGCGACCTCTGGACGGTCCTCGACCGCCTCGAGGACGCCGGCTGCAGCCGCTACGTCGTGACCGACGTCACCAAGGACGGCACGCTCAAGGGCCCGAACCTCGATCTGCTCCGCGAGATCACCGCGCGCACGCCGAAGCCCGTCGTGGCCTCGGGCGGCATCGCGAACCTCGACGACATCGCCGCGCTCCGCGAGCTCGTGCCGCTCGGCGTCGAGGGCGCGATCGTCGGCAAGGCGCTGTACGCCGGCGCGTTCACCCTGGCCGAGGCGCTGGATGTCGCCGGATCCTGACCACGCCGCGTCCGGGGCCTGCGATCACGATCACGACCACGGCGCGCACGACAACACGGGCGACTCCGCCGGGGTGCCCTGGGCGGGACGCTCCTTCCAGGAGAACACCCGCGCGAGCGATGACGGCTCCGCGGATCCCGCCCTCTGGGAGGCCCTGACGCGCTTCCGCGCCGGTGACGGCTCGCAGGCCGAGGTCGTGGACGCGTTCCGTGCAGCGCGCGTGCTCGTGCCGCTCGTCGCGGAGAAGGGCGAGGAGGGCGTGGCGCCGTCCGGCCTGACCGTGGACAAGACGCAGGAGCTCTCCCTCGTCACGGTCGCCGCGCCCGACGGCCGCACGGTGCAGCCGGCCTTCACGAGCGTGGACACCATGCGCTCCTGGGATCCGATCGCTCGCCCGATCCCGGTCGAGGCAGCCCGAGTGGCGCTCTCCGCGTCGTCGGGCGACGCGGAGCTGATCGTGCTGGATCCCGGATCGGCGACCGAGTTCGTGCTTCGCCGCCCCGCGGTGTGGGCGATCGCACAGGGGCAGCACTGGGAGCCGAGCTTCCTCTCGCCCGAGGTCTACGCGGGCCTCCTGGAGAGCGTCGGCAGCGAGCTCGCCGTGATCGACGTCGCCGTCTCCGCCGGCGACCCGGACGCGCGTCTGCGCGGGCCGGAGCTCATCGTCACGCTCGAGCTCGTCGAGGGACTGGACCGGGAGACGCTCGACGCGGTGCTCGCCCGCCTCGCCCAGCGCTGGGCCGCCGACGACCGCATCGCGGTGCTCGTCGACTCGCTCACCGTGCGCCTGCGCGCGAGCACCTGACGGCGGAAGCGAGCGAACTCGCCTCCGCCGGTGCGGACTCAGTTGACCGGTCCGGTCCACTTCTCGCCCGGACCCTGCCCGATCGGGTCGGGGATGACGGAGGCCTCGCGGAAGGCGAGCTGCACGGAGCGCAGGCCGTCGCGCAGGGAGCGCGCGTGCATGTCGCTGATCTCGGGGGCGGCGGCCGTGATGAGACCGGCCAGGGCGTTGATGAGCTTGCGCGCCTCGTCCAGGTCCTTCTGCGTCTCGGGGTCGTCCGCGAGGCCCACCTTGACCGCGGCCGCGCTCAGCAGGTGCACGGCGGCCGTGGTGATCACCTCGACCGCGGCGACATCCGCGATGTCGCGGGCGGCCCCCGACGCGTCGGGGGAGAGGGGGGTGACGTGCTCGTGGCCGTCGGGCGCGGGAGTGCTCACTGTGCCGGCTTTCCGAAGGTCTTGCCTTCTGATAGACTTCTGCGGGCTCCGGGACTTCTCGTCCCGGCACGAAAGAGGATTCACTTCCCACCCGCGCTTGCCGCTCAAGGCTACCGGGTTCAGCACTCCGCCGATTCACATCGGTAGCCGCTGTGCAGCGAAGGCTGCGCAGCGGGTCAGGGTGCCGCCGGCGTCTGAATGCCGGCGGGTGGGACGATTCTGATTTCGCCCGTGATCCGTCCGGATCACGGTGGCCGAAACCATCGTCTAAGGAGTCCGCATCAGCGATCCCCGCACCAATGAGCGCATCCGCGTCCCCGAGGTCCGCCTCGTCGGCCCCGCGGGTGAGCAGATCGGCGTCGTCCGTATCGAGGCGGCGCTGCGTCTTGCGCAGGAAGCCGACCTCGACCTCGTCGAGGTCGCCCCGAACTCGAAGCCTCCCGTGGTCAAGATCATGGACTACGGCAAGTTCAAGTACGAGGCGGCGCAGAAGGCGAAGGAAGCTCGCCGCAACCAGGCGAACACGATCCTGAAGGAGGTGCGCTTCCGTCTGAAGATCGAAGCGCACGACTACACGACGAAGCTCAAGCGCGCCGAGGGCTTCCTCAAGGCGGGCGACAAGGTGAAGGCGATGATCCTGTTCCGCGGCCGGGAGCAGTCCCGTCCCGAGCAGGGCGTGCGACTCCTCCGCAAGTTCGCGGAGGACGTGGCCGAGTTCGGCACGGTGGAGTCCAACCCCACCATCGACGGACGCAACATGGTCATGGTGGTCGCCCCGCTGAAGAACAAGTCCGAGGCGAAGGCCGAGCAGAACGCGGTGCGCGACGCGCAGCGCGCGGCCAACAAGCAGGCCGCCCGGGATGCCAAGGCGCCCGGCACTCCGGCCGCTCCGGCCGCACCGGCTGAGTGATCCCGGATCCCACAGCCCCACACAGACCTCCCGCACGACGGGCAGAACCCTGTCGCCCAGCTGGGCGCCATACGAAGGAAGAGAAGATGCCGAAGCAGAAGACCCACTCGGGTGCCAAGAAGCGCTTCAAGATCACCGGCAGCGGAAAGCTGAAGAAGCAGCAGGCCGGGATGCGCCACAACCTCGAGCTGAAGTCGAGCCGTCGCACCCGTCGCCTCAACCAGGACCAGGTGCTGTCGAAGGCAGACGCCAAGGTCGCCAAGAAGCTCCTCGGCCGCTGACGCCGATCGCACGATAGGAATACACGAAAATGGCTAGAGTCAAGCGCGCCGTCAACGCTCACAAGAAGCGCCGCGTCATCCTCGAGCGCGCCTCGGGTTACCGTGGCCAGCGCTCGCGCCTGTACCGCAAGGCGAAGGAGCAGGTCACCCACTCCCTCGTCTACGCGTACCGCGACCGTCGCAAGCGCAAGGGCGACTTCCGCCGTCTGTGGATCCAGCGCATCAACGCCGCTGCCCGCCAGAACGGCATCACGTACAACCGCTTCATCCAGGGCCTCGGTCTCGCCGGCGTCCAGGTCGACCGCCGCATGCTCGCCGAGCTCGCGGTGAACGAGCCGGCGACCTTCGCCGCTCTGGTCGAGACGGCCCGCAAGGCTCTGCCGGCGGACGTCAACGCGCCCAAGTCGGCTGCGTAAGCATCTGATTCACGAAGGGGCGTCGTCCGCGAGGACGGCGCCCCTTCGGTGTCCCTAGACTGTGAGGGTGCTGGAGAATCCCCGATCCCCGCGCGTGCGCGCCGTCGCCAAGCTCACCAAGCGCAGTGCCCGCACCGAGACCGGCCTGTTCCTTCTCGAGGGACCTCAGGCGGTGCGCGAGGCGCTGTCCTATCGTCCCGAGGCGATCGTCGAACTCTTCGCGACGCCGACAGCGTGGGACAAGCACGGCGATCTGCGCCAGGCGGCGGCCGGCGCCGACGTGCGCTTCGAGTACGTGACGGAGTTCGTGCTCGCGGCGATGGCCGACACCGTCACCCCGCAGGGGGTGGTCGCGGTCGCGCGGCAGACGCCCACCTCGGTGCGCGAGATCTTCGCCGCCTCGCCTCGTCTCGTCGCGATCTGCGAGGAGGTGCGCGACCCCGGCAACCTCGGCACGATCATCCGCGCCGCGGACGCCACCGGCGCCGACGCGGTCGTGCTCACCGGCCGCACGGTCGACCTGTACAACCCGAAGGTCGTGCGCTCGACCACCGGATCCCTGTTCCATCTGCCGGTCTCGGTCGGCGGGGAGCTCGCCGATGTCGTCGAACGGGCGCACGCCGCGGGCCTGCAGGTGGTCGCGGCCGACGTGAAGGGCGACGACCTGCTCGCGGCCCGCGCCGAGGGCGTGCTCGCGCGGCCCACTGCCTGGTTGTTCGGGAATGAGGCGCGCGGGCTCGAAGAACCTGCGCTGCAGCTGGCCGATCGGGCGCTGCGGCTGCCGATCTTCGGGAGGGCCGAATCGCTGAACCTCGCGACCGCCGCGAGCGTCTGCTTGTACGAGAGCGCGTTCGCGCAGCGGGCCTAGGGGCAGAAGGAGACACGCCCCCGGTATGAAGATCCTCATCGTCGAAGACGACGAACGCGTGGCCGATGCCCTTGCCGGCTTCCTCGGCCGCGCCGGCTACGCGGTCGAGCGCGCCGGGGACGGGCGCGGAGCGCTCGACATGCTCGGGACGGACACCGAGGCGGTGATCCTGGACCTCGGCCTCCCCGACATCGACGGCATCGAGCTGTGCCGCCGCATCCGCGCGGTCAGCGGGGTCCCGATCCTCATCGCCACGGCGCGCAGCCAGGTGCACGAGAGGATCCGAGGCCTGCGGGCCGGAGCGGACGACTTCCTCGTCAAGCCCTACGACGTGCAGGAGCTGCTGGCCCGCATCGAGGCGGTCACCCGCCGCAGCCATGCGATCGGCGCAGAGGTCGGTCCCGTGGGGATCGACATCGACGGCGTGCGGATCGATCTGGTCGCGCGCCGGGTGCTCGTGGACGGCGATCCCGTGGAGCTGACCCGCAAGGAGTTCGACATCGTCGCGGTGCTGGCCCGCTACCCGGGCGTGCCCGTGCCGAGGGAGCGGCTCATCCGCGAGGTGTGGAACACCGACTGGCAGAGCTTCGCACGCTCGCTCGAGGTGCACGTCGCCTCGATCCGCCGCAAGCTCGGGCGGCCCGCGCTCATCGAGACCGTGCGCGGCGTGGGCTACCGGCTGACCGGACTGTGACCCGTGCGCAAGCGCCTCGTCATCGTGTTCCTGGTGCCGCTCGCGGCCGTGCTGCTGCTGCTCGGCGGCGCGTACGGCTGGACAGCCTCGCGCGGCGTGCAGCAGAGCTTCTACACGCAGCAGGTCGGTGACATCGGCACCTTCGTGACGAGTGCGCGGCAGGCGCTGCTGTCCGGAAGCGCCGAGGTGCTGGACGGCGAGCTGCGGCGCTATCACGAGCTGTACGGCACGCGGGTGATCGTGGTCGACCGATCCGGCCGGCCGTGGTCGCCGCAGCAGGGCGACGCGCCGGTGCTGGACGACGCGACGGCGAACAAGGTGCAGCTCGCCCTCTCCGGACGGCGCAGCGATCTGCCGGAACCGGTCCTGCTGCCCTGGCAGTTCGCCGAACAGTCCCTCGTCGAGCCGATCTTCGACCAGGGCGACGTGATCGGCGCCGTGGTCATGTCGGCGAGCGTGGAGGCGCCGCGGGCCGAGATCGTGCGGCAGTGGATCCTGCTCGGCATCGTCAGCGTCATCGCGATCGGGATCGGCCTTCTCGTGGTGCTGGGGCTCGCGCGGTGGGTGCTCAAGCCCGTGCACCGTGTGGACGAGGCCATGGAGGCCATCGAGCGCGGAGACATGGAGGCGCGGATCGCGGACGACACGGGCCCGCCGGAGCTGCACCGGATGATCCTGCTCTTCAACCGCATGGCGGAGGAGATCGAGCGCGTCGTATCGCGGCAGCAGGAGTTCGCGCTCAACGCCTCGCACGAGCTGCGCAATCCGCTGAGCGCGCTGCTGCTGCGAGTGGAGTCGCTCGCCACGGGTCTGGACCGCGGCTGGGACGGCGAGGTCGAGGCCACGCGCGAGGAGGGCCGGCGGATGACCCGGATCCTGGACACGCTGCTGTCCTTCGCGCGCGGCGCGGATCCGGCCCCGCTGCGGGATCCGATCGATCTCGCCGCGCTCGCGGAGCGCCGGGTGGCGGCCTGGCGGGATGCGGCGGCCGCGAAGGGCGTCGCGCTCGTGCTGCACGTCGACGGGCCGGTGCGCTCGCGCACCGACGAGACCATCGCGGAGAGCGCGCTGGACGCGGTGATCGACAACGCCGTGAAGTTCTCGCCCGCCGGCACCGCGATCGAGGTCACGGCCGCGCGGGCCGAGGCGGGGTGCGAACTGTCGGTACGGGATCACGGCCCCGGCATCCCCGAGGAGGACCTCGCGCGCGCCACCGACCGGCACTGGCGCAGCGACCGGACCCGTGCGATCCCCGGAACCGGCCTCGGGCTCGCGATCGCCACGGATCTGCTGGCCACGGTCGACGCCGGGGTGCGGGTCGAGGCGGCGGACGGCGGCGGGCTCCACGTGGTCCTCGTGCTCCCGGCTGCGGAGGTGCGATGACGAGGCGACCCCTGCGTGCGTCGGCGCGGATGCTGCTCGCGCTCCTGCTGTGCGTGCTCAGCGCGTGCGGCCTCGCATCCTGCGCGCCCGCGGATCGCGGCTGGGCGGACAAGCCGCAGGCGATCGCGGGCGGGGGAGCGACCGGCGTGTACTACTCCTACGGTCAGCAGTTCGCCGATGCTCTGACCTCGCGTCTGGGAGCGCGGTTCGCCGTGCAGCAGACCAACGGATCCGTCGACAACCTGGAGCGGGTCGGATCCGGGCGCGCGGTGCTCGGATTCGCCCAGGGCGATGCGGTCGCCGACGCCGTGGCCGGCACCGGCGCCTTCCGCGAAGCCGTCCCGATCGTCGCGGTCGCGCGCCTCTACGACGAGTACGTGCACATCGTGGTCCGCGAGGGGTCCGACCTGCACGACCTCGGCGACCTCGCCGGGCGTGCGGTGTCCCTCGGCGCGCGCGGGTCGGGGGTGGAGCTCGTCGCGGGCCGGGTGCTCGCCGCCGCCCACGTCGACGCCGCCACGATCCGCAACCCCGAGCTGGGCCTGGAAGGCTCGATCGCCGCGCTGCGCAAGGGCGAGATCGAGGCCTTCTTCTGGGTCGGCGGATTGCCGACCCCCGGCATCGCCGCGCTCGCGGCCGACACCCCGATCCGGCTGCTCTCGATCCCGCCGTCCGTCGTCGAGGCGGTCAACACGGCGCATGCGGGGGCCTACCGGCAGGCGGACTTCCCGATCGGCGGCTACGGCATCGATTCCTCGACCGTGACGATGACCGTGCCGAACTATCTCGTCACCCGCGCGGACGCGCCGGAGGGCCTCATCCACGACGCGACCGCCGTGCTCTTCGACGAACGCGCGACGATCGCCCGGCATGCGCCGGCGGCCGCGCTGCTCGATCGACGGCAGGCGATCTTCACCGACCCGATCGCCCTGCACAGCGGGGCCGCGCGCTACTACCGCGAGACCCACGACTGACGCCCGCACGCGGATCCCTCCGACGGCGGCATCCGCCGAGGTATCTGCACCCGCCTCAAGAAAGGCTCAAGGAAACCCACGGGGCGTCTCCCGATCAATAGCCTCGTCGGGTCGGAGCCGTGGGGTTCCGGCACCAGCCCGAACATCCGGCCATTCGATTCGATGGAGAGTCAGCCATGACCGACGTCACCCCTGCTGCCGAACGTCCCGAACCCGCCGCTGCGCCCGTCGGCGCCCCCCTCGTCGTCGTGCAGAACGTGCAGAAGCACTATGGCGATTTCCAGGCTCTGACCGACATCGACCTCACCGTGCACAAGGGCGAGGTGGTCGTGATCATCGGCCCGTCCGGATCCGGCAAGTCCACGCTCTGCCGCACGATCAACCGGCTGGAGACCATCACCAGCGGCTCGATCACGATCGACGGCGAGGAGCTGCCCGCCGAGGGCAAGGGCCTGGCCCAACTGCGCGCCGACGTGGGCATGGTCTTCCAGTCGTTCAACCTCTTCGCCCACCTGACGATCCTGGAGAACGTCACGCTCGGACCGATCAAGGTCCGCGGGCTCAAGAAGGCGGATGCCGAGAAGGAGGCGATGCAGCTGCTCGAGCGCGTCGGCGTCGCCGCCCAGGCGTCGAAGCTGCCCGCGCAGCTCAGCGGCGGCCAGCAGCAGCGCGTCGCCATCGCACGCGCACTGGCCATGCACCCCAAGGTGATGCTCTTCGACGAGCCGACCAGCGCCCTGGACCCGGAGATGATCACCGAGGTCCTCGACGTCATGATCGAGCTCGCCGCGAGCGGCATGACGATGATCGTCGTCACGCACGAGATGGGCTTCGCCCGCAAGGCGGCGAACCGCGTCGTGTTCATGGCCGACGGCCGGATCCTCGAGGAGGCCCAGCCCGAGGAGTTCTTCACGAACCCGCGGTCCGACCGGGCCAAGGACTTCCTGTCCAAGCTCCTCACCCACTGACCTGATCCCCGCACCACAGCACCTGCAACGAAGGAGAAGCTCATGCGAAAGTCACGGATCCTCACGGGCATCGGCATCGCGGCCGTCGCCCTGATCGCCCTCACGGGCTGCAACAGCGGCAGCCCCACCAGCCCCGGAGCTACGGGGGAGGGCGTGAGCCCGACCAGCGACAAGCCGCTGTTCGAGGTCGCGAAGGACGTCAAGCTCGAAGGCAGCCCGACGTTCGACCGGATCACCAAAAACGGCAAGATCACGATCGGCGTCAAGGAGGACCAGCCCGGTCTCGGATTCAAGGATGCGACCACCGGCACGCGCAGCGGCTTCGACGTCGACATCGCGCGCTGGATCGCGGCCTCGCTCGGCTACAGCGAGGACAAGATCGAGTTCAAGCCGATCCCGTCCGCGAACCGCGAGCAGTCGATCGTGAACGGCGACATCGACTACTACGTCGGCACCTACTCGATCACCGACAAGCGCAAGGCCGTGATCGACTTCGCCGGCCCGTACTTCGTCACCGGGCAGGGCCTCCTGGTCCGCAAGGGCGAGGACACGATCAAGAGCGAGAAGGACCTCGCGGGCAAGACCGTCTGCTCCGCGACCGGGTCCACCCCGCTGCAGAACATCCAGGCGAACTTCCCCGACACCAAGACCGTCGGCCTCGACCTGTACTCCGCGTGCGTGGACCAGCTGATCAGCAAGCAGGTCGACGCGGTCACCACCGACCAGGCCATCCTGATCGGCTACGCCGCGCAGGACCCGACGGAGCTCAAGGTCGTGGGCGAGCCGTTCACCACCGAGCGCTACGGCGTCGGCCTCGCCAAGGGCGACACCGCGCTGCAGTCGTTCATCAACAAGATGTTCACCGACGGGGGCGACACCTGGAAGGCGATCTTCGAGAAGAACCTCGGTGCGAGCGGCCTGAAGGTCGCTCAGCCCGCCGTCGACAAGTGAGCCGCAGCGGCCGGCGGGACTGATCCCGCCGGCCGCGTCCCCTCCCGACGACATCCCCCATCCGAAGTCCTCGAACTCGAAGGAGAGATCGCGTGGACGCACTCCTGGGCAACCTCGACCTGTGGGGCAAGGCGACCCTGAACACGGTCCTGCTCTTCCTCGGCGGCGGCGCACTGGCGCTCGTGCTGGGCACCATCGTCGGCGCCATGCGGGTCTCGCCGGTGCCGATCGCCCGCGGCGTGGGCACGGTCTATGTGAATCTGGTCCGCAACACCCCGCTGACCCTGGTGTTCTTCTTCTTCGTGTTCGGCTATCCGAAGCTCGACCTGCCGGAGATCCCTTTCATGCCGCTGGGCATCATCGCGCTCGGCATCTACACGGCGACCTATGTCGCCGAAGTGCTGCGCGCGGGCATCAACACGGTGCCGGTGGGACAGGCCGAGGCAGCGCGCGCGATCGGGCTGTCCTTCGGGCAGGTCATGACGCTGGTGGTCATGCCGCAGGCGTTCCGCTCGGTCGTGCCGCCGATGATGAGCGTGTTCATCGCCCTGCTGAAGAACACCACGGTGGCGGCCGGGTTCTCGATCGCCGAACTCGCAGCGCTCCGCGCGACCGTCGCGGATTCGCCGAACCGCCCCGGCACCGTCATGGAGATCCTGCTCTGGGTCGCCGTGGTGTTCATCGTCCTGGTGTTCGTGCTCAGCCTCGTGCAACGGCACTTCGAGAAGAAGTGGAGGATCGTCCGATGAGCGGCGCATCCGTTCTCTACGACGTCCCCGGCCCCAGGGCCGTGGCCCGCAATCGCATCCTCGGCGCCGCCACCGTGCTCGTCGTCCTCGCGGCGATCGGCTTCGTCGTCTACCGCTTCGCCGTGACGGGGCAGTTCGACGCCGCCCGCTGGAACCTGTTCACCTACACGCTCGTCTGGCAGGGCATGGCTCAGGCGTTGTGGGCGACGGTCAGCGCGTTCCTCGCCGCGGCGGTCGGCAGCCTGGTCCTCGGCTTCGTGCTCGCGATCGGACGGCTCTCGGAGCACGCCTGGGTGCGGGTGCCCGTCACCGTCGTGATCGAGCTGCTCCGCGCCGTGCCGGTGCTGGTCATGATGATGATCTTCTTCTACGGCGTGAACTCGATCCCGGGGTCGACCTTCCGCATGTCGGCGTACGCGGCCGTCGTGATCGGTCTCGTCCTGTACAACGGATCGGTGCTCGCCGAGGCCCTGCGCGCGGGCGTGGAAGCACTGCCGCGCGGTCAGAAGGAGGCCGGCTACGCGATCGGCCTGCGGAAGTCCGGCGTGATGGCGTTCATCCTGCTCCCTCAGGCGATCCGGGCCATGCTGCCGATCATCGTCGCGCAGCTCGTCGTGACCCTGAAGGACACCGCGCTCGGCTTCATCATCACCTACCCAGAGCTCATCTACTACGCCAAGTACCTCAGCTCGCAGCCGGGCAGGCCGCTGCTGCAGGCGGGCTTGATCGTCGCAGTCATCTACATCTCGATGTGCCTGATCCTGTCCGGCGTCGCGAAGTGGCTCGAGGTGCGCACCCGGCGCTCGCCGAAGGTCCACCATGACGCCGGCAACGCCGCGGCGGACGACGAGTCGACCCTGACCGAGGTCATCGCCCTGCAGGGGCGCGCCGGCCGGCTCGACTCCGGCGGCGGGCAGTTCTGAGACTCCGGCGCGCTCAGTGAGGGGCTGAGCGCGCCGGTACCTTCGCGCGGGCCGGGCTCCGGCACGCCGGTAGACTCGGTTCTCGTGTCCGACAACGCACAGACCACATCTGAGATCACCCCCGAGGCGGTGGAGACCGCCGTCGAGGCCGCGCTCGTCGCGATCGGATCCGCGGCCGACACCGCCCAGCTGAAGGCCGCACGCGCCGCGCACGTCGCCGAGGGATCGCCTCTCGCGATCCTCAACGCCTCCATGCGCCAGGTCGCGCCCGAGCACAAGGCCGCGTTCGGCAAGCTCATCGGCCAGGGCCGCGGGCGCGTCACGCAGGCGCTCGCCGCGAAGGAGGCGGAGCTGGCCGAGGCCGAGACCGCCGCGCGGCTCGAGGCCGAGCGCGTCGACATCACCGCGGTCGCCTCGCGCACCCGCGTGGGAGCCCGGCACCCGCTCACCCTGCTGCAGGAGCAGATCAGCGACGTGTTCGTCGGCATGGGGTGGGAGATCGCCGAGGGCCCGGAGCTCGAGCACGAGTGGTTCAACTTCGATGCCCTCAACTTCGACGTCGATCACCCGGCACGCCAGGAGCAGGACACGTTCTACGTGGATCCGCCCTCGCGCCACCTCGTGATGCGCACGCACACCAGCCCGGTGCAGGTGCGGTCGATGCTCGATCGCGAAGTGCCGATCTACGTGCTGTGCCCCGGGCGGGTCTACCGCACCGACGAGTTCGACGCGACCCACCTGCCGGTGTTCACCCAGTTCGAGGGCCTCGTCGTCGACAAGGGCATCTCGATGGCGCACCTCAAGGGCACGCTCGACCACGTCGCGCGCCAGCTCTTCGGCCCGGAGGCGAAGACCCGCTTCCGCACGAACTTCTTCCCCTTCACGGAGCCCTCCGCCGAGCTCGATCTGTGGCACCCGACCTTCAAGGGCGGCGCGCGCTGGATCGAGTGGGGCGGCTGCGGCATGGTCAACCCCCACGTGCTGCGCGCGGCGGGGATCGACCCCGACGTGTACAGCGGCTTCGCGTTCGGCATGGGCGTGGAGCGCGCGCTCATGTTCCGCAGCGACGTGCAGGACATGCGCGACATGGCCGAGGGCGATGTCCGTTTCAGCGAGCAGTTCGGGATGGTGGTGTGATGCGCGTCCCGCTTTCGTGGCTGCGTGAGTACGTGGATGTGGCCGAGACGGCCACGCCGGACGACGTCTTCGCGGCGCTCGTCTCCGTGGGCTTCGAGGAGGAGGAGCTGCACGGCTTCGACATCTCGGGTCCGGTCGTGGTCGGACAGGTCCTCTCCTTCGAGGAGGAGCCCCAGTCCAACGGCAAGACCATCCGCTGGTGCCAGGTCGATGTCGCAGAGGCGAACGGCGGTGTCCGCGGCATCGTCTGCGGCGCGAGCAACTTCGCCGTCGGCGACAAGGTCGTCGTGACCCTGCCCGGCGCGGTGCTGCCTGGACCGTTCCCGATCGCCGCGCGCAAGACCTACGGGCACGTGTCCGACGGCATGATCGCCTCGGCCCGTGAGCTGGGGCTCGGCGACGAGCACAACGGGATCCTGATCCTCTCCGAGCTCGGCATCGACGCGCCCGTCGGCACCGACGCGATCGCGCTGCTGGGCCTGGACGACGTCGCGGTCGACGTGAACGTCACGCCCGACCGCGGCTACGCGTTCTCGCTCCGCGGCATCGCCCGCGAGTACGCGCACGCGACGGGGGCGGACTTCCGCGACCCCGCCGACCGCGACTTCGCCGAGCTGCAGCCGGGCACCGGCCGCACCGCCATCGTGGAGGACGGGGCGCCGATCCGCGGCGCCGTCGGCGCGACCGAGTTCGTGACGCGCGTGGTGCGCGGCGTGGATCCGTCCCGGCCCACCCCGCCCTGGATGATCGCGCGCCTCACGCTCGCGGGCATGCGCTCGCTCGGCGTGCTCATCGACATCACGAACTACGTGATGCTCGAGCTCGGCAACCCCGTGCACGGCTACGACCTGGACAAGCTCGACGGGAACATCGTGATCCGCCGCGCCGCGCAGGGCGAGAAGATGGTCACCCTCGACGGCCAGGAGCGGATCCTGCACGCCGAGGACCTCCTCATCACCGACGGATCGGGTCCGATCGGGCTCGCCGGCGTCATGGGGGGCGGCACCACCGAGATGAGCGGGACCACGCGCAACGTGCTGATCGAGGCGGCGACGTTCGACCCGATCACGATCGCGCGCTCCGCCCGCCGGCACAAGCTGCCCAGCGAGGCGTCCAAGCGCTTCGAGCGCGGTGTCGATCCGCTCATCCCGTTCGCGGCCGCGCGTCGCGTCGCGGACCTCATGGTCGACCTCGCCGGCGGCACGCTGACCGAGGAAGGCGGCGCGCTCTTCGCCGAGGTCTTCATCGAGGGCATCGACCTCCCGGCCGGCTTCGTGCAGGGACTCATCGGCGTCGACTACACCGACGCCGAGGTGACGGGCGCGCTCGAGACGATCGGCGCCGAGGTCACGGCCGTCGGCCCTTCGGCGGGCTCAGGGACCGGGTGGAACGTGATCCCGCCGAGCTGGCGTCCCGACCTCACCGACAAGTGGTCGCTGGCGGAGGAGGTCGCACGCATCCACGGCCTGGACCGGATCCCGTCCGTGCTGCCGACGCCGCCGTCCGGCCGCGGCCTCACCGACCTGCAGCAGGGCCGGCGTCGCGTCGCGAACGCCCTGGCCGCCGCAGGACTCGTGGAGACCCCGGCGTTCCCGTTCACCACGCAGGAGCAGAACGACCTGCACGGCTCGGCCTCGGGGGAGAGCCTCCCCGGCGTGCGCCTGGCGAACCCGCTCGACGGGCAGGCGCCGTTCCTGCGCCGTTCGCTGCTCCCCGGCCTGCTGCAGATCGCGCACCGCAACATCGCGCGCGGCCTCGTGGATCTCGCGATCTTCGAGACCGGCGTCGTGTTCCTGCCCGAGCCGGGCGTGGTCTACGGCACCGACGAGGTGCCGCCGCTCGGCGTCAAGCCCTCGGACGAGACCCTCGCGGCCCTCGACGCCTCGATCCCGCCGCAGGCCCGTCTCGTCGCGGCGCTGTTCACCGGTCACGTCACCCCCCGCCAGCCGGGACGGGCGGCCGAGGAGTACGGCCTCAGCGAGGCGCTCGACGCCGTGCGCGTGATCGCGGATGCCGCCGGCGTCGAGATCGACGTCGTGCAGGGCCGTCGTGCGGCGCTGCACCCGGGACGCACCGGCGTGCTGCAGGTGCGCGACGCCACGGGCTCCGTGACCGAGGTGGGCTACGTCGGCGAGCTGCACCCGCAGGTCTCGGCGGATGCCGACCTGCCCGGGCGCGCGGTGGTGCTCGAGCTCGACCTGGACGGCGTCCTTGCGCTGGCGGGGGAGCGCGTGGTCGCCGCGTCGCTGTCGACCTACCCCGCCGCGACGCAGGACGTGTCGCTCGTGGTCGATGCCGGGATCCCCGCCGCCGAGGTGAGCGCGGCCCTGTCCGAGGGCGCGGGCGCGCTCCTCGAGTCGGTCCGCCTCGTCGACGACTACCGCGGCGAGGGCGTCGCGGACGGAGCCAAGAGCCTGAGCTTCGCGCTGCGCTTCCGGGCCGACGACCGCACGCTGACCGCCGCCGAGGCGACCGAGGCGAAGCTCGCCGGCGTCGCCGTGGCGACCGAGCGGTTCGGGGCCCAGATCCGCGACTGAGACGCGACACAGACGCACGACAGGGGAACGCCTGCACGACCGGATCCGCGGATCCCTCGTGCAGGCGTTCCTTCATCGTGCATCCGTCGCGCGACCGGCGCGGGCGAGCCCGGACGGTTCCTGGCTAGACTGACCGGCAGTGACACGGGGTGCCGCATCCGCGGCTGAGAACACACCCGTCGAACCTGATCTAGGTCGTACTAGCGAAGGGATGTCGCGATGAGCGCGCGTCTGGAAATGTCGTCCGAATCCGTGGTGGAATCCGCCGCGGACCTTCTCGCCGAGCTGCGGGCGGAGCCGCCGCTCGTGCACTGCATCACGAACTCGGTCGTCACCGGGTTCACCGCCAATGTTCTGCTCGCGCTCGGCGCGGCACCCGCGATGGTGGACATCACGGGCGAGGCCGGCATGTTCGCCGGGGTCTCGTCCGGACTGCTGGTGAACCTCGGCACGCCCACCCCCGAGCAGCGCTCGGCGAGCCTCGAGGCCGTCGGCGGCGCCCGCACGGCCGGCACGCCGTGGGTGCTGGATCCGGTCGCGGTCGGCGCACTGCCGGTGCGCACCGCGCTGGCGCAGGATCTGCTCGCGCTGCGCCCCACGGTCATCCGTGGCAACGCCTCCGAGATCCTCGCCCTCGCCGGTCGCAGCCAGGGCGGGCGCGGTGTGGATGCACTGGACGCCACCGAGGCCGCGGCCGACGCGGCCCGCGAGCTGGCCCGGACCACCGGGGGAGCGGTGGCGGTGTCCGGCCCGGTCGACCTTCTCGTCGACGCCGGCCACGAGATCCGCATCGCGAACGGCGACGCCCTGCTGACGCGCGTCACCGGCGGCGGCTGCGCGCTCGGCGCCGTGATGGCGGCGTTCCTCGGCACCGCACGACGGACCGGCGACAGCCCGCTGGTCGCGGCCGCCGCGGCGACGCTCGTCTACACGCTCGCCGCCGAGGACGCCGCGGTGCGGTCCGAGGGTCCGGGATCCTTCGCGGTCGCCCTGCTCGACGCGCTCGCCGCGATCCGGCCGGATGCGCTCCCGGCCCGCGCCCGCGTCGCCGCAGGCAGGTCCGAGACGGCAGGGGTCGCGGCATGACGCTGACCGACCTCGCCCCCGGCTCCCGTGCCGCGGTCGCGCCGCGGCAGGTCGCCCGGAGAAGGCTGAAGACCGACGACCTCGCCCTCTACCTCGTCACGGATCCCGTGCTGAGCGGAGCACGCGGGATCGCTGCGGTGGTCGACGCGGCGGTCGCCGGCGGCGTGCGGATCGTGCAGCTGCGCGACAAGGACGCCGACGACGCGTCGATCGTGGAGCAGCTCGTGGCGCTCTCCGAGGTCATCGCGGGACGGGCGCTGCTGGTCGTCGACGATCGCCTCGACGCCGTCGTGGCGGCGCGGCACCGCGGCGCCCGCGTCGACGGGATCCACCTCGGCCAGTCCGACGCCTCCCCGCTCCTGGCGCGCTCGGTGCTCGGCCCGGACGCGATCGTGGGTCTCACCGCCAACACGCCCGCCCACCTCGACGCCGTGCGGGCGCTCCCTTCCGGAACCGTGGACTACCTCGGGGTGGGCGTGATCCATCCCACGAGCACCAAGGCCGACCACCCCGTGCCGCTCGGCGTGGCGGGCTTCGCGGCGTTCGCCGCCGCGAGCCCGCTGCCGTGCGTCGCGATCGGCGGCATCGAGCGGACCGACGTGGCCGCGCTCCGCGCCGCGGGAGCGGCCGGTGTCGCGGTCGTGTCCGCGCTGTGCGCGGCGCCGGATCCCCGTGTCGCCGCGCGCAAGCTGCTCCGCGCCTGGGGCGCGGGCGGGGTGCCGCGCGTGCTCTCGATCGCCGGCAGCGACCCGTCCGGCGGGGCGGGGATCCAGGCCGACCTCAAGGCCATCGCGGCGAACGGCGGCTACGGCATGGCGGCGATCACGGCGCTCACCGCGCAGAACACCCGCGGCGTCAGGGGCGTTCACGTCCCGCCCGCCGCGTTCCTCCGCGCCCAACTGGACGCGATCAGCGACGACGTGCGGATCGACGCCGTCAAGATCGGCATGCTCGCCGGATCCGCGGTGATCGACGAGGTCGGATCCTGGCTGCGGGAGCACCGGCCGCCCACGGTCGTCCTGGATCCGGTCATGGTCGCCACGAGCGGCGACAGGCTGCTGGACGCCGAGGCGGAGCACGCCCTGCGCGCCCTGCTGCCGCTGGCGGATCTCCTCACGCCGAACCTGCCCGAGCTGGCCGTCCTCGCGCGCGAGCCCGCGGCCACGAGCTGGGCCGGCGCCCTCGCCCAGGCGCAGCGGCTCTCGGCCGAGACCGGCGCCCTCGTGCTCGTGAAGGGCGGACATCTCGGGGGCGACGAGGCGCCGGACGCCCTCGTCGGTCCCTCCGGACCCGTGCGCGAGTATCCCGGATCCCGGATACGCACGGCCAGCACGCACGGCACCGGCTGCTCGCTGTCCGCCGGGCTCGCGACCCGCCGGGCGGCGGATCACGACTGGCGCGACGCGGTCGCCGAGGTGCGCTCGTGGCTGCGGGAGTCGATCGCCGCCGGCGCAGGACTGCAGGTCGGATCCGGCCATGGCCCCGTCAGCCACTTCGCCGGACTGTGGCGGCGGAGCGGCCTCGAGGCGGGCCCGGGCCGCGCGGCGATCGCCGCGGAGTGGTGGTCCTCGATCTCCGCGATCCGCACGGCGATCGACGACCTGCCGTTCCTGCGCCGTCTCGCCGACGGGAGCCTGCCGGAGGCCGCGTTCCGCTGGTACCTCGCGCAGGACGCCCTGTATCTGCGCGACTACGCGCGCACCCTCGCCGAGGCGGCGCGCATCGCACCGGACTCGGCGGAGCAGGCGTTCTGGGCGCACTCCGCCGAGCAGTCCGTGATCGGCGAGCTGCAGCTGCACGCGAGAGTGCTCTCGCCCGAGGGGGTCGGGACGGCGACGTTCCGCGCGGATCCCGCCCCCGCGACGACCGCCTACCTCGACCACCTGCGCGGTGCGGCGTTCGACGGCGACTACCGTGTGCTCATCGCCGCGCTGCTGCCGTGCTTCTGGATCTACGCCGACGTCGGCACGCGGCTGCACGCGCAGGCGGGCGGCGACCCCGCGCATCCGTTCGCATCCTGGCTGGACGAGTACGCGGATCCGCGCTTCGCCGAGGCGACCGAGGAGGCCGTCCGGATCGTCACGGCGCACGCCGCCGCCGCGGATCCCCGCACGCGCGAGCGCATGCGGATCGCGTTCCTCCGCTCGAGCGAGCACGAGCTCGCGTTCTTCGCCGCCGCCGTCCTCTGAGCGCCCTTCGTCTCGCCTTCGGCTCGCTCAGGGACCATCATCGGTTCCTGAGCGAGCGCAGCGAGACGAAGGACGATTTGGTCGAGGACGCCACCCCGCGATATCGTCGCCGCATGCTTCCGGCTCCGCACACGACCACCCCGAAGGGTGCTGCCGTGGTGCGTCGACGCCGTACGGGCGACCGCCGACTCTAGGCGATCCTGCGCTCCCGCGTCGACGACGGCGGGGTGCCGGTTCGCCGCCTCCGGCCCCGCATCCGCACTGCTGCCGCACGCCGCCTTCTTGGGCGTCGTCGGCAGGCCCGACCGTTAAGGTGGAAGCATGACGTATTCCGTCGCCGTCTCCGGCGCATCCGGTTATGCGGGCGGCGAGATCCTTCGCCTGCTCGCGAACCATCCCGACGTCGAGATCCGCACCGTCACGGCGCACTCGAACGCCGGCCAGAAGCTCTCCGAGCACCAGCCGCACCTGCGCTCCCTGGCGCACCTCACCCTCCAGGACACGACGCCGGAGATCCTCGCCGGGCACGACATCGTGTTCCTCGCGCTGCCGCACGGCCAGTCCGGGCAGTACACCGATGCTCTCGGCGAGGTCCCGCTCGTGATCGACGCGGGCGCCGATCACCGGCTCACCTCGCGGTCCGCGTGGGACGCGTTCTATGGCGGGGCGTTCCACGAGCCGTGGGCGTACGGCGTCCCCGAGCTGCTGGTCGGGGGTGCCTCGGGCGGCTCCGTGAAGCAGCGCGAGCACCTGCGCGGCGCCACCCGGATCGCGGCTCCCGGCTGCAACGCCTCCACGGTGAGCCTGAGCCTCGCCCCCGGCGTCGCGGCGGGCGTGATCGACCCCTCCGACATCGTGACGGTCCTCGCCGTCGGCCCCTCGGGGGCGGGCAAGAGCCTGAAACCGCACCTGCTGGGCAGCGAGATCCTCGGATCCGCCAACCCCTACGCGGTCGGCGGCACGCATCGGCACATCCCCGAGATCCGGCAGGCCCTCGCGGCAGCGTCCCGGGCCGGCTCGGGGACCGTGGATCCGGACGGCATCCGGATCTCGTTCACCCCGGTCATCGTGCCGATGGCGCGGGGGATCCTCGCGACCTCGACCGCCCCCATCGCCCCCGGCGCCACCGATTCGCAGATCCGCGACGCATGGCAGGCCGCCTACGGCGATGAGACCTTCGTGCAGCTGCTGCCGGAGGGATCCGTCCCGCGCACCGCCGACGTGCTGGGCGCCAACACGGCCCTCATCGGCCTCGCGATCGACCGCGCCGCGAACCGCGTCGTCGTCGTCACCGCCGTCGACAACCTCGTCAAGGGCACCGCGGGCGCCGCCATCCAGTCCATGAACATCGCGCTCGGCCTCACCGAGACCACGGCGCTCAGCATCAACGGAGTCGCCCCATGAGCGTGACCGCACCCCAGGGATTCGAGGCGGCCGGTGTCGTCGCAGGTCTCAAGTCCACCGGGAAGCCCGACGTGGCGCTGGTGGTGAACCGCGGCCCGCGCAAGGTCGGCGCCGCGGTCTTCACCAGCAACCGTGCCAAGGCCAATCCGATCATCTGGTCGCAGGAGGTGGTGAAGGACGGCGTCGTCGAGGCGGTCGTGCTGAACTCCGGCGGGGCGAACTGCTTCACGGGACCCTTCGGCTTCCAGACCAGCCACCTCACCGCGGAGCGTGCGGCGGAGCTCCTCGGCGTGAGCGCCGGGGACGTGGTGGTCTGCTCCACCGGTCTCATCGGCACGGGCGACGAGGTCTTCCGGGGCAAGGTGCTCGCAGGCGTCGAGGCCGGGGTCGCGCAGCTGAGCGCCGACGGCGGCGAGGCCGCGGCCGAGGCGATCATGACCACCGACACGGTCGCGAAGACCGTCTCGGTGAGCCGCGACGGCTGGACCATCGGCGGCATGGCGAAGGGCGCAGGCATGCTCGCCCCGGGGCTCGCCACGATGCTCGTGGTGCTCACGACCGACGCCGACCTCGAGGCGTCGGAGGCCCACGCCGTCCTGCGTCGCGCGACCGGCGCGACCTTCGACCGGCTCGACTCCGACGGGTGCATGTCGACCAACGACCAGGTGACCCTGCTCGCCAACGGCGCGAGCGGGATCCGCCCCGACCTCGACGCGTTCGCGGCGGCGCTCACCGAGGTCTCCGACGAACTGGCCCGCAAGCTGCAGGACGACGCCGAGGGCGCGAGCCACGCGATCTCGATCGAGGTCGTGCACGCGGCGGACGAGCGGGACGCGGTCGAGGTGGGCCGCTCGGTCGCGCGCAACAACCTCTTCAAGGCGGCGATCTTCGGCAACGATCCGAACTGGGGCCGAGTGCTCGCCGCGATCGGCACCACCCGCGCCGCCTTCGACCCCTATGACGTGGACGTGTGGATGAACGGCGTGCGGGTGTGCACCGCCGGCCGCCCCGATCGCCCGCGCGAGGAGGTCGACCTGACCCCGCGCGCGACGCATGTGCTGATCGACCTCAAAGTCGGCGACGCGGCGGCGACGATCCGCACGAACGACCTCACCCACGACTACGTGCACGAGAACAGCGCCTACGCCTCATGAGCGACCTTCAGGACACCGCGCCCGAGGAGGCGGCGCTCAAGGCGCAGACCCTCATCGACTCCCTGCCGTGGCTCAAGCGGTTCCGGGACCAGATCGTCGTCGTCAAGTACGGCGGGAACGCCATGATCTCGGACGAGCTGCAGGAGGCCTTCGCGCAGGACATCGCGTACCTGCGCTACGTCGGCGTGCAGCCCGTCGTGGTGCACGGCGGCGGCCCGCAGATCTCGAACATGCTCGACCGCCTGGCGATCCCGAGCGAGTTCAAGGGCGGCTACCGGGTCACCTCGACCGAGGCGATCAGCGTCGTGCGGATGGTGCTCACGGGGCACATCAACCCGCAGCTCGTGGCGAAGATCAACAGCCACGGCCCGATCGCGACCGGTCTCAGCGGTGAGGACGCCGGTCTGTTCGGCGGCCGCCGCCGCGGCGTGGTCGTGAACGGCGAGGAGGTGGATCTGGGCCGCGTCGGCGACGTCGTGCAGGTGGATCCGACTCCGGTGCTCGACCATCTCGCCGCGGGCCGGATCCCCGTGGTCTCCAGCATCGCGCCGGATCTGGATCACCCGGGCCAGTCGCTCAACGTGAACGCGGACGCGGCCGCCTCGGCCCTGGCCACCGCGCTCGGCGCGGTCAAGCTCGTGATCCTCACGGACGTCGCCGGTCTGTACGCGGACTGGCCCAACCGCGACTCCCTGGTCTCGCACCTCACCACGGGGGAGCTGAAGAAGCTCCTCCCGTCGCTCGAGTCAGGCATGATCCCGAAGATGACCGCGTGCCTGGAGGCCGTGGAATCGGGCGTGCACGCGGCGGCCATCATCGACGGACGGGTGCCGCACTCGGTGCTCGTCGAACTTTTCACCAGCAAGGGAATCGGAACGGAGGTGGTGGCGGGATGACGTCGCCGGCCGAGGGAACATGGCAGCAGAGCGCGGATCGCGACCTGATCCTGAATGCGGG
The DNA here is from genome assembly GCF_044749045.1 of Microbacterium sp. NPDC089698. Lineage (NCBI taxonomy): Bacteria > Bacillati > Actinomycetota > Actinomycetes > Micrococcales > Microbacteriaceae > Microbacterium > Microbacterium sp. NPDC089698. The sequence goes on from NZ_JBIVHE010000007.1 coordinate 292,270, forward strand.
GCCGCGGTTCGAACTGCTCGTCCGCGGTGAGGGGTCGCACCTGTGGGACGGCGAGGGGCGACGCTACCTCGACTTCCTCGCGGGGATCGCGGTCACCGCGCTCGGGCACGCCCACCCCGTCTTCGTCGAGGCGGTGTCCCGCCAGGCGGGCACGCTCGCGCATGTGTCGAACTACTTCGCCACGCCTCCGCAGCTCGAGCTCGCGGCGCGGCTGAAGCGCCTCGCCGGAACCGGGGACGAGGGACGCGTGTTCTTCGGCAACTCGGGGACCGAGGCCAACGAGGCCGCCTTCAAGCTCGCCCGCCTCCACGGCGGGGCCGAGCGCCCCCGGATCCTGTCCCTCGACAACGCGTTCCACGGCCGCACGATCGGCGCTCTCGCACTCACGGCGAAGGCGTCGATGCGCGATCCGTTCCAGCCGCTGCCGGGAGGCGTCGAGCACATCCCCGCCACGATCGAGGCGCTCGAGGCGGCGATGGACGACCGCGTCGCCGCGCTGTTCGTGGAGCCCATCCAGGGCGAGGCCGGTGTTCTCGAGCTGCCGGAGGGCTACCTCCGCGCGGCGCGCGAGCTCACCGCGAAGCACGGCGCCCTGCTCATCGTGGACGAGATCCAGACCGGCGCAGGACGCACCGGCGACTGGTTCGCCTTCCAGCACGAGGGCATCGTGCCCGACGCGATCACCCTGGCGAAGGGCATCGGCGGCGGCTTCCCGATCGGCGCGCTCGTCGCGTTCGGCGAGGCGGCCGCACTCCTGCAGCCCGGATCCCACGGGTCCACCTTCGGCGGCAACCCGCTCGCGACCGCCGTCAGCAACGCGGTGCTGGAGGAGATCGAGAAGTCCGGCCTCGTGCAGAACGCGCGGGATCGCGGCGTGCAGGTGCGCGAAGCCGTCGAGGGGATCGGATCCCGGCTCGTCACCGGTGTGCGCGGCCGCGGTCTGCTCATCGGCGTGGCGCTGGCCGCGCCTGTCGCCGGCGACGTCGTCGCCGCGGCGCAGCGCCTCGGGCTCGTCGTCAACGCCGCGAACCCGTCCTCGGTGCGGATCGCCCCCGCCCTCACGATCGGCGATGCCGAGATCGCCGAGTTCACCGAACTGTTCACGGCCGCCCTCGCCGAGGTCGCGGCCACCGCTCTCACGGAGACCCACGCATGACCCGCCACCTGCTGCGCGATGACGACCTGACCACGGCCGAGCAGACGGAGATCCTCGACCTCGCGCTCGAGCTGAAGAAGGACCGCTGGGCGGACAAGACCCTCGCCGGTCCGCAGACCGTCGCGGTGATCTTCGACAAGTCCTCCACCCGCACCCGCGTCTCGTTCGCGGTCGGGATCGCGGATCTCGGCGGATCCCCGCTGATCATCTCGACGGCGAACAGCCAGCTCGGCGGCAAGGAGACCCCGGCCGACACGGCGCGCGTGCTCGAGCGCCAGGTCGCCGCGATCGTGTGGCGCACCTACGCGCAGGCGGGGCTCGAGGAGATGGCGGCCGGCACCCGGGTGCCGGTGATCAACGCCCTGTCCGACGACTTCCACCCGTGCCAGCTGCTCGCCGACCTGCTCACGATCCGCGAGCACAAGGGAAACCTGAAGGGCCTCACGCTCTCGTTCTTCGGCGACGGGCGCAGCAACATGGCGCACTCCTACGTGCTCGCCGGCGTCACGGCCGGGATGCATGTGCGGGTCGCCTCTCCCGAGGCCTACGCCCCTCGCGCGGACGTCGTGGCCGACGCGCACCGCCGCGCCGCGGAGACCGGCGGATCCCTGACCCTGGTCTCGGATCCGGACGAGGCCGCGGCCGGTGCCGATGTGATCGTCACCGACACCTGGGTGTCGATGGGCAAGGAGGAGGAGAAGGCGCAGCGCCTTCGCGACCTCGGCGCCTACAAGGTCACGAGCGCGACCATGGCTCTCGCGGATGCCGAGGCGATCTTCATCCACTGCCTGCCCGCCGACCGCGGCTACGAGGTCGACTCCGAGGTCATCGACGGACCGCAGAGCGTCGTCTGGGACGAGGCGGAGAACCGCCTGCACGCCCAGAAGGCGCTGCTGGTCTGGCTCATCGGGAAGTCTTCGGGGCCGTCGAGCGAGGGAGCGAAGTGACCGAGACGAAACGCACCGCCGCGCACGGCACGAACCAGGGCGCGCTCTGGGGCGGCCGGTTCGCCGGAGGTCCGAGCCCGGAGCTCGCCGAGCTGAGCCGGTCGACGCAGTTCGACTGGATCCTCGCACCGTACGACATCGCCGGCTCGCACGCCCATGCGACAGCGCTCGAGGCGGCAGGCTACCTGGAGGCGGACGAGGCTCGGCGGATGCACGCCGGTCTCGACGCCCTCGCGGGCAGGATCGCCGACGGCACGCTGCTCCCGCAGCCGGCCGATGAGGACGTGCACGGCGCGCTCGAAGCAGCGCTCATCGCCGAGGTCGGCGCGGATCTGGGCGGGCGCCTGCGCGCCGGCCGCAGCCGCAACGACCAGATCGCGACCCTCGTGCGCATGTACCTGATCGACCACGCGCGGGTCATCGCGCGAGAGGTGCTCGGGCTCGTCGACGCCCTCGTCGCCCAGGCACAGGCGCATGACAGGGCGATCCTGCCGGGTCGCACGCACCTGCAGCACGCGCAGCCCGTGCTTCTCGCGCACCACCTGCAGGCGCACGCGTGGCCGTTGGTGCGCGATCTCGAACGTCTCGTCGACTGGCGCGCGCGGGCAGGCGTCTCGCCGTACGGCGGAGGAGCCCTGGCCGGATCCACGCTGGGGCTCGACCCGGCGCTGGTCGCCCGCGAGCTCGGTCTCGATCGTCCGGCGGAGAACTCGCTCGACGGCACCGCCTCGCGCGACGTGGTCGCGGAGTTCGCCTTCATCACCGCGATGATCGGCGTCAACCTGTCCCGCATCTCCGAGGAGATCATCCTCTGGAACACCCGCGAGTTCGGCTTCGTCACCCTCGACGACGGCTACTCCACCGGATCCAGCATCATGCCGCAGAAGAAGAACCCGGACATCGCCGAGCTCGCGCGCGGCAAGTCGGGGCGGCTCATCGGCAACCTGTCCGGTCTCATGGCGACGCTCAAGGGCCTGCCGCTCGCGTACAACCGCGATCTTCAGGAGGACAAGGAGCCGGTGTTCGACTCGGTCCGCACCCTCGAGGTCGTGCTGCCGGCGTTCACCGGGATGGTGGCGACGCTGCGGTTCGACACGGAGCGCATGGCGCAGCTCGCACCCCAGGGCTTCTCCCTCGCGACCGATGTCGCCGAGTGGCTGGTGAAGAACCGGGTTCCGTTCCGTGAGGCCCACGAGATCTCCGGATCCCTGGTGCGCGCGTGCGAGCAGCGGGGCATCGGCCTCGAGGATGCGGATGATGCGCTCCTCGCCGAGGTGTCGCCGCACCTGACTCCGGCCGTGCGCGAGGTGCTCACGATCGAGGGATCCGTCGCCAGCCGTGACGGCGTCGGGGGGACCGCCCCGGTGCGCGTCGCCGAGCAGCGCACCGAGCTCGTGGCACGGGCGCAGTCCGCGGCGCACGCCCTCGGGATGTGAACGAACCCTTCGCATCAGCAGCGCCGTAGACCGCTGAAACCCCTCTCCAGGCCCTGGCCGGGAGAGGGGTTTCGCCGTTCATCAGGTGTTTCATCCGTACTCGGCCATGCAGCACCACCCCGCGACACGCCCGGGGTGCGGCCAGGATTTGCCGGAACCCCAGGATCCGCGTAACTTATTACTTGTTCGCCCCAAGCGGTAGAGCGAAAGGCCGGAAGGTCTGACTCCCCAAGCGGCGAACGAATCCCGATCTCAACGAAGAACTTCCCTCGCGGAAGATCTTCGACTATGATTGGGAACTCCCACCTCAGGTTCGCCGCAAGGCGCAGCGAGGGGGAGTGAGATCAAGCCCTACTTGTGATGCCGCGAGGCTGAACTGTAGGAGCATCCGATCCTTGAGAACTCAACAGCGTGCACTTGTCAAATGCCAATTTATTCCTCGTCCAGCTTTCGGGCTGGTTGAGAAATTCCTTTG
>NZ_JBIVHE010000008.1:0-155497 GCF_044749045.1 Microbacterium sp. NPDC089698
AACCTGGCTCGACCACTACAACCTGGACAGAGCCCACCTCGGCATCGGAGGCCAAACCCCCATCGACCGAATCAACAACGGTCGAGGTCAGTACAACTAGCCCCCCCCGTTCCTTCCCTTCCACTTCCGAGTCGTCCCCGTCAGCGCACCCTATGGCGTGCGCTGACAGGGACGACTCGGAAGTGGAGTGCTCCGCCGTGGGAGCGAGGCGGACGCATGGATCCTGAAACACGCTTGCAGCCGAATACTTTAGCGTGGCAGGTTTTTACCTGCGGACCCCGATCTCCTCACAGAGCCGTGAGGAGCATCCCGCAGATGGAGAGAAGCAATCATGAGAAGAAGCGTCATCCGCATCGCCGCGGTCACCGCGGCCGTCATCGCGGCGACCACCCTCACCGCGATGTCAGCCACCGCAGCCTCGACGAGTGTCGTCGCCAGCGCGAGGACCGACAAGTCCGACAAGAAGGCGGTCGTCATCTATCTGACCCGTCACGGACGCACCATCCTGAATCAGACCGACACCGTGCAGGGCTGGGCGGACTCCCCTCTGCTCGTCGGCACCCGGCCGGTGGCGACCGCTCCCGTCGCGAAGGTCGACGAGGGCCGCCCGCTGGCGGCCGCGGTCGGCGCGCGCCTCACTGCCGCGATCGGGCCGTTCGACGTCGCGTACTCCGCGGACGGCAAGCGTCATTTCGAGACCGCGACCTACCTCCTGCAGGGCGCCGGCCAGACACGACTCGCGGTCACCCAGGACTGGCGCCTTCGCGAGATGAACTTCGGCCGCTACGAGGGCAAGGAGAACAAGGAGATGTGGTCGGCGGCGGTCGAACACCTCGGCTACACGATCGATCACGACGCGGCACCGACGGCCCCGGCGGATGCGTCGGGGCAGAACGGCGGCTGGCAGACGATGCAGGGCATCGCGATCGCCCAGCAGGGCCTGTACGGCATGATGGCTGCGATCAAGGCCGTGGCCGATGCCCCGCAGCTGGGCCTGCCCGCCGAGGACTGCACGGACGTGAACTCGCGGATGACCGCGGCGCTCACCGAGATCGCCGCGAAGGCCAAGAAGAAGGACAGCGCGATCCTCGTCGTCTCCAGCGGCATCTCGATCATGTGCTTCGCCAACGGACCCGACATGCGCACGGTCGATGGAGGAGCCCCCGGGATGCCTCCGGCGGGCGTCCCGAACCTCGGTGTGACCAAAGTCGTCTACAAGGACGGCGTCTTCAGGATCGACGGCCCCGTCGGAAGCAAGGACTACTACCCGCAGCCCTGACCTTGCGCGTCGGACGCCGATACCCGAGCCGTCGGTCCTCCGGACACGATGAAAGGCCTGGATCTGCAGGAGCAGATCCAGGCCTTTCATCCGCCCTGACGGGCTTCGAGTGTGATCAGCGACTCAGAAGTCCCAGTCCTCGTCCTCGGTGGCCTCGGCCTTGCCGATGACGTAGGAGGATCCGGATCCCGAGAAGAAGTCGTGGTTCTCGTCGGCGTTCGGCGAGAGCGCCGACAGGATCGCCGGGTTCACGTTCGTCACCGTCGCGGGGAACATCGCCTCGTAGCCGAGGTTCATGAGCGCCTTGTTCGCGTTGTAGTGCAGGAAGCGCTTGACGTCCTCGGTGAGGCCGACGCCGTCGTACAGATCCTGGGTGTACTGCACCTCGTTGTCGTAGAGCTCGTACAGCAGCGAGAAGGTGTAGTCCTTCAGCTCGTCGCGCTTGGCCTGGTCGAGGGTCTCGAGACCGCGCTGGAACTTGTAGCCGATGTAGTACCCGTGCACGGCCTCATCGCGGATGATGAGGCGGATGAGGTCTGCCGTGTTGGTGAGCTTCGCCCGCGACGACCAGTGCATCGGCAGGTAGAAGCCCGAGTAGAACAGGAAGCTCTCGAGCAGGGTCGAGGCGACCTTGCGCTTGAGCGGCTCGTCCCCGCGGTAGTAGTCCATGACGATCTGAGCCTTCTTCTGAAGGTTCGGGTTCTCCACGGACCAGCGGAACGCCTCGTCGATCTCCTTCGTCGAGCACAGCGTCGAGAAGATCGAGGAGTAGCTCTTCGCGTGCACCGACTCCATGAACGCGATGTTCGTGTAGACGGCCTCCTCATGCGGGGTGATCGCATCGGGGATGAGCGACACCGCGCCGACCGTGCCCTGGATCGTGTCCAGGAGCGTCAGGCCGGTGAAGACGCGCATGGTGAGCGTCTGCTCCTCGGGGGTGAGCGTGTTCCACGACTGGATGTCGTTCGACAGCGGCACCTTCTCGGGCAGCCAGAAGTTGTTCACCAGACGGTTCCAGACCTCGAGGTCCTTGTCATCCTGGATGCGGTTCCAGTTGATCGCCTGCACACGGTCGACCAGCTTGAGCGGTTCGGGGGTCATTTCTTTCCTACTTCGGTCGTTGAGCGAGACGAAACGCGGGTTCTCACAGCATGCAGCTGACGCACTCGGTCATGTCGGTCCCCTCGAGGGCCATCTGACGCAGACGGATGTAGTAGATCGTCTTGATGCCCTTGCGCCAGGCGTAGATCTGCGCCTTGTTGATGTCGCGCGTGGTAGCGGTGTCCTTGAAGAACAGCGTGAGGGACAGGCCCTGGTCCACGTGCTGCGTCGCCGCGGCGTACGTGTCGATGACCTTCTCGTAGCCGATCTCGTACGCGTCCTGGTAGTACTCCAGGTTGTCGTTCGTCATGAACGCCGCCGGGTAGTAGACGCGACCGAGCTTGCCTTCCTTGCGGATCTCGATCTTCGACGCGATCGGGTGGATCGAGCTCGTCGAGTTGTTGATGTACGAGATGGATCCGGTCGGCGGGACGGCCTGCAGGTTCTGGTTGTAGATGCCGTGCTCCTGGATGGAGGCCTTCAGCTCGCGCCAGTCGTCCTGCGTCGGGATGTGCTGGCCGGCGAACAGCTCGACGACCTTCTCCGTCGCGGGCACCCACTCCTGGTCGATGTACTTGTCGAAGAACGTGCCGGACGCGTAGGTCGAGTCGGCGAAGCCGTCGAAGGCGACGCCGCGCTCGATCGCGAGCTTGTTCGACGCGCGCAGCGCGTGGAACAGCACCGTGTAGAAGTAGATGTTCGTGAAGTCGATGCCCTCTTCGGAGCCGTAGAAGACGCGCTCACGAGCGAGGTAGCCGTGCAGGTTCATCTGCCCCAGGCCGATCGCGTGCGAGCGGTCGTTGCCGTCCTCGATCGAGCGCACCGAACCGATGTGGCTCTGGTTGCTCACCGCGGTGAGCGCGCGGATCGCCGTCTCCACCGTCTGCCCGAGGTCGTCGGCGTCCATCGACAGCGCGATGTTCATCGAGCCCAGGTTGCAGGAGATGTCCTTGCCGATCTGGCCGTACGAGAGGTCCTCGTTGTAGGTCGTCGGGGTGTTCACCTGCAGGATCTCGCTGCACAGGTTGGACATGTTGATCCGGCCCTTGATCGGGTTGGCCTTGTTCACCGTGTCCTCGAACATGATGTACGGGTAGCCCGACTCGAACTGGATCTCGGCGAGGGTCTGGAAGAACTCGCGCGCGTTGATCTTGGTCTTCTTGATGCGCGGGTCGTCGACCATCTCGCGGTACTTCTCGGTGACCGAGACGTCGCCGAACGGCACGCCGTAGACGCGCTCGACGTCGTACGGGGAGAACAGGTACATGTCCTCGCCGTTCCGTGCGAGCTCGAACGTGATGTCCGGCACGACGACGCCCAGCGACAGCGTCTTGATGCGGATCTTCTCGTCGGCGTTCTCCCGCTTGGTGTCGAGGAACCGCATGATGTCGGGGTGGTGCGCGTTCAGATACACCGCACCGGCGCCCTGGCGCGCACCGAGCTGGTTCGCGTAGGAGAAGGAGTCCTCCAGGAGCTTCATCACGGGGATGATGCCCGAGGACTGGTTCTCGATCTGCTTGATCGGAGCACCCGACTCGCGGATGTTCGAGAGCAGCAGCGCCACGCCGCCACCGCGCTTGGACAGCTGCAGGGCGGAGTTGATGCCGCGGGCGATCGACTCCATGTTGTCCTCGATGCGCAGCAGGAAGCAGCTGACGAGCTCGCCGCGCTGCGCCTTGCCGGCGTTGAGGAAGGTCGGGGTGGCGGGCTGGAAGCGGCCCGAGATGATCTCCTCGACGAGGTTCACGGCGAGATCCTCATCGCCGTCGGCCAGGGCGAGGGCGGTCATCACGACGCGGTCCTCGAAGCGCTCCAGGTAGCGCTTGCCGTCGAAGGTCTTCAGCGTGTAGCTCGTGTAGTACTTGAACGCGCCGAGGAAGGTCTCGAAGCGGAACTTCTTCGAGTAGGCGAGGTCGTTGAGCTTCTGGATGAACTCGAAGGAGTACGCCTCGAGCACCGCGCCCTCGTAGTACTCCTTCTCCACGAGGTAGTCCAGGCGCTCCTTGAGCGAGTGGAAGAACACCGTGTTCTGGTTCACGTGCTGCAGGAAGTACTCCCGCGCCGCGCGCTTGTCCGCGTCGAACTGGATCTTGCCGTCCGCGTCGTACAGGTTCAGCATCGCGTTGAGGGCGTGATAGTCGAGCCCCTCGTACGCCGCGTTGACCTTGAACGCGATCTCGCTCTTCACCGGCGCTGTGTCCTTCAGTGCTGCTTCCACCATCGTTCCAATCCGTCGGTCACCCGATCGACGTCGTCCTGTGTGCCGTAGATCTCGAGCCGGTACAAGTGGGGCACGTGGCACTTGCGGCTGATGATGTCACCGGCGGCGCAGAACGCGTCGCCGAAGTTGGTGTTGCCTGCGGAGATCACTCCGCGGATGTGACGCCGGTTGCGCTCGTCGTTGAGGAACCGGATGACCTGCTTGGGCACGGCGCCCTTCTCGACGCCTCGGCCCTGCCCGCCGCCGTAGGTCGGCGTGACCAGCACGAACGGCTCGTCGATGACGAGCGGCTCCTCCGTGCTGTGCAGCGGGATCCGCCGCGCCGGAAGGCCCAGCTTCTCGATGAATCGAGCGGTGTTGCCCGAGATGCTCGAGAAGTAGACCAGCAGCGGCGCGGCGGTCGCGGTGGCGGCGTTCATGAGATCGCCCCCTCGGGAGTCAGGCCAGGCGAGCGGCGAGCTCGTCGATCTTGTCGGGACGGAAGCCCGACCAGTGGTCCTCGTCGGTGACGACGACAGGAGCCTGCAGGTAGCCGAGCGACTTCACGTGCTCGAGCGCCGCAGCGTCTTCGGAGACGTCGTGGACCTCGTACTCGATGCCCTTCGCGTCGAGTGCGCGGTAGGTCGCGTTGCACTGCACGCAGGAGGGCTTGGTGTAGACCGTGATGGACATGTATTGCGCCTCTTCTTCCCCTCAGAACCCGGCTTCGGGCAGGTAGGCCCCGCCGGGAGTTCAATACTACATATAGGTGCGGACATTCGGGTCGACCACAAGGGCTAGTAGTTACAACTGTGTAGTTTTCCACCGTATTCCACCGATTCACCACAGGTTCTCCACGCCTTTGTCCACAGCCGGCGGCGACCGCGGAGCACCCCCGAACCGCGATTTCCCGCGGCTCCGGGAGACCCCGCCCGGATCCCTCCACAGATCCGACGCTAGGAGGGGTCGCCGACATTCCTCAGCCTGTGGAATTCGCCCTCCGGCGTGTCGTCGGCGTGTCGCGGGCGCACCCCCGCACCGCCCGGCCGGAGACCGCGCGAGACCCTGCTCCGGACCCCGTGCGACCTGTAGCGTTGATCCGTGGCCGGATCGGGATACAGGGAGCTTCTGCGCGTACCGGGCGTCGGACGGATCATCACCGCGCAACTGACGGCGCGGTTCCCGAACGGCATGGCGAGCCTCGCGATCCTGCTGCACGTGCAGCACGCGACCGGCTCCTATGGCGCGGCGGGTCTCGTGCTGGCCGCGTCCTCGATCGGGCAGGCCGTCTCCGGTCCCGTCACCAGCCGCTGGATGGGCCGCTGGGGCATGCGCCCGGTACTGACGCTGACGCTCTCGGTCTGCGTGCTGTCGTTCCTGGGGCTCGCCTTCTTCTCCTTCCTGCCCCTCGCCGGCTACGTGGTGCTCGGCCTGATCGCAGGCCTCTCCACGCCGCCGATCCAGTCGGCCGCGCGCACGATCTATCCCAAGCTCGTGAACTCCTCGCAGCTCACGCCGCTGTTCTCACTGGACGCCTCGCTGCAGGAGATCATCTGGATCGTCGCGCCGGTCGTCATCACGATCGTCTCGACGCAGGTCGGCACCGTCCAGGGCCTGCTGCTCGTGGCCGCGCTGCTCGTGGGCGGCGGCGCGTGGTTCATCCTCTCCCCCGAGGTGGGCCGGGTGCGGATCCCGCGCAGCCGGCGCGGGTTCGGCGCGGTCGTGCTGAAGCCTCCGGTGATGCTCGCCACGGTCATCGGCTTCCTGCTCATCGGCGCCTGCGCGGCCGTCGAGGTGGGCGTGGTGAAGACCTTCGACCACGGAGGGCTGGAGGCCGGGCTGGTGCTCGCCGTGTTCTCCGTGGGAAGCCTCGTCGGAGGCCTGGCATCGGGCCGAGTGCCGATGGGCCCGTGGGCGATGGCCCGCCGGCTCGCCATCGTGACCGTCGGTCTCGCTCTCACGATGGTGTCGCTCAACGTGTTCTGGCTCGGCGGCACGCTGCTCGCCGCCGGCATCGGGATCGCCCCCGCCCTCGCGGTGCTGTTCGCGATCACGTCCGCGAGCGTGAAGTTCTCCGAGACGGCCGAGGCCTTCGGCTGGGCGGGCACGGGGCAGCTGATCGGCGCCGCCGCCGGATCCGCGATCGCCGGCTTCCTGATCGACAGCATGCACAGCCCGACCGGCGCCTACCTCGCCGCCACGTGCTTCGCCGCCGTCGCGCTGATCGTCTCGGTCCTGTTCGTACGGTTCTTCCCCGATCTGCGCGGCCGCGACGCCGCGCCGATGCCGGACACCGAGGTCGTCCCGCTGCCCTGAGCGTTCACCGCCCCAGGTCGACGACCTCGACCGGACACCGGGCGACACCGGCGCTGGCGATCCGTCGGTCACCGGTGAGCAGAACGGCACCGAGACGTTCGCCGAGCGCGACATAGCTCGCGTCGTAGATCGTCAGGTTGGTGCGCAGCTCCCACGCACGCTCCGCGATCGCCTCGCCCGGCCAGAACTCGATCGGCAGCCGGCGGGCGTGCCATCGCGACGCCGCCGCCTGCGGAGTCGAGAGCGTGCGGCCGAGCTCGAGCCCCCGCAGCGCACTGTCGACCTCGGTGAGCAGGAGGGACGGCGCGAAGAGCATCGCGTCACCGATCCGCTCCGACAGCCACCGCGTCTCCCCCGCGTTGGCCGCGACGAGCGCCACGACGGCTGAGGCATCGATGACGAGCAGTTCTCGCTCAGCGCCGGCCATCGCCGACGGCCTCCACGATGTCGCGCATGCTCAACGACGGATAGGTCTGCGTGTTCAATCGTGCCTGTGCGACGGCCTCGAGAGCGCTCGGCGTCGAGGCGAGACGCAGGAGCTCGGCGCTCAGGTACTCCTGAAGCGACCGACCCGATTTCGCAGCCCTGGCTGCGAGCTCGTCCCGCACCTCATCGGGAACGTTGCGGACCGTGATCGTGACGCTCATGCATGCATTCTAGCTGCATCGCCGTCAGATCGCCTGCGCTTCGATTCACGCCCTCGAAGCATCCACGCCGTTCCTTCGATGAGATCCCGCGAGCGTCCAACCTCGGAATCCGCAGGATTCGAGGATCTCAACCTTCGATATCTGTTGTCATTTTGGATTTCGAGTGCCAAGATCGGAGCATGAGCGCCGATCTGCAACAGAAAGCACACGATCACCTCTGGATGCACTTCACCCGCCAGTCCACGATGGACCGCGGCGGAGTGCCGATCATCGTCCGAGGTGAGGGACACCACATCTGGGACGACACCGGCAAGCAGTACATCGACGGGCTCGCCGGCCTCTTCGTCGTCAACGCCGGCCACGGCCGCACCCGCCTCGCCGAGGCCGCCGCGAAGCAGGCCGAGCAGCTGGCGTTCTTCCCGCTGTGGTCGTACGCGCACCCCGCGGCGATCGAGCTCGCGGACCGCCTCGCCGGCTACGCGCCGGGCGACCTGAACCGCGTCTTCTTCACGAGCGGCGGCGGCGAGGCCGTCGAGACCGCCTTCAAGCTCGCCAAGCACTACTGGAAGCTGCGCGGCAAGCCCACCAAGCACAAGGTCATCTCGCGCTCGATCGCGTATCACGGCACGACCCAGGGCGCGCTCGCGATCACCGGCATCCCCGCGATGAAGGCGATGTTCGAGCCGGTCACCCCCGGCGGCTTCCGCGTTCCGAACACGAACATCTACCGCGCCGCCGAGATGGGCGCGCCGACGGATCCCGAGGCGTTCGGCGTCTGGGCGGCCGACCGGATCGAGGAGATGATCCAGTTCGAGGGCCCCGACACAGTCGCCGCGGTCTTCCTCGAGCCGGTGCAGAACTCGGGCGGGTGCTTCCCGCCGCCTCCCGGCTACTTCCAGCGCGTGCGCGAGATCTGCGACCGCTACGACGTGCTGCTCGTCTCCGACGAGGTGATCTGCGCGTTCGGCCGGATCGGGCACATGTTCGCCTGCGACGCCTACGGGTACGTGCCCGACATCATCACCTGCGCCAAGGGCATCACGAGCGGCTATTCCCCTCTGGGCGCCGCGATCGTCAGCGACCGCATCTACGAGCCCTTCGCGCACGGCGACCTGTCTTTCCCGCACGGCTACACGTTCGGCGGGCACCCGGTCTCCGCCGCCGTCGCCCTTGAGAACCTGAACATCTTCGAGGAGGAGAGGCTCAACGAGCGGGTGCGCGAGAACTCGCCGCTGTTCCGCGCCGAGCTGGAGACTCTGCTCGATCTGCCTCTCGTCGGAGATGTGCGCGGCGACGGCTACTTCTTCGGGATCGAGCTGGTCAAGGACAAGGCCACGCGCGAGACGTTCGACGACGACGAGTCGGAGCGCCTGCTGCGCGGCTTCCTCTCCGGCGCGCTCTACGACGCCGGCCTGTACTGCCGCGCGGACGACCGCGGCGATCCCGTGATCCAGCTCGCCCCGCCGCTCACCATCGGTCCGGCGGAGTTCCGCGAGATCACCGGCATCCTCCGCGGCGTGCTCACGGAGGCGGAGTCGGTTCTGTAGTCGCTGGGGACGCGACTCGGGGAGGGCGGATGGGGATCCGCCCTCCCCTTTCTCATGCCGCCTTCCTCCGCACGGCGTCTCGTCTCGCGCCCTTCAGGTGCGGCTCCTGAGCGAGCCGAAGGCGGGACGAAGGGCGCTCACCGGTCTCGGGCCGACGGCGTCGCGATCATCAGGCTCGTCGGGCCCATCTGCTCGACGCTCACGAGATCGAGCGCCGCGCCGTCGGGGAACAGGCGGCGCCCGGCGCCCGTGGCCGTCGGGAACACGCGCAGCCGGTACTCGTCGACCGCGCCCTCCTCGACGAAGCGCTCGACGAGCGAGCCGCTGCCGATGACGATCACGTCGCGCTCTGCGGCCGTCTCCCGCGCCCAGCCCACCGGATCGGCGTCGACCCGCCGGGAGTTCCGCCATCGGGAGAGGTCGACATCCCCCCGGGTGACGACGGCCTTGTCCGCGGCGTTCAGCGCGTGTGCGAAGGGATCCGTCTCGTCACGCGGCGGCCACAGCGCCGAGAAGGCCTCCCAGGTGCGCCGCCCGAACAGGAAGATCCCGGTCTGCAGGATCGATCCGTAGCGGAACTTGTCCCCCGAGATCGCCTCGGGGCCGTGCCGGAAGCACCAGCCTCCGAACGGCGTGCCGCCGGATCCGTCCGGGTCCTCGACGACGCCGTCGAGGGTGATGAACTGCGCCACGATGATGCGTGCCATGTCGTGCTCCTTGCGTCGTGCCCGGATGCGGATCCTCCGCGGAGGGCTTCCTCAGGGTGTACGGACGAGCGGCACCGGATTCATCGGTGCAGGGGGAATCCGCTCTGATCCGTCACGGCGCGACGACGCCGTCCCTCTCGAAGAGCGCGAAGAGCGCCTCGTCCCGGTACACCAGCACGTGGCCGATCCTCTCGCCGGTCGAGTCGGCCTCGAAGAGCTGCACGGTGTGCGGGTGCGCCCCCTCGTCGTCGATGCGCAGGAGAAGGAAGCCGTGCTGCCCGTTGGCCGAGATCGGGGTGGTGCGCCAGCGGGTGCCCTGCCGCTCGAACAGGTGCGCCATGAAAGCGGCGTAGGTCTCGCGCCCGATCGACCAGTACGGCACCGGCGGCATCTCGAACAGCACATCGTCGGCGACGAGTTCGGCCAGAGCGGCCGCGTCGGCCCGCTCGATCGCTCTCGCATAGCGCTCCACGGTCTCCCGCCTCAATGGAGCGGGGCGCGAGGAGCGCTCGGCGACCGCCGCCTTCGCGCGCTGCAGCGCGGAGTTCACCGACGGCACGCTCGTCTCCAGGATCTCGGCCGTCTCGGCCGCGGAGTGACCGAGGACCTCGCGCAGGATGAAGACCCCGCGCTGCCTGGGCGGCAGCGCCTGCAGCACCAGCGTCACCGCGAGCCGCACGCCGGAGGCTTCGGCAGCCGCGCGCTCCGGCTCCGAATCCGCCCACCAGCGGGTCGGCGCCGGTACGAGCCAGGGCACGTCCAGGGCCGGGACGAGGGGCGCGCCGACGTCGATGCCGGGATCCGTCAGGTCTCGCGGCAGCGGACGCCGCGGCGTCTCGCGGAGCCGATCCACGCAAATGTTGCGCGCGATGCGGTACACCCAGGTCGACAGCGCCGCCTTGGCCGGGTCGTACGACGCCCGGCCCCGCCAGGCGCGCTCGAGCGCGTCCTGCACGGCGTCCTCCGCATCGAACGGCGAGCCCAGCATCTGGTAGCAGAAGGAGAGCAGGCCGCCGCGGAGCGCGGCGAGATCGGAGGCGTCCACGAGGCCGAGGCTAGCCGCCCGGATCAGCCTCCCGCCATCGTCCGCGCGATGTCGGCGGCCGAGTCTCCCGCCTTCTTCAGGACGAGCGCCACGAGGGCGAGCGCCCCGAGCGTCAGCACGAGCATGATCGTGGACACCGCGGCGATCTCCGGACGCAGGCCGCTGCGGAGGGCGCTCAGCACGTAGACCGGCCACGGCGTGGTGCCGGAGACCTGCACGAACGCGGAGACGATGGTGTTGTCCAGGCCCAGGGTGAACGAGAGCAGGAAGCCCGCGAGCACGGCCGGCATCGCGAGCGGCAGCGTGACCTTGAAGAACGTCGTGAGCGGCTTCGCGTAGAGGTCGGCGGAGGCCTCCTCGAGCTTCGCGTCGAGCCCGACCAGGCGCGCCCTCACGATGTACGACACGATCGCGATCGAGAACAGCGATTGCCCGATCACGAGGCGCACGGTGCCGTCGTTGAAGATCGACAGCCCCAGATCCTGGCCGAGGAAGACCACCCACGGCAGCAGCGCGACGGCGTCCACGATCTCGGGCGTGACCGAGATCAGCAGCAGCAGGCCGAGGAACCACGGCACCCACTTGCCGGGCGTGCGCGCCATCGCGATGCCGGCGAGCGTTCCGAGCGCCGTCGCGAGCACCGCGGCGATGAGGCCGGTGCGCAGCGAGACCAGCACCGCGTCGCGCACGGCGGGCTTGGTGACGATCGCGGCGAACGAGTCGAAGCCGAAGTGGTCCCAGGAGATCAGCAGCCGGCCGACGTTGAACGAGTACACGATCACGACCGCGATCGGCAGGAACAGGAAGACGAACACGAGCGTCGCCCACAGCGGCAGGAGCCAGCGGCTGACGTTGCGCGGCGCCTTCGCACGGCGACCGGATCCCGCCCGGGTCGTGGACGGTGACGGATCCGCCTGCTCGGCGGGTCGTTCTGCGACGACGGTCATCGTGCCTCCTCGAGCGTGAGCCGGTAGCTGCGGCGGATCGGGATCGTGACGAGCCAGCCGATCGCGGCCGCGATGGCGATCGACAGCCCGATGGTGAGGATCAGCAGCACCGCCATCGCGGATCCCAGCGCCCAGTTCTGCGCGGTCTGGAACTGGCTGGCCACGATCTGCCCGACCATGTTGCCCTTGGCGCCGCCGAGCACGGTGGCCGTGATGTAGTCGCCCATGAGCGGGATGTAGACGAGCAGCACGCCCGCGATGATTCCGGGCTGCGCGAGCGGGATCGTCACCCGGAAGAAGGTCCTCCAGCTGCCCGCGCCCAGGTCCTTGCTCGCCTCCCGCAGCGGGCCGCTCACGCGGTCGAACGCCACGAAGAGGGGCAGGATCATGAGCGGAAGGTAGTTGTAGACGACACCGAGCAGCACCGCGCCGCGGGTGTTCAGGATCCCGAGCGGACCGGGGATGACGCCGAGGAACTGCAGCGCGTGCGACAGCCAGCCCTCGGGGGCGAGGATGATCTGCCAGCCGATCGTGCGCACCAGGAAGTTGGTCCAGAACGGCACCATGACGAGCGCGAGGAACATCCCGCGCCGGCTCGGCGCGCACTTCACGGCGATCCAGTAGGCCACCGGCGCCCCGATCACGAGGCACAGCACGGTGCCGGCGATCCCCACCCACAGCGTGTTCTGGAACGTGGCGAAGAACGTCGGAGAGAGCGCCTCGACGTAGCGGTCGAAGGACAGCTTGTCGTTCGCATTGGTCGCGAAGATGCTCGGCTTGTACCCGAAGCTGTACCAGACGACGACCCCGATCGGGACGACGAAGAAGATGAGCAGCCAGACCCAGGCGGGCAGCGCGAGGCCGAAGCGGATCCTGAGCCTACGCACCGGCGGCCGCCTTCGTCGCGTTCCAGATCGACACGATCCGCTCCTGCGCGCTCGTGAACTTCTGCTCGTGCATGGTCTTCACCTGCGCGTCGTCGAAGTACACCATGTCCAGACGCTCCAATCCGGCCTCGTCGGCCTTCTGCTGGGTGCCCTGCACGCCCGTGTCGTAGCCGATGTAGTCGACCTGGGCGAGCTGCACGTCCGGCGAGATGATGTAGTCGATGAAGGCGTGCGCGGCCTCGGGGTGCGGCGCCCCCTTCGCGATCGCCCAGTTGTCCATCCACAGCTCTGTGGCGGGGGCGCCGAGCACCCACTGCCAGCGCTCCGGATCCTTCGACGCCGCCATGCCGGTGCGGGCGTCGCCGCTGTAGGACTGCACGAGCGCGGCGGACGCCTGCGGGATGATCTGGCCGCCGGGCGCCGAATCGAAGGTGGTGATGTGCGGGGCGAGCTGCTTCGTGAGGAAGCTCTCGCAGGCGTCGAGGTGCTTCTTCTCGGTGGTGTTCCAGTCGATGCCGTGCGACCAGAAGTAGATGCCGCACAGCGGCGCCGGGTCGTCCAGGACCGCCGTCTTCCCGGACGCCTCCTTCTGCGCGGCGTCGATGAAGTCGGCCCAGTTGGTCAGCTCCCGCGAGATGACCTTCTTGTCGTAGACGAAGCCGGTCGTCCCCCAGGCCTTGCAGATCGAGTACTCGTTCTTCGGGTCGAAGGACCGGTGGATGAAGTTCGGGTTCATCGTCGCGAAGTTCGGGATGAGATCGAGGTTGATCTTCTCCAGCAGGCCGTTCTCGGCCATCGGCAGGATGAACAGGCCGCTCGGCACGACGATGTCATAGCCCGAGGTCCCCCGTGCCGCCACGAGCTTGGCGATGAGCTCCTCGTTCGAGTTGAACGCGTCGACGACGACCTTCGGCCCCGACTTCTTGGTGAAGGCGCTGAGGATCTTGGGATCGTCGTAGTCGCTCCAGGTGTAGATCGAGAGCCTGTCCTCGAGCGGTCCGCCATGCGCGTCGGACGCCGCCGAGGCCTGCTGCGGTGCGCACGCGGTGAACAGCACAGCGCCGGATGCGGCGAGCGCCGTGGCGAGGAAGCCGCGCCGGGTGAGCTCCGAGCGGATCTTGCGCGCGGATGCGCCGTTCGCGAGCACGCGGACCGGAGGCGCCTCGAGGGGGCCCCGAGGCGCCATCAGGCCGCTTCCTTGGGAAGCGCGATCACGTGCGTGGCCGTCTCGGGGATGCCGTCGCCGGCGAAGATGCGCACGTCGGAGGGGCTCCACGTGCAGCGCACGGCGTCGCCGACCGCGACAGCCGGTGCGCCCGGCGCGGGGATCCGCACGAGGAACGCCTGTTCGCGCCCCACCTCGACCGCGACCTGCAGCGTCTCGCCGAGATGCGAGACGCCGAGCACGGTGCCGTCGATCCCCGGTCCGTCCGCGGTGCCGGCCGGGGCGAGCCGGACGAACTCGGGTCTGATGGCCGCGACGACCGCGGATCCGGGAGCGGTCTGCTCGCCGCCCCAGCGCCCGTGCACGGTCCCCGCGTAGGTGTCGACCGCGTCGCCGCCGAGCGCCGTGCCGTGCAGGAAGTTCTGCTGGCCGATGAACGACGCGACATAGGCCGAGGCGGGCTCGGCGTAGATGTCGGCCGGCGCGGCGAGCTGCTCGATCCGGCCCGCGCGCATGACCGCGATCCGGTCGCTCATCGACAGCGCCTCGGCCTGATCGTGCGTCACGAACACGAAGGTCGTCCCGAGCCGCGCCTGCAGCAGCTTCAGCTCGAGCTGCATCTCCTCGCGCAGCTGCCGGTCCAGGGCCGCCAGGGGCTCGTCCAGCAGCAGCACCGAGGGGCGGTTGATCAGGGCGCGGGACAGCGCGATGCGCTGCTGCTGGCCGCCGCTCAGCTGGGTGGGCTTGCGATCCGCGAAGCGGCGCAGCTGCACCATGTCGAGAGCCTCCGCCACGCGCTCGCGCTGCTCGGCCTTGGGCACCTTGCGCTGCTGCAGGCCGTAGGCGACGTTCTCGGCGACCGTCATGTGCGGGAACAGCGCGTACGCCTGGAAGACCGTGTTGACCTCGCGCTTGTGCGGCGGGAGTCCCAGCACGCTCCGGCCGCTCAGCCGGATGTCTCCCTCGTCGGGGTGCTCGAAGCCCGCGATCATGCGCAGCGTCGTGGTCTTGCCGCATCCGGAGGGGCCGAGGAGGGAGAGGAACTCCCCCGGCCGGATCGACAACGACAGGCGGTCGACGGCGGTCGCCTCACCGTAGAACTTGGTGACGCCAGAGATCTCGACACCGCCGGTCGGCGCGTCGATCGTGCTCTGAGCAGGTACGGACATTGGACCGCTCATGAAACCTCCACAGTGAGTTCTTCGCTGCGGAGATTCTGACACAGGATCCGACCTCAGTACAGAGGAAAGCGTAGTTTCATCGGATTCCTACGACGATATTCGTTGTTGAGCGCTTGATTCTCAACGGATCTGAACGCTCCCAGATCCGCGTCGACGGCTACTTCCCCTGGAAGTCGAACGCCTTCAGCAGCTCCTCGATGGCCTGCTCGCGGGGCTCTCCGCCCTCGTCGAACATGTGCGCCACGTGGGTGCGCAGGTGGTTCTCCAAAAGCAGCTTGTTGAGGGATTCGAGGGAGCGCTGGATGGCGCGGGACTGCGTGATGATGTCCATGCAGTAGTCCTCGTTCTCGATCATCTTCGCGACCCCGCGGAGCTGTCCCTCGAGGATGCTGGTGCGGTGCAGGGCGCGCTTCTTGATGTCTTCGATCACGAGGTAGAGAGTACCGCCCGCCCCACGGGATGGGGCTCTGCAAGGATGGGCGCATGGCTCGCGCCCGTGAAGCACTGCTGTCCCCCGCGGATCTGGAACGCCTGCGCGCGCTCCGGCGGATGAAGGCCGTCGCCCTCGCGGCTCTCGGGGTCATGGCCGTCGCGTTCGTGGTCGCGTTCTGGCTGCAGGCCCGCTACCCGTGGCTCGAGTACGTCCGCGCTGCCGCGGAAGGCGGCATGGTCGGCGCCCTCGCCGACTGGTTCGCCGTGACGGCCCTGTTCCGCCGTCCGCTCGGCCTGCCCATCCCGCACACCGCGATCATCCCCAACCGCAAGGACGAGATCGGACGCACGCTCGGCGAGTTCGTCGAGACGAACTTCCTCTCCGCCGAGGTCGTGCGCACCAAGCTGTCCGAGACCTCGATCGCCGCACGGCTCGGATCCTGGCTGCGCGCACCGGCACACGCGGAGCGGGTCGCGAGCGAGGGATCCACGATCGCCGCCGCCGTGCTGCGCGCCCTGAGCGACGAGGACGTGCAGGGCGTCATCGCGGAGCTCGCGCGCGAGCACCTCGTCGAACCGGAGTGGGGCACCCCGGCCGGCACGTGGCTGCAGCGCATCGTGGAGGCCGACGCGCATCGCGGCGCGGTGGACCTCGCCGTCGACAGCATCGCGACCTGGCTCGACGGCAATGCCGCCGCCTTCCAGGGACTGCTGTCGCGCCGACTGCCGGGCTGGGTGCCCCGGCTCGCACACCGTTTCGTGGATGAGGCCGCCTACAACGAGGCGGTGCGGTTCGTGCGGGCCGTGCAGGCGGATCCCCGGCACCCGGCGCGTCTCGCGCTGGACGGCTACCTGGCACGGCTCGCGGCCAACCTCCAGCACGACCCCGGCACACGGGCGCGCCTGGAGAACGCGAAGGCGGCCCTGTTCGACAGCCCCCGCGTCGGCGCGCTGGCCGCCGAGGCGTGGAACGCGGCCAAGACCGGCCTGCTGGCGTCGCTCGCGGATCCGGAGAGCGGCCTGCGGCGCCGCGCCGCGGTCGCGATCGGCGAGCTCGGGGACCGCCTGGCGACGGAGGATCCGCTGCAGCAGCGGGTGGACGGATGGGTCACCGACGCCGCCGTGTTCCTCGTCGACCGCTACCGGCACGACATCGCCTCGATCATCACCGACACCGTCGAGCGCTGGGATCCTGCCGAGACCACCGAGAAGATCGAGCTCATGGTCGGCCGCGACCTGCAGTACATCCGCCTGAACGGCACGGTCGTCGGAGCGCTCGCGGGCCTCGCGATCTTCGCCCTCGCTCATGCCGTGATCCCTGTGTAGGCCCCTGGGGCTCGGGGCTCGTGGGGCTGCGAGGCTCGTGTTCGCGACGATCTGCACACGATGACACGATCAGCACGCGGATCCCGCGGATCCGTGTGCTGATCGTCGCAGGGTGTGCTGATCGTCGCAGCCGCGGATCGTCCTGCACAGGACGGAGCGGACGCCTGTTCGACACGGATCCCGGGATCACCGCCCCACGACGCCTCGGGGCCCGTCACGCTGTCGGCATGCTCTCCCTGATCGACACCATCCGACGGCGCGGTGGGATCGCGCGCGGCGCGGACCTGCAGCGGCTCGGCTTCACGCGCTCGGCGATCGCCCGCGCCGTGCATCGCGGTGCCGTCGATCGCCTGCGCGACGGCGTGTTCGCGGTAGGCCCGGTCGATGCCGAGGTGCGCGCGGCCGTCGCGCACGGCGGCGCGCTCACCTGCGCCAGCGTGTTGAAGGCGCGAGGGGTCTGGGTGCTGCCCGAGGTCAGGGGTCCGCATGTCTGGCTCGGTGCGGGGCGGCATGGTCTGACGCATCCGCACTGCGCCTGCATCCCGCACTACCACCGGGGCACGCCGCCGCTCGGGCAGACCGACGTCGGGACGGCCCTGCTGCATCTGCGGCTCTGCGCGGGGGACGAGGCCTTCTTCGCCGCGTACGAGTCGGCCTGGCGGAAGGGGCTCCTGCCGTCTGCGGCGCGCCGCCGGATCCGCGAAGCCCTGCCGGCCTCCGCGCGCCGGCTCGTCGACTTCGCCCGGGGCGACGCGGACAGCGGACTGGAATCACTGCTGCGGCTGAGGTTGCGCGCGATCGGGCTGCAGCTCGAGTGCCAGGTGCACATCGACGGAGTGGGCACGGTCGACTTCGCCATCGGTCGGCTCATCATCGAGGTCGACGGCAAGGAGAACCATGCGGGTCCGACCAAGCGGCACAAGGACCTGGTGCGGGATGCCGCCGCCGCGCGCCTCGGCTACCGCACCCTTCGATTCGACTATGCGCAGGTGGTGCACGACTGGCCGTCTGTGCAGGCGGCCATCCTCGCTGCGATCGGCGGGCTGTGACGATGCGCACACGACAGGACGAAGGGCACGCGGATCCTGCCATTCCCTGTGCAGATCGTCACCGGATGTGCAGATCGTCGCGGCCGCGAGCCGGCCCAGCCGCGCCGGACCAGGCGCACTGTCTCGCGTACCAGACAATGCCCGCGTTGTGATCCCGACGCGAGGGCGGCGCCGTGGCACGCTGTTCAACGGATGCCGACCGCGCCTCCGGGAAGGGACTCCTCATGGCACTCTCGCACGATCCCCTCTGGCCCCGTGGCGGCGACTGGCCCGCCTTCGGCACGCCCGCCGACGCGGTCCTGCTCGGCGTGCCGACCTGGCGCACCTCGCTGTCCCCCACCGGTGCGCACGCGACCCCGGCGGCGATCCGCGACGCCCTGCGCCGCTACAGCCCCACCCTGATGGGTCCGCCCGCGGTCGACCTGAACCAGGCGCTCCGCATCGCCGATGCGGGCGACGTGCACGAGCCCGACGGCGAGGAGGGCGTCGCCCGCGCGATCGCCCGCGTGTCGGAGATCGCGGCGGCGTCCCGGCTCGTGATCGCGCTCGGCGGCGACAACTCGCTCACCTACCCCGTCGCGCTCGGAGCGGGCGCGGACGGGCTCATCACGATCGACGCGCACTTCGACCTGCGCGACGGGGTCTCGAACGGCTCTCCGGTGCGCCGGCTCGTCGAGGACGCCCCTGCGGGATCCGCGATCGATCCCCGCCGGATCGTGCAGATCGGCATCGCGGACTTCGCGAACTCCGCCGCCTACGCGCAGCGCGCAGCGGACTGGGGCATCCGCGTCATCACCCTCGACGAGGTGCGCCGTCGCGGCATCGACGACGTGGTCGCCGAGGCGGTCGAGATCGCCGGCTCCGGGGATGCGTCCCGGGTGCACCTCGACATCGACGTGGACGCGTGCGACCGCGCCGCGACCCCCGGATGCCCGGCGAGCGTGCCCGGCGGATTCGCGGCGTGGGAGCTGCGCGCGCTCGTGCGTGGCATCGCCGGAGACCGCCGCGTGGTCAGCGCCGACATCGCCGAGGTGGATGCCACCGCCGACGACGAGGACGCCCGCACCGTGCGCCTCGCCGCGCTCTGCGTGCTGGAGCTGCTCGCCGCTCTCGCAGGCCGGGGCTGATCCGCCGATGAGCGACCGTCGCGCACGCGATCCGTTCCTCGACGGCGGCCCCGCTCTGCGCATCGCCCTCGGGCTGCGGTTCCTGATCGAGCTCGCGCTGCTGGCCGGTGCCGGGACCGCCGCGGTGCGGCTCCTCCCCGGCGGGGCGGGCTGGGCGGTGACCGTCGTGGCGGTCGCCGTGCTCGCGGCCGTCTGGGGTCTGCTGCTTTCGCCGAAGGCGCGCGTCGACATCCGGCCTGCGGGACGGCTGTGCCTCGAGGCGCTCCTCTTCGGCGCCGTCGGCGCGGCGCTCTGGGTGAGCGGGCTCGGCGTCGCCGGCATCGCGCTTCTCGCCCTGTGGGCGCTCGACAGGATCGCCCTGGCCGTGCTCGACCGCGGCTGAGCGCCGCACGCTCTCAGAGCTCGCGCAGCGCCTGGTCGATCGGCAGATTCCCCTCGTTGAACCGGATCGTGCGGCGGATGGTCGCCGGCTCGACCAGGGTCTGCGCGATCACCCGCGCGACGTCGGCGCGGGAGACGCTGCCCGAGGTCTCCGAGGTCGCGTCGATCAGGCCCCTCGGCTCCTCGAGCGTCAGCCGGCTCGGTCCGAGCACCGTCCAGTCGAGCGCGGTCGCGCGCAGGTGCTCATCGGCCGCGGCCTTCGCCTCCGCGTAGGCGTGGAACGAGTCCGACGCCGGGATCCCGTGCGCGGGCGAGGAACCGAAGTACGAGACCATCACGTACCGGCCGACGCCGGCATCGGCCGCGGCCTCCATGGAACGGACCGCGGCGTCGAGGTCCACCGCCCTGGTGCGCTCCGCGGATCCGCCTCCCGCCCCGGCAGACCACACGACGGCATCGTGCCCGGCGATCAGCGTCGCCATCGCCTCCTGGGACGCGGATTCGGCGTCGAAGACGACGGGATCCGCGCCCGTCGCCCGCACGTCGTCGATCTGCCCGGCGTCGCGGATCACCGCGGTCACCTGGTCGCCGCGTGCGGTGAGGAGGGGTTCGAGGAGGAGCGCCACCTTGCCGTGGCCGCCGAAGATCAGGATCCGTGCCATGTCTCCACGCTATGCCCGATCCGGCGAGCGCGGGGCGACGGATCCGGATCCGCTCCCGCGCGCGATGCGGCGCGGTGCGCCTACCGGACGACGAGGCGCGGCTCGATCAGTGCGTGGGCGGTGCCGGCCCGCACGTCGCGCGGGGTCACCGCCTCGCCCGTCGGTCCCATGAGCAGTTCGAGCGTCGCCGCCGCGACGTCCTCAGGGCGCTGCTCCACGCTGGAGAAGCCGAGCGCTTCCGCGGTCGGCGTGTTGTCGAAGCCGATCACCGGCACCCGCGCGGAGCTCCCGGTCTGCGCCAGGAGCGCGCCGATCGCGAGGGAGTCGCTCGCGCAGACCACCGCGTCCACCTGCGCATCCGCGCCCGCCACCACGGCGCGAGCCCTCGCGACGTCCTCCTCCGTGGTCCACCGAGGGCCCGTCGCGCCGGCCGCAGCCATCGCCTCGCGCCAACCGCGCTCGCGGTCGTCCCCGGTGCCCGAGCCCGTCGGCCAGCCGAGGAATGCGACCCGCGGGCCGAAGCCCAGCGCATGCTCCGTGGCCGCGCGCGTTCCGGCGGCGCCGTCGACGTCGACCCAGAGGTGCTCGGGTGCCGCGAGGTCGTCCTCGCCCCAGGGTCGGCCGAACGCGACGAAGGGCAGCCGGGACTCCCCCAGCCAGCGCGTGCGCGGGTCGCCGTGGAACGTGCCGGTGATGATCGCGGCATCGATCTCTGAGCCCTCCCAGAGCTCGGCGAGCCGGGCGATCTCGTCCCCGGCCGTGCGCGCGGCGTACACGAGCATGCGCATGCCGCGCTCGCTCGCGCGCTCGGTGAGGGCGTGCACGAAGCGGTCCAGCACGACGCCGGAGACGCCTCCGACATAGGGATCCAGATGGATCCCTATCGTGGAACTACGGCGGGTGCGCAGCTGACGGGCCGCCGCATGGCGCCGGTAGCCGAGCTCGACGATCGCCTGCTGCACGCGCTCCCGGGTGGCGGGCTTCACGATGGTCGGCGTGTTCAACACGTTCGACACGGTCTGCCGCGACACACCGGCGCGCAGCGCCACGTCTTCGACGGTCGGCGTCCTGACCATGTCTCTCCCTCCGCGGATCCGGCCCGGGATCCGGGACCACCTTCCCACCTTGACACCCCGGGCTCCTGCCGCCTAGCGTATTCGATACAGAGTTTGATCGTTCAAATTCCTGCGACGACGTCCTGTCGTCACCGAGAAGCACACATCATCACGGATGCTCATCAAGGGAGAAGAGACATGACACGGCACAGCACACGCGCCGCGATCGGGGCCGGGGCGCTCGTCCTCGCGGGCGCGATCGCCCTCACCGGCTGCGGTTCGGGGTTCTCCGGCGGGAACGCCGGCAGCAGCACCGGATCCACGGCACTCACCTCGTCCGACAAGCCGCTGAACATCCTCATCGGATCGTCCGGCGACGCCGAGACCAAGGCCGTCAACGACGCCGTCTCGGCATGGTCGAAGACCTCGGGCGTCAAGGCGACCGTGACGGCGGCGAGCGACCTCAACCAGCAGCTCTCGCAGGGCTTCGCCTCGGGCTCCCCCGCCGACGTGTTCTACCAGTCCACCGACGCCCTCGCCGGTTACGCGTCGAACGGATCGCTGCTCGCGTACGGCGACCTGCTCAAGAACAAGGACGACTTCTACCCGAGTCTGCTCAAGTCCTTCACCTACGACGGCAAGCTGTACTGCGCGCCGAAGGACTTCTCCACGCTGCAGCTCGTGATCAACACCGACATGTGGACCCAGGCCGGACTGACCGACGCCGACATCCCCAAGACCTGGGACGAGCTCGCGTCCGTCTCGAAGAAGCTCACCGCGGACGGCCACGTGGGCCTCTCGATGAGCGGCGAGTACGCCCGCGTCGGCGCCTTCATGGTCGCCGCCGGCGGCGGCCTCATGAACGCCGACTCGACCAAGGCCACGGCTGACGCCGAGGGCAACGTGAAGGCGCTCGACTACCTCAAGGGCCTCCTGACCGGCGGCTCGATGAAGTTCGCGGCCGATCTCGGATCCGGCTGGGGCGGCGAGGCGTTCGGCACCCAGAAGGCCGCGATGGTCGTCGAGGGCAACTGGATCACCGGCGCCATGACCAACGACTACCCGACCGTGAAGTACAAGGCGGTCGAGCTGCCCGCCGGCCCCGACGGCAAGAAGGGCACGCTGCAGTTCACGAACTGCTGGGGCATCTCCGCCGACAGCAAGAACCAGAAGGCCGCTCTCGACCTCGTCGAGCACCTGACCAGCGCCGACAGCCAGCTCGCCTTCTCGAAGGCGTTCGGCCCGATGCCGTCGATCAAGTCGGCCGCGGACCAGTGGAAGAAGGACAACGCCCCGCTCGTCCCGTTCCTGAACGGCGCGGACTACGCCCAGGGCGTGCCCACGGCCAAGGGCGCGAGCGACGTCGTGACCGACTTCAACGGCAAGCTCGGCTCGCTCGCGACCGGCGACCCGAAGGCGATCCTCGACGCCGCGCAGAAGAACCTGGAAGCCCTGACCAAGTAATCATGGCCTCTTCCACCGTGCGGTCCCGCCGTCCCGCAGGCCACCAGGGCCTGCGGGACGGCGAGACCGCGTCGGGGTGGCTCTTCACCGCCCCGATGCTGATCCTCCTCGGCCTGTTCCTGGTCGTTCCGGTCCTCATGGCGCTCTGGGTGAGCGTGAGCGACTGGGGCGGTCGGGGCTCGCCGTTCTCCGGCGGCGTCTCGTTCGTCGGCCTGAAGAACTACGCCGCGCTCCTGCTCGGCGGCGGGCTCGCCGAAGCCGACTTCGGCATGAGCCTGAAGAACAACGCCTGGTACGTGATCCTCGTGGTGCCCTGCCAGACCGCGCTGAGCCTGTTCCTCGCCGTGCTCGTGAACCGCCAGATCCTCAAGGGCCGCAGCTTCTTCCGCACGGCCTTCTACTTCCCCTCGGTGACCAGCTCCGTGGCGATCACGGTCCTGTTCCTGTTCCTGTTCTCGACGACCGGCGCCGTCAACGCGGCGCTCGGCTGGCTCGGGATCAACGGTCCGAACTGGCTCAACGACCCGTCCGGGATCCTGCACTTCGGCGTCACGGGCGGCCCCGCGGCGCTCACGCAGAACAGCTTCCTCGGCGTCTCGTTCTGGGACTGGATCGGCGGCCCCAGCGTCGCGATGTGCGTCTACATCATCATGGCGATCTTCACCACGAGCGGCACGTTCATGCTGCTCTTCCTCGCCGCGCTGCAGAACATCTCGGGCGAGGTGCAGGAGGCGGCGATGATGGACGGCGCGAACGGCTGGCAGCGGTTCTGGCGGATCACCCTTCCGCAGCTGCGTCCCACCCTGTTCACGGTGCTCACGCTCGGCCTCATCGGCTGCTGGCAGATCTTCGATCAGATCTACACCGGCACGAGGGGCCAGCCGGCCAAGACCACCATCACGCCCGCGTACCAGTCGTACCAGTCCTCGTTCCTCAACCAGGAGTGGGGCCAGGGCGCCGCGATCGCGTTCATCCTCTTCGTGATCATCATCGCCTTCACGCTCGTGCAGCGCTGGGTGCTGCGCGAACGCCCCGTCTCGCGCCGGCGCAACCGGCCCTACGTGGAGGCGGCCGAGCGCGCCGCCGCGCGCGCGGCGTCCGCCGACCGAGCGCCCGCCACGACCGAAGGAGCCCCGCGATGACCGCCACCGCTCCCGCCCCGTTCGTCGCGCGCCGCAAGCGCTGGGGCACCGTGCGGATCGCGTCCACCTCGGTCTTGTACGCGCTGCTCATCGCCCTCGCGCTGGTGTACATCTACCCGTTCCTGATCCAGGTGGCCACGAGCTTCAAGACGGATCCGGACGCCGCCGCGAACCCGCTCGCGATCGTGCCGCACACGTTCACGACCGAGGCGTACACGCAGCTCTTCCTGCGCAGCGACTTCCCGACCTGGTTCAAGAACTCCGTGATCGTGACGATCGTGGTCACCGCGGGACGGGTGTTCTTCAACTCCCTCGCGGGCTACGCCCTCGCGCGCCTCCGCTTCCGCGGACGCAACCTCGTGTTCGCGGGCCTCGTCGCCGTGATGAGCGTGCCGACCGTCGTGCTGCTGATCCCGAAGTTCCTCGTGATCAACACCCTCGGCATGTACGACTCCTATGCGGGCATGATCCTGCCGCTCCTCGTCGACGCCGCCGGGGTCTTCATCATGAAGAACTTCTTCGAGTCGATCCCCGCATCCGTCGAGGAGCAGGCGCGGATCGACGGCGCCGGCACCTTCCGGGTGTTCTGGTCCGTCGTGCTGCCGATGGCGCGACCGGCGCTGATCACGATCGTGATCCTGTCGTTCCAGGGATCCTGGAACGAGCTGGCGCACTTCATCGTGTCCACCCAGTCGCCCGAGCTCACGACCCTCACGAAGGGCGTCGCGCAGCTCGCGAACGGGCAGCTCAGCCAGGGCCGCCAGTACCCGCTCAAGCTCGCCGCGGCGATCATCATGACGATCCCGGTGGCCGTGATGTTCTTCCTCTTCCAGAAGCGGATCATGAACTCGAGCGACGGGGCGGTCAAGGAGTGACGGCCTCGCAGCCCACGATCCTCGCGACCTGCGGAGGCATGGTCGACGGAGGGTGGCAGGACACCGCCTACGGGCCCCTGCTGCACTTCGCGATCGAGCTCGCCGGCGTCACGGGGCGCGCGCCGCGGGTCGCGCACGTGAACACCGCCGGCGGCGATCCCCGGTTCGTCGAGGGCGCGGAGCTCGAGGCGGCCCGCGCGGCCGGCGTCGAGGGCAGCCACATCCGGCTGTTCCCGCACCCGAACCACGAGCGCCTCGCCGAGCATGTGCTCAGCCGCGACGTGATCTGGGTGAGCGGCGGCAGCGTCGTGAACCTCCTCGCCCTGTGGCGTGCGCACGGCCTCGACGATCTGCTGCGTCAGGCGTGGGAGGCCGGCGTCGTGCTCGCGGGCGGATCCGCCGGCGGGCTGTGCTGGCACAGCGGTGGCACGACCACATCGTTCGGCCCCGACGCGCAGGTGGTCGCCGACGGCCTCGGCCTCCTGCCCGGATCGTTCAGCCCTCATCACGACTCGCAGCCGACCCGGCGGCCGGCCTTCCGCGACGCCATCACGGCCGGACGGATCCCGCCCGGGTACGGCGTCGAGGAGGGCGCCGGCCTGCTCTACCGCGGCACCGAGCTCGTCGAGGTCGTGGCAGAGCGCCCCGGCGCATCCGCCTGGTCCGTCTCGGGCCACGGCGTCGAGGAGCGCCTGCCCGCCCGCGTCCTTCCCTCCCCCTCCCTGTCCTGAACCCCGCCCGTCGGGCCGACTGCCCGCACGCCGCCCCTCACGAAGGAGCCCCATGACCGACACCCCGCTGCAGCCCCTCCTGAACGACGCCGTCATCGCGCTCCAAGCGCCGACCCAGGTGTGGTCGGACGAATCCGGAGACATGGGATGCGCGCCGATCCACGGGGTCTACCACGGCGACGTGCGGCACGTGCGCGCGCTGACGGTCACCGTCGAGGGCACGGCGGTCGAGACGATCGCCTGCTCCTCCCCCGCCCCTCAGCAGGCGGTCTTCGCCGCCGTGCTGCGCGGTATCGACGACGACCAGCCCGACCCGAAGGTGCGCCTCGACCGCACGCGCACCGTGCGCGCCGGCCAGGTCGAGGAGCGGATCCTGGTCTCCTCGCACCGCGAGGTGCCCGTTCCTGTCACGCTGACCGTGACGCTCGTGCCCGACTTCGAACCGCTGCAGCGCGTCAAGGCGGGGCTCCCCGACCACGGTGCCTGGGGATGGGACGGCGAACGCGCCTCCTCGGGCGCGGCGTCGTTCGCACTGACGGCGCCCGGCGCCGCCATCGCGGTGGAGGGAGCGGCGATCGCGATCCGCTGGACGACCGTGCTCGCTCCGCGTGCGGGGACCGAGTTCTCGCTCGCACTGGCGCTCGAGGACGCCACGCTCGTGGTGACCGCGCCCGCCGTCGAGGCCAGGGCCGCGGTTCCGGAGACGGGCGATCCGCGCCTGCGCCGGTGGCTGGACCGCGCGGCGGGCGACCTCGCCGCGCTGCGCCTCGCGCTGCCCGCGCACCCGGACGACGCGTTCTACGCCGCCGGCGCGCCCTGGTTCTTCACGCTCTTCGGCCGCGACTCGATCTGGGCCGCGCGCCTCGCCCTGAGCCAGGATCCGGCGATCGCCGCCTCCACGCTCCGGGTCCTCGCGCGCCTGCAGGGCACGAAGAAGGATCCGGCCACCGCCGAGGCCCCCGGCAAGATCCCGCACGAGCTGCGCAGCGGCGCACTGTCGCTGCCGAACGAGGGCGTGCATCTCCCCCCGCTCTACTACGGCACCGTCGACGCGACCCCGCTCTGGGTGTGCCTGCTCGCCGATGCGCGAGAGGCGGGGATGCCCGAGGCCGAGGTGCGCGAGCTGCTGCCGGCCCTGCGCGCGGCGCTGGGCTGGATGACCGAGCACGGCGACGCCAGCGGATCCGGTTTCATCGACTACGTCGACGAGACCGGGCACGGCCTCGCGAACCAGGGCTGGAAGGACTCCGGCGACTCGATCCAGTGGCGCAGCGGCCGGCTCGCCGACGGCCCGATCGCGCTCAGCGAGGTGCAGGCCTACGCCTACGAGGCCGCGGTGCGGGGTGCAGAGCTGCTCGACGCCCTCGGTGAGGACGGCGGCGACGCGCTGCGCAGCTGGGCCGCGGATCTGCGCGCCCGGTTCCGCGCCGCCTACTGGGTGACGACGCCGGAGGGGCACTACCCCGCCATCGCGCTCGACGCGCACGGAGCGGCGGTGGACACTCTCACGAGCAACATCGGGCACCTGATCGGCACCGGGCTGCTGGATCCCCAGGAGGAGCGCGCCTGCGCCGAACTACTGCTCGGAGACTCGATGTCGAGCGGCTTCGGGATCCGCACGATGTCCTCGGGAGCGACCGGCTTCTGGCCGCTCAGCTACCACGGCGGCAGCGTCTGGGCGCATGACACCGCGGTCGCCGTGCACGGCATGCTCCGCGCCGGTCTCCGCGATGAGGCCGCCGCGGTCGCGCGTCAGCTCGTGGACGCGGCCGAGGGCTTCGACTACCGGATGCCCGAGCTGCACGCCGGTGACGGGCGCACGCCCGGCGTCGCCCCGGTGCCGTATCCGGCGTCGTGCCGCCCGCAGGCGTGGTCGGCCGCGGCCGCCGTGGTCTGCGCCGACGCTCTGGGCTGAGCCCCCGCCTGAGTGCAACTCGCGTCGGAGGCGTTTGCCAGCCGCGGGGCGTCACGATCAGCACACGGTGCGACGATCGGCACAGGATCTGGTCTGAATCCTGTGCCGATCGTCACAACCTGTGCTGATCGTGACGTCGCCCGCCGGCGCGGCAGGCGAGGCGCCCCTCCTCAGACGGCGCGCACGCCGTCCTTCCACACGGCGTCCACGAGCGGCACGCCGGGACGGTAGGCCAGGTGCACGCGGCTCGAGCTCTTCATCAGCACCAGGTCGGCGCGCATGCCGGGGGCGATGCCGCCGATGTCCGTGCGGCGCAGGGCGGCCGCTCCCCCGGCCGTCGCCGCGTGGATCGCCTCGGCGACCGTCATCCGCATGTCGCGCACGGCGACCGCGATGCAGAACGGCATCGACGAGGTGAAGCTCGAACCGGGGTTCGTGTCGCACGCGATCGCCACCCTCACGCCGGCGTCGATGAGGCGGCGGGCGTCGGGATAGGGCTGCCGGGTGGAGAACTCCACGCCGGGCAGCAGCGTCAGCACGGTCTCGGATCCGGCGAGCGCGGTCACATCGTCATCGGTGAGGTAGGTGCCGTGGTCGATCGACGCGGCCCCGAGCTCGACGGCCAGCTGCACGCCCTCGCCGGGGCCGAGCTGGCTCGCGTGCACGCGCGGCTGCAGCCCGCGCGCGATGCCGGCCTCCAGCACACGGCGCGACTGGGGAACGGTGAACGCGCCGGTCTCGCAGAAGACGTCGATCCACTTCGCGTGCGGAGCGCAGGCGTCGAGCATCTCCCCGGTGACGAGATCGACGTATTCGTCACCGCGATCGGCGTACTCGGCCGGCACGACGTGCGCCCCGAGGAAGGTGACCTCCGGGGTGACCTCGGCGGCGAGACGCACCAGGCGCTCCTCGGTCGCGACGTCGAGGCCGTAGCCGCTCTTGATCTCCACCGTCGTGGTGCCCTGCGCGAGCATCTCGTAGAGGAAGCCGCGCAGCCGGATCCGCAGCTCGTCGTCGCTCGCGGCCCTGGTCGCGGCGACCGTCGACCGTATGCCCCCGGCGGCATACTTCTGGCCCTGCATGCGCGCCTCGAACTCCGCGGCGCGATCGCCGCCGAAGACGAGGTGGCTGTGGCTGTCCACGAAGCCGGGGATCACCGCGCGGCCCTCGGCGTCGATCGCCTCGTCGGCGTCCGGTGCCTCCGCCGCCGGGCCGACCCACGCGATCCGGTCCCCGTCGATGAGGACCGCCGCGTCGTACAGGGTGCCGCAGCGGTCGTCGCCGGCTTCGACATGCTCAGGGACCGGGGCGTTCGTCGTGAGCTCGCCGATGTTCGTGATCAGGGTCTTCATGCGTCCTCCACGCCGATCATGTCCCACTTCTGGTCGCAGCATGTCCCATATCTGGTCCTGGATCCGGCTCTGAAGCGCCAGAAGTGGGACAAGGTACCCGGCAACGAGACGCCGCGGACCAGAAGTGGGACATGGTGGTGTGGTCGCGTCCCGCCCTGCGATCCCCCATCCCCCGACGGGGTGCGCAGAGCGGGACGCCGTCTGTGTCCGAGCCCGGTTCAGAGGCCCATCGGGACCTTGAGGCCGCGCTCGCGCGCGATGTCCTTCGCGTGGTCGTAG
Source organism: Microbacterium sp. NPDC089698 (assembly GCF_044749045.1). Classification (NCBI taxonomy): domain Bacteria; kingdom Bacillati; phylum Actinomycetota; class Actinomycetes; order Micrococcales; family Microbacteriaceae; genus Microbacterium; species Microbacterium sp. NPDC089698. The sequence continues at coordinate 28,813 of NZ_JBIVHE010000008.1, forward strand.
CCCGCGTCGACGTGACGCATGACGCCCGTGCCGGGGTCGTTCGTGAGCACGCGCTCGAGCTTCTCGGCGGCCAGCGCGGATCCGTCCGCCACGGTCACCTGACCGGCGTGGATCGAGCGGCCGATGCCGACGCCGCCGCCGTGGTGCAGCGACACCCAGCTCGCGCCGGAGGCCGTGTTGAGCAGCGCGTTGAGCAGCGGCCAGTCGGCGATCGCGTCGGATCCGTCCTTCATGGCCTCGGTCTCCCGGTACGGGCTGGCGACCGAGCCGGAGTCGAGGTGGTCGCGGCCGATCACGATGGGGGCGGAGAGCTCGCCCGAGGCGACCATCTCGTTGAACTTCAGGCCCGCGAGGTGGCGCTCCTTGTAGCCGAGCCAGCAGATGCGGGCGGGCAGACCCTCGAAGTGGACCTTCTCGCCGGCCTTCTCCAGCCAGCGGTGCAGGGCCGCATCCTCCGGGAAGAGCTCCGCGATCGCGCGGTCGGTCTTGTAGATGTCCTCCGGGTCGCCCGAGAGGGCTGCCCAGCGGAACGGACCACGGCCCTCTTCGAACTGCGGGCGGATGTAGGCGGGGACGAAGCCGGGGAACTCGAAGGCGCGGTCGAAGCCGCCCAGGACCGCCTCGGCGCGGATCGAGTTGCCGTAGTCGAACACCGCGGCGCCCGCGTCCTGGAACGCGACCATGGCGGCGACGTGCGCGGCCATGGACTCGCGGGAGCGGCGCGTGAACTCCTCGGGATCGCGCTCGGCCTCGGCCTTCCAGTCCGCCACCGAGATGCCGAGCGGCAGGTAGGCGAGCGGGTCGTGCGCGCTGGTCTGGTCCGTCACGATGTCGATCGGGACGCCACGGCGGAACAGCTCGGGGAAGACCTCCGCCGCGTTGCCGACAATGCCGACCGACAGGGCCTCGCCCGCCTCCTTCGCGGCGACGGCACGTGCGATCGCCTCGTCGAGGTCGGTGTAGTAGACGTCCAGGTAGCCGTGGTCGACCCGGCGTGCGAGGCGCGACTCGTCGACGTCCACGATGAGGCAGGCCCCGTCGTTGAGGGTCACCGCGAGCGGCTGCGCGCCGCCCATGCCCCCGGCGCCGCCGGTGAGGGACAGCGTGCCCTTGAGCGAGTCCTTGCCGAGCGAACGGGCGACCGCGGCGAAGGTCTCGTAGGTGCCCTGCAGGATGCCCTGGGATCCGATGTAGATCCAGGATCCGGCCGTCATCTGGCCGTACATCATCAGGCCCTCGGCCTCGAGCCTGCGGAACTCGGGCCAGGTCGCCCAATCGCCGACCAGGTTGGAGTTGGCGATGAGCACGCGCGGCGCCCACTCGTGGGTGCGGAACACGCCGACCGGCTTGCCGGACTGCACGAGCAGCGTCTCGTCGGGCTCGAGCTCATCGAGAGTGCGCACGATCGCGTCATACGCCTCCCAGCTGCGCGCCGCACGGCCGGTGCCTCCGTAGACGACGAGGTCCTCCGGGTGCTCGGCGACCTCGGGGTCGAGGTTGTTCATGAGCATGCGCTTGGCGGCCTCGGCGCCCCAGCTCTTCGCGGTGCGCTCGTTGCCGCGGGTGGCGCGGATCGAGCGGGACGGATCCGACAGCGTCGGGCCCGCCGGGGTGGTCGTGGTGTCAGTCATTCGCGTGCTCCTTCGCAATCGCAGCGATGCGGCCGGACTGCACGAGCGCAGCGACGGCCTCCATGTCAGGGCTGAGGAATCGGTCGGGGCCGGGGCCTCCGGCCACGGTGCGGACGAGGTCGCGGACGGCACCGGTGGCGGGGCCGGCCTCGAGCGGCGCGCGCAGGTCGAGCGCGCGGGCGCCGGTGAGGATCTCGATCGCGAGGACGCGGCCGAGCCCGTCGATCGCGCGGCGGAGCTTGCGGGCCGCAGCCCAGCCCATCGAGACGTGGTCCTCCTGCATGGCGGAGGACGGGATCGAGTCGACCGAGGCCGGCACCGCGAGGCGCTTGAGCTCGGAGACGATGCCGGCCGCCGCGTACTGCGCGATCATGAGGCCGGAGTCCACGCCCACCTCGTCCGCGAGGAACGGCGGCAGGCCGTGGCTGCGCGCGGGGTCGAGGGCGCGGTCGGTGCGCCGCTCGGCGACCGAGGCGACGTCGGCGACGGAGATCGCGAGGAAGTCCAGCACGGCGGCCACGGGCGCGCCGTGGAAGTTGCCGTTCGACTCGATCCGGCCGTCGCTCGTCACGACGGGGTTGTCCACGACGCTCGACAGCTCGCGCTCGGCGATCGTCGTCGCGTAGGAGGCGGTGTCGCGCGCGGCGCCGTGCACCTGCGGCGAGCAGCGCAGCGAGTAGGCATCCTGCACCCGGCCGTCGTCCGGGCCCTTGTGGCTCGCGACCATCGGGGAGGATCCGAGGAAGGCGCGCAGGTGCGAGGCGGAGACGGCCTGGCCGATCTGCGGGCGGAGCGCCATGAGGTCGGCCGCGAAGACGGCGTCGGTGCCGAGCTGGGACTCGATCGACATGGCCGCGGAGAGGTCGGCCGTGATGAGGAGGTCCTCGAGGTCGTGCAGGGCGAGCACGAGCATGCCGAGCATGCCGTCGGTGCCGTTGATGAGGGCGAGACCCTCCTTCTCCACGAGCTCGAGCGGGGCGATGCCCGCCATGGCGAGCGCGTCGGCGGCGGGCACGAGATCGCCCGCGGCGTTGCGGACGTCGCCTTCGCCCATGCTGGCGAGGGCGATGTGCGCGAGCGGGGCGAGGTCGCCGGAGCAGCCCAGCGAGCCGTACTCGCGGACGACCGGGGTGATGCCGGCGTTGAGCATCGCGGCGTAGGTCTCGACGACCTGCGGGCGCACGCCGGTGTGGCCGGACGCGAGGGTCTGCAGGCGCAGCAGCTGCAGCGCGCGGATGACCTCGGTCTCGACCTCGGCGCCGGTGCCGGCGGCGTGCGAGCGGATGAGGCTCTGCTGCAGCTGGCGGCGGCGCTCGGGAGCGATGAACGTGGTGGCGAGGGCGCCGAAGCCGGTCGAGACGCCGTAGTGCGGGTTCGGGTCGGCGGCCATGCCGTCGATCACGCCGCGGGCGGCCGCGACGCGGTCGAGCGCGCCGGCGTCGATCGCGACGGCGGCGTGGTGGCGGGCGACGGCGACGACATCCTCGGGGCGCAGCGGCGCCGCACCGATGGTGACGGGGGAAGTGTGGGGCATGAGACGATTCCACACCCTCGCCTGCCGCGCGGACAGGGCGCAGGACGACGTCTTGTCTGGTATTCCAGACAAGGCGCCACAGCCCGCCAGCACAGCTCGAACACACCGGATCCTGCCGAGCGGACGGGATCCCGGCGTCAACGACCCGTGCACCCGGCAGCAGCTCGTGCACCCGGCCAGGGCGGGCGCAAGACGGCCGCGACCACACACGACGCCATCGCGCAGAGGAAGTGAATGTGCGGACTGTTGAACAGATGGTGAGATCAGTGCAGATCGCACATGGTGGGTAGGGCGACGCGTCACTAGCGTGAGCGGAACCATCCTCTTCCGCCCGAAGGAAACCACCATGGCCCGTATCGCGCCGCACGACGATTTCGCCCTCTCCCGCGTGACTCCCGAAGCGCGAAAGCCTTGGTTCGGCATCGCCGTGCAGCGCTTCGGCCAGGTCTCCGCGCTGTCGCAGTTCCTCCTCGGCGCCACGCTGGGGTACGGGATGAGCTTCGGCGAGGCCGCACTCGCGTTCCTGCTCGGATCCGTCATCCTCGAGGTCATCATGTGCATCGTCGGGTTCATCGGTCAGCGCGAGGGCCTGAACACGGCCCTCCTGGCCCGCTGGACCGGCTTCGGCGAGATCGGCGCGGCGCTCGTGGGCCTCGCGATCGGCATCAGCCTGATCGGCTGGTTCGGGATCCAGTCCGCGATCTCCGCGCAGTCGCTCGACGCGCTCATGCCCGGCGTGCTGCCGACCTGGCTGTGGAGCCTGCTGTTCGGCCTGGCCGTCACCGCGATCGTCGCGTTCGGCTTCCTCGGCATGCAGTGGCTCGCGAACATCACCGTGCCGCTGTTCCTCATCCTCGTGGGCTGGTCGGTGATCTCGGAGCTCAGCCGCCACGACCTCGGCACGCTGCTCACGAGCCCCGCGCCCGGTCCGCACATCAGCGTCTGGGCCGGCACCGGCATCGTCGCCGGCGGCCTCATCGTGGGCGCCATCATCACGGGCGACATGACGCGCTTCAACCGCTCCCGCGCCGACGTGGTCAAGCAGACCGTCGTGGGCGTCACGCTCGGCGAGTTCGTCATCGGCCTCGCCGGCGTGCTCCTCGCCCACGCCGCGAAGTCGGGCGACATCGTCGCGATCGTGACGAGCTCGGTCGGGCTCGTCGGCCTCATCATCGTGATCACGGGAACGCTCAAGATCAACGACTGGAACCTGTACTCCTCGGCCCTGGGCCTGGTGAACTTCGTCTCCACGACGTTCGGCAAGAACCTGCACCGCGTGACGACGACGATCGTGCTCGGCGTGGTCGGATCCGTCCTCGCCGCCGCCGGGATCCTCGGACAGTTCACCCAGTTCCTCATCGTGCTGAGCGTCGCGTTCCCGCCGATCGCCGGGATCATGGTGGCCGAGTACTTCGTGGTCCGCGGCTGGCGCGGAGAGCTCGACGCCAGCCGCGTGGAGGGCGTCCTGCCGGCCTCCGCGCCGCGCATCGTGCCGGCCACGATCGTGGTCTGGCTGGTCTCCTCCCTCGTCGGCTACTTCGTGACCTGGGGGATCCCCTCCCTCATCAGCCTGTTCCTCTCGATGGTCCTGTACATCGCGGCGGGCAAGCTGGGTCTCGTCCGCGGCGTCGGCGCCGTCCCCACCCGTCAGGCCGATCCCGCCGAGGCCGCGGCCGCCTGACCCCGAACTCCGTCGCGGGGTGCGGCGCCTTCCGACGCCCCGCGACGGGACCATTCGTCCCAGACCCTCCGAGAAAGCGAGAACCATGCACATCGGCATCGACGTCGGCGGCACCAACACGGATGCCGTCCTCATGGACGGCGCCCAGACCCTCGCCGGGGTGAAGCACTCGACCACCCCCGACGTGACCGACGGGATCGTGCAGGCGATCGAGGACCTGCGCGCGCACCACCCGTTCGAGGGCTCCGACATCGAGGCCGTCATGATCGGCACGACGCACTTCATCAACGCGCTCGTGCAGGCGAGCCGCCTCGCGCCCACCGCGGCGCTCCGGCTCGGCCTGCCCGCGACCCGCGCCCTGCCGCCGCTCGTGGACTGGCCGGGTGAGCTGCTCGAGGCCGCGCAGGCGCGCAGCTACCTCGCGCACGGCGGCTACGAGTTCGACGGCCGCCCGATCTCGCCGCTCGACCCGGAGGAGCTGCGCGGGATCGCCGAGGACATGAAGGCGCACGGGATCCGCTCGGTCGCGATCTCGGCCGTGTTCAGCCCGGTCAACCACGACCTCGAGGTGCGCGCCGCGGAGATCCTCGGCGAGGTCCTCGGCGACGACGTCGCGATCTCGCTCTCGCACGAGATCGGCCGGATCGGCATCCTCGAGCGCGAGAACGCCACGATCATCAACGCCGCGCTGCGCGAGCTCGCCTCGGAGATCGTCGACGGCCTCACCGCCGCCGTCCGCGCCCACGGCATCGAGGCGCCGATCTTCCTCAGCCAGAACGACGGCACGCTCATGGACGACGAGTACGTGCGCCGATACCCGGTGGCGACCTTCGCCTCCGGTCCGACGAACTCGATGCGCGGAGCCGCAGCCACGAGCGGCCTGCAGGACTGCGCCGTGATCGACGTGGGCGGCACGACCGCGGACATCGGCCTGCTCGTGAACGGCTTCCCCCGCGAGACTGCGAACGAGGTCAAGGTCGCCGGCATCCGCACCAACTTCCGGATGCCCGACGTGCTCTCGCTCGGGATCGGCGGCGGCAGCATCGTCGACACCGAGACGGCCGAGGTCGGCCCCGCCTCGGTCGGCTACCGCCTGGGCACCGAGGCACTCGTCTTCGGGGGCTCGACGCTCACCGCGACCGACATCGCGGTCGCGGCGGGACGCGCCGCGGTCGGCGACCCGGAGAAGGTCACGCACCTCGACCCCGCCTTCGTCGCCCGTGTGCTCGCGCGCATCGCCGAGCGCGTCGCCGAGGCGGTCGACCGCATGCGGACCTCCCCCGACCCCATCGCAGTCGTGGCGGTCGGCGGCGGATCCATCCTGCTGCCGGATGTGCTGGAGCCGTTCGGTCCCGTGCACCGCCCGGAGAACTACGCGGTCGCGAACGCGATCGGCGCCTCGATCGCCCAGGTCGGCGGCGAGATCGACAAGGTCTACGCGATCGCCCCGGGCGCGCGCGACGAGACCATCGCGGCCGTCCGCGCCGAGGCCGTCGACAAGGCCATCGCGGCCGGCGCGAAGCCGTCCACGGTCGCGATCATCGACTTCGACGAGGTCCCGATCCCGTACCTGCCCGGCAACGCCACGCGCATCCGCGCGAAGGCCGTCGGCGACCTCGACATGGGGGCCTGAGATGGGCTGGCAGATCGACACCGCGCAGATCGAGGATCTCGCCCGGGGCGCGGCCGTGTTCGGCACCGGAGGCGGCGGGGACCCCTACATCGGATCCCTCCTCGCCCGGCAGGCGCTGTCCGGCGGGCCCGTCCCTGTTCTCGACCTCGCCGAGGTCCCGGACGACGCGCACGTGCTCTTCGTCGCGATGATGGGCGCACCGACCGTCATGGTCGAGAAGCTCCCGAGCCTGGACGAGGTCGTCGAACCCGTGCGCGCGCTCGGCTCGCACCTGGGCCGTCCCGTGACGCATATCGCGTGCGCCGAGGTCGGCGGCGTGAACTCGACGATCCCGGTCGCGGCCGCCGCCGCGCTCGGGCTGCCGCTCGTGGACGCCGACGGCATGGGCCGCGCCTTCCCGGAGCTGCAGATGGTGCTGCCCACGCTGATCGGCGTGACGGCCTCGCCCCTCGCGCTCAGCGACGAGAAGGGCAACGTGGCCGTGCTGCAGACCGTCGACAACACCTGGACGGAGCGGATCGCGCGCGTCGCGACGGTCGAGATGGGCTGCTCCACGATGATCGCGGGGTTCTCGATGACCGGCGCGCAGGCCCGTGCGGGTCTCGTCGGCGGCTCGCTCTCGCGCTGCATCACGGTGGGGCGCGCGATCGCCGACGCCCGTGCGGCGAAGACGGATCCGGTCGAGGCCGCGGTCCGCGAGCTCTCCGGACGCGAGCTCTTCGACGGCAAGGTCGTCGACGTGCAGCGCGCCACGACCACCGGCTTCGCCCGCGGCCGCGCCCGCATCGAGGGCGAGGGCGGCGCCGCGCTGACCCTGCAGTTCCAGAACGAGCATCTCGTCGCGGAAGCCGACGGACGGATCCTCGCGACCACGCCGGACCTCATCATGGTCGTCGAGGGCGAGTCCGGGGAGCCGATCACGACCGAGGCGCTCCGCTACGGCCAGCGCGTACGCGTGCTCGCGGCGCCCGCCGACGAGCGCTGGCACACCGCCGAGGCGCTCGCGATGGTCGGTCCCGGCTACTTCGGCTACGAGATGCCCGCGCACCGCTTCGACGGGACGGTCTCGCACGGCGCGGGGTCGGAGACGGCGGAGCCGGTGCCCGAGGCGTCGCGCGAGCGGATCGAGGCGCGATGAGCTGGCTGCTCACCGCGGCGGACCTCCCCGATCTCGCCCGCGGCGCGACGCTGCTCGGCACGGGCGGCGGAGGCGATCCCTACATCGGCAGCAAGCTCGTCGAACGGGTGCTCGCCGGCGGCGCGATCACGATCCTGGATCCGGACGAGCTTCCGGACGATCTGTTCGTGATCCCGACGGCGCAGATGGGCGCACCGACCGTGATGATCGAGAAGATCCCGGCGGGCACCGAGCCCACGCTCGCGCTCCGGGCGCTCGAGGCGCACCTGGGGCGCACCGCCGACGCCACGATGCCGATCGAGTGCGGCGGGATCAACTCGATGATCCCGCTCGTCGTCGCCGCCGAGACCGGGCTTCCGGTGGTCGATGCGGACGGCATGGGGCGCGCCTTCCCCGAGCTCTCCATGGAGACGTTCGCGGTCTACGGCGTGCACGGCTCGCCCCTCGCCCTCGCCGGCGAGCGCGGGGAGACGGTCATCATCGACACCGGCGACGACGACCGCCAGATGGAGTGGCTCGCCCGCGCGATCACCATCCGGCTCGGCGGCGTGGGCCACATCGCCGAGTACGCGATGACCGGCGCGGACGTGCGCCGCACCGCTGTCCCCCGCACGATCTCGATGGCGCTCGCCCTCGGGCGTGCGATCCGCGAGGCCCGAGAGCAGCACCGCTCCCCCTTCGAGGCCATCGCCGACACGCTCTCCCGCACCCTGTACTCCCACCTGCGGGAGCTCGCCGTGGGGAAGGTCGTCGACGTCGAGCGGCGCACCACCGAGGGGTTCGCGAAGGGACGCGCCGTGATCGCGCCGCTCGAGGGCGAAGGCACGTTCGAGATCCTGTTCCAGAACGAGAACCTCATCGCGCGGCGCGACGGCGAGGTCGTCGCGATCGTGCCGGATCTCATCTGCGTCGTGGACCATGAGACCGCAGAGCCGATCACGACCGAGGGGCTGCGCTACGGCCAGCGCGTGCGCGTGCTCGGCATCTCGACGCCCGACATGATGCGCACCGACGGCGCCCTCGCGGCGTTCGGCCCGTCAGCCTTCGGCCTCGCCGAGCCGTTCCTCCCGGTCGAGCGGCGAGGCGCCTGAGATCGGCGCTCTCCGCACTCGATCCGTCGAGGCCCCCTCTGCGCATCCACGCCCCTCCGCAGCGACGCAATTGTCGGGGGGTCTGGACAGTGTGAGGGGGCCTCGGCGAACCAGCCCCGAAAGCTAGTCTGGGACGATGGCGTGGCGACTGCGACCCGAGGATGTGACCGCGCTCGCGCTGGGCTGCGCGCTGCTCGGCTCGGGCGGCGGCGGCACGACCACCATGCTCGAGCTCATGCTCGCGGGTGACGATGCCGGCCCGCGTCCGCTCGCGGACGTGGACGAGCTGGATCCCGCGACGCCCTGCTTCGGCGCCGCGTTCGTGGGCTCCACGATCCTGCTCGGCGAGCGGATGCCGGGACTCGCACCGTTCGGGCGCCTCGTGGCCGCCGCGGAGCGCTGGCTGGGCACGCGGATCCCCGCCGTGTGCTCGATCGAGGGCGGCGGCCTGAACAGCCTCGTCCCGTTCCTCTTCTCCGGCGAGCGCACGATCGTGGACGCCGACTGCACCGGACGCGCCGTGCCGGAGCTCGACCAGATGTCGCTCTTCGTCGACCAGGTGCCTGGGCTCGTGTTCACGTGCGAGAGCGGCGCCGGCGGCGTCGCGCTCGTCGAGACGGATCGTGCCGTGGATGCGGAGCGCATCGTCCGCTCGGCCATCATCCAGGCGGGAGGCAGCGGCGCGGCCGTGCTCGCCGGCTTCACCGTGGGCGATCTCCGCGAGCACGCGATGCCCGGACACCAGCGCCGCGCGCTCGCGCTGGGACGCGCCTTCCTCGCGGCCCGGTTCGCGGGCGCGGCCGAACTCGCCGCGGCGCTCGGGGCGCGCCTGCTGACCGAGGGACGGATCGACCGGATCTCTCCGCACCACGCGGATCCGCACGTGCAGTCCGTCGAGGTCGCCGGCCCCGGCGGCGCGATCGATCGCGTGGTGACCCGCTCGGAGTCCCTCGCCGTGCTCAGCGACGGCGCACTGCTCGCCTCCGCGCCGGCGATCATCGTCGTACTCGACGCCGCCTCGCGCGAGATACTGCAGGTCACCGATCTCACCCCAGGGCGGCGCGTGGTCGTGCTCTCGCTGCCGGCGCCGGACTGGTGGCTCGAGCGTCCCGAGCGCCTGCGCCGCGTGCTGCCGTCGACGTACGGTCTCGCCGAACTGGACGCCGCATGAGCGCCGGACTCTCCCTCGCGGGGCTCCGCGCGCACCCCGAGAACGGGGGCCTTCACCGGATCGCGGGGCCCGAGGACGCCGCGTGGGACGCGGTCGCCGTCGAGTCGGCCGAGGCGGATCTGCCGACGCTGCCCGACGGCGGTCTCGCCGTGCTGCTCGACCCCGCGCCCGAAACGCCCTGGCAGCAGGACGCGATGCTGCGCCGGATCCGCGAGCGCGGCTTCCGCGGCGTCGCGCTGCCGGGGGCCGCCGGGTTCGACCCGGGTGCGCAGCGGCTCGCGGGGCGCCTGGGGATCTGCCTGCTCGACGTGGAGCGGCCCATCGTGCTCGCCCAGGCGTGCTGGATGCTCGTGCAGGCGCAGGATGCGCTCACTCTCTCGCACGTGCGCAAGGTGGCGCGCTCCTTCGAGTATCCGGCGCGGGATCTGCCGGATCTGCTCCGCCAGGTCTCGGCCACGCTCGGCCATCCGCTCGCCCTCGTGGATGGCACCGACGTGCTGCACTCCTCGGGCGGAGAGCTCGATCCCGCCCTGCATGCGGCGATCGATTTCCGCCCCTGGATCGACATCGCGCGCGCGGGGAGCCATACCGCGGCCTCCGTCCGCGTGGACAGCCCGAGCCGGCCGGGCCTGCGCCTGGTCGTCTTCGGCGAGGGGCTGAGCGAGAGCCAGCTCGCCGCGCTCTCGGTCGCCGCCGAGGTCGCGATGCCGGCCGTCGCGGCACGGATCCTCATCGACGAGGTCGCCGAGGTGAACGACGTCTCGGCCTCGTCCGCGCTGCTCCGCGACTTCGTCGACGCGCGGGGCCTCGCCGACGACGACATCGAGCGCCGGATGGGCGAGCGCGGCTGGCGCACGAGCGGACATCATCTCGGCTTCCGGATGGTCGGGCGGGGCCGGCTGGATCCGCTGCCGCTGCTCCGGGCGGTGCGCGCCGCCCTCGGCGGGATCGCGGCGGAGGCGCACGTCACCACCGCCGGGCGCGGGCTGAGCGGGTGGCTCGCGTTCTCGGAGGCGCCGGATCCCGCGACCGTCGAACGGCTCGCGCGCGGGCTGCGGGCCCTGCACCGCGAAGTGGGCCGCTCCTTCGCGATCGCGACGGGCGTCGGCTCGCTGCAGCGCGGCGCGGCAGGACTCGCCGTGACGCTCGACGAGGCCGCGGACGCCGCCCGGATCGCGGCGTCGCGCTCGGCGACGGGCTGGTTCGTCCGTGTCGACAGCCTGGGGCTCGAACAGCTGCTGCTGGCCTGGACCGGAAACGACACCTTCGTGCCCGCGGCGGAATCGCTCCTCGCGCCGCTGCAGGGCGCGACCGGTGATCTGCTGCGCACGCTCTCCGCCTATCTCGACCAGGAATCGAGCCTGGTCGCGACCGCCGAGGCGCTGAACCTGCATCGCAACACGGTCGCGGTGCGGATCCGGCGGGTGCAGGAGCTCCTCGGCGTCGATCTGACGGATCCCGAGACCCGTCTCGCGATCCACCTCGCCTGTCGTGCCGTGCTGGCACCTGCGGCGGGCGACGGCGTCACGGCGCGACGCGAGCATGGGATCCTGGGAGCGTGAACGCCGATCGCACGGACCACGGCGCCGGGACGGGCTCGCCGACGAGCGCCCGTGACGACCGGCCTCAGGTGCCCGCGGCCGAGCACACGCTGCGGATCCTGCGCTTCCTGGCCCGGCGCGCGGGCCCCGTCGCGGCGTCGGCCCTGGCACGCGAGCTCGACATCCCCCGTTCCACCGTCTATCACCTGCTCGCGACGCTCGAAGCGCACGGATTCGTGGTGCATCTTCCGCAGGAGCGCCGCTGGGGGCTCGGCACGAGCGCCTTCGAGCTCGCCGGCGGCTACGCCAGGCAGGAGCCGCTGGCCCGGCTCGGCCGCCCGTTGCTGGCCGGGCTGGCCGACCGGCTCGGCGAAAGCGCCCACCTCGCCGTCATGACAGGCCGCGATGTGCTCTACATCGTCGAGGAGCGCGCTCTGCGGCGCCCCGCGCTCATCACCGACGTCGGCGTGCGCTTGCCCGCGCACCTCACCGCGACCGGGCGCGCCATGCTCGCGGCGCTCCCCCGCGAGCAGGTGCGCGCCCTCTATCCCGACGCCGCCGCGTTCGCGCAGCGCACCGGCGGAGGCCCCTCCCGGCCCCGTGAGCTCAACGAGCTGCTGCGCGAAGTGCGGCGCGACGGCATCGCCCGAGAGGACGGCGAGGTCACCGCGGGGTTCCGTTCGGTGGGCATCGCGGTGCGCGACCACGTCGGCTGGCCGGTCGCCGCCGTGGCCGTGACCTGGGGCGAGGAGGCGTCGGTCGACGAGTCGGCGATCGCGGACGCCGTGTCGGAGACGGCCCGGCAGCTGCAACGCCGTCTGGGCTACGGCACAGGTCATTGAGCCGCCGCTGACCATGAGCCTTCACCGGCAGCCGCTGCGCCGACGGAGCCGGGCACGAGCACGTGCCAGGGCGGGGATCCGCTGAGCGTCTGTGGCTACGCCCAGCGTGACACCACCGACCACGGTCGCAACCCACCAGCGCGTGTCGCAGGATCGAGACACGACCGCGACGGGGCGGCGACACCGGGTCGATAGCCTCGAGTCATGAGCACCACGCAGCACCGCGCGCCTCACTTCATCCGGCGCCCCGCCCTCATCATCGCGACCGCCGCGACCATCGCCGTCCTCGCCCTCACCGGCTGCTCGCCCGCCGCACCGGCGTCGGGCACCGGGGCCTCGAAGCCCTCGCACGGCCCGTCCGCGAGCACGGCGGCGAAGCCTGCGGCCGCGACCGTCCCCGGCTACGACGTCGGCCAGTTCCCGCCCGTGCCGTTGTTCCGGCTGCCCGACCTCGGCCTGCTGTCCGGATCCGCCGACGCCTTCGCGATCGAGGTGAACGCCGCCTTCGACGGCGTTCCGGGGGTCGCCGTCTCCCCCGCCCGGTGCGACGCCGGCGGGAAGGTCGTCTCCGGCGCCGGATCCGCGATGCTCTACGGCGACGGGTCCGGCAACTACACGGGCCCCGATGGTTCGGTGCAGAACTTCGGCGACGGATCCGGAGTCTCCACGATCAACGGCGTGACGATCGAGAACTTCGGCGACGGGTCGGGGAACTACACATCCGGATCCGTGCGCATCCAGAACTTCGGCGACGGGTCCGGCAACTACAGCGACGGCCGGATCTCGGTCCAGGTGTTCGGCGACGGATCCGGGAACTACACGGCGCCGGGTATCACGATCCAGAACTTCGGCGACGGATCGGGGAACTACACGGCCGGCTCCGTGAAGATCCAGAACTTCGGAGACGGCTCCGGCGACTACGTGGCGCCGGGGCTCTCGATCCAGAACTACGGCGACGGCACGGCGAAGGTCAACGGGAAGACGGTCAAGGCGGACCGGGTTCCCGCCGTGGCGAAGCTCGGCAGTTTCCCGCCGATCGCCGCACTGGCCCCGATCACGTCCTGCGGGACCACGATCACGTTCCAGGACGGGGTGCTCTTCGACTTCGACCGCAGCGACATCCGCGCCGACGCGGCGAAGACCATCGCCTCCGTCGCCGACGTCCTGGTCGCCAAGAACGTCCGGAACGCGGAGATCTCGGGCCACACGGACGCGATCGGCGACGACGCGTACAACCAGGACCTCAGTGAGCGCCGCGCGCAGTCGGTCGTCACGGCACTGCAGAAGGCGGGTGCCAAGACGACGATGGAGGCCGTCGGATACGGCGAGACGCGCCCCGTCGCGGCGAACGAGATCGACGGCCAGGACGACCCCGCCGGCCGGCAGCTGAACCGCCGGGTCGAGATCTTCATCCCGGCCGGTCACTGAACCGCCTCCTCTCACACCACCACGGAACACCGGAGAAGACCATGCATCGCCGCCGCACCCCTGCGCTCCTCCTCGCCGCCCTCGCCCTCGGCGCCGGTCTCACCGGCTGCTCGGTCAGCGTCGTCGACGCCGCACAGTCGTCGGGCAGTCCGTCCCCCGGGGTCTCCGTCGATGTGAAGACCGAGCGCCCGTCCGGCCCGCCGCAGCCGCTGCCGCAGACCGGTCCTCCGGTCGCCGTCCGGGACGCGACCTCCCGCTCCGCCCTGATCGCCGCCGCGACCACGACGCAGCGCTGCGACGGCGAACTGACCCTCATGCAGGACGCGGTCGCGGTTCACGTGGAGGGCCCGTGCGACCGGCTCATCGTGAACGCACAAGGCGCACAGGTGGTCGCGGACGACGTCGTCTCCCTGTCCGTGATCGGATCCGCCAACGTCGTGCTCGCGGAGTCGGTGCGGGAGCTCGTCGTGAACGGCGACGCGAACCTCGTGAACTGGACGGGCTCCACCCCCACTATCAGCGACATCGGCACCTCGAACACCCTGAAGGCGGGCTGACATGGGCGACACCGCACGTCCCCGGATCCTTCTGGTCGACGACGACGAAGCCATCACGGGCGCGCTCGGACCGTTCCTGGAGCGCAGCGGATTCGACGTGGAGGTCGCCGGAGACGGCGCACGGGGACTCGCCGCCGTGGAGCGCCGCGCGCCCGATCTCGTGGTGTGCGACGTGCTCATGCCGCACCTCGACGGTCGGGAGTTCGTGCGGCGCATGCGTGCCCGCAGCCTGTGGCTGCCGATCATCCTGCTCACCCAGGTCGGCGAGTCGTGGGAGCGCAGCGCGGCTCTCGACGAGGGTGCGGACGACTACCTCAACAAGCCCTTCGACCCGCACGAGCTCATCTCGCGGATCCGTGCCGTGCTGCGCCGCACCGCGGCCGGACGGCCCTCTCTCGCCACCTCCGCGCGCCTGCGCGCCGAGGACCTCGTGCTCGACCGCACCGCGCGCCGGGCGTGGCTCTCCGACGCGGAGATCCTTCTCACCCCGAAGGCCATGACGCTGCTGGAGTACCTCATGCTGCATCCCGACGAAGTGCACAGCAGAGAGCGCCTGCTGTCGACGCTCTGGGGACTGGACTTCGCCACGTCGAGCCGGGCCGTCGACCACCGCGTCTCCGAACTGCGCCGCGTGCTCGGCGACGACGCCGCCGCTCCGCGGTTCGTCGAGACGGTGCAGAGCTTCGGGTACCGGTTCGCGGCGCCCGTGGGAGCCGCGTGAACGCGGCACCGGATTCGGCGCCGGCGCGCGACGGGCACCGTCCCCCACGGGGCCGGCGGGCGCTGTGGTGGGTGCTCTGCGGCGCCCCCGCCATGCTCGGGGCGGCGGTCGGGGCGGTGCTGTTCGCCGCCGGGAACACGCATCAGGTGCTGGTCCGGATCGCCCTTCCCGCCGTCGTCCTGTGCGCAGGGATCCTGCTCAGCATCATCGCGCTGGGGATCCTGGCCGTCTCGGCCGGGCGGAGCCGAGGTCGGGCCCGGACTCGGACCGCCCTCGACGAGGCCGCAGCACAAGGCGCGGCCGAGGAGCGGCAGAACCACGCGCGCTTCCTCGCGCGGCTCGACCATGAGCTGAAGAACCCGCTCACGGCGATCCTGGCGACCTCGGCGGCCGCGCAGAATGGCGCCGGGGGCGCCGAGGCATGGCCGATCGTGGACGCCCAGGCGGCCAGGCTCGGCGTCCTGGTGCGCGACCTGCGCAAGCTCGCCGATCTCGAGTCGCGCCCGCTGGAGCGGGAAAGCGTGGATCTCGAGCAGCTCCTGGCCGAGGCGATCGCCGCGCTCGCACCGCAGGATCCGGCCGCGGGTGCGCGCATGGCTCTGAGCGTCACCCGGGTGCCCTGGCCCGTGCCGCCGATCTCCGCCGACCTGGATCTGCTGTCGCTCGCCGTGGACAACGTGCTCGGCAATGCCGCGAAGTACTCCGCGAGCGGCCCGATCGAGGTGCGGCTGCGCGAGGAGGCGGGCCAGGCCGTGATCGAGGTGGCGGACACGGGCCGCGGCATCCCCGAAACCGACCTGCCGCGCGTGTTCGACGAGCTCGCCCGGGCGCAGAACGCGCGCGACGTCGCCGGATCCGGGATCGGGCTGAGCCTGGTCGCCGCGATCCTGCGCCGCCACGGCGGCACCGTCGCGCTGCGGTCCGCGGAGGGTTCCGGCACGGAGGTGACGCTGCGGCTGCCTCTGCGCTGACACCTTCCGCGATCCCGGCGCGCGTCCGCGGCGGGTGCACGGCTTCCGCACAGGCCCGGGCGGGAGGATCGATCCGTGCGGACGGCGACCGAGCGGGTGCGGCTGCGACGGATCGCCCTCCTCGCGGGCGTCGTCGGCCTGCTCGCAGGCGTGATCGGATCCTGGATCCCGTCGTTCTGGGGCGACGAGGCGGCGAGCATCATGTCCGCCTCCCGCACGTGGCCGGAGCTCTGGCGCATGCTGCAGACCGTCGACGGCGTGCACGGCGCGTACTACGCGTTCCTGCACGTCTGGATCGGGCTGTTCGGCGCGAGCGAGTTCGCGGTGCGCCTGCCGAGTGCGATCGCCGCGGGATTCCTGGCTGCCGGCACGGCGGTCCTCGCCGGACGCCTCGGCTGGCGCCGGCTCGCCCTGGCCGCGGGGCTCGTCGCGGCGCTGCTGCCGCGCACCGCGGTGATGGCGGCGGAGGCCCGCTCGTACGCGATCGGATCCGCGATCGCCGTCTGGCTCACCGTTCTCCTGCTCGCGCTGCTCGGGCGTCGGCGCCCCTGGTGGCTCTGGGCCGCCTACGCCGCAGGGACGGCGGTCTCCATCTACGTCTTCCTGTACCTCGCACTGCTGCTCGTGGTGCACGGGGCCTTCGTGCTGCTGTTCCACCGCCGGATCCTGTGGCGCTGGCTGACGGCGGCGGCCGGCGGCGTCGTCCTGGCCCTGCCGATGGTGCTGGTCGCGTCCGCGGAGCGGAACCAGATCGGCTTCCTCGCCGACCGCGACTACATCACCCCGCTGAACGTGCTCGCGCTGCAGTGGTTCGACCCGGTGACCGCCTGGCCGTGCCTCGCGCTCATCGCCATCGGGGCGATCGCCGCGGTCCGCGGTCGCCGGCGGGATCCCGGCGGATTCCGGCTGAGCACGCTGGCCCTGCTCTGGCTCGTGCTGCCCACCGCCGCCGTGCTCATCGGGAGCACGCTCATCGCCCCCATGTACACCGTGCGCTATCTGTCGTTCTGCACGCCGGCCGCCGCGGTTCTCGTGTCGATGGGGGTGCTGACCGCGGCCGGCTGGATCGCCCGCCGCACGCCGCTGGCCGCCGCGACGGCGACCGGGATCCTGCTCGCCGTCGTCCTTGCCGCCTTCGTGCCGAACCTGCTCGTGCTGCGCGGCCCGTACGCGAAGGACGGCAGCGACTGGCGCGAGGCCGCCGCCTACCTGCACGCGCACGCCGCGCCGGGCGACGCCGTCGTGTACGACGACCGCCCGAAGAACTCGGAGAAGCCCCGCCTCATCACCGCGATCCATCCGGCCGATCTCGCAGGGCTGCGCGACCCGGCACTGCTCGCCTCGTTCCGCACGCAGTCGGGCCTCTGGGACCGCACCCGCCCGAACGACGCGCTCACGGCCGCCGATCTCACGCCCGGCGTCTGGGCGCTCGAGCGCAGCCCCGATCCGGAGCACTCCCCCGACGTCCTGCATCTGGAGTCGCTCGGCTACCGGATCCTCTCCTCGCACCGGATCAACGTCACGACGGTGCTGCACCTGGAACGGTGATCGGCCCCGCGGAGGCCGAACCCGTGGGTTCCCAGGGCTCTCAGACCGGGACGTACATCACGACGGACAGACCCGGCGCATCGGAGGGCACGAGACTGTGGTGCTCGAACACGCGCCGGCCGTCTCTCGGATGCGCGAACACCCGCTGCCGGGAGGCGAACCGCTCGACCGCGTGCTCGGCCCACTGGATCCGGAAGTCGTCGCTGGCCTCGAGCAGCCGTCCGATCAGGGTGCGGTGCCGATCCGAGCCCAGCCGGACGCCCGACTCCGCACGGAACTCGGCGAGGAAGCGCCGGCTCTCCTGATCCCAGTCGGGCAGCATGCGGCGCAGCCGCGGATCCGTGTAGATCAGCCAGAGCAGGTTGCGATCCCCGGGGTCCACGGCGGCGATCGGCTCATAGAGGCGCGCGTAGGGCGCATTCCAGCCCACGATCGCCCAGTCGCTCGCCACGACGAAGGCCGGGAAAGCGAGCGCGTCGACGAGCCGCTGCAGGTGATCGGGGATCCGCTCCGCCTCCTCCGCCGGTCCGTCCTCGGCGGGCCCCGCGAGCCGCACCACGTAGTCGAACTCGGCAGGGCTCAGCTGCAGCACCCGTGCGACCGCGCCCAGCACCTGACGGGAGACGCCGATGTCGCGCCCCTGCTCGAGCCAGGTGAACCAGCTCGCGCTGACGCCGGCGAGCGCGGCGACCTCCTCGCGGCTGAGCCCGGTGTCGCCGCGTCGCGACGCCCGGGGAAGACCCAGCGCGGAGCGGCTCGCGGCCCGGCGGCGCGAGGCCAGGAACTCCCCCAGCTGCTCGCGCCGGGGCGTGCGCGGACGGATCATGACCGCCACCCCGTGCGCCCCGCCCTGGACGGCCGGGCGGATGCGGTTCCGCGGCGAATGCAGCTCATGCCGAAACAGTACTCCGAGTACTAGTACAAACCCTCCTCGCGCCCGGGCTCGGCAGAAGGACGCGGCAGGTCCACAATGGTCACCATGGTCGCTTATCGCTCTCGCACGGTCACCCACGGACGCAACATGGCCGGCGCCCGCGCCCTCTTCCGCGCCGCCGGCGTCGACGGCAAGGATCTCGGTCGCAAGCCCATCATCGCCGTCGCGAACTCCTTCACCGAGTTCGTCCCCGGCCACACCCACCTCGCCCCGGTCGGACGCATCGTGTCGGAGGCGATCTCGGAGGCCGGCGGGATCCCGCGCGAGTTCAACACGATCGCGGTCGACGACGGCATCGCGATGGGCCACGGCGGCATGCTCTACTCGCTGCCGTCGCGCGATCTCATCGCCGACTCCGTCGAGTACATGGTCAACGCGCACTGCGCGGACGCCCTCGTCTGCATCTCGAACTGCGACAAGATCACCCCGGGCATGCTGCTCGCAGCCCTGCGTCTGAACATCCCGACCGTGTTCGTGTCGGGCGGACCGATGGAGGCCGGACGTGCGACGCTCGTCGACGGCACCGTGCGCTCCCTCGACCTCGTCGACGCGATCAGCGACGCGGTGAACGAGAAGATCTCGGACGCCGACATCCTGCGCATCGAGGAGTCGGCCTGCCCGACCTGCGGATCCTGCTCCGGCATGTTCACCGCGAACTCGATGAACTGCCTCACCGAGGCGATCGGCCTCTCCCTGCCGGGCAACGGCTCGGTGCTCGCGACGCACACGGCCCGCCGCGCGCTCTACGAGAAGGCCGGATCCCTCGTGGTCGACATCGCGAAGCGCTACTACGACGGCGACGACGAGAGCGTCCTGCCGAAGAGCATCGCCACGCACGCCGCGTTCGGCAACGCGATGGCGCTCGACATCGCGATGGGCGGATCCACCAACACGATCCTGCATCTGCTCGCCGCCGCGCACGAGGCCGGGGTCGACTTCGGCCTCGCCGAGATCGACGCGATCTCGCGCCGCGTGCCCTGCCTCGCGAAGGTCGCCCCGAACTCCGCCGGCGGCCGCACGTACTACATGGAGGACGTGCACCGCGCCGGCGGCATCCCGGCACTCCTCGGCGAGCTGCGCCGCGGAGGCCTGCTCGACGACCAGGTGCACACCGTGCACGCGGCGACCCTCGGCGAGTGGCTGGACGAGTGGGACATCCGCGGCGGTTCGGCCTCGGCCCGGTCCCAGGACCTGTGGCACGCCGCGCCGGGCGGGCGCCGCTCGTCGACCGCGTTCTCGCAGTCCGAGCGCTGGGCCTCGCTCGACACCGACGCCGAGGACGGTTGCATCCGCGATGTCGCGCACGCCTACTCGAAGGACGGCGGCCTCGGCGTGCTGCACGGCAACATCGCCGAGAACGGCGCCGTGGTGAAGACCGCGGGCGTGGACGAGTCGATCTGGACGTTCTCCGGACCCGCCGTGGTCTGCGAGTCGCAGGACGAGGCGGTCGAGAAGATCCTGAACAAGCAGGTCAAGGAGGGCGACGTGGTCGTCATCCGCTACGAGGGCCCCAAGGGCGGCCCCGGCATGCAGGAGATGCTGTACCCGACGTCGTTCCTGAAGGGACGCGGCCTCGGCAAGGCCTGCGCGCTCATCACCGACGGACGCTTCTCCGGCGGCACCTCCGGTCTGTCCATCGGGCACGTCTCGCCCGAGGCGGCCGCGGGCGGCATGATCGCGCTCGTCGAGGACGGCGACATCATCTCGATCGACATCCCGACCCGCAAGCTCGAGCTCGACGTGCCCTGGGAGATCCTGGAGCGCCGCCGCGAGAACCTCGAGGCCAACGGCGGCTACCGTCCGAAGAACCGCGTCCGCGAGGTCAGCCCGGCACTGCGCGCCTACGCGCACTTCGCCCAGTCGGCCGACAAGGGCGCGATCCGCATCGTCCCCGAGCTCTGAGCCGGGCCCGATCTCTCCGAGTCGTCCCCGTCAGCGGCGCCCATAGGGTGCGCTGACGGGGACGACTCGGTTCTGCGCCGCAGGGCGGGTCAGGCGGGGACCGCCGCCCTCCGGGAGCGGTGGGTCCTCGCGGACCAGCGGGCGCCCGTCCGGGTGACCTCGATCGGGTGCGCGAACGCCCGGGAGATCGTCTCGGTCGTGACCGCGCTCGCGACGGCCCCCTGCGCGGCGATCTCGCCCTGCGAGATCACGAGCGCATGCGTGGTCGTCTCCGGCAGATCCTCCAGGTGATGCGTGACCAGGATCGATGCGAGCCGCGGATCCCGGTGCGCGAGCGCGTCGATCGTCTCCAGCAGCTGCTCCCGCGCGGCGACGTCCAGGCCGGTCATCGGCTCGTCGAGCAGGAGCAGCCGCGGCCGGCACGCGAGCGCCCGTGCGATGAGCGCCCTGCCGCGCTCCCCCTGCGAGAGCGTCGGCCACAGCGCCTCCCGCCGGTGCGAGAGCCCGACATCGGCGATCAGCTCGTGCGCGAGAGCGACCTGCTCCGGCTCCAGCGTCCACCGCATCGGCGTCTCGATCGTGCCGGTGAGGCCGGTCAGGACGACCTCGGTCACGGTCAGCGGCGAGCGCAGCGGGTGCCGCGGATCCACGTGCCCGATCAGCCGGCGGAGCTCCTGCAGGTCGACACGGCCGATGCGGTGGCCCAGGACCTCCGCGGTGCCGCTCGACGGATGCGTGCGGGCGCCGCAGATCCCGAGGATCGTGCTCTTGCCCGCGCCGTTCGGCCCCAGCAGCGCCCAGTGCTCCCCCGCGTGCACGACGAGACCGACCTCGTGCAGGATGTCCCTGCCCTCGCGGCGGAGCGTCACCGCATCCAGCCGCACGACCTCGGCGCTCACCGCAGGCCGTCCTTGAGCGAGGCCAGGTGCTCCCGGCTGAGCCCCGACGCGAGCGCGGCGTCTCCGGCGCGGATCGCGTCGGCGAGGCGCTCGTGCGCGGCATGGTCCTCGGCGCCGCCGAAGGCGGTGCGGATCCGCAGCATCGCGATCATCGTCTCCCGCAGCCGCGGGGTGAACCCGTCGAACAGCTCGGTGAGGATCGGGTTCGCGGCCGCCACCACGATCGCCCGGTGGAACGCGAGGTCGGCATCGACGTGCTCTTCGAGATCCGTGCGGCGCTGCTCGCGGAGCGTCAGGACGCGCCGGATCGCCCGCAGGTCGTTCGCGGTGCGCCGCTCGGCCGCGAGCGCGGCGGCCTCGCTCTCGATCGCGGTCCGCGCCTCGATCACGCTCACGATGTCGGCGCGCTGCAGCACCGCATCCCAGTCCTCGCGCACGTCGAGCGCCGCGACGAAGACCCCGGCGCCCTGGCGTGCGGCGAGCACTCCCCGCCCGGACAGCTGACGGATCGCCTCGCGCACGGTCGAGCGGCCCACGCCGAGCTGAGCCGCGAGCGTCGTCTCCCCCGGGAGCCGCGCACCCAGCACCCACTCCTCGGCGCGAATGCGGCCGAGGAGCACGTCCGCCGCCTGATCCGCCATCGACCTGCGCTGCACGGCACCGCTTGCTGACATCTCGAACTCCTCAACTTGTCTGAGGAGTTAACGCTACACTGCCTGCATGCTCCTGCGCGCACTGCTTCTCCTTCGCCGCCACGGCGGGGTCTGAACGGACCGGCTCCCCCGTCGTGGCTGATGCGCCGCGCCGGTCGCCGAAACCACAGTCGAAGGAACCGAGAACCATGAGCAGCACCGCCTTCCCCGGCATCTCCACGCCGGCCGGCCCCATCCCCGCCCACGCTCCCGCGTGGAATCGTCAACGGCACTCGCAGATGCCCTCCCACCGCTACGCCGATCCCTACGACCGGGTCTCTATCCCGCTCTCCGACACCGCGCGCACCTGGCCGGCGCGCCGCCTCACCGCCGCCCCGCTCTGGGTCCCCGTGGATCTCCGCGACGGCAACCAGGCGCTCGCGGAGCCGATGGATCCGGCCCGCAAGAGACGCTTCTTCGACCTCATGGTCGCGATGGGCTACAAGGAGATCGAGGTCGGCTATCCCTCGGCCTCGCAGACCGACTTCGACTTCGTCCGGCTGATCGCCGAGCGGGACATCGCTCCCGAGGACGTCACGATCGTCGTGTTCACCGCCGCGCGGCGCGATCTCATCGCCCGGACGGTCGAGGCGATCCGGGGCATCCGCAACCCCGTCGTGATCCATCTGTACACGGCGACCGCGCCGACCTGGCGGGAGACCGTGCTCGGCCGCGACCGCGATGAGCTGCGCGCGCTGATCCTGGACGCCGGGCGCGATGCGCTCGCCCTCGCCGAAGGCCTTCCGCGCGTGCGCTTCGAGTTCTCGCCCGAGGTCTTCATGCTCACCGAGCCGGACTACGCGCTCGAGGTCTGCAACGCGATGACCGCTCTCTGGGAGGCGACGCCGGAACGACCGGTGATCCTGAACCTGCCCGCCACGGTCGAGATCGCGACGCCCAACGTCTACGCCGATCAGATCGAGTACATGCACCGCAACCTGGAGCGCCGCGGGGGTGTGATCCTCTCCGTGCATCCGCACAACGACCGCGGCACGGGCATCGCCTGCGCCGAGCTGGCTCTGCTCGCCGGCGCCGAGCGCATCGAGGGGTGCCTCTTCGGCAACGGCGAGCGCACCGGCAACGTCGACCTCGTGACGCTCGCCCTGAACCTGCACGCGCAGGGCATCGACCCGATGATCGACTTCTCCGACATCGACGAGGTCCGGCGCACGGTCGAGCACAGCAACAGGATCGAGGTGCATCCGCGCCATCCCTACGTCGGCGACCTCGTGCACACGGCCTTCAGCGGCACGCATCAGGACGCGATCCGCAAGGGATTCGCCGAGCACAGGGCGCGCGCGGCGCGCGAGGGCAGGGCCGAGAGCGAGATCGCCTGGCGGGTCCCCTACCTCCCGGTGGATCCGGCGGACCTGGGCCGCTCGTACGACGCGGTGATCCGGGTGAACTCGCAGTCCGGCAAGGGCGGGATCGCCTACCTGCTCGAGACCGGGTCCGGGGTGCAGCTGCCGCGCCGGCTCCAGATCGACCTCGCCGGACACGTGCAGCGTCGCGCCGACGAGAGCGGAGCGGAGCTCGACGCGCACGCGCTCTGGCGCATCTTCGACGAGACCTACCTCGGAGATCGGGAGAACGCCCGCGTCGGGCTCTCCGACGTCCGCATCGAGGAGACCGCAGCCGAGTCGCGCGTCGCGTTCCGGCTCCGCATCGACGACGTCGAGACCCGCACGGAGCGGCTCGAGCTCGGCCCGGTCGAGGCGGTCGCGGCCGAGCTCGCGCGGCGCGGCGTGGCGATCGAGGTCCTCGACCTGCACCAGACGAGCGTCGGGTCCGGCAACGCCGTCGAGGCGCTGACCCTCCTGGAATACAGGAGCGCGCACGGCACGGGGTGGGCCGCCGGGCGGGACCGCTCGGTGCTCACCGCCACCCTGAACGCGGTGCTCGTCGCCGCCGACGCCGCCGTGCGGGTGTCGGATCCGGCCCTCGGATCCGGGGAGCCCGGGTCGCGGTGAGCGGCCGGAGCGGGTTCAGCCCCCGGTCGAGGTCCGCACGATCAGTGCGCCGTGCTCGGGCGCAGGCACGTCGAGGGCGAGGTCCGGCTCGAGCTGGGCCAGCAGGGCGGCCGCGGCCTGGCGGCCCAGCGCCTGCGGCTGCAGGTCGACCGCGGTGATCGCCGGGACGGCGCTGCGCAGGCTGTCCGCGTCGGATCCGCACACCACGCGCACGTCCTCCGGCACCCGCACCCCGCGCTCGACGAACCGGTCCACGAGCGCCCTGGCGTGATCGCTGGTCAGGCAGTACACCCCGTCCGGCGGCGCGGGGAGGGCGAGCAGCTCGTCGGCCGCGGCCGCGCCCGACTCGTGCTCCGAGCGCTCCGGCACGTGCTGCACCAGTTGGGCGGCGGTCGGCGTCCGCTCCCGGTAGCGCCGCTCGGTCGCCTCGTTCCACTCGATCGCATCCGTGCCGACGACCAGCGCGATGCGCGTCGCGCCCGATGCGACGAGGTGATCGAGCACCCGGTCCGTGATGAGCGCGGTGGCGATGTCGATGACGTGCGGGTCTTCGGGATCCGCCGGATCCGCGCCGACGAGCGTGTACGGCATGCCGCCGGCGCGCAGCGCGGCGATGAGCGGGTCGCGCTCGACCGGATCCGTCACGATGATGCCGTCGCACGCCCAGGCCGTGGTCGGCGCGTGCGGCACGGTCGGATCCGCGACGAGCATGAGGGCGTACCCCTGTCCGAGCGACGTGAGCGCCGCCGCTCCGGCGAAGCGCGGGAAGTAGTCGACGTCCTGGATGTGCTGCGGCTCCACTCCGACGGCGGGCCGCAGCACCAGCCCGATCACCCCGAGCCTGCTGCGGCGCAGCCCGCTCGCCACGACGTCGGGGTGGTACCCCAGCGCGGTCGCCGCCGCGCGCACGCGCGCCTGGGTCGCGGGGTTCACGACGCCGTTGCCGGAGAAGGTGTGCGACACGGTGGTCACCGACACACCCGCCCGGCGGGCCACGTCGCGGATCGTGGATCGCTGTCTGCGCATGCCGCGATGATAATTCGCGGAATCCGCTTGTCCAAATCGTTTTGGATCCTTAGCGTTGCGTGTCGAGCGCGAACAAGGACGTCGCGCACCCGACCTTTCGCCCTGGAGGATCCATGTCGCAGACGACACCCCCCGTGACCGATTCCGCTCCTGCGCTGACCCACCCCGTGCCCACCGACAGCGCCGTGCGCGTCGAGACCCACGGCATCGACTACATCCCCGACGCCGAGCGCCACGGCCGCGCCCGCGACCTGTTCGCGGTGTGGGCGGCGCCCAACGTGAACTTCCTCGCCGTCGTCATCGGCGCGACCCTCATGCTGCTGGGACTCACCCTGTGGCAGGCGCTGCTCGTGATCGTGATCGGCAACCTGTTCTCGATCATCACCGGCATCGTGGCCGCGTCCGGCCCCGCCGCCGGCACACCCAGCGAGGTGATCACGCGGGCGATGTACGGCATCACCGGCAACCGGTTCAACGTCGCGATCGCCGGGTGGCTCATCAGCGTCTGCTACCTCGCGATCAACTGGGCCGCGGCAACGACCGTCGCGGTCGGGCTGCTCGGCCGGCTCGGCGTCCCCTCGAACGGCTGGACCATCGCGATCAGCGCGATCGTGATCGCCGCCGCCACCATGGTCATCAGCGTCTACGGGCACGGCCTGATCATGCGCCTGTACCAGCCGCTCGCGATCCTGCTCGCGGTGATCTTCGCCATGATGGCGGTGTTCGTCGTCGGCGGCGCGCGCTGGAGCTACGCACCCGCCGAGCCGCTGCACGGCCTGGGGCTCGTCGCGATGATGGCCGCGGGCGTCGCGCTGGTCGCGTCCGGCCCGCTGTCCTACACGAACAGCGCCGACTTCGCCCGCTACCTCCCGGCGCGCACCCGCGTGCGCGACGTCGCCCTGTGGACCACGCTCGGCATGGTCATCCCCGGCGTGCTCGCCACCTTCGTCGGCGCGCTGGCCGCGAGCGCGGTCGACATGTCGGATCCGGAGGCGGGCCTGGAGAAGTTCCTGCCCGGCTGGTTCGCGCCGATCTTCCTCATCTCGGTGATCATCGGCACGATCGCCAACAACGCCATGACCGCCTACAGCTCCGGGCTCGCCCTGCAGGCCGTCGGGATCCGGCTGCCACGCTCGCGCACCGTGCTGCTGGACGGCACCGTGGGCGTGCTGATGACCCTGTTCGCGCTCCTGGTGTGGAACTTCCTCGACAGCGTCTCGAGCGCCCTGCAGCTCGCGGTCACGATCCTCGCGCCGGTCATGGGCGTCTACCTCGCCGACATGCTGTGGCGCCGCAACCGCTACGACGGATCCGCGCTCGCCGACGACAGCCGCGGCAGCCGCTTCTGGTTTACGGGAGGCGTGCACATCGCCGGCGCCGTCGCCGTGCTGGCCGGCATCGGCGCCGCCCTCCTCTGCAGCGCGACGCTCGTCTACGTCGGCCCGGTCGCCGCGCTCCTCGGCGGGATCGACCTGTCGGTCCCCGTCGGGCTGATCGTGCCCTTCGTCGTCTACCTCGCCCTGGTGCGGCGCTCCGCCCGCTCCCAGGCCTCGCTGTGACCCCCGGATCCGGAAAGAAGGACCAGAACGCATGACCTCCCACGGCACGCACACGACCCACTACCGCGGCGGCGCGATCTTCACCTCCGACACGGCGCCGTGGGCGCAATCGCTCCTCGTCGAGGGAGGACGCCTCCTCTTCGTCGGGGACACGGCGACGGCGGACGCCTACGCGGCGGACGCGGTGGTAGACCTCGACGGCGCCCTCGTGATCCCCGGCGTCGTGGACGCGCACACGCACCTGATCGGCCTCGGCGAGTCGCTCGAACAGGTGGATCTCCAGGACGCGCCCGATCTCGCCGAGATCCAGCGTCGGGTCGCCGCCGCGGCGGCCGCCGATCCTTCCGCGGCGAGGATCCAGGGGCGCAGCTGGCTGTTCTCGAGCCTCGGCGGGAAGGCGCCGCACCGCGACATGATCGACGCCGCGGTCTCCGACCGGCCCGTGTACCTGCACGCGAACGACAACCACTCCGCGTGGGTGAATTCCGCCGCCCTCGCCGAGCTCGGCATCGACGACGAGACGCCGGATCCGCTCGGCGGCACGATCCAGCGCGATGCCGAAGGACACGCCACCGGCATGCTGCTCGAGAACGCGGTGTTCGCCTTCCTGCGGAAGCGACTGGACGCCCTCACGAGCGACGAGGACAGGGAGGCGCAGTTCGAGGCCGCGATGCGCACCTACCTCGACGCGGGCGTCACCGCGGCGGTCGACATGGCTCTCACCGAGCCCGACCTGCGCGCGATGCTGGCCGTGCAGGAGCGGAACGGCGGATCCCTCCCCCTGCACGTCGCCGCGCACTGGGCGGTGTACCGCACCGGGACCGCGGAGGGGGACGCCGCCGCCGTGGACCGTGCGATCGCGCTGCATCGCGCGCACACCGGGCCTGGCCTGCGGATCGCCGGTATCAAGCTCTTCGTCGACGGTGTGATCGACAGCTGCACCGCCGCCTTGCACGCGCCCTTCGCCGACGGCTCCCGGCCGGAGGCGCTCTGGGATCTGCCCTCGCTGACGGCCGTGGTCACCCGCGCCGACGCGGCGGGGCTGCAGATCGCGATGCACGCGATCGGCGACGCCGCCTCCGCGCTCGCCCTGGACGCGCTCGAGGCCGCGGTGGCCGCGAACGGCCCGCGCACCGAGCGCCGTCACCGTATCGAGCATCTGGAGACCGTGGACCACGCGACCCCGCTGCGCCTGGCACGGCTCGGGGTCATCGCGTCGATGCAGCCGGTGCACTGCGACCCCGCGATCCAGGACAACTGGCGGGCGATGCTCGGGGACGAGCGGGTCGAGCGCGGCTATCCCTGGGCCGAGTTCGCCGAGGCGGGCGCGACGCTCGCGCTCGGCACGGACGCCCCGACGGCCCCGTTCGATCCGCTGCCGAACCTGTTCATCGCCACGACCCGGCTCTCGGCGTCCGATCCCGATCTGGAGGCGAACGTCCCCGGCAATGCGATGGCGATCGCCGACGCCGTGCGCCGCGCGACCCGCGACGCGGCCTATGCGTGCGGCTGGGAGGGCGAGCTCGGCGTGCTCCGCGCAGGGGAGGCAGCCGACTTCGTGGTCCTGGACGGGGATCCGTTCCGCGATGGCCCGCAGGCGTTCCTCACCGCGCGCGTGCGGACGACGGTCATCGGCGGAGTCGATCACGCCACGACCCTCATTTCCTCACCCCTAGGTCGTTGAGCGCCCTTCGTCTCGCTTCGCTCGCTCAGGGACCGCTCCACGGATCGGTCCCTGAGCGAGGAGCGCAGCGACGAGACGAAGGGCGCTCGACCACCAGGGGCGGACCCGCGGATCACCGCTCGTAGAGCAGGATCACGCTCCCTGCACCGTCGACGCGGCGGGTCTCGTGATAGCCGAGCGACTGCAGCTGCTCCAGACCCCAGGTGTCCTCGACTCCGGAGAACTTCAGCTCGACCACCCACACCCGGTCGACGCCGTCGAAGCGCCCCATCCCGGACGCGCGCGGGATGCCGTAGGTCTGGTCGTACCAGGTGTAGGACTTCTGGAACGGCGTCTTCAGCAGCAGGTCGGTCACGTTGCGGAACGCCGTCGGATCCGTCGCCTTGGCGAGCCGCGTGCGCTGAGACGGACGCGCGCCGTCGTCGAACACGATGCCGTCGCCCGGAACGGCGTTCGCGCTGATGAACGCGGCGATGTCGTTCCAGTCCGACTGGTTCTTGGCGTACGGTCCGCGCTGCGAGACCGCGACCGGCACCGCCGCGATCACGACCGCGGCGACCGAGACGGCCGCGAGCGTCGTGCCCAGCCACCGGCGCGGGAGGCGGGCGAGCCGGCGTACGCCGAGGGCCATCATGATCGCGACCGCGGGTGCGGAGAACGTGCCGTAGCGGGCCGTGTATCCCGACACGAACGGGCTCGCGGCGACCAGGATCCCCATCGGCAGGACCATCCAGCTCAGCGCGACGGTCTCGAGCCGCATCCCCAGCGGGGCGCCGGAGCGGCGGATCCGCACCGCCTCCCTCGCGAAGAAGATCACGGCGACGAGGATCAGCGCCCAGGCGATGACGGCGAACCACCACTCCTGGAACCACATGTTGCGCAGCAGCACCTCGGGGGTGATCGACTCGCGCTGGCCGATGAACGCGATCTGCCGGCGCTGCATGTATCCGAACCAGGCCAGCGGAGAGGCGAGCACCAGCGCCGCGGCCGTGCTCGCCGCCGCCGCCCGCCAGCGCCGGCGCAGGGGCGCACTGCACAGCACGATCACGGCGAGCGCCGGCACCATGAGCGCGAAGTAGAGGAAGAGCCAGATCCCGACGGTGAGCACAGCGGAGTACGCGATCCAGGCGCCGCGCGCACGGGAGTCGCGGCGGCCGATCTCGACCAGGATCGCGCACAGCACTGCGGCGAGCGCCGCCGTCATCGCATAGGAGCGCGCCTCCTCCCCCGCGTAGATCAGCCGCGGCAGGATCGCCGTGAAGACGCCGGCCAGCACCGCGAAGCGCAGCGTTCCGAAGCGTCCGCACATCCACACGACCGCGGCGGCGCACACGCCCATCGCGACGGCGGAGGGGAACCGGATGGAGAAGGCGCTGGACCCGAACACGTCGATCCATGCGTGCAGCCCGAAATAGTAGAGCCCGTGCACGGCGTCGACGTAGCTCAGCATGTGCACGAGGGACGGCAGCGGCCGCGTCGCCGACATGAGACTCGCGGCCTCGTCGCCCCACAGAGAAGGGATCCAGGAACCGGCCGCACTCGCGGCGACCGCGAACAGCCCGACGAGCGCCGCCCACAGCCCGAGACGACGGGGATCGGCGAGCCGCTCCCCGTCAAGGGTCTCCTGAGCCGCCGCGCGGTGCAGGGCCTGACTGGTCACGACGCCCGAGCGTAGCGTGTGCGTCTTGGCATCCCCTCCGAGGCGTTCCCCGGGCGAGCCGCGCTCCCCGGTCCAGGACCGCTCTCGTCACCGGCCCTTCACCCACCGTTCTCCGAGAGTTCCCCCGGGATGCGCCTCATATCCTTGAAGGGTGTCTCTCTCCTCCTCCGCGCGGCGCCTCCGCTCCACCACCCGACGCCTGAAGCGCGCCGTCGACGCGGAGCGCATCGCCTTCTGGCGCTCCCGCCCCGTGCGCCCCGATCAGGTGCTGTACGAGTCCTTCGCCGGCAACGGCATGCTGTGCAACCCCGAGGCGATCTTCCGCCACCTGCTGGCCGACCCCGCCTACTCCCGCCTGACGCACGTCTGGGCGCTCGCCGACGACGATGCGATCGAGCGCTTCCGGGCCGAGTTCGCCGGGGACCGACGGGTGTCCTTCGTGCGCCGTGGATCCGCCTCCTACCGCCAGGCGCTCGCGGTGAGCGGCTGGCTGATCAACAACGCGACGTTCCCGACCTGGTTCAGCAAGAGGGAGGGCCAGGTGTACCTGAACACCTGGCACGGCACCCCGCTCAAGCTCATGGGCTTCGACATGCCCTCGGGCGCCGTGCAGTCGGCCAACACGCTGCGCAACTTCCTGATGTCGGACTTCCTCCTCGCCGCGAACCCGTTCATGGCCGAGACCATGTACGAGGGCGCCTACCGGCTCACCAACGTCTACCCCGGCACGCTCATCGAGGAGGGCTACCCCCGCATCGACCGGCAGCGCCTCGACGCGGCGGCCGAAGCGGAGGTGCGCGCGGAGCTGGAGGGCAGCGGCGTCGTGCTCGGCGACAAGCCGATCGTGCTTTTCGCGCCCACCTGGCGCGGGACCTCGTTCGACGATCCCGAGGACAACATCGATGAGCTGGCCGCCCAGCTCGCCGCTCTGCAGGCCGGCGTCGGCGACGACCGCGTCGTCGTGCTGAAGACGCACCAGATCGTGCACGCGCACGCCTCGGCGCGGCCGGAGCTCGCGCGCTCGCTCGCGCCGAACTCGATCCCCTCGAACGTGCTGCTGGGGGCCGCGGCGGGCCTCGTCACCGACTACTCCTCGATCTTCTTCGACTACCTGGCGACGGGCCGCCCCATCGCGTTCTTCACCCCCGACGCCGACCTGTACTCCTCGGGCCGCGGCACGTACATGCCGCTGGACACGCTGCCGGGTCCGGTCGCCGACGACGCGGCGGAGACCGGCCGTGCGCTGGGCGCGCTGCTGGACGGCGCCGAGCCGCACCCGCAGTACGCATCCTGGGCCGAGCGCTTCGCCCCGTTCGAGGACGGCGGGGCGACCGCGCGCGTGGTGGACATCGTCTTCGGCGGCGCCCGAGAGGGCTACCGCGCCCGACCGACCGCGCACGACGGCCGCAAGCGCCTGCTCGTGTATCTCGGCGGCATGAAGCCGAACGGCATCACCACGAGCGCGCTCAACCTCCTCGGCGCGATCGACCACACCCGCTACGACGTGACCGCGCTGCTGCCCAAGAGGCGGCTCAGCACGGATCCGCTCACGCAGGCGCGTATTCCCGCCGAGGTGCGCCAGGTCTTCCGCATCGGCGGGATGAACGGCTCGAAGGCCGTGCACCTGCGCCGGCGCATCGACGAATGGCGCGGCGCCCCGCGCACCCCGGGCGCGGAGCCCTGGCACGAGGCGCTGTGGACGGCGGAGTGGATGCGCGTGTTCGGCGACGCGCGCTTCGACTGGGTCGCCGATTTCAGCGGCTACGGTCCCGTGTGGACCACGCTGCTGCTGCACGCCCCCGCGGTGCGCGAGGGCGGGCCGGATCCGGTGCGCGCGGTCTGGATGCACAACGAGATGGCCTCCGACCGCGAGCGCACCGTGAACGGCAAGGCCAGCATGAAGCGCGGCCTCGGCGCCGTGTTCTCGATGTACTCCGACTACGACCAGCTGGTGTCCGTGTCGCACCAGCTCACCGAGCTGAACCGCATCGAACTGGCCGCGTACGCACCCGCCGACCGCTTCCGCACCGTCCGCAACTTCCCCGACGTCGAGCACGTCGTGCGCGGCGCGCGCCGGCCGCTGAGCGAGTTCTTCTCCGAGTCCGACGCCCAGCACGAGGCGGCCGACACGGAGATCCCGCCCCGCCCGGCGTGGTACGAGGCGCTCCAGGCCGATGAGGGCGCGCTGCGCTGGTTCGTCACGGTCGGCCGCCTCTCCCCCGAGAAGAACCATGCGCGCCTGATCCGGTCGTTCCGCGCCGTGCACCGCGCGCATCCCGAGACGCGGCTGCTCATCGTCGGCGGAGGGCCGCTGCAGGACGAGCTGCAGCGGCAGATCGACGAGGCGGGACTCTCCGAAGCGGCGTTCCTCACCGGCGCGCAGCGCAACCCCTACGCGCTGCTCGCCGCCTCCGACTGCTTCGTGCTGTCCAGCCTCTACGAGGGGCAGCCGATGGTCCTCATCGAGGCGGCGATCTGCGGACTGCCGATCGTCTCCACATCGTTCGGATCCGTCTACGGCGCGCTGCCCCCTGGCGCGATCCGGATCGTGGAGCAGGACGACGACGCGCTCACGGCGGGGATGACCGCGGTCCTCGACGGCGAGGTGCCGCCGGCCTCCCTCGACACGGATGCCTATCGCGCCGATGTGAAGGCCGAGTTCGAGGCGCTGCTGACCGACTGAGCGTCGAGCCGCGCCCCGGAGGACCTGGTGGCGCGCTCTCGCGCGGCACCACCCGGTGATGGCAGACTCGAAGTCCGCCGGGGCGCGCATCGTGGCGCCCCCGGGGATCGAACGATCGGGACCCACATGTCGTCGCAGCCCACGCCATCGCACCCCCTGGACTCGCTCACGGGTGCGGAGTTCTCCGCCACCGCCGCCGTGCTCACCCGCGAGCACGGCATCGACGCCGGCTGGCGCTACGCGTCGATCATCCTCAAGGAGCCGCCGAAGGCGGAGGTCAAGGCGTGGCGCGAGGGGGATCCGGTCGTGCGCCGCTCCCTCTCCGTGCTGTGGCGCAAGCAGACCAATGAGGTCTACGAGGCCGTCGTGAACCTCACCGACGACACCGTCGAGTCGTGGACCCACGTGCCGGGCGTGACCCCGAACTTCACGATCGACGAGTACCACGACTGCGACCATGCGATGAAGGAGAACCCGGAGGTCCGCGCCGCGCTCGCGGGTCGCGGGATCGACGACCTCGACCTCGTCCTGTTCGACGTCTGGACCTACGGCGGCGCCGTGATCCCCGACAGATGGCGCGACCGCCGCCTCGGCTGGGTGGACCTGTGGGTGCGCGCGACGCCCGACGGCAACCCCTACGCGCACCCCGTGAGCGGACTGAAGATCATCGTCGACATGAACACGCTCGAGGTGCTCGAGATCGAGGATCACCACGACTTCGGCTTCCCCGAGGTCCGCGGCGAGTACGTGCCGGAGCTCGCGGGCATCACGCCGCGCGAGGATCTGAAGCCGCTGCAGATCGTGCAGCCCGAGGGCGTCTCGTTCACCGTGGAGGGATCCCGGGTCCGCTGGCAGAACTGGAACTTCCGGCTCGGTTTCAACTACCGCGAGGGACCGGTCATCTACCAGGTCGGCTTCGACGATCAGGGCACCCGGCGCGAGGTCGCGTACCGGCTCTCGTTCGCCGAGATGATCGTGCCGTACCGGGACTCGAGCTTCGACCACTACCGCCGCACCGCGTTCGACATCGGCGAGTGGGGCCTCGGATACATGTGCACCTCGCTCGAGCTCGGCTGCGACTGCCTCGGCGAGATCACCTATCTCGACGCCGTGCTGCCGGACACGGCAGGACAGCCCTGGACGATCACGAATGCGATCTGCCTGCACGAGGAGGACAACGCCGTGCTGTGGAAGCACGTCGACCCGGACTCGGGCACGGAGGTGCGCCGACAGCGTCGTTTCGTGGTTTCGGTGCACGCGACGGTCGCCAACTACGAATACCTCGTCTACTGGCGCTTCTACCAGGACGGCAACATCGAGTGCGAGGTGCGCGCCACCGGCATCATGGTCACGACGCCCATGGCGGAGGGCGAGCAGGGCAAGGCGACGGGCACCACGATCGACGCGCGCACATACGCGCCGTTCCACCAGCACTTCCTGATCGCCCGGCTCGACCTCGACGTCGACGGGGACGGCAACACCGTCGTCGAGTCCGATTCGATGCCCGCGCCGATCTCGGACACGAACCCCTTCGGCCTCGACCTGCACACGCAGGCCACGGTCATCCGCTCCGAGGCCGAGGCGGGGCGGCGCTACGACTGGGAGCGTCAGCGCGGCTGGAAGGTGCAGAACCCGAACCGCCTCAACGCGTGGGGGGCGCCCGTGGCGTACAAGCTCGTGCCCTCGGCGTCTTTCCCCGCGATGTTCGACGAGTCGTCCCCGATCCTCAAGCGCAACCCGGTGATCGGCAAGACCCTGTGGGTGACGCGGCACCACGACGACCAGTTCTGGCCGGCCGGCGACTACCCGACCCAGGCCGTCGACGACCTCGGAAACGGCATGACGGCGTGGATCGCGGACGACGAGAACCTCGTGGACGAGGACGTCGTGCTCTGGTACAACTTCGGGATCCACCACATCACCCGCGCCGAGGACTGGCCGATCATGCCGGCGGACACCATCTCGTTCTGGCTCAAGCCGTTCGGGTTCTTCGACCGCAATCCCTCGCTCGATGCTCCGCGCACGGTCAAGGGCGCGGCCTGCGCCTGCGGCGGCGGCGAGTGCCACTGCGACCACGGCGAGGGGCACGGAGACGGTGCGGCCCACGGCGACACGCACGGCCGCGACGAGGGGCACGAGCACGATCATCACGGGTGAGCGCGGCTCGGCCCGCTGACGCGCGACGGGTCCGTCTCCCCCCCCCGGGGCGGATCCGTCGCGCGCGCAGGAACGGCTTCGCCGGATCCGGCGCCGACGCCCGCGGCCGGGGTTACGATCGCGGTATGCGAGAGACCAGGGCGACACCCCGCTGAGCGTCCTGGACCGATGATCCGCGTCGCCCGGCCTCCGCGAAGGAGGTCGGACATGAACACGCAGGAGCAGCGCGGCACCACCACGCACGCGGACTGGGGCGCGGGGCATCCTCATCTGCTGATCACCCGCGAGGACACGCACCTGGTGCACGAGATCACGGAGGACGAGACCCGGATCGGATCCGGCGCGGACTGCCAGATCCGCCTCGAGGGCATCGACGCGGTGCATGCGATCATCCGCCACGACGGGCACGACGACTACGACCTCGAGATGGTCGGGCCCGGACAGACCAGCGCGAACATCGCGAAGGCCGCCGAGGAGGAGGGGCGCCCGGTCGAGACGCTGCACACCGGCGCGCGCTTCACCGCGGGCGACTGGCGCCTGGTGTTCGTGCGCGACGAGTTCGCCGACCACGGCCGCCCCTACGGCGGGCGCCTCGGCGGCGAGGGCGCGCACCAGCGCCGGCAGCCGCCCCGCCCGGACTACGAGAGCCAGGGCCACACCGGGGCCATCCCGGTGCCGCCGGCGCCGCCGCAGACCGCGCCGGACGCGTTCGGCGACTGAGGCGCGATCGCCGAACGCCCTTCCCACCAGGGCGTTTCCCGGGCGTCGGTGTGCGGGCGCCCTCTGTCGCCGGACGGCGCTCTGCGGAATACTGGTGCCGTCAGAGGAGACGACGTGTTCCAGGCCGCCGTGAACGATGTCCCGCAACTCAGCTTCACCGGCGCGCTCCCGCACACCGCGCGGATCGACGAACTCGTCGCCGCTGCGCATGCACGCTACTCCGGCCACGACGACGGGGCCGTCGCCGACTACATCCCCATCCTCGCGGAGGCGGATCCGGCCTGGTTCGGTCTCTCGGTGGTGGACGTCGACGGCGGTGCGCATGCGGCGGGCGAGGTCGGCGTCGCCTTCTCCGTGCAGTCGATCTCGAAGGCCTTCGTCTTCGCCCTGGCCGCGGACGAGATCGGGCACGACACGATCCGCGAGACCGTCGGCGTGAACAACACGGGACTCGCGTTCAACTCGGTCGTGGCCGTCGAGCTGAACGACGGCAGCCCGATGAATCCGATGGTCAACGCGGGTGCGATCGCGACGACCGCGCTCGTGCCCGGCGCGCACGCCGAGGAGCGCTGGCAGCGGATCCGCGACGGGCTCAGCCGGTTCGCCGGACGACCGCTCGCCCTGGACGGCGAGGTGTACCGGTCGGAATCGTTCACGAACCACCGCAACCACGCCCTCGCGCGCCTGCTGCAGAGCTACGATCGGCTCGCGATCGCGCCGGACGAGGCCGTCGACATCTACACGCGGCAGTGCTCGCTCGCCGTGACCGCCCAGGATCTCGCGGCGATGGGGGCGACGCTCGCCGACGGCGGCGTGAACCCGCTCACGGGCGAGCGCGTCGTCTCGGCGGACACCGCGCGTGACACCCTCGCCCTCCTCGCATCGTGCGGCATGTACGAGCGCAGCGGCGAGTGGCTGTTCGAGATCGGTCTGCCGGCGAAGTCCGGCGTCTCCGGCGGCATCGTGGCGATCGCCCCCGGTAAAGGCGCCATCGGCGCCTTCTCCCCCCGCCTCGACGAGGCCGGCAACAGCGTGCGAGGTCAGCGCGCGTGCGCGTTCCTCTCCCGCGCTCTCGGCCTCAACCTCTTCGCCTCCGCACCTCGTGGCACCCACGCCCCCGGCGCCTGACGGATCCGACCGCTGTGAAGGAGTCCTCATGACCGATGTCACCTCCCCCGTCACCCCGCCCGTCGAGGAGCGACGCTCCTGGGCGCCCATGATCGGGCTCTTCCTCGCCCAGGTGCTGATGTCCTTCAACGTCGCAGCCCTGCCGATCTCGCTGGGCGGGATGGTCGAGGACTTCGGCGTGCCGCCGACCACGGCCAGCTCGACCATCGTCGTGTACGGGCTCGCGGTCGCCGCGCTCGTGATGACCGGCGCCAAGCTCGGTCAGAGGGTCGGCTGGGTGCTCATCTTCCGCATCGTGGTGGCCGTGTTCGCGCTCAGCAGCGTCCTGATGATCACGGCGACCTCGATCGGCTGGGCGATCGGCGGGCAGGTTCTCGCGGGCGCATCCGCCGCCATCATCGTGCCCTCGCTCGTCGCGCTCATCGCGGAGAACTATCGCGGCGCGCAGCAGGCGACCGCGGTGGGGTCGCTCGGCTCCGCCCGCGCGTTCTCCGGCATCAGCGCATTCCTCATCGGCGGCACGCTGGGCACGTTCGTCGGCTGGCGTCCGGTCTTCTTCATCACTCTCGCGCTCGCGATCGCCGTGTTCGCGCTGAGCTTCGGACTGCGCGGCGATCGCGGCAACCCCGCGATCCGGATCGACCTCGTGGCATCGGCGCTGATCGGCGCCGCGGTCGTGCTGCTCACGCTGGGCTTCAACAACCTCAACGCGTGGGGCATCCTGCTCGCCGAGCCCGGAGCCCCGTTCTCGGTGCTCGGCCTCTCCCCCGCCCCGCTGTTCGTCGTGGTCGGCGTGATGTTCGGCCAGGCTTTCTTCCTGTGGACCCGACGGCGCATGCGCCTGGGCAAGGTGCCGCTCGTGGACCTGAGCGTGCTCGGCAAGCGCTCCGAGCGCGCCGCAGTCTACGCGATGTTCATCATCGTGGCGATGGAGGCCGCGGTGAACTTCACCGTGCCGACCTACATCCAGGTGGTGCAGGGGCGGACGCCGTTCGACACCTCTCTCGCGATGATGCCGTTCAACCTCACCGTGTTCGTGACCGCCACCCTCATCGTGCGGTTCTACAAGCGCTTCGCCCCGCGCACGATCGCGCTGTTCTCGTTCACCCTGACCACCCTCGCCCTGATCTGGCTGTCCATCGTCGTCACGAACAACTGGGAGACGTTCCCGACGATCCTCGGCCTCGTCGTCTTCGGCATCGGCCAGGGATCGCTCGTCACGCTCGTGTTCAACGTGCTCGTCACCGCGGCGCCGAAGACCCTCGCCGGCGATGTCGGATCCATCCGCGGCACGACGCAGAACCTCGCGAGCGCCGTGGGCACGGCGGTCATGGGGGCGCTGCTGGTGACCCTGCTCAGCATGGGTTTCACGCAGGCCGTCGCCGCGCACAAGGATCTGCCGCCGGAGATCATGACGCAGGTCGACCTGGATCAGGTGAACTTCCTCAGCAACGACGCCCTGAAGGCCAAGTTCGAGGAGACCGACGCGACCCCCGCGCAGATCGACGCAGCGGTGGCGATCAACGAGGAGCAGCGCCTGCGCACCCTGCGGCTCGGCTTCCTCGTGCTCGCCGGCATCAGCGCGATCGCCGCCCTCCCCGCCTCGCGCCTGCCGCGCTACCGCCCGGAGGAGATCCCCGCGCCCGACAACCTGAAGGAGAAGCCCTGACGGGAGAAGTGCGGAAGCTGCTCAGACGAATTGGACGCGCCGTGGGGGCTCGTCGATGTAGGTGCGGCCGTCCGGGCTGATCCATTCGATGATGCCGCCAGGCTGCGGGATGGCGTGCCATCGCCAGCGATCGTCGAGGTCGGGGTGTTTCAGCGCATGATGTCCGCGGCACAGGCAGGACAGATTGCCGAGATCGGTGGGGCCGCCCTTGGCGTGGTCGTGGTTATGGTCCAGGTCGCAGGAACGGGCCGGCATCCGGCACCCCGGGAACCGGCAGCGCTGATCCCTGGCTCGCAGGAATCGTCGCATCCGCTCCGTGGGGGCGTAGGTGTCGGTGCGGGTGAGCATCCCGCGAGCGTCGAGGAAGAGCCGGTCCCACACGTCGGCCGTCGCCGCGAGGCGCCGGGTGAGGTCCACATCGATCGGACCATGCCCGTCGAGCTCGGCGGGCCGGTCGTCGGCTCCGGTCAGGGTCGGTGCGGCGATCGTGACCTGCACGGTGGCGCGGATGCTGTCGATACCGCTCTCGGGCATCAGATCGGTGTCGGAGGCGAGCAGCAGATCCGTCGCGATGTCGGCGCGCATCTCATCGAGAGACCGAGTATCACGGGCCGGTTCCTGGAGGTCTTCCGCCATGGACGCGAACAGCGCCAACCGTCGCCGGTCGTCGTCGCTGAGTTCTTGGCCGGCCTGAGGAGCGTGCGGCCCCTGGAACGCACCGCCGGCCTCGGCGTCGCCGGTCAGCCGGAGCTGCCGGGCGATCGCCGTCAGTCGATCTTGGGCGGCGTGCGCGAGCGGCGAAGGCATCAGGATCTCCAACCAGGCCATCCCGTCGTCGACGTCGGTGACCCGCACCTGCCGATCAGCGCGGGCACGGCGATGCCTCTCGGTCGTGCTCTGCGGGGCGACCGCGGCGGCCGCGGACCTCGCGAAAGCCTCCGCACGCGGCGCCGTCTCCGCCACCGCGCAGGGGACCACGAGCCCCTCGTACCGGTGGTGCGCGTCGACATCCGCGATATCGAGCGGCGCCGCCGCCTGCACGATCACGACAGCATGCCGCAGCGAGATCTCGCCGGCGGCGAGCGCGGCCCTCGTCATCGGGAAACGGTCGTTGAGAGACCATCCCGTCGCGAGCGCTCGAACCGCCGCCGCCCGGGAGATGCGCAGGCCCGCGGAGACCTCCGCGAACATCGACCGCTCAGCGCTCTCGAACCCGTCGGCACCGGGGGGAACCTCGTCGAGGAGCAGCTGCACCCGCGCTCCGAGCAGGGCCGACTTCTCCGCCTCGAGGGCGGCGATCCGTCGGTCGATCTCGCGGCACCGATCCACGATCTCGTCACTGCGGACGAGGTGCGGATCGAAGATGGCCATACCCCATTGTAGAACATATCTTCGAATGAGGGAAGAGGCCGTCGGACTCCTCTCAGGACTCGGACGGCACCAGAGGCAGCTGCGGACCGTGGTTCCACGCCAGGATCGCGGGCTGCTCGCGGGTGAAGCCGAGCACGGAAACGGATCCGGCGTCCAGCGTGATCGCGGCCCCGAACCTCGGCGCCTGACGCAGGAACACCGCGGTCAGGATCCGCAGGTAGTGGCCGTGCGCGATGAGCGCGACATCGCCTTCGACCATCGCGGGCAGCACCCGGGTGAGCACGCGCGAGGCGCGCGCGGCGACCTCCTCGACGGTCTCCCCCGGCGTCTCCCCGCGGATCACGCCGTGCGTGAACGCGCTCCAGTTGTAGCCGAGCTCCGCGCGGATGTCCTTGGTCGTGCGCCCCTCGAACCCGCCGTAGTCCCACTCCACGAGGAGCGGATCGACGTCGGCCTGCAGCCCCGCGAGCTCCGCCGTGCGGCGGGCGCGCTGCAGCGGCGAGGACAGGACGAGACGGAAGTCGTATCCGGTGACGAGCGCTCCGGCCAGGCGGGCCAGCTCCTCGCCGCGCGGGGTGAGCGGGATGTCGGTGCGGCCGGTGTGCCGGCCGCTGCGCGACCATTCGGTCTCGCCGTGCCGCAGCAGCACGAGCTTGCCCTGCGGGTTGTCGGGGGCGGGATGGTCGGGCAGCGGGTCGAGAGTCTCCACCTCGCCACCGTACGCCCCGGACCTCTGCGCCGTCGCGGAGGTCGGCTCTTGACGCACCCATGACTCTTGTGTCATCCTCGGTCTGTCATCGCGAGGATGACACAAGAGTCATAGGTTGGATCAATGAAGCTCGAACACCTCCTCCTCGGCCTGATCGGCGAGAAGCCGTCCACCGGCTACGAGATCAAGCGCTACCTCGATACGCACGGACGCTTCCTGCGCTCGAACACGACGATGAGCCAGGTGTACCGCTCGCTCGCCGGCATGGTCGAGCGCGGATGGGTCGTCTTCACGGTCGACGACCGCCCCGGCGCCCAGGACGCGAAGATCTACCGGGTCACCCCCGAGGGCATGACCGTCCTGCTCGACTGGCTCACCGGTCCCTACAGCCCGCCGAGCCGCTTCCAGGATCCGGAGTTCGGCGCGCGCCTCAGCTTCGCGGGGTTCATGACCAGGGAACAGCTCATCGACCTCATCGAGACCGAGCTCACCGCCCGCGAGGAGCAGGTCGCGCGCTTCCGCCTCCGTGATCGCACCCTGCAGGTCGCCCCCGACGTGGAGTTCGACTACGAGTTCGCCGCCGCGCTCAACGAGCGCCTGCACGTCTACGGCATGGCGGCGATCGACGGCTACATGGACATGCTGCGCGAACTGCGCCGCGACCTGCTCGACGGCGTGATCGGATCCGCGCCCGCCTCCTCGCACCAGGGGTCGTCGCACCGGACCGCCCCCGAGACGTCCGAGACGTCCGCGAGCGGAGCGACCCGCTGATGCGCGCGATCATGGTCATGTTCGACAGCCTGAACCGCCACCTGCTGCCGCCCTACGGCTCGGACGAGATCCACGCCCCGAACTTCCGCCGTCTCGCCGAGCGGACCGTGACCTTCGACCGCTTCTACGCCGGATCCATGCCGTGCATGCCCGCCCGGCGCGAGCTGCACACCGGGCGGCACAACTTCCTGCACCGTTCCTGGGGCCCGCTCGAGCCCTGGGACGACTCGATGCCGGAGATGCTCGGCAAGGCGGGCGTGCACACGCACCTCGCGAGCGATCATCCGCACTACTGGGAGGACGGCGGCGCGACCTATCACACGCGCTACACGACCTGGGAGTTCTTCCGCGGTCAGGAGGGCGACACCTGGAAGGCCGATGTGGCGGCGATGGGTCCGTCGACCGGCTTCAAGGACCGCCTGCAGCGCCAGGACGCGATCAACCGCGGATATCTCGCGCGCGAGAGCGAGCATCCGCAGACCCGCACCTTCGACGCGGGCCTGGAGTTCCTCGCCACGAACGCGGATGCGGACAAGTGGTTCCTGCAGATCGAGTGCTTCGATCCGCACGAGCCGTTCTTCACGTACGAGGAGTACCGCCGGCTCTACCCGCATCGCTATGAGGGCCCCGAGTTCGACTGGCCGCCGTACGCGAAGGTCACCGAGCCCGAGGATCAGGTCGAGCACGCCCGCTACGAGTACAAGGCGCTCGTCTCGATGTGCGACCGGTCGCTGGGCCGGGTGCTGGACTTCATGGACGAGCACGACATGTGGGAGGACACCCTGCTGCTCGTGAACACCGACCACGGCTTCCTCCTCGGCGAGCACGGCTGGTGGGCGAAGAGCGTGCAGCCCTGGTTCGAGGAGCTCGTGCACCTCCCCGCCTTCCTCTGGGACCCGCGCACGGGCCTGGCCGGCACCCGCAACGACGATCTGGTGCAGACCATCGACATCGCGCCCACCCTGCTCGACCTCTTCGACGTCGCGCCGACCGAGGACATGCTCGGGATCGCGCTCCGCCCCGGCGGATCCGAGTCCCAGGAGAATGAGGACGCCTCCCCCGCGAGGGTCCACGAGGGCGCGCTCTTCGGCATCCACGGAGGGCATGTCAACGTCACGGACGGGCGCTACGTCTACATGCGCGCATGCGCGACGCCGCAGAACGCACCGCTCGAGGAGTACACGCTCATGCCGACGCACATGCGCGGACGGTTCGCGCCCGCCGAGTTCGCGGGCGCCGAGCTCGCCGAGCCGTTCCCGTTCATGAAGGGCGTGCGCCCGCTGCGGCTGCGCGGCTCCGCGATGGTGAGCCCGTTCCTGCACGGCACGCTGCTGTTCGACCTGCAGGAGGATCCGCAGCAGCTGCGACCGCTCGACGATCCCGCGCAGGAGCTGCGGATGCTGCGCCTGCTCGCCCGGCTCCTGCAGGAGAACGACGCCCCGGAGAGCCAGTACGCCCGGCTCGGGATCCCCGCGGACGCGGAACCCGGCGAGGAGCA
The DNA here is from genome assembly GCF_044749045.1 of Microbacterium sp. NPDC089698. Lineage (NCBI taxonomy): Bacteria > Bacillati > Actinomycetota > Actinomycetes > Micrococcales > Microbacteriaceae > Microbacterium > Microbacterium sp. NPDC089698. The sequence goes on from NZ_JBIVHE010000008.1 coordinate 71,332, forward strand.
TCTGCTCGTCGCCGCGCAGGCCGCCCTCGCGACGGCCGCGGCCCAGCCGCTCCCGCCGCTCGACGACTTCCCGGCCGGACGGTTCGGCCTCGGCACGCCGCTGCCCGAGCTGCTCTCGCATCCGCTCGCGCTCGAGGTGCTGCGGGGCGCGGTGCCGCAGCTCGTGCACACCGAGACGCTCGGCATGCTCGGCAGCACCTCGCTCTACCAGCTCGCGGCGATGATCGCCCTGCCCCCGGCGCTGCTGCGCGGCGTCGCCCAGGACCTCTCCGCCCTCTGACCCCTCACCGTTCCATCCCTCACGTTCCATCCCTCACGTTCCATCTCTCACCGTTCCACCCCTCACCCCAGCCCGCTCGACGATCGACGATGATCCAGGAGACCCCCATGTCCGCACCCGAATCCGCCCCTCCCCTCGCGCCGCCGGCGGGCACGCCCACCTCGGTCATCCGCGCCGAGAAGGCGGCGCATGTGCCGCACCGCTGGCGCAACCTCTTCACCCTGACCGGCATGCTCGTGGTCGACGGCACCGAGGGCGGCCTGACCACGACGCTGTTCCCGACGATCGCGAAGGCCCTCGGTCTCGACAACGGCCATCTGGGCCTGCTCGCGGCCGCGGGGAAGATCATCTCGGTGCCGTTCGGACCCGCCTGGGTCTGGATCTCCGGCCGGACGTCACGCCGCACGGCTCTGGCGCTCAGCACCGCCCTGGCCGGAGTGTTCGGCATCGCCGCGGGCTTCTCGAGCGACTTCCTCGCCCTCCTGATCTTCAACACGCTGATGGCCGCCGCGCTCATCGGTGCGCAGCCCATCGCGAACGCCGTGGTCTCGGACCTCTTCGACGACAAGAACCGCGCCCGCGCCGTCGGCATCTTCTACGGCGCCGCCGCGGGCATCGGAGCGGTCCTCAGCCCGCTCATCGCGCAGCTCTCGCACTTTGCCGACGGCTGGCGCTGGGGCATGTGGGCGCTCGGCGGCGTCTGCATCCTCGCCGGCGCCGCGATCCTCGCGCTCTTCAAGGATCCGGGCGTCGGCGCCGCGGAGAAGCAGCTCGCCGGCCTCGATGCCGAGAAGCGCGCCGAGGTGAAGCCCACCTTCCGCAGCGTGATGTCGCTGTTCCGGGTCCCCTCCTATGTCGTGATGATGGTCTCCCGCCTGCTCTCCGGACACCTGCTGATCGGCGTGTTCGGCATCCAGTTCCTCGTCACGGTGCGCGGGTTCGACAACGCCACCGCCGCGATCGCGGCGCTTCCCTTCGGCATCGGCTACTTCCTCGGCACGCTCGGCGGAGGCTTCCTCGTCGGCGTCCTCGACCGTCGCGCCCCGCGGCGCGGCCGTGTCGCCTACATCCAGGCCGCACAGGTGCTGTTCGCGGTCGTCGCGTTCTTCGGCACCCAGTTCGCCTACACCGGCATCGGCGTCTACGCGCTGATCTGGGGGCTCATGGGCATCGCGCAGGGCATGAACCCTGGCGTGAACCGGCCGATCATCATGGCGATCACCCTGCCCGAGCTGCGCGGCCAGGCCTTCGCGATCATGATCACGATCTTCGAGGCGATCGGCTGGGCCGTGTTCTCGATCGGTGCCGGCTTCCTCGCGAACGCGCTCGGCCTGCAGGCCGTGTTCCTCTGGGTGCTCGTGATCCTCATGCTCGTCAACGCGGCCGTGCTGGGGATCCTGTACCGCACCTACCCGCGCGATGTCAGGAAGGTCGCCGACGAACTCGAAGCCCGCCGGCTCGAGCTCACCGCCTGATCCGCCGCACCGCCCGCTCGGTCGGCGAAGCGGCCCGTCCCTCCGGGGACGGGCCGCTTCGCCGTCTCCGTCAGCGCACGGATCGGATGAACTGGTTGACGACCGCTCCGATGATCGCGATGATCGCGCCCCCGATGAAGAGCGCCGCGTAGTTGTCGCCGCCGCCGATCATCAGGAACAGCGGCGCCGTGACCGGGACGAGCGTCTGCGGCAGCACGTTCGCGAGATGCAGCACGCCCATGTCCTTCGCGACGTCGCCGCGGGAGGGCAGCACCTCGGCGATGAGCGCCTGATCGACCGCCAGATACGCGCCGAGCGCGAGTCCGGCGACGACCGCGGCGATCACGAACACCGCGAACGAGGGCGCCATCGCGGCGACGACGTGCGCGATCGCGACGACGATCGCCGAGATCAGCACGAACATCTTGCGTCGCCCGAGCCGATCGGACAGCCGTCCGAGCAGGATGCTCGTGGGGATGGTCGTCGCGGCGCCGATGAGCGTGAGCAGGAGCACGGCCGGCCCGACGTTCGCCTGGGTGAACCCGAAGCGATCGAGCAGGAAGTAGAGCTGGTAGTTGGCGAGGGTCGTGTTGCCGAATGTCACGAGCAGGCGCGAGACCCAGGCGAGGGCGAAGTCGGGGGCCTTGCGCGGGCTCGTCCAGAACGCCTTCAGGAACAGCAGCAGGTCGAAGGGGGCGACGTCCTCGCGACGCAGCCGGCGGTCCTTGAGCACGAAGAGGAACACGGTCACGAGCACGAGCAGCGCGATGCCGGGGATGAGGATCGCGGCGGTGAGATTGGGCAGGAACGCCTGCGCGAGGAACGCACCGGCGACGCCGGCGAGGACCTGGGTGATCCCGATGAGACCGGAGACCCGGCCGAGCTGGCGCCGCGGCACCTGGTCGGGGATGACGGGGTTGAGGCCGGCGAGCAGGATGTTGAACGTCAGCTGGGTGAGCGCCCACGCGCCGACCAGCATCGGGATGTTCGAGGCGAAGGCGAGCCCGATGAGGCTCGCCGCCCCCGTCACCATCCCGCCCAGGATCCACGGGCGGCGCATGCCGAAGCGGCTCGAGGTCCGATCGCTCAGGGCGCCGAAGATGTTCTGCGCGACGAGGGCGACGAATGCGCCGACCCCCAGGACGAGCGAGAGACTCGTAGCCTTGCCTGCCGGATCGATCTGGTTCACCTTGAGCGCGAGCGTGATGCCGGTGGCGGGAAGCAGCGCCGTCCAGGTGCCGAGGAAGGCGAAGAACAGCGATGTCTGGAAGCCGGCCGTGACGAGCCTCTCGGGCGCCGCAGGCGGCTGCGGATCTCGGGCCGTCACGGAGGCCGTCGCGGCCATCGGATCGAGGGGTGCGGCATCGGTGCGGTTTTCGTCCACGGCGGTGTGGCCTTTCTCTGGCGGGTCCTCCATATTTACCGAGTACTCAGTCGATAGCGCAAGATCTCCGCCGAAATCGATACGATCAGGACATGACGGATCAGTCGACGCCGACCCGGCGCACCAGGGCAGCCCGCCTCAACCCCGAGGAGCGCCGGGCGCAGATCCTGGACGCGGCCGTCGCCGTGTTCGGGCGCCAGGGCTACCGACAGGGATCCCTGAAGACCGTCGCCGACGAGATCGGGCTCACCATCCAGGGGCTGCTGCACTATTTCCCCACGAAGGAGGACCTGCTGCTCGCCGCCCTCGAGCGCCGCAACGAGGCGGATCAGGAGGCCCTCGACGCCGCGTACGCGAGCGGCGGGACCCTCGAGTCCTGCCGCCACATCCTGCGCCGGAACCTGGAACGCCCTGGATTCATGCGGCTCTTCGTGACCCTCGCCGCAGAGGCGACGGATCCCGAGCATCCCGCCCACGACTACTTCCTGCGGCGCTACCGCGGGGCGGTCGTGCAGTTCAGGGACTATCTGCGCCGCGACGTCCGCGCCGGGCGGCTCGCCCAGGACCTCGACGCCGAGGACGCGGCGTCGCAGGTCATCGCCCTCATGGACGGACTGCAGCTGCAGTACCTGCTGCGCCCGGGCTTCGACCTCATCGCCGCCTTCGATGCGGCCGTCGCCCCGCTCACGCGGGACTGACCTCCCGCGGCGCGCCCCGCGGATCACGGCACGGTTGGCTGTTCTCATCCTCTCTGTTATAACTACTGAGTACTCGGTAGTTAGAAAGAGGTCGACGTGGACTCGGATAAGCGCCCCAATGTGCTCTGGATCGTCTCGGAGGACTGCCCGCCGTGGTTCGGCTGCTACGGCGACCGGCTCGCCGCGACCCCCGCGATCGACGCGCTCGCGGAGCGCGGCGTCGTCTTCACGGCGGCGAGCTCGCCCGCCCCGGTGTGCGCCCCTTCGCGGTTCGGCCTGCTCACCGGCATCGCTCCCGAGAGCCACTCCCCCGCCGACCGGATGCGGTCCTCGGCGTCGGTGCCGGACTGGATGACCACCTATCCGGAGCTCTTCCGGGACGCCGGCTACTACTGCACCAACAACGCCAAGACCGACTACAACGCCTCCTTCGACCCCGACGCGATCTGGGCGGAGAGCTCGGCGACGGCGCACTGGCGCAACCGTCCAGAGGGCGCGCCGTTCGTCGCGGTGTTCAACTTCGACGCCTCGCACGAATCCGCGGTGTTCGACGAGGACTCGCCGTTCATGGCGGCGCTCGCGCCGTTCCTCGCCCAGATGGACCGGAAGCCCTTCCCTCCCGCGATCCCCCTCGACGCCATCGAGGTCCCGCCCTATCTGCCGGACGACCCCGCGGTGCGCCGCGACTTCTCCGTCTACTACTCCGCGGTCGCCGCCTACGACGCGTTCGTCGCGGGCCTCCTCGCCCAGCTCGAGGAGGACGGGCTCGCCGAGGACACGATCGTCCTGCTGACCTCCGACCACGGCGGGGTCATGCCGCGCAGCAAGAGATTCCTCTACGAGGAGGGCGTGCACGTGCCCCTCGTGATCGCGACCCCGCAGCGACTCGGCGCGCCTCTGGGCGCCCCCGGCACGCGCGTCCCCTCACCGGTGTCGACGCTCGCGATCGCCCCCACCCTGCTGGGTCTCGCCGGGCTCGACGCTCCCGCGCACATGGGCGCCGAGCCCCTCACCCGCACCCTGCCCGCTCATGCGTACAGCGCGCGCAACCGCATGGACGAGCGCTACCAGCTGGCGCGCACGGTGCGCAGCGGGCGGTACCGCTACATCCGCAACTACACGCCGCACCGCCCGCATCTGCAGCATCAGGCGTTCGCGTGGAACGCCGCGGGCTACCGCGCGTGGGAGCGGGCGCATCTGGACGGCCGGCTCGACGCCGCGCAGGAGCGCTGGTGGCGCCCCGCCCCGGGGGCGGAGCTGTACGACCTCGAGAGCGACCCGCACGAGGTCGTGAACCTCGCCGGATCCGCGGCGCATGCGGAGGTGGAGCAGGAGCTGCGCACCGCGCTGCGCGCGCACATCCTCGCCGTGCACGACAACGGGTTCCTCGCCGAGGACTCGCCCGCGCGGGGCTGGGACGAGAGCCGCGCACCGGGCGCGTATCCGCTCGAACGCGTGCTCGCGCTCGCCGACCGCGGCGCGGATCGGGACGCCTCGGCCGTCGAGGACTTCCTCGCCGCGCTGCGGGATCCGGATCCGACGGTGCGGCGCTGGGGCGCGATCGGCCTGCTCGCCCTCGCTCCGGATCCGGCCCCGGGGCCGGCGGCCGTGGCCCTGCGGCGAGTCCTCGAGGATCCGGACCCGTCCGTCGTGATCCCCGCCGCCGAGGCGCTCGCCCGGATCGCCGGCGACGAGGCCGCGTACCGCGTGCTCGCCGGGATCCTGCGGGACCACGACAGCGTGTGGTCCCGGCTCGAGGCGGCGAACGCCCTGACCTTCCTCGATCTCGACCGCGTCCGCCCGCACCGCGACGCCGTCGAGACCGCGGCCGGGTGCGGACACGAGTACCTGGGGAGCGCCGCCCGGTACCTGCTGTTCCAGCTCGACGGGACCTACACGCCGGACTCCGTGGTGTTCGACGCGAGCGCGATCCTCTCGGCGCGCTGACCCGCCGGCACCCGCGCGGGAGGCGGTCAGCGCCGGGCGCCGGAGCGCACGCGGCTGAGGATCCCCTGCAGCAGCGACGATGGATCCACGAGCTCCGGCTCGTAGAGCCAGGCGATGAGGATCCCGAGGCAGGATCCGACGACCCAGTCGGCCTCGATCGCGGGGTCGCGCACGCCCTCGTCCGCGAGCATGCCTTCGACCGATGCCCGGGCGGCGGAGAGGCGCTCGCGGAAGAACACGTGCGCCGGGTGGGACGGCACGGTCGCCTCGCAGATCAGGACCACCTCGGCCGCGGTGACCCACCTCGGCCGGGCGGTGAGCCCGAGCACCTCGGCATGATCCGCGGGCGCGCCGAAGAGCCCGGAGAGCACGGCGTCGAGGAGCGCGCGCTTCGTCGGCGCGGTGTGGATGAGCGCGGCACGGGTGATCCCCGCATCGTCGGCGACGGCTTGCATCGAGGTCTCGTAGTAACCGTGCGCGGCGTACTGTCGCGCGGCCGCGGCGATGACCTCGCCGTCGTCCGCGGCCCGCGGGGAGGCCTCGGCGGGGACGACGGGTTCCGCGGCGGCGGTGGCGGGGAGATCGCTCTCGTGCCGTGCGAGCTGACCCACGAGATCGATCTCGCCCGGGAAGTAGAGCCAGAGGATCTGCAGCCCCTCCCACCCCGCGACGAGCAATCGCAGCTCCCGCTCGCGCTGCGCCGCGGTCGATCCCAGAGCCGTGTAGGAATCCACCGCGAGAGCGATGCCGGCGCGACGGCGCTCCAGCATGAGCGCGTGCCCCGGGTGCGTCGGGCTCGTGCCCTCTCCGAGCAGCGCGGTGAACAGCTCGATCCAGCCGGGCACGGCCTGCCCCGCCCGCGCGATCGCCGACGCCGACATGACCTCCTCGCCCTCTGCCCCGCGACGCTCCCAGCGCGCCGCGCTCTCGGCGTCCAGACGGGCGATCAGGGCCGTGAGGATCTCACCGCGGGACGAGAAGTAGCGCAGCACGGCGGGGTGCGAGACGCCGGCCGCGCGCGCGATGTCCCGCAGCGAGGTCGCCCGGTAGCCCTGCGCGATGAACAGCTCGTGCGCCGCGTCCAGGATCCGTTCGACCCGTTCGCGTCCCGTGCGGTAGCTGCCGCGCGCCTTCGTCTCGTTCTCCATGATCGATCGAGTCTTGCAGATCCGAATACTTACCACTACGGTGGTGACACTGTCCGAGAGTGACGATGCTCCCGGAATCAGGATCCCCGAGTCCTTTCGCCCTGGAGACATCGATGTCCACCAACGCTGACGCCCCCTCGCCCACGATCGAGCGCGACCCCCGCCTGTCAACGGACAAGCTGCCCGTCGACCTGCGCCGCCTGTTCCGCCTCGCGCCGTTCGCCGCCGCGGCCGCCCCGATCGCCTACGGCGTCGCGGGCTTCTTCATGGCGATCCAGGTGCAGGGGTTCGACCCCGCCGCCAAGGTCCAGCACCTCGCGCTGATCAACTCCCTGTCCGCGATCGCGGCGATGCTCGCGCAGCCGGTCTTCGGCGTGCTGTCCGATCGCACGCGTTCGCGATGGGGATCCCGGCACCCCTGGATGCTGACCGGCGCCGCGATCGGCACGGTCGGCCTGCTCACCGCCGGCCTCGCGCCGAACCTGGCGGCCCTCACGGTCTGCATGCTCGTGGTGCAGTTCGGGTTCAACGCGTGGCAGGGCCCGTTCTCGGCCCTGCTGCCGGACCGGGTGCCGGAGCGTTTCCGCGGCCGCTACTCGACGTTCGTCGGGCTCGGGGTGCTGCTCGGCGCCGTGATCGGACCGATCCTCGGCTCCTTCTTCGTCCGCCGGATCCCGCTCGGATATGCCACCGTCACGGGACTCGTCGTGGTGCTCATCCTGCTCTTCACGCTCCTGGTGCGCGGCCGCGACAACCGCGGCGAGCCGCGCCGACCGTTCTCGATCGGCGCGTTCCTCTCGGCGTTCTGGGTGAACCCGGTCCGCCACCCGGACTTCTTCTGGGGGTTCACGGGCCGGATCCTGCTCTTCGGCGGGTACTACATGACCTCGACGTACTCGCTCTACATCGCGCAGGACTACATCGGTCTCACCCTGTCCGAGGCGACCGCCCTCGTCCCGCTGCTGAGCCTGATCGCCCTCCCCGGGCTGCTCATCGCGACCGCCGTCTCCGGCCCCCTCTCGGACCGCATCGGCCGCCGCAAGCCCATCGTCCTCGTCGCGGGCCTGCTCATCGCCCTCGGCGCCGCGATCCCGTTCCTCGTCCCGACCGTCACGGGCCTCATCCTGCAATCCGTCATCGTGACGATCGGCTTCGGCGCCTTCGTCGCCGTCGACCAGGCCCTCATGGCCACGGTGCTCCCCGACCCCGAGGCCTACGGCAAGGATCTGGGCGTGCTGAACCTCGCGGCGACGCTCCCCGGCACGATCGCCCCCGCCGCGGCCGGCTTCCTCGTGATGTCGCTCGGCTACGGGCCGCTGTTCCTGGTCGTCGGAGCGATCGGCATCGCCGGCGCTCTCGCGGTCCTCCCCATCCGCACCGTGCGCTGAACCCGCCTGACCAGAGGACATCTCGATGAACCATCCCGCCGCCCTGCTCCTGCCCGCACCGCGCCTCGCCGAGGAGCGCGACGGGATCCTCTCGCTGTCCGACGGCGCCCCCGTGACCGTGGCCTCCCCCGACCTCCTCCCGCTCGCGGATCTCCTCGTCGAGAGCCTGCACGCGGCGACCGGCGTGCGGCCGAGCGCACCGCGCACGGGAGCGTCGGCGCCCGGAGGGATCCATCTCCTCGTGGAGCCCTCCGACGAGGGGATCGCCGCGATCCCGCCTGCTCGCGGCGTGAGCCCGGACGGGTCGCCCCTCGACACCGAACGGTTCTCGGTCCTCGTCGACCCGGACGGCGCGGGCCTCGTCGGCAGCGGGGCGGCCGGCCTGCATCACGCGACGACGGTGTTCCGCGCCCTCGCGGAGCAGTCGCCGCGTCAGGGGTCCGCTCTCTCGATCCCGGCCGTGCGGATCCTCGACGGCCCGGCGCTGGCCTGGCGGGGACTCTCCTTCGACGTCGTCCGCAACGCCTTCTCCCGCGCGGAGGTGCTGCGGGTGATCGACCTGCTCGAGCGGTACCGGATGAACGTGCTGCACCTGCACCTGACCGACGAGCAGGGCTGGCGCCTCGAGATCCCTTCGCGGCCCGCCCTCACCCCGCCCGGTACCCCGTACTTCTCGGAGGAGGACTTCAGCGCGATCGTCGCGCATGCGTCCGCCCGGCACATCACCGTCGTCCCCGAGATCGACATGCCCGGTCACAGCGGAGCCGCGATCGCCGCCTACCCCGAGCTGTCGCCCACCGGCATCGCCCAGCCCGTGATCGCGGACCCGATGGAGGCGACCGCGCGGATGGCCGCCGAGGACTTCGCCCCGCAGTTCCTCGACCCGCGCAAGGACGAGGTCTGGGCGTTCGTGGACGAGGTGATCGGCGCCGTCGCCGCCCGCACACCGGGCCCGTACCTGCACATCGGCGGCGACGAGGCCTTCGGCATGCCGCAGGAGCTGCACGACGCGTTCGTCACCCGTACCAGGGAGATCGTCCGCGCGCACGGGAAGGAGCCCGTCGGCTGGCAGGAGACGGTCCGCTCCGCCGCCGAACCCGGCGAACTCGTCCAGCTCTGGATCGGCGAGGACCCCCTCCCCGACGCCGGAGAGAACCCCTTCTTCCGCATGCTTCCGCCCCGGCTCATCGACATGCTCGCGACGACGTTCGGCGAGGCCGGGGGCGACCCTCGGCGGATGATCGCGCAGCGCGCCAGGGTCATCATGTCCCGCACGGACGTCGCATACCTCGATGCCCCCTATGCCGAACCGTCCGCGGAGCCGGAGGAAGAGGCCCTGCGTTCCCGGCTCGGCCTCCCGACCTATCCGGCGGTCACGATCGAGAGCGTCGCGACCGCTCGGATCCCCGGCTTCGACGAGGACTCGGATCTCGACATCATCGGCTTCGAAGCGGCCATCTGGTGCGAGACGGTTCAGAGCTTCGACGACCTGACCTTCCTGCTCCTCCCCCGCCTGCCCGCGCTCGCCCAGCGCGCCTGGGACGCGGGCCCCGCTCGCCCGTGGGAGGACCTCCGCCCCCGTCTCGCCGCGCAGGAGCCGCTCTGGCGCCGCGACGGCCTCGCCTTCTTCGCCGCGCCCTCCGTCCGCGGACGCTGACACCCCGACCGCCCCTACCCGAAAAGGATGACCGCATGACCCCCGATCTGCCCGCACTCGTATCCCGGCTCTCCCTCGCGCAGAAGGTGACCCTTCTGACCGGTGCCTCGACGTGGACCCTCGCCTCCGAACCGGCCGTCGGCCTGGCGTCGATCATGGTCTCCGACGGCCCCACCGGCGTCCGCGGACCCGCGATGGACGACCGGGATCCGTCCGCGAGCCTCCCCTCCGCCACCTCGATCGCCGCCGCCTGGGATCTCGATCGCGTGCGCCGGCTCGGGAAGCTCATCGCCGCCGAGGCGCGTGCGAAGGGCGTGGGAGTCGTGCTGGGCCCGACGATCAACCTGCACCGCTCCCCGCGCGGCGGCCGGCATTTCGAGGCGTACAGCGAGGACCCGTGGCTGACCGGCGAGATCGCCGCCGCGTACATCGAGTCGCTGCAGGCCGAAGGCGTCGCGGCCACGCCCAAGCACTACATCGCGAACGACAGCGAGACCGAGCGGGAGAGCGTCGACGTCATCGTCGACGAGCGCACGCTGCGCGAGCTCTACCTCGCCCCGTTCGAGCGGGCCGTGCAGGCGGGCGCCTGGATGGTCATGTCCTCGTACAACAAGGTCAACGGCGCGCACGCCGCATCGAACGATCTGCTGCGCACCCCGCTGAAGGACGAGTGGGGCTTCGACGGCGTCGTGGTCTCCGACTGGAACGGCGTGAAGGACACCGTGCAGAGCGCCAACGCCGCGCAGGACCTCGTCATGCCGGGTCCGGACGGCCCGTGGGGCGCCGCGCTCATCGCAGCCGTGCAGGCCGGCGAGGTCCCCGAATCCGCGCTGGACGAGAAGGTCGAGCGCCTGCTGCGTCTTGCGGCCAGGATCGGCGCACTGGAGGGGGCGCCCGCGGCGAAGGACGTCCCGGCATGGACGGCGCCCGCGATCGCCGAGCTGCTGCGCGAGGCCGCCGCGGACGGCATGGTGCTCATCCGCAACGACGGGACGCTGCCCCTCGAAGGCGCGCCGAAGGTCGCGGTGATCGGCCAGCACGCCCAGCACGGCCGCGGTCAGGGCGGCGGTTCCGCGATGGTGTTCCCGGCGGTCGAGCACTCGCCGTGGGACGGCATCGCCGAGGCGTTCCCCGGCGCCGTCGCGGCACCGGGTCTGCCGCCCGTCGCCGAACTGCGCCCCTTCTCCCGGGGAGCCCTCACCACGCCCGACGGCGAGGCGGGGACGCAGGTGCACTACATCGGCGAGTCCGGCGAGGAGTTCGGCGCCGAGACGTTCCCCTCCGGACGCTTCGGCTGGCTCTTCGCCCCCGAACTGGCCCGGTCCCAGCGGCTCGAGTTCCGCACCGTCTACACCGCGGAGCAGTCCGGCCCGCAGCGGATCGGGTTCGCGGGCCTGGGCCGCGCGACGCTCCGCATCGACGGCGAGACCGTGGTGGACGAGGAGATCGCGCCCCTGGCCGACGACCTGGTCTCCGGGGTGCTGCATCCGCCCGTCCGCTCCGCCGAGGTCGACCTCGAGGCAGGGCAGCAGGTGCGGATCGAGCTCGATCTCGTGCCGTTCCTGCCCGGGGGCTTCCCGTTCGCGATGATCCTCCTCGGCACCGAGAGCGTCTTCGGCGATCCGGCCGCCGAGCTTCAGCGCGCGATCGACGCCGCCAGGGACGCGGACGTCGCGATCGTCGTGGTCGGCACGAGCGACAGCATCGAGTCCGAGGGCTTCGATCGCCCGACCCTCGCTCTTCCCGAGGGTCAGGACGACCTCGTGCGCCGGATCGCCGCCGTCAACGACCGCACGATCGTGGTCGTGAACTCCGGCGCCCCCGTGCTCATGCCGTGGATCGACGAGGTGGCGGCGGTGCTGCTGAGCTGGTTCCCCGGGCAGGAGTTCGGCACCGCCCTCGCCGATGTGCTCCGCGGCGCCGTGGAACCGGGCGGCAGGATGACCACGACCTGGGCCCGCGCGCAGGAGGACGTGCCGGTGTGGAACACGACCCCGCAGGACGGCAGGCTGGCCTACGACGAGGGTCTGCACATCGGCTACCGCGCCTGGGGGGCACGCCCCGACGGCCCCGTGCCCGTCGCACCCTTCGGGTCGGGACTCGGATACACGCGATGGCGCATCGCCGACGAGAAGGCCATCCTCTCGGACGAGGGCGCGCGGATCTCCGCGACCGTGACCAACGTCGGCGGCCGCAACGGCAAGCAGGTCGTCCAGGCCTTCGTGTCCCGCGTGGACGACTCCGCGATCGACCGCCCCGCGCTCTGGCTCGCGGGCTTCGCGACGGTCCGTGCCGCGGCGGGGGTCGCCACCCCGATCGCCATCGAGATCCCGCGGCGGGCATTCCAGCACTGGTCGGTCGAGGAGCATGCCTGGATCGCCGAACCAGGGCGCTACGCCGTGCGGATCGGCGCCGGCGTCGACGCCCTCGGCGACGAGCACATCATCACGATCGACTGACGAGAAGAGGAGACGGATCATGTCACGAGTACCGGAAGGGTTCCTCTGGGGAGCCTCCACCGCCGCCCACCAGGTCGAGGGGAACAACACCTCGAGCGACATCTGGCGCTGGGAGGGCGACGGCTTCCTCGCCGAATACTCCGGCGACGCCGACGACAGCTACCACCGCTACCCCGAGGACATGCGTCTGCTGGCCGAAGCCGGGTTGACCGCCTATCGGTTCAGCATCGAGTGGGCGCGGATCGAGCCGGAGCGCGACCGCTGGTCGCTCGCCGAGCTCGCCCACTACCGCCGCATGATCGACACCGCCCGCGAACTCGGACTCGAGCCGGTCGTGACGCTCCACCACTTCACCTCGCCGTACTGGTTCGCCGAAGCCGGCGGCTGGATGGGGGACGAAGCGCTCGATCGCTGGCGCCGCTACGTCGAGAAGGCGTCGACGATCCTCGACGGCGTCGAATGGGTGTGCACCATCAACGAGCCCAACATGGTCGCCCTCATGCAGAAGTTCCTCGCCGGGACCGTGTCCGGAGACGGCGAGGGCCTCACGCTCGCGCATGACGGGCCGTTGACCCCGGACCCCGCGCTCGGCGAACGGATGGTCGAGGCGCATCGGGTCGCGACCGCGGTGCTGCGCGAGCGCACCACCGCGAAGGTCGGCTGGACCATCGCCCAGCAGGCGTTCACCCCGACCCCGGGGAACGAGGAGGTGTTCCGCGAGACCACGTGGGCGTGGGAGGACCTCTATCTGGAGGCCTCGCGCGGCGACGACTTCGTCGGCGTGCAGTCGTACACGACCCAGCCGGTGAACGAGCACGGGCCCGTGCCTCATCCGGCGCACCCGGACAACACGCTCACCGGATGGGCGTATCGTCCGGATGCTCTCGGCCTGGCCCTCCGGCATGCACACGAGGTGACGGGTCTTCCCCTGCTCGTGACGGAGAACGGCATCGCGACCGGGGATGACGAGCGCCGCATCGCCTACACGACCGAGGCCCTCCGGCATCTCGCCGCCGCGGTCGAGGACGGGATCGACGTCCGCGGCTATCTGCACTGGTCGGCGCTCGACAACTACGAGTGGGGCCACTGGGCTCCGACGTTCGGGCTGATCGCGGTCGATCGGGAGACCTTCGCGCGCACGCCGAAGCCGAGCCTCGCCTGGCTGGGCGAGGTCGCCCGCTCCGGAGCATCCGGGATCCCCGCCGGGACCGCCTCCTTCGCCGCGGATCCGCCGGCCGCATCCGGGGCGCCGGCGCTGTTCTCCCGGGATTCCCCCTTGGGCGACCTCCTGGACGATCAGCGCAGCAGGGCCCTGCTCGAGGCCGCGGCTCCCGGGATCGGCGCGCACCCGATGATCGGCATGGCGCGGGCCTTCCCGCTCGCCGCGATCGCCGGCATGGCGAAGGATGTGCTCTCGGCGGAGGCGCTCGACGCCCTCGACGAACGCCTCCGCGCGATCGTCTGATCCGCCCCGCGCACCAGTGCCCCGGGTCGCCCTCTCCGGAGGGCGGCACGGGGCGCTTCGTCGTCCCCGTCAGCGTCCGACGAAAGCGTTCATCCGCGGCCGAGCACGAATAGCAGGCAGAGCACGCCGACGAGCAGCGTCGCGCCGGTCAGCGCGGCGACCGGCCAGCCCGAGCGCAGCACCACCGGCTCGGTCGAGGTGAGCGCCCGGTGCTGGCGCCGGTAGCGCCGGTGCGAGCCGACCAGCACGATCAGCGCCAGAGCGAGACCCGCGAATCCGAGCACGAGTGCGGCGCCGCCGATCACCGACGGCAGGATCCGCATGATCACGACGGATCCCCCGGCGAGCGCGAGCGCCGTGCGCCGCCAGGCCAGAGCGGTGCGCTCGGGCTGCAGGCCGGGGTCGAAGACCCGCTCGGGTTCGCGGGTCACGCCAGCAGCACCCCGAGCAGCACGAGCACTCCGGTCGCCACGACCACGACGGCGAGAGGGATCGCGATCCACGGCGGTCCCAGCGGAGTCGACTCCCGCAGCGAGCGCTCGGTGCGCATCCAGCCCAGCCACGCCTGGACGGGCGTCAGCAGCCCGGCCACGATGAGCAGGATCGAGGCGGCGTGCCGGAAGCCCGGGTGCATGCCCAGCCCCAGGGCCTCGAGTGCGACGCCGCCCGCGAGCAGTGCGAGGGAGGTGCGGATCCAGGCGAGGAACGTGCGCTCATTCGCGAGGGTGAAGCGGGCGTCCGGCTCCTCGCCGCGGTCGTAGACGCGCCGGGGGAAGCGGCTGGTGCTCATGCGTTCTCCGTTCGGAGCGAGACGGTGCGGAATCCGGCGTTGCCCATCGACGAGTCGGGCGTGTTCGAGCTCCGCGCGGAGTTGCGGTAGCGGTTGCAGTAGGAGATGTGGCACAGGTAGCTGCCGCCGCGCAGCACGCGCGCCATGCCCAGCGACGGGCCGCGCGGGTCCGCCTCGGCCGAGCGCTCGTATGCGCGCGGATCGAACCAGTCCGCGCACCACTCCCACACGTTGCCGACCGGCTGGAAGAGCCCGTACCCGTTGGCGGCGAAGGCGCGCACGGGAGCGGTGGTCAGCCAGCCGTCCTCGAGGGTGTTCTCGCGCGGGAACGAGCCCTGCCAGATGTTCGTGCGCCAGCCGCCGTCGTCCGGCTCCTGGTCGCCCCAGGGGTACTTCGCGCCGTCGAGTCCGCCCCGGGCGGCATACTCCCACTCCGCCTCGGTGGGCAGGCGCCGGCCGGCCCAGGCGCAGTAGGCCAGGGCGTCGTTCCAGCTCACGTGCACGACGGGGTGGTCGGCGAGCGCGTCCAGATCCGAGCGGGATCCGCCGGGGTGCGCCCAGTCCGCGCCGCGCACGCCGTACCACCAGGGCGTGCCGGCGGCCGGGCCCATGATGTCGGCGTCGGAGGCGCTCACGGCCAGGTGGAACACGGCGGAGAAACCGAAGGTCTCGGCCTCTGTGCGGTAGCCGGTGTCCTCGACGAAACGGGCGAAGTCGGCGTTCGTGACCGTGGTCGCATCGATCTCGAAGGCTTCGAGCGCGACCCTGTGTCGGGGCGTCTCGCCGTCGCCCCGGTTCTCATCGCCGGACGAATCGCCCATGACGAAGGATCCGGCGGGAATGCGCGCCTGCGCGATCGCATGCCGGCCGGCCGCGTCTCCCGCCCCCGCCTCCCGCGCGCCGAGCAGCGGAAGCGTCGCGCGACCGCCGGAGAGCACGTCGCGCGGCGGAGCGCCGCAGGCGCAGTCGGGACCGCAGGAGGTCGATTCACCCATGGGATCCATCTTCCTCGCTGTCGCGCCTGCGGGCGAAACCGGCGCGTGCTCTCCGCACCGCGCGGCGGACCGAGGCTGTCAGCGCAGCGCGATCGGCACGTCGGATCCGCCCTCGTGGGTGAGCCGGGACCCCATCTGCACGAGCTGCGGCTCGGCGGCGAAGCCGCCTGCGAAGAGCGCCTGCCCCTGCGCGAACCGCGGCGAGCGCTCCAGGATCTCGCGCGGAGCGAAGCCGAACACCTCGCCGAGCTCGGCGAGATCGCGCTCGGAGCTCATCTTCATGAGGGCGAGGTTGTCGCACTGGGAGATGACGTTCGGGTGCACCTTCGAGGGGCGCTGCGTCGACAGCAGCAGCCAGAGTCCGTACTTGCGCCCCTCCGCCGCGATCTGGACGATGCGGTCGGTGAGCAGCCGCTGCAGCGGCGTCGCCGCCTCGGGACCGCAGAGGTTGTGCGCCTCGTCGATCACGATGAGCCGGCCGACGCGCTCCTGACGCCGCGCCCAGAGCTCGTCGAGCACGGCGAGGGCCGCGGTCTGCATCTGCGCGGGCGTCGCGAAGTGGCCGAGATCGACCACGGTGGCGTCGGCGCGGTCCCCCACGATGTCCGTGACGTCCCTGCGGTCCCAGGCCCACATGTCCCAGTCCGGGAGGCCGAGGTTCTCGATCCGCGTCGCGATGCGGGCGTAGCCGGGGTCCCCGGTCGAGCGCAGCCACTCGACGACGGGCGCCTCCTCGTCGACGAGGTACTGGGTGTCGATCCGCAGCATGAGGTTGTAGTCCTCGGCGTCGCGGATCGGATCCAGCTGCAGCATCGCCGCCCGCGCGCGGATGTCCAGGTCGACGAAGCGCACGAGCAGCCGCTGCGTGTGGCCCGGCGCGGAGTGCAGGACGCGCACATCGCGCTCCCGGAGCAGGTCCGCCTCCGCGGCGGGTGCGTCGTCGCGCACCTTCCCGAGCGACACGAAGTCCGAGTTCGGATCGAACACGACCAGCGGCAGCCGGGTGTGCAGCAGCAGCTGCTCGAGCAGCACGCCGAGCGCGTAGGTCTTGCCGGATCCGCTCTGCCCGCACCAGAACGTGTGACGGTTGAGTCGCGACGCGTGCAGGAAGGCGGGGGCGTCGGAGTCCAGGAGCGTGCCGATGGGCAGTTCAGCGGGCATGCTCGACATCCTAGGGAAGCCGTCGGGCGACGACGGCGTCGAGCTGCTCCGCTCTAGCCGGACGCGCCGCTGTCCGGTGCGTAGAGGGCGCGCGCGAGACCGTCCATGATGTCGGGGAGCAGCGTTCCCGCCGCGAAGATCCGGGTGTCCTCGGCATCGATGATCCTCCGGTGCTCGCCCGCCGTGGTCAGGGCGATGCTGGGCTGCGCGGCGAGCAGGCCGTCGATGCCGCCCGCGCTCTCCAGTCCCTTCGTCATGACGAGGATCACGTCGGGGTCGATCTTGACGAGGGCTTCCGGCGTCAGCGGCCGCTCGCCGACCCACCCGGCTTCGGATGCGGCGTCGACCGCGCCGACCGAGGAGATCAGGCTGTCCGCTCCGCTCCCCTTGCCGAACAGGTAGTACACGCCCGCGGTGCCGCGCACGTAGAGGAACACGACCCGCGGTCGCCGGGACGGATCGTCCGGCAGCAGCCGAGCGATCTCCGCGGTCTTGCTCCCGATCGCGGCGCGCAGGGCGCCGTTCACCGTCTCGGCGGCCGGGGCGATGCCGAGCGCCGCCGCCACCTGGCCGATCGCGCGGTAGGTGCTCTCGGCATCCGTCGCCCGATCGATCGTGACGACCGGGATCCCGGCGTCGCCGAGCTGGAGCACGACGTCGGTGGGGCCGATCGAGCCGTCGGTGAGGATCAGGGTGGGCTTCAGCGCGAGAACGGCCTCCGCATCGATCGTGTGGCCCTTCTTGGTGACCACGGGAAGCGCCGCCGTCTCCGGCAGGTCCGTGGAGACGTCGCGTCCGACCAGATGATCGCCGAGCCCGAGCGCGTGCACGAGCTCGGCGACCGTGCCGCTGAGCGAGAGCGCCACGATGCGGGACGTGTCTCGCACGGTCACCTCGCGTCCGCCGCCGTCCGCGGACTGCACGGTGGCGGGAAGCCGCGGCGCCGGTGCGGTGATCGGCGGCATCGTCGGCCCGCCGATCACGACGGTCGAGGGTCCCTCGACCGTCCGCGGGTTCTCGACAGGGGTCAATGAGGCGAGGGCCGGAAGTGCGGGCCGGGACGATGCCGGTGCCGCGAGCTGCGCGGCTCCGGTGTCGCAGGCGGCGAGCGCCAGCGCGAGGAAGGCCGTTCCGATCGTCGCCGCGATCCGTCTGGTCGTTCGCCTCACACCCGCACCCTTCGACAATGGTTAAGTAAGCCTAACCTAAGATGATTCCATGCTCTCTTCTCCCCCGGCGCCCCCGGCGGCGGCCCTCCCGCCGCGCGCACCGAGGCCGCGCGCCCGCCGTGCACGGGTTCTGGTGCCCGCCGCACTCGGCGCCGCGCTCCTCGCGGCGGTGATCCTCTCCGCCGGCGTCGGCCAGCTCGCCGTGGCTCCGGCCGAGGTGCTCGGCGCACTGCTCCGCCCCCTCGGCGCGACCGCCCTGCCGCAGCCGGAGGAGATCGCGACGGCGACCCTGTGGTCGATCCGCTTCCCGCGCGTCGTGATGGCGATGCTGGTCGGTGCGGCGCTGGCCGTGGCGGGCCTGCTGATGCAGGCGGTCTTCGGGAACCCTCTTGCCGAGCCGGGCGTGGTCGGCGTATCCTCGGGCGCCGCCGTCGGCGCGGGCGTGTGCATCGTCTTCGGCCTGAGCGCGCTGGGCCCGTGGACCGTGCCGACCTTCGCCTTCCTCGCCGGGCTCGGCGTCAGCCTCGCCGTCTATGCGCTCAGCCGCGCGGGCGGGCGCACCGAGGTCATCACGCTGATCCTCACCGGCATCGCCGTGAACGCGGTCGCCGGCGCGGCGATCGCCCTGCTCACCTTCCTCGGCGACACCCAGTCGCGGGAGCAGATCGTGTTCTGGCAGCTCGGCAGCCTCGCGGGGAGCCGTTGGCCGCAGGCGGCCGTGATCCTGCCGCTCCTGCTCATCGGGATCCTGATCGCCCTGCTCATCGCGCACCGGCTCGATCTGCTCTCGCTCGGCGAGCGCACCGCAGGGCATCTCGGCGTGCACGTCGAACGGCTCCGCCTCGGGACGATCGTGCTCGTCGCGCTGCTGGTGGGGGCGGCGGTCGCCTTCGCCGGGATCATCTCGTTCGTGGGGCTGGTGGTCCCGCACCTCATGAGGATGCTCCTCGGCCCCGCGCATCGTCCGCTGATCGTGGCGAGCGCCCTGGGCGGCGCCCTCCTGCTCACCCTCGCGGACCTCGACGCGCGGACGATCGTGCCGATGGCCGATCTGCCCCTGGGAATCCTGACCTCGCTGATCGGCGGCCCGTTCTTCTTCTGGCTCCTGCGCCGCACCCGGCGATCCGCGGGAGGCTGGGCATGAGCGCGACCGTGGCCGAGCTGCGAGCGGTGCAGGTCGCGCGCGGCGGGAGGGCGCTGCTCGACGGCGTCGATCTGACCTTGCACGCGGGCGAGGTGCTGGCGGTGCTCGGCCCCAACGGCGCCGGGAAGTCGACCCTGCTGGGCGTGCTCGCGGGAGACCTGCACCCCGATTCGGGGGAAGTCCTCATCGACGATCGCCCGCTGTCGGACTGGCGCGTCGGGGATCTGTCCCGGCGACGCGGAGTGCTGCTGCAGGAGAACAGCACGGCGTTCCCCTTCGTGGTGCACGAGGTGGTGCGGATGGGGCGCGCACCCTGGCGTCGCACGCCGAGATCCGAGGAGGACGACGAAGCCGTCTCGGAGGCGATCTCCGCCGCCGACATCGGCCCGCTGGCCGAGCGCGCCGTGCCGACGCTGTCCGGCGGCGAGCGGGCGCGCACCGCGTTCGCGCGCGTGATCGCCGGCCGCACGGGGATGCTCCTGCTGGACGAGCCGACCGCCGCCCTCGACCTCGGGCATCAGGAGGCGCTGCTGTCTCTCGCCCGAGCGCACGCGCGGGCCGGAGACGCGGTGCTGGTCATCCTCCACGATCTGAATCTCGCCGCCGCCTTCGCGGACCGCGTCCTGCTGCTGCAGGAGGGGCGCGTGGCCGCGTGCGGGACGCCCGCCGAGGTGCTGACCGAGGCCACCGTGTCGACCGTCTACCGCACGCCGGTCGAGGTGATCCCGCACCCGGTCACCGGCCGTGGCATCATCCTGCCGCGGCGCCCGATGTGAAGGGCGCCGCGGCAGGGTGCCGTGCCGCGGCGAACGCTCAGCGACGCCGGCGGATCGCGATCGCGGTGGCGACCGCCCCTCCCCCGACGACGACGGCGCCGAGCGTGATCGGGATCCACGGCACGGCCCCCGGCGTGCCGGCAGCATCCGCCGCCGGCACCGCCGTCTGCGACGGCGACGGGGCGAGGGTCGACACCGGGACGGGCTCCGGAGCGGGGCAGGAGAGCTGCACGGTCGCGGTGACCGGATCCAGTTCCTCTCCTTCGGCGTAGAAGCCGCCGAACGCGGGTGCTCCCGCGGCGCTCAGCGCCAGCGGCGCTGCGCTGAGGGTCAGCGCTCCCGCCGCGGCATCGACCGCCGGTGCCGCCGCCAGGGTCCCGATCTCCGCCTGTTTCGCGTCGATCGCGGGAGCGCCCGAGGTGTCGGTGCCGCGCACGTCGAGGAGCAGCGTCGCTCGGCCGTCGCCGCCGATCTGCAGCGTCGGCGACGCGATGGTGAGGTCGAGGATCCCGCCGTGGCCCGTGAAGTGCACGGAACCGGGGAAGCCGACGCGTCCGGCCCCGCTGACGGGGTCGATCTCGCCGGTCGCCCCGGTGAAGGCGAAGGCGGGTGTGGCGTAGGTCGCGCCGTCGCCCGCCTCCCAGCCCCCCTTGGCGATGCTGCCCGAGATGTAGGAGCGGAAGGACTCCTTGACGCCCCAGGTGAGCGTTCCGCCCTGCACCGTGCAGGAGGCCGAGGCGGGTGCGGGCGTCGCTGCGCCGGCCGTGGGGGCGACGACGAGGACTCCGCCGAGCAGCAGAGCGGCAGCGGCGGACAGGCGTGCGATGTTCATGAAGCCTCCATGCGCGGGGATGCCCGCCCGTCATCCGCCGGGCGGGCATCCTTCGGCGTGTCGATCAGGCCGCGCGACGGCGGCGGACGGCGACCAGGGTCAGACCGGCGAGGAGCATCAGGACGCTCATCGCGATCGGGAAGGCCGGCGAGTCGCCGCCGGTCATCGCGAGGGATCCGCTCGCGGCGTCGGTCGTCTCATCGCAGGGCGTCTGCGCGCCGAGCGCGACGCGGAACGAGATCGGATCGAGCGCCGTGCCGGCCTCGTAGAACCCGGCGAACGCGGTCGCGCCCGCGCTGGTGAGGGTGGCACGAGCCCCCTGCACCGACACGCTCGATCCGGAGATCTCCGCAGAGCCGAAGGACAGATCGGCGAAGTGCACGGTTCCGCTCGTCGCCGGCTTGCCGGTGGTGTCGGTCGAGGTCACCTGCGCGTAGAGCGCGGCGGATCCGGATCCGTTGAGCACGATCGTCGGCGAGGCGAGCCGGAAGTCGAGCAGTCCATTGTGCCCGGTCGCGGTGATCGCGCCCGAGAAGACGATCCGGCCGCGCGCGCCGGAGTCCGTGTTCAGCGCTCCGCTGCTCGCGGAGAAGGATCCTCCGGAGAAGGCGCCCTTCGCGATCGGGCCTTCGACGTAGGAGCGGAAGCTCTGCTTGAGCCCCCAGTCGAGGCCGCCGCCGTCGACCACCCGCGCGACGCAGGCCGGGATCGCCGGGCCGCTCTCCGCGGGGGTCGAGGGCGTGACCACCGGGGCCTCCGGGTTCGGCGCCGCACCGACCGTGAAGGCGCGGGTCAGGAATGCCGTTCCGGGTGCGGGCTGGACATCGCGGAAGACTCGCAGTTCGTGCGCACCGGTCGGGAAGCCGGCCGGGACCGTCCACGCCGCGCTCGCGACGCCGGAGGCGTCCGCGACGGCTCGGCCCGCATCGATCGGGTCGGAGTGCACCTCGAAGCGCACGGCGTCGCCCTGCTTCAGGTCGGAGACCCGGAACGTGACGGTGTCGCCCGGGCGCGCCTGGACGCCGACGGGGAGGATGACCTCGGCCGTGGGCTGGGGCTCGGGCTGGACGGGGCGGTCGCCGCGGAACTCGAGCGGCACGCCGATCTCCTGAGCGGCGTTCTTCTGCCCGCCCGCGGCGTAGGTGTAGACGCCGTAGGAGCCGGTCGCACCGTCGACGGGCTTGAGCGTCGTGCGCCAGGCGAAGGATCCATCGGAGGCGAGCTCCGCCCACTGCGCCCGCACCGTCTCGCGGTACTGCGCCGGGATCGCCTCGAGCGTCGCGGCTGTCAGCGCCCATCCCTGGGTCGCGACCTTGCGCGTGGTCGAGGCGGCGCCCTGCGAAGGCCGCCAGTCCGCGCCGAAGCTGCCGAACACGACGTAGTCGCCCTGAGGAAGGTTCGCGGGGACGGGCACGCCGCGACCCCCGACGTTCGCGGCAGGATCGAATCCGGTGCCCTTCACCACGATCTCATCGCCGGTGTAGAGCGGCGTCCGGCCGGCGGGCGTGACGCCGTCGGCGAGGAAGACCTGGACGGCCGGGGTGAACGTGCCCGGCTCTGGCTCGGTCGTGCGCCCGGTCACCGTCACGGTGACGATGTCGGACGCCGAGGACTGGAACGCGGCGGGGTCGGCCGGAGCGAAGCTCGCATGGATGGAGTGCGCTCCTGCGGTCAGGCCCGAAGCGGTCGTCGACGCGGCTCCGCCCGCCGCCGTTGCGGTCCCGATCACCTCGTCGCCGTCGCGGAAGGTCACCGTCCCCTCCGCGGCGGGCGAGACGGTGGCGGTCAGGACGGTGCTGCCGCCCTCGTCGAAGCGATCGGGCGCCGCGGCGAGCACCGTGGCGGTGGGGGCGGCCGGCGCCTGCACCGTCGCGGTCAGCGTGAGCGGATCCAGCGCCGTCCCGGCCGCGTAGAAGCCGCCGAAGGCCGCCGCGCCCTCCGCCGTGAGCGTGACGGCCGCGTTCGCCCAGGTGTAGGTCGTGCCGGAGACCTGCGGGGACCCCAGGGCGACCGTCGCGAACTCCACGGCGTCGTGTGTGAAGAGCTCGCCGGGCTCGGTCGTGCTCTTGAACTCGCGTCCTGTGACGTCGAGCAGCAGCGTCGCCGCGCCGCCCGAGATCACGACCTGCGGGTGCGTGAACGTCAGATCCAGCGCGTTCACCCCGTTCATGGCATGACCGGTGAAGTGCACGCCGTCCCCCTCCCCGAACTCGACGGAGGCGGTGCCGAGGTCGGCGGAGGCGGTGCCGCCGCCCCCCGGCCAGTGGAAGCCCGCGCCGGTGGACCCGATGGTCTGCACCTGGCCGTGGGCGATCGGGCTCTTCACGTAGCCGACGAACGAGGACTTCACGCCCCAGTCCAGGGATGCCTCGGACAGCGTGCTGTCCGAGGGCGCTGCGGCGGCGGCCGCAGGCGCCAGAAGGGCGCCGACGGCGAGCGCCGCGGTGGTGACGAGGGTGAGCAGGGCTCTCGGCCTGCGCACGGGACTGATGGTGTTCACGACGGACTGTTCTCCTCACAGGAGGTCGATCTCGGGGCGGATGGGGAACGGTTCAGCAGATTCTCAACCTTTACTTAGGTTAGCCTCACCTAATCTGTCCGTGCAAACACGAAGCCCCCGGCGGTCAGGCCGGGGGCTTGGTGAAGAGCGCGAGTCGGGTTCGCGTCAGGCGGGAAGTCGTGCCGCCCCGAGATCGAGGAACACCTGCGTGTTGAACCGGTACGCCGCCCGCACCTCGTCGAGCATCCGCCCCTGCTCGTCGGCGCTCAACCGCTCTCCGAGCGCGTCCAGCACCCGGCGATACGAGTCCTTGAACACGGCGGGGTCGCCCACGGCCGTGAAGTCGTAGAACGAGACACCGGCACCATCGAGGTCGAATCGCCCCGCGACGCGTCGCGCGATCGCCTGACCACCGGACAGGTCTCCGAGATAGCGCGTGTAGTGGTGGGCGACGACGCCCGCGAGCCACCCCTCGGTGGCGAGTTCGCGGATCCGCGCGGCGTAGGCCTCGGTCGCCGGCACCGGCCTGATCTCGGCGCGCCAGTCCGCTCCGAGCAGACGGGCGAGATCGCGCTCGAGCGCGACCACCCGCCCCAGCCCTTCGGGGTGCAGTGCCGCGAGGAGCGGATCGGCGGCGAGGAGCCGGGCCGCGTCGTCGAGCGCCTCGTAGAGGAACCAGTGCTGAGCCGCCAGCTCGGCGTACTCCCGCACACCGCTGCGGCCGCGCATGATGTCCGTCATGAACGTGGCGCCCTCGCTGTCACCGTGGTCGGTCCACGTCGCCTCGCGAAGTCGGCGGGCGAACCCCTCGGGAGCCCCCTCCCCCGCGGCGTGCCCGTGCGGCGGCGCCGCATGCTCCTCGCGCGCGGGCACGCCGAGGCGCTCGCACGCCGCACGGTAGAGCATCACCACGGCGCGGCGGATCTGCGGACGCTCGGAGAGCGGAGCACCCGGCCAGGGCACGATGAGCTCGTGGTCGCCGCCCGCATCCGAGACCCGCCAGCGACCCGCCGCCGCATCGAGCCCGATCATCGTCGCCGACGCCGCTCCGGGATATCCCCAGGCACGCGCGATCAGAACGTTGTCGTCGGCGTGGTCGCCGTTCATGTGGGCGGTCACCGCCGCGACGACGGCATCATCGAAAGACATGGCGTTCTCCTTGGTTAGGTAAGGCTAACCAATTCAACCACGGATGCTCTGGGATCACAGCGCTACCTCGTCGGGCCTCCCCGGCTCAGCGCCGTCAGGTCGGCACGCGCAAGGCGCGGACGACGTGCGTCAGCGTGAGCGTCGGCACATAGGTGCGCAGCAGTGCGGGGCCGATCCGGGGAAGCTGGAGCGGCTGCGGGTAGCTCATCCACAGCGGCTCATGCCGTGCCCCGAACTTGGCTTTGAAGCGCTCGAGGGACGCGAATCCGTAGCTGGGCTCCAGCAGCAGGGACATCCGGCGGGACATCCAGCCGATCTGCTGCCCTTCGTGCGGTGCCAGCGGGGTTCCGGAGAGACCGATTCTCCGAAGCCCGTCCTCCGCCGCCTGGCGGACCGTCGAGACGATCGCGAACTCCATCGCGCCGGGCATCGCTCCGCGATCGCGACGCATGACATCGAGCGTCCACCCGATGAGTTCGCCGTCTCGATGAAGGGGAAGCCAGCTCGTCACGACCTGCACGCGACCGTCCGCTCCGATCGCGAGCATCAGGCGCACCGCGGGATCGGTCAGCTCTGCGAGCCCGCCGAGGGTGAAGCCCATCTCGGGCAGGCGCTTGCCGTCGACCCAGGCCGTGCAGAGCGCATCGACCTGCGCACGGATCGCGGGCGCGCTGTCCGCGTAGGAGGTCCACACCGCCGTGAGGCCCTCGCGATCGGCTCTGTTGACCGCCGTGCGGAGATCCTGCCTGCGCTTGCCGCTGAGCGTGAACCCGTCCACGTCGAGGACCGCGTCCGTGCCGACGGCGATGCGCGCCCAGCCCTGCCCCTGCAGCGTCGTCGCCGCCTCGTCATGGATGCTGTAGAACACCGGCGTCCACCCCCGCGATTCGCAGAACTCGGCGAACGAACGCAGCGCGCGGGGCGGGTCGTCGGAGATCGGATCCCCGACGGTGAAGGCGATTCCGTCGCGGACGCGGTAGGCGACCGCCGCCCCGTCCTCCCCGAACCACAGTGAATTGCCCGCCCAGGTGGCCATGTGCGCGAACGTCGAGTCCCCCGACCGCCTCAATGCCGCGTGCAGCCGCCGGCGGTCCAGGTCCGTCACGGGAGGGGCCGGCCGACGGATGACCTTGCGCGCCCCCAGCGCCAGGAGCAGGACGGCCAGAGCGGGAAGGCCCCCCGACAGCAGCAGCACGACCTGCCATTCGGTCTCGGCCGCCGTGACGCCCTGCCAGACGAACCCGCCGTCGAGGATCGGACGCACGATCAACTCGATCGCGGTGACCACGGCGACCGCGGCGAGAGCGGTGCCGCCCAGGACGACGCCGAGCATCCGGCCCCGCATGATGAGCGCCGCGCTCACGGCGAGCAGCAGGGCCGCCACCGGCGCCGCGCTCGCGTCGACGACGGCGCCGGTCCAGGCCAGCACCCCGGTGGCGTTGGGAACGACCGACCCCAGCGCCAGCGCGCTCGCCACGACCACCAGCACCGCCGCCAGGGCACTGCGCCAGCGCGTCTGCACGCTGGGCCGCCAGCCCGTGCCGGGAACCGCCGGACGGCCGATCATCGCCACCAGTCCTGCGGCGAGCACGGCGAAGACCCGCGCCACATCGGATGCATGACCCGACAGCAGCAGCAATGTGACGACGCCCGTTCCGACGATCCAGCGCAGAGTGCGTCGAGTCGCCGGCCTGAGCCGGCTGGACACCGCGAACAGGAGAGCCGCGCTGGTCACCGACGGCGTCCACGCCTGATAGCTCAGCGCCTCCTGGGACATCGGCTCGCCGAGGACGGCGGCCGCCGCCAGCACGCCCCATGCGGCCACGACTCCCGCGGCGGTCGCGGCGGTCGCGACGCTGAGCGCCCATCGGGTGCTCACCCATCGCTCCGCCAACGCGACCGACACGAGAAGCAGGATCCAGGACAGAACGCTGAAGTGCGCGCCCTTGAGCTCCACTTCGCTCGCCCAGGTGGCTCTCGCGACGACCGCGCCCAGCGCCGCGGCGGAGAGGGCCAGCGACAGCGGGTAGCGCAGAGAACCCCTGGCGAGACGAGACAGAACATGGCGCATGAGACCAGTCCATCGAGTGCCCCGCCGGGAGTCGTCACCCGATCGGCGTATCCGCATCCGTCGATCGGCGGGGATCGGGTCCGTCTGGCGGCGGTGATCGGACATCGACGCGCCGCTGTGCCCTAGCGTTCTTGAGAGGAGAGAGGAATCCCATGATCCGTGTCGTGATCGTCGACGACGAGGCCCTCGTTCGCAGAGGGTTCTCGATGATCCTGAACGCCACCGACGACATCCGCGTCGTCGGCACCGCGTCCGGCATCGAAGCGCTCGATGTGATCAAGGTGGAGAGACCCGATGTGCTGCTGCTCGACATCAGAATGCCCCAGGTCGACGGGCTGACCCTGCTGAGCATCGTCTCGACCCTGCCGGAGCGCCCCGCCGTGGCGATGCTCACGACCTTCGACGCCGACGAGTACATCCTGACCGCCCTCGGCTCCGGCGCCTCCGGATTCCTCTTGAAGGACACCGAGCCCGAGCAGCTCGGCCAGTACGTGCGGGCGCTGGCGGCCGGAGGGGTCGTGCTGTCCTCGCGAGCCTCCCGCACCCTGCTGAACGCCCACCCCGGCCCGACGGCCGAGCTCGATGAGGAGGCCGAGCGCGTCTCGATACTGACCGATCGCGAGAGACAGGTGCTGAGGCTCGTCGCCGAGGGCCTCTCCAACGCCGACATCGGCGCTCGCCTCTACCTCGGCGCCGGAACCGTCAAGGACCACGTCAGCGCGATCCTCGCCAAGCTGGGTGTCACGAGCCGGGTGCAGGCGGCACTCGCCGCGCAGCGCGCCGGCCTGCTCGACGAACGGCCCTCGGATCGGTGAACCTCCTCCTGGCGGCGTGGCGCCGCATACCTCCCTGGGTGACGGACCTCCTCGCGGTCGCCATCGCCATCGCCGACTCCTTCCTCACCTATGCGGACGACGGGCCGCTCGCCGTGGGCACGATCGCGCTCGCCTGCGCCGCCCTGCTGATCCGCCGCCGGTGGCCGCTGATCGCGTTCGCGCTGACCCTGCCGGCCGCGCTCATCGCGAACATCCTCGCCGCGCCGATCATCGCCCTCCTCGCGCTCTCCAGCCGCACCCGCCGGCGGTGGCTGCTGTTCCTCTGCGGAGCGCTGTTCGCGGCTTCCGAGGCCATCGGCTGGCCCCTCACGAACCTGCTCACGGCTGACCAGAACTGGACGGCCGTGACGTTCATCTATCAGCTCGCCACCGCCGCCGCTCCGATCCTGCTCGGCCAGCTGACGCTCGCGGCATCCGATCTTCGGGCCAGGATCGCCGAGATCGAGGCGACCAGGCAGCATGAACGGGAGCTGTATGCGCAGAGCCTGCTGACGCAGGAGCGCAACCAGCTCGCCCGCGAGATGCACGACGTGGTCTCGCACCAGGTGAGCCTGATCTCGGTCCAGGCGGGCGCCCTGCAGGTGACGGCTGCGGATGCGGAGGTGCGAGGCGCCGCCAGCTCCATCCGGCGGATGGCCGCCACGACGCTCGACGAGCTGCGCTCGATGGTGACCCTGCTGCGGGCCGCCGGCACGCGCAGCCCCGGCCTGGCACCGCAACCCACCATCGCCGACCTGACCGACCTCATCGCAGCGAGCGGCCTGCCTGTCACGACCACGGGAGAGCTCCCGCCGGATCTCCCCTCCGCCGCACAGCGCGCTGTGTACCGAACGGTCCAGGAGGCGCTGACGAACATCCGCAAACACGCGCCCGGATCCGCGATCCTCGTGCAGCTCTGGTCGGACGACCGATCCTGCGGAGTCGTCATCGGCAATTCCCGCCCCTCGGAGCCGCCGTTGGATCTTCCCAGCGCCCGGCTCGGGCTCCTGGGACTCCGGGAGCGCGCGGAACTGCTCGACGGAACCCTCATCGCCGGGACCGCCGGGGACGGGTTCGAGGTGCGTCTCACTCTTCCCCGCTCCCCCGCCTGACCCGCCGACCGGGCAGGCGCTTCCCACCACCTGGCGGATCCGATCTCCCTTCCCTGCGCACAGCATGGGCATGTCCACACGATCGACGTCGATGAACGATCCATCGCCGTGAGAAGGGAACCCTCATGCAGACCTCCGATGCGCGCCTGATCATCGATCTTGCGGACGCCGTCCGCAATGCCGCCCCGATCCAGAAGGATCCCGAGGCCGCGCAGCTGATCTCGCAACTGGTCGGCTCTCAGCCCGATGCGCTCTACTTCCTCGTGCAGACGGTCCTGCTCCAGAAGGAGGCGCTCGCCGCGCAGCAGGCTCAGCCCGCCCCCGCGACCGGCGCCTCCTCTGCCGCGCCCGCGGCACCTCCCGCGCCGCCCCGGTCCGAGGACCAGCGCGGACGGTGGGGCGGGCTGTTCGGCTCGCGTCGGCAGTCCGGCCCGGATGGCGGGGCCGCAGGAGGCAGCTTCCTCAAGACGGCAGCGGCGGGAGCGGCCGGCGTCGCGGGCGGGGTGCTGCTCGCCCAGGGGATCTCCGGCCTCCTCTCCGCCCCGCAGGACCAGCACCGCGCGGAAGACGACGAGGACGACTTTGACGGGGACGACGACGGCTGGGATTCGTTCTGATCCGATGGGTGCGCCCCCCCGATCGGGGGTGCACCCACCCCCCGATCGGGGGGTCGCGCACCGAGGATCCCCGGGTGCGTTCGGGGTCGCGGCTCGCGAGGATCGGACGGTGACCGACTTCTTCTCCGCGCTCTGGCTCGGGTTCCTGCACGTCCAGATCCTGGACGGCGCGGTTCCTGTGCTCGTCTACCTGATCGCGGCCGGCAGCATCCTGGCGACCCTGCTCTGGGGACCGACGAAGCGCTGGATCCTGACCGCGGCGCTGGCGGCGGTCGCCGGCGGCGCCGTGGCCGTCGCCCTCTGGCTGGTCTGCGTCCGCTGGCTCGACCTCTTCGGAGGAGGACTCGGAGCGCCCACCTACATCTGGCTGGTCGCGACGCTCGCCGCCGTCGCGATCGGAATCGCCTCCCTGTTCCGGAGAGGAGCGCTCCGACGCCTCGTCGCCGTCGTCGCCATCGTCTCCGCCGCCGTCGCCGGCACTCTCGGCATCAATACGGCGTTCGGCCTGAACAGCACGGTCGCGAACCTGCTGAACGTCGTCGCGGACAAGCCCGTCCGGCTCCCTGCCCCCGCGGCGACCCTCAAGGCCACGGACGCACGTGCCGCACCCCTCTGGGAGTCCTGGGCGCCGCCCGCCGGCATGCCTGCCAAGGGCAGCACGGGCACTGTCGCGATTCCGAGCACTCGCAGCGGCTTCAACGCCCGAAGCGCCGGACTGTACCTTCCTCCCGCCGCACTCACGTCGGCGCCTCCACGCCTTCCGGTCGTCCTCATGCTCATGGGCCACCCCGGCAACCCCGACCCCCTGCCCATCTCGCGGGTCCTGGACGAGTACGCCGCCGGCAACCACGGCCTCGCGCCGATCGTCATCGTCGCCGACCAGGTCGGAGCGGACGTGAAAGACACCGGGTGCGTGGATTCGCCCGTCGGCAAGGCCCGCAGCTACCTCCTGCAGGACGTGATCCCCTGGATGCGCGCGAATCTCAACGTCTCCCCCGATCCCCGCCTCTGGAGCATCGCCGGCTACTCGAACGGCGGACAGTGCGCGATCTCGCTCGGCGCAGAGCACCCCGAGATGTTCGGAACGGTGATCAGCATCTCCGGGGAGGAGTTCCCCGGCGCCACCAATCCCGCGGAGGCCGTCAAGCGCCTGTTCGACGGAGACGCCGGGAAGTACGAGCAGGCGAAGCCCCTCACGCTCCTGGCACAGCACCGCTACTCCGGAACGACGGCCGTCTTCACCGCCGCGAAGGACGATCCGAAGTACCTCGCGGTCGCCCAGAAGTTCGCCGCAGCAGCGGAGGCCGCGGGAATGACCGCGCATCTTCGCGAGCTGCCCGGTGGCGGCCACGGCGCCGCAGCGCTCGCGGGCGGCCTCCAGGCCGCGTTCGCCATCGCCTACCCGGCGCTGGAGCTCTCGGCGCCGGGCAAGGAGGCGACATCGTCCACGACATCGAGAAGTCCCTGACCACGAAGGCCCCGAGCGGCTGCTCGGGGCCTTCTGTTCCGGTGGGCCTGCCGCCTGCCGAATTCAGGCGACCTTCGAAGCGAAGTCGATATGGTGCCCCTGGAGCCACATCATCGACTCGCCGCCATCACGGGCGGCACGGCGGAACCCGATGGGCAGGATCGCATCGCGGATGACGCGGGCGACAGGACCGGCGGCCTTCCGCGCGGAGCCTCGGTGACCGTAGGCGACGATCTTCTCGACGCGCTCGCGACGCAGCGAGACGAAGGTCTCGAACGCGCGGGCGGTGCTCGAGCAGTCGCGGAGGCACTGGGCCAGGATCACCGCATCCTCGAGAGACATCGCGGCCCCTTGCCCGGCCGACGGCGACGTGGCATGCGCGGCATCTCCGATCAGGACCATGCGGCCCCGCCCGTCATGCCAGTTCTCGACGACGGGCATGTCGTAGGTGGTCCAGCCGGTGAGCGGGCCGGGAGCGGCGTCGAGGATGTCGAGCGCAGGCCCGGCGTCTCCCGCCATGAGCTCTCGCAGCCAGTTGCGCCAGTCCGCATCGGACATCCCGGACAGCACGCCCTTCGCGGGCTCCTTCGGCATCGGCGGGTTGGCGAACCACACGGCGCCGCCGTCCGGGGTCTTCATCCAGGCGAAGAAGCACCTCGTGCCGAACTGCATCACGAACTCGCGATCCGGTGCGTCGAGGGAGAAGTTCGGGATATACCCACCGGTGTTCAGCACCGGCACGTACCGAGGTGCCGCGGCGCCAGGATCGATGACCTGACGCACGCGTGAGTGGATGCCGTCCGCCCCGACGAGGAAGTCGCCGTCGGCCGTGCTCCCGTCCGCGAAACGGGAGCGGACGCCGGTCGCCGTCTCTTCGGCGCCGACGAACTCCTTCCCGTATTCGATGCGGATGCCGCGGTCGGCGGCCTGTTCGGCCAGCAATGCGTAGAGGTCGGCACGCGGCATGAGAATCGACGTCTGCCCGTCGGGGCGCCGTGCGGCCATGGGCATCCGGCCGAGCGGCTTGCCCTTGCCGTTGACGAAGCTGATGTCGTCGGTCTCGTAGCCGATCCCCTCGACCGGACCCGCCAGGCCGATCGCGCGCAGAGCGTCCATCCCGTTGGCCTGGAAGGAGATCCACGCACCCCGACGGTCGTCGTCCACGCTCCCCCGCTCGTAGATGACGGAGTCGATGCCGACGGACTGCAGCGCGACAGCGAGTACCGGGCCGGCGATGCCACCACCGATGATGAGTGCACGAGTCATTTCTCGTTCCTTCCGTGTCCGGC
Organism: Microbacterium sp. NPDC089698; assembly: GCF_044749045.1. Taxonomy (NCBI): domain Bacteria; kingdom Bacillati; phylum Actinomycetota; class Actinomycetes; order Micrococcales; family Microbacteriaceae; genus Microbacterium; species Microbacterium sp. NPDC089698. The sequence goes on from NZ_JBIVHE010000008.1 coordinate 103,121, forward strand.
CGGCTGCCCAGCCTGATCGTGTAGCTTGATTATCAAACAATCATGAGAGGAGATAGCTTGAATGTCAAGTGATCTTGAGGAGGCGCTCGCCGCCCTGGGCCCGGTCATCCAGAGCTATCAGTCGGCCGTCGACGATTTCGACCGCGAAGCAGCGCGCATCCTGCGTGTGAACGACACCGACCTGCGCTGCCTGGAGACCCTCGTGGATGCCGGCGATGACGGGATCACCCCGCGGGAGATCGCCGACCGGCTCGCCCTCACCACCGGCAGCGTGACCACCATGCTCGATCGCCTGGAGAGGGTCGGTTACCTCGCGCGCACACCGCATCCGAGCGACCGCCGTCGGCTGATCGTGCGCCCGACCCCACGCGCCCTGGAGCTCATCTGGGGGATCATCGGGCCGCACATCGCCGAATCCAGCGCGGCCGTCGCCGAAGCGTTCAGCACCGCCGAGCTGAAGATCGCGCGCCGCTTCCTGGAGACCGTCACCGAGGTTCAGCGCAGCCACGTCTCCCTGCTGCGGGCTCGCGACGCGCTCGGGTGAAAGCGCACGGGCGGCACCGGGCCGCTGACGCCCTTGCGCCGGTCGAGAGCACTCATCGCACCGGCGGAGCGTCCTCCGGCGGGACGAGTACCGCTCCGGCCGGAGGAAAAGAAGAAGCCCCCGATCTCTCGGGGGCTTCTTCTGTTCCGGTGGACCCAGGGGGATTCGAACCCCCGACCTCTTCATTGCGAACGAAGCGCGCTACCAACTGCGCCATGGGCCCGTGAACCAGATCAGCCTAGCACGGGCATGCGCGCGCACTCGTCATCGGCGGCCCTCACGACGCCCGCCGGGCGTGTCGGATCCGCTCAGCCCGCGGCGCGCTGGGCGAGCAGCTGGCGCACGTGCGCCTCGATCTCGGCGTCGTCGACGTAGCCCATCCGGGCGTAGGGCGACTCCTGCGCGGCGGCGGGAGCGGGCAGCTCCGTCGGCGCCGGCGGGGCGATTTCATCGGCCTTGCGCTGCAGCTCGGCGGCGCGCGCCGCCTCGCGGGCGAGGGTCTGCGCATCGATCGTGGCGCGGGCCGCGTGCGCCCGGGATCCGGTGACGGAGACGAGGGGCTCGGGCAGCGTGCGCGGCGTCCAGGTCCGCGGACCCTGGTCGTGCAGCTCGGTCTCCCGTGCCGGTGCGTCCTCGGCCACGGGCGGCGCCAGGACGCGCGCGGCGCGGCGGACCGCACGACGGGCGACCGTCGCCATCCGCTGCAGCATCAGCAGGGCGAGCAGCGCGACGGCTCCGCCCGCCCAGAGCAGGATCGAGGATCCGGCGGTCATGAGCTGCCACACGCCGACGCCCACCGCCGCCAGCGCGAGGAGGAAGAGCACCGTGGCCGTGAGCCGGGTGCGTCGACGGGCGCGCGCGCGACGGAAGGCGGGATCGGCGTGCGTGGCGGCGAGCTGCTCGCGCAGACGCTGCAGGTCGGCCTGCTCGCGGTCCGTCTGCAGCCGCTTGGCCAGCTTCTGCTGCGCGAGTGCGGTGCGGGCGTTCAGTTCGAGCTGCACCTCGCGGGGCGCCTCGCTGGTCTCGGCGAGCACGCGCAACGCGCGGTTCAGGCGCAGAGCATTGCGCTCGGCGGCGTCGTACTGGTGCTGCCCCCGCCACGAAGGCAGGAAATAGAGCAGCCACAGCAGCGCCGCGACCAGGACGATCACGCCCCCGCTCAGCACCGGCCCGTTCATGCCCTCCACGGTATGCGACGGGCCGCCCGCGACGGCGCCGACACGCGCACGCCGACGTCACGCAGGCCCCCGCGGATCCCCGTAGCCGCCCCGATGTCCCCGCCGGCGAGTAGGGTCGGGCTCGTGGCCTCGTTCACCCCTCTGCAGCGGCTCGTCATCGCGGTCGCGGTGCTCGCCTCGTTCGTCACCTTCCTCGACGGCACCGTCGTCACGGTCGCCCTGCCCGCGATCAGCCGCGAGCTGGGCGGCGGCATCACCACCCAGCAGTGGGCGGTGGACGCCTACCTGATCACGCTCAGCGCCCTGATCCTGCTCGCCGGATCCGTCTCCGACGCCTACGGGCGCGTCCTGGTCATGCGGATCGGGCTCATCGCCTTCGGGATCGCCTCGGTCGCGGTCGCCGTCGCCCCCACCCCCCTGGTGCTGATCATCGCGCGCGCCGCACAGGGTGCGGCCGGCGCGCTGCTCGTGCCGAGCTCGCTCGCGCTCATCACCGCCGTAATGCGCGGCGAGGTGCAGTCCAGGGCGATCGGGGTGTGGACGGCCTTCACCACGGCGGCGCAGCTGGTCGGACCGCTGGTCGGCGGTCTCTTCGTGGATCTGCTGTCGTGGCGCTTCGTCTTCCTGATCAACGTGCTCCCGATCGGCGTCACGCTCGTGCTCCTCGGCCGGCTCCGCCTGCCCGAGCATGAGCGCACCACGCAGGTGGACTGGCTCAGCGGCGCGCTCTGCGCGCTGGGTCTCGGCGGCGTGGTCTACGCGCTCATCGAGCAGCCCCACCAGGGCTGGGCCTCCCCGGTGATCCTCCTCACCGCGATCGGCGGCGCCGCACTGCTGATCGTCTTCCTGCTGCGCCAGCGACGGGCGCACCCGCTCATGCCGCTGTCGCTGTTCCGCGTGCGCAACTTCGCCTGGGGCAACCTGTCGACGCTGTTCGTGTACGCGGCGCTCTCGCGGAACGGCTTCGTGATCGGCGTCTACCTGCAGCAGGGCGCCGGGCTCAAGGCCACGGAGGCGGGCCTCGCGAGCCTGCCGATCACGATCCTGATGATCCTGCTCAGCTCGCGCGTCGGCCGGCTGGCCGGCCGCCTCGGACCCCGGCTGTTCATGGCGGCCGGCCCGCTGGTCATGGCCGTCGGCGCGCTCCTGCTGCTCCTCGTGTCCGAGAGCTTCAACTACTGGTGGCAGGTGCTTCCGGCGATGATCGTCCTCGGCATCGGCCTGTCGCTGACCGTCGCCCCGCTCACCTCGGCGATCCTCGGATCCATCGAGGAGAGCCGCTCCGGGATCGCCTCCGCGGTCAACAACGCGGTCTCCCGCGTGGCCGGACTGCTCGTGGTCGCGATGCTCTCCACGATCGTCGGCGGAACCCTGAACCTCGCGGGCTTCCACAGCGCCACCTGGGTCACCGCCGGACTGTTCGCGGTCGGCGGGATCGTCTCCTGGATCGGGATCCGCCGTCCCGTCCCCGAGGCCGTCCCCGAGCCCGCCGAGAGCTGAGCCAGCCGCGCGCTGCGCGCGTCGCGCCTCCTCGTCGACGCCCCCACGCAGGTTCCACGCCCCCTCGCAATGCCGTCCGTGCGGAGGGGCGTCGACGCTGCGAGGGGGCGTCGACGCATCCCGGGCTCGCGCGCGCCGAGGTCAGCCCTGGATCCCGGTCTCACCCGGCGCGGCGGTGGAGGGCAGATCCGAGGCCGGCACGGCCGCCCAGTCCGCGGGGACGCGCCCCGAGGCCCAGCGGCTGAGCACGCCCTCCGGCACGTCCTCCCGCACGAGCGAGAACGCGAGGTGGTCGCGCCAGTCGCCGTCGATGTGGATGAACCGGCGACGCATCCCCTCGTAGCGGAAGCCGAGCTTCTGCACGACCCGCAGGCTCGGCCGGTTCTCCGGCCGCAGGCAGATCTCGATCCGGTGCAGCCCCAGGTCCGAGAACGCGAGATCGGTCGCCATCGCGACGGCGGCCGGGGTGATCCCGTGCCCTGCGAAGCGCTCGCTCACCCAGTAGCCGATCGTCGCGGAGCACAGGGATCCGCGCATGACGCCCCAGATGTTGAGCTGGCCGGCGATCTTTCCGTCGTACTCCATCACGAACGGATAGCCGGTGCCGTCGCGGTACTGCTGCAGCAGCCGCCGGATGCTCACCCGCATGTCGATCCCGGTCTGCAGGCCGGGCAGCGTGGCCTCCCACGGCTGCAGCCAGCGCCGGTTGGTGATCAGCTCGTGCTGCAGCGGGCGCGCGTCCTTGGCCCGGATGAGCCGCAGCTCGACCGGTCCGTGCCGCATCGGTGCCGAGACGTCCACGATCCGCTCAGATCCTCTCCGCGTACTCCTTGAGCCAGACCCGCAGATCCGGCCCGAGGTCGTCGCGGTCCGCGGCGAGCTGCACGATCGCCTTGATGTACTCCAGCCTGTCACCGGTGTCGTAGCGCCGTCCGCGGAAGATCACGCCGTGGACGCCGGGACCCTCGGGATCCGCGGCGAACTCCTGCAGCGCGTCGGTGAGCTGGATCTCCCCGCCCTTGCCGGGCGGCGTGCGCTCGAGGATCTCGAAGATCGACGGCGGCAGCACGTAGCGGCCGATGACGGCGAGGTTCGACGGTGCCTCCTCGCGGGTGGGCTTCTCGACCAGCCCCATCACGCGGCGGACGTCGTCCGCGGCGCCCTCCGGGACGCCGTCGGGGTCGGCCGTGCCGTACAGGTGGATCTGATCGGGATCCACCTCCATGAGCGCGATCACCGCCGCGCCGCTGCGCTCGTGCTCGGCGATCATCGCGGTCAGCAGCGGATCGCGCTCGTCCATGAGGTCGTCGCCGAGCAGCACCGCGAACGAGCTGTCCCCGACGTGCGTGCGAGCCCGGAGCACGGCGTGCCCGAGGCCCTTGGGCTCGCCCTGGCGCAGGTAGTGGATGTCCGCCATGTCGCTGGAGGCGACGACGCGGGCGAGCCGGCGGTGATCGCCCTTCTGGGTGAGCTTCCCCTCGAGCTCCGGCATCTGGTCGAAGTGATCGGAGATCGCGTTCTTGTTGCGTCCGATGATGACGAGGATGTCGTCGATGCCCGCCGCCACGGCCTCCTCGACCACGTACTGGATCGCGGGCTTGTCGACGACGGGGAGCATCTCCTTGGGCATCGCCTTCGTCGCGGGCAGGAAGCGCGTGCCCAGGCCGGCCGCGGGGATGACCGCCTTGATGCGTGCCTTCGTCATCTGCTCAGCTTAGGGGCGCGAACCGGCTTCGGGCCGGAGCGGGCTCAGCGGCTCCCCGGTAGAATCGAGGCCATGCCGGGCGACATCGACCATGCGAAGCGCGCGCTGCGCGCCGATCTGCGCGAGCGCCGCAGCCTGCTGTCCGACCCGCAGCGCGCCGCGGCCGAGACCGCCCTCACCGCTCGTCTCGACGAGCTGATCGCCGCGACCGGCGCACGGTCGATCTCCTGCTTCCTGTCCACCACGACCGAGCCCGGCACGCGCGCGTTCATCCGCGCCGCGGTCGCCCGCGGCATCAGGGTGCTGCTGCCGATCACCCGCGAGGACGGCCTGCTCGACTGGGCGGTGGCCGGATCCGACGAGGAGATCACGACGGGCCTGCACGGCCTGCCCGAGCCCACGGGAGAGATCCTCAACCCGATGGCGCTCGACGAGGTGGATCTGCTGCTCGTCCCGGCGGCCGCCGTCGACCGCACCGGGATGCGGATGGGCTGGGGACGCGGCTACTTCGACCGCACGCTCGGCTCGATGCAGAAGTGCCCTCCCGCGTACGCCGTCGTCTACGACTCCGAGATCCTCGACGAGGTGCCCCACGACGTGCACGACCAGCCGGTCACCGGCGCCGTCACGCCGCTGCGCACCGTCGTCTTCCCCCTGACCTGACCCTCCGATCCGAGACCTGCGAGGCCCCATGCCCACCTACTCCTACGCCTGCACCGCCTGCGGGCACCGTTTCGACGCCGTGCAGTCGTTCTCCGACAGCGCCCTCACCGAATGCCCCGAATGCCAGGGCCGCCTGCGCAAGGAGTACGGATCGATCGGCGTGACCTTCAACGGATCGGGCTTCTATCGCACCGACTCCCGCGCGGGATCTGGGGTTTCCTCCTCTGTGGGGGCATCATCGAAGTCGGAATCGACGGCGAGCGCCACACCTGCGCCCGCCTCCGCACCGGCCTCTGGATCCTGAGGCCGACCACTTCAGGGGAGAGAAAAAGCATGATCAAGGGCTTCAAGGAGTTCATCCTCCGCGGCAACGTCATCGACCTGGCCGTCGCGGTCGTCATCGGCGCCGCGTTCTCGGCGATCGTCAATGTGGTCGTCGAGCAGCTGATCAATCCACTCATCAATCTGTTCTTCAAGGCCGAGAGCCTGGACAAGGCAATGATCCTGACCGTCGGGTCGTCTCATTTCGGCTTCGGCGCAGTCATCGGCGCAATCATCAACTTCCTGGCAGTCGCGCTCGTCGTCTACTTCGCGTTCGTGATGCCGATGAACCACTTCAACCAGCGCCGCGCCGCCAAGGCGGGCGTCACCGAGGAGCCCGAGGCCCTGCCCTCCGAGCAGGAGCTCCTCATCCAGATCCGCGACCTGCTCGAGAAGCAGAAGTCGGCCTGATCCGACCGGTTGCGACGCCCCGGCGCCCTCGTGGCGACCGGGACGTCGTCGTCTGCACGGGCACGACGCCTCAGTAGTGCGGCGGGACCTCGCGGCGCAGCGCCGCGTCGTTCGGGCCGGATGCGCCCCTGGTCTCCGTCCTCGGCTCGCGATCGCGCTCGTCGGGTTCGGCATGCGTGCCGGGCGCGGGCGTCAGGCGCGCCCGGCGGGATCCTCGCACGCGCACGATGCGCTGCCGGGATCCGGGGTCATCGGAACCCGCCTCGGCCGGCTCGGGCGTCGCGGAAGGATCGCGGTCAGGCATCGTCCACGTCGAGCGGCTGGGTGTCGCCGTCCACGCGCGGTGCGTCGAGGGGCACCCCGAGCACCTCGCCGATCCGGCGAGCGACCCCGGCGGGATCGCTGTACAGGTCGAAGGCGTGCACCCGGATGTAGTGCCAGCCCAGACGCCGCAGCACCTGGGGGCGCAGCCGCAGGGTCTCCCGGAGCGATTCGGCCCGCGATTCCGGATCCGGCTCGATGACGACGGCCTTGCCCGCGTGCTGAGCGACGAGCGGCAGCAGTCCGCGGTAGTCCACGTCGACGGAGACGCCGATGCGGCGCAGCTCGCGGGCCAGGGCGAGGGTGAGCGGATCCGCCTGATCCTCCGCGCGCTCCTCGCGCGCATGCCCGGCGAGATCTCCGAGGATCGACATGAGCGTGGCCGCACCGTGATCCAGGCGTCCCTCGTCGAACGAGGACGGGCGGATCGACGAGACGATCACCATCGAGCGACGCGCCCTGGTCATGCCGATCGTGAGCAGCCGGTCGCCGTCGGGCGAGGACAGATCGCCGAAATCGCTGAGCACGCGACCGTGCTTGGTCACGCCGTAGCCGAGCGAGAAGATCACGCGGTCGCGGCTCTCGGCCGCCGCCTCCTCGAGCGTCAGCACGATGAAGGGCTCCTGCGTGTCGCGGCCGACGAACTCGGCCACGTCGCTCCGGCCCGCGAAGGCGATCGATACCGCGGCGAAGACCCGCTCGGCGTGCGTACGGCTGGCCGTGACGACCATGAGCGACTCGGTCGGGCGGTGCACGGCGTGCTCCACCACGAGAGTCACGATGCGCGCGACCTCGGCCTCCGGGCTCTCCATCGCCCCCGTCTCGGGGTGCGGGATCCCTACGCCGCCCTCGACGTAGTCCACCGTGAGCGATCCGCGACCGAGGTAGGAGCCCGCCCAGGGCAGCGACACGATCTCACCGCCGTAGAAGGCGTCGTTGATGAGCGAGGCCAGATCCTCACCGCCGGCGCGGTAGCTGCGGGTCAGCGTGACCACGGGCAGCAGCTCGGAGAGGCGCTCGAACACCGACACCTCGTCGAACGGCACCTCCTCCTCACGGTCCTCCGCCGGCATCGTCGCGACCTGGAACGCGGTCGGCTTCTGCAGCACGGGGTCGCCGAAGGCGACGATCTGCCGCGCGCGGCGGATCGCGGGCGTGGCCTCGGCGAGGTTGATCGCGGCGGCGTCGACGAGGATCACGGCGTCGAACTCCACCGAGTCCGGCAGATCCGGCACCTGATAGGGGGAGGCGATCCAGACCGGCGCGAGCACGCGCATGAGCGTCGGGGCCGCGGCCACGAGTTCCGCGACCGTGGTGCGGTGCTGGGTGAGTCCATGCCGGAGGTTCTGCGCCTCCGCGGCCTCGTCCACGATCGAGATCCGCCATTGCCCGCTCAGCTGCCAGGCGAGGAGCGGACCTGCGGCCCCGGCGTGCGCCTCGTCCACGAGCCGGAAGTCGCGCTCGAGCTGGTCGACGACCGAGGTGTTCGCGCCCAGCAGGGAGCGGTTCTGCCGCAGCGCCTGCTCGAGCAGGGACTGCCACCACGCGTACTCCAGTTCGGCGCCCACCCGATCCTCGGAGAGGTGCCGGGTGGACAGGTCGATGAGGAGCGGTTCGAGACCGAGGCCCGCCAGCTCGTCGCGGATGCGGGCGCGCTCGATGAGGTTGTCGAAGACGTCCGACTTCGCCGCGAGTCCTGCGAGCGTGCGCAGCAGGCGCGCGACCGGAAGCGTCGCGAGCGGCTCCTTGCGCCCCAGAGCCGTGTCGAGCTCGGCGAGCTGCGCCTCGACATCGCGCCAGGCGACGGAGACATCGGCGAGGCCGAGCGGCACCTCTGGCGCGACGCCGGCATCGACGTAGCGCTGCCATTCGGTGCGCTGGGCCTGGATGCGCGTGAGCGCGTCGTGCATGTCCCCCACGTGGGCGCCGGGCCGCACGTACTCCTTGGCGAGCTGGCGCAGCCGGCGGCGGTTCGCGCCGGTCATCGCCGCGCTGTCCCGGCGGCTGCCATGCGCCTTGATGAGCTCCCCGAGCGGCCGCTCGAACACGGCGGGGGTGAAGTGGTCGAGCGAATCGCGGATCCCCCGCAGCAGACGCAGGTACTCGCCGAGCTCCGAGATCGTCGCGAAGGGGCGCATGTGCGTCTGGGCGACGAGCTCGTAGCCCAGCTCGAGCAGCTCCGGCACCGTGCGCGCGTGCAGCTCCTCGGCGAGCGCGTGCACGCGGTGCGCCTCATCCGATGAGGAGAAGACGACCCCGTACCAGGGCGAGTCGTCGGGGCCGAACCGGAACTCCCCCAGCCGCGCGGCCTGCGCGAGCGCCTCGGCGGCGTGCGTGCGGTCCTCCGCGAGATTCTGCAGCGCGGGGCGCCCGAGCCGCGCCGTCGTGGTCGGGGGTGTCGGGAGCAGCGCCAGCCGGGTGAGCATGCGGGTCGCGTCGAGCACGCTCGCGCCGAGCGCCGGATCCGTCTCCGTGAGCGCGCGGCGGTAGTCGCGCAGCACGGTCCGCAGCCGCAGCAGGGCGTCGTCGATCTCCGCGAGCTTGGGCGCCTTGGCCTTCTCGTTGCGCCCGATCGCGCGCACCAGATCCCGGCGCACCGAAGCCGGCGAGACGGCGAACCCGTCCAGACCGATCCCGCTCAGGCGATGCCGCACGCCGTCGAGCGTCGAGCGACGGGGAGAGACCACGAGCACGCGCTTGCCGGCGCGCACGAGCTCGCCGATCGCGTTGATCACGGTCTGCGTCCCACCCGTTCCGGGGAGCGTCGAGACCGTGAGGGAGTGCCCCGCCGCGATGCGGGCGAGCACCTGCTCCTGCTCGTTGTCGGCATCGAGGAGGAGATTGTCGGAGGCCGGGGCGCGGTCGTCCGGTCCGGCCGTGAACGGCTGCGGTCCCGGCGCCGAGACGCGCTCGCGGTCGGCGGCATGGCCGGCCAGCGCGTTCAGCATCGGATGGTCCAGGTCGTGCGCGTCGCGTGCCATCGCGGTGCCGACGTCGGCGAACGTGGACACCATCATGCGCGGCTGCACCGAGAACGTGTCGACGGATGAGGTGGCCGCGCGCAGCATGTCGATCGCCGGCTGCGGCGCGAACACGCCGTTCTGGTACGCGAGGGCGGCGAGCCGGGTGTCGTCGATCGTTATCCCGAAGTGATCGCGCGCGATGCGCACGAGTTCGGGGTTGAGGAAGAACTGCCCGTGCAGCTTCAGCTCGTAGTCGGCGTAGTGCCGGCGGATCGCGAGCGGACGCAGCAGCATCGGGGCGGCGTAGTCCACGCCGCCGATCCGCCAGGTGCACAGTCCCACCGCGAGGTGCACGGCGTCGAGCCCGCGCACGGTGCGCAGTTCGGTGTTCTTCGCCGTGATCCGGTCGGCCGCGAGGCGCGCGCCGCGGAGCCCCACCTCATCGCGGAACAGGTTGGACAGCAGGGTCGAGCGGCCCGTGATGAACTGCGGCAGGCTGCCCGGGTGGGCCCTCGAGATGTCGATCCCGCCGGCGGTGACATCGCGATAGGCGGTCAGCGGCGAAGGACCGCCGAGCTCCGCCGCTTCGGCCCTCAGACGGGCCCGCTCCGCGGTCGCGGCGTGCACCGCCTGCACGCCCGGCTCTGCCACGTCGACGTCGCCGGGCGTCACGGACTTCTCCTCCGCGTTCTTCCCGTCACGTCGCCACACACGACAAAGACTAGGCGTGGTGGATGGGCAGAACCGTCAGATCCACTGGGTTTCGCCGGATTCAGGTGGTTTCCCCCTCCACAGCGGGCCTTTTCCGGATTCTCCGCACCGATTGCGGATCCGGCCGTCCTGAGCGCGCGCGGTGATCGAGGATGGGTGCATGACCTACCGCTACGACTTCGCCGACACCCCGTTCGGGGATGCGCTCTGCGTGTTCTCCGATGAGGGGCTCGTGGCGTTCGACCTGCCCGAGGGCATGCATCGCGACTCGCCCTGGGCGCTCGAGGCGATCGCGCGGATGCTGCACGCCGTGCCGGAACCGGATCCGGGCGCGAGCGCGGAGATCGACGAGCTGCTGCACGCGTACTTCTCCGGGGAGCCGATCCGCTTCGATCGGGAGCTCACCCTGGACTGGCGGCTCGCGAACGGCTTCACCCGCTCCGCGCTGCAGTCCGTGTGCGAGATCCCGTGGGGCGAGAGCGCGAGCTACGGCGAGGTGGCGGCGATGGCGGGCAGCCCCGGTGCCGCACGCGCGGTGGGGACGGCGTGCAGGAACACCCCCTTCTCGATCGTCGTGCCCGTGCACCGCGTGGTGCGCGCTGACGGCTCGCCCGGTGAGTACGGCGCGCATCCCGAACGCAAGCGATACCTCCTGGATCTGGAGGCGGACGCGGCCGCCCGAGCCCGTCCCGTGCAGCACGTCCGCCCCGGCGTGTAGGCCGCCGGGGCGGACGTCGTCCCCTCCGTGCGACGCGGCGCTCCTGCGCCGGTTCCTCTGACCGTTGCGGGTGCTCCTCGACGAACCCCCGACCGCACCCGGGTGATAGCGTCGACGCTACGAAACGACGGGACGGGGCGGCTGCCCCGGGAGCTGGTAGTCGGATGAACTCGTTCGAGACAGTCGGATCCGACGCGGATCTGGTCGCGCAGGCGGTGCGCGAGCTGATCCGGCGCACCCGTTTCCCCGTCGCCTTCGGCGGCCTGCTCGACAGCGGCGAGGTGCCCGTCACCGCGATCGTCGGCTCCCGCACCCGCAGCCTCGAGGGGCTGCGGGTCCAGCCGCAGCGCGGCCTCGGCGGCCGCGCGATGATCGAACTGCGCCCGCGCATGACGCACGACTACGGCGCCTCGCAGCAGATCACGCACGACTACGACGGCTTCGTCCTGGGCGAAGGGCTGCGCACCCTGCTCGCGATCCCCGTGATCGTGTCGGGGAGGCCGCGCGGTGTCCTCTATGCGGGCGCGTGGGAGGAGCCGCCCGCCGGCGGGATCACCACCGCCCCGGCGATGCAGATCGCCGACGCCCTCGCGAGTGAACTGCGCATCCGCGAGGAGGTGGAGCGCAGGCTGCGCACCGCGAGCGCGCCCATTCCCCCGCCGGCGCTGAGTCCCGCGCATCGGGAAGAGCTCCGGGAGAGCTTCGCCGAGCTGCGATCGATCGCCGCTCTCGTGCCCGATGAAGCCGTGCGCGAGCGCCTCGGCGAGCTCGAGCGCCGCCTGCTGACCCTCTCCGCTCCCTCACCGCTTCCCCCTCCCTCCGAGGTGCGCCTCTCGCCCCGCGAGCTGGACGTGCTGAGCTGCGCCGCGCTCGGACAGACCAACGCGCAGGTCGCCGCCGAGCTGGGTCTGCGCGAGTCCACGGTCAAGGCGTATCTGGGCACGGCGATGGCGAAGCTCGACGCCCCGACCCGGCATGCCGCCGTCGCGCGGGCGCGGCGCGGCGGTCTGATCCCCTGACGAAGGCTGCCCTGCTCCTGCCCAGGCAGCCGCGATAGTCTCGACGCAGCGCACCGCGCACCCGGACGAGGCGGGCCAGTACCCGGACAGCGAAAAGACTGGCTCTCAGGAGGCCCGCCATGGCGTGGATCGTGCTCATCATCTCCGGAGTCTGCGAGGCCGTCTGGGCGACGGCCCTCGGCAAGTCCGAGGGGTTCACCCGACTCTGGCCCAGCATCATCTTCGTGGTCGGCCTCGTGGCATCGATGTTCGGGCTGGGCTGGGCGATGCGGGAGATCCCGACCGCGACGGCCTATGCGGTGTGGGTCGGCGTCGGCGCCTCGCTCACCGTCGTGTGGGCCATGATCACCGGTGATTCCGAAGTGTCCTGGATCCGGATCCTGTTGATCCTCGGTCTGGTCGGATGCATTGTCGGATTGAAGCTGATCGATCCGGGACATTCATGACATTCCGCATTCCAATCATTGCCTTGGATAATTCCTGCACGTAGATTCATCTCCATGGCACGCAAAATCGTTCATCAGCTCGTCGACGATATCGACGGTTCCGTTCTCGAGGTGGGCGAGGGCGAGACCGTGCATTTCTCACTCGACGGTTCCGCCTATGAGATCGATCTGACCAGTGCGCACGCCGCAGATCTGCGTGCGGCGCTCGCTCCGTTCGTCTCTTCGGGTCGGCGCACGCAGCGCGCGGCGACAGGGCGCCCCTCCGCCGCAGCCAAGCGCCCGAACCGCAACCCGGAGACCGCGGCGATCCGCGCCTGGGCCGGCGACAACGGCTACAAGCTCTCGGAGCGCGGCCGCATTCCAGCCGATGTGATCGAGGCATACCGCGCCGCGCACTGATCGCGAGATAGCAGAGAAGGGACCGCCATTCGGGTGGTCCCTTCTTTTGCGCCCCTGGAGGGTCAGGTTTCGCGCCCGCTTCTCCATTCGCCCCGCGGTCGACGAGATCCCGAGGTCGGCTCTCGTCGAGAAGCAGGTCGACGTGCGGATCCTCCTGGCGCACGGAGCCGCGCCTCTGGCGGTCGACAAAGCAGAAGAAGACCACCCCTCCGGGCGGTCTTCTTCTGCTTGTGCCCCCGACAGGATTCGAACCTGCGACCTGCCCTTTAGGAGAGGGCCGCTCTATCCGACTGAGCTACGAAGGCGCTCTCCCAGTCTAACGAGCGCGCGCGGCTCTATGCCGCCATCGCCAGGTACGGCTCCCAGCGGGGGTCGCCCCGCTCGGATCCGCGCACCGTCCATCCTGTGCCCCGCGGCGGAGCAGGAGTCAGACGCAGCTCCCAGCCCATCTCCTGCGGCGTGCGGTCGCTCTTGACGTTGTTGCAGCGCAGACAGCAGGCGACGAGGTTCTCCCAGGAGTTCTTGCCCCCGCGCGAGCGCGGCAGCACGTGATCGATCGTGGACGCAGACTTCCCGCAGTAGCCGCAGCGGTTGCCGTCACGACGCAGCACCCCGCGTCTCGTCACGGGTGCGTACCGGGCTCTCGGCATCCGCACGTACCTGCTCAGCACGATCACCGCGGGGCGGTCGAACGGTCCGCTCGCCGCCCAGACGGGATCGTCGACGGCGCATTCGACGACGGAGGCCTTCTTGTTCATGACCAGTACGATCGCGCGTCTGAACGACACGACCGCGAGCGGTTCGTACCCGGCATTGAGCACCAGTGTGCGCATCCTGCATCCCTTCGATCCGACCGGGACGGCTTCCCGGTCTCTCGACCGTGCGCAGACGGAGGGTCCGCAGGATACGAAAACGGCGCTGTCTACGAGAGACAGCGCCGTGAGCGCACGGATGATCCGTGCAGATCCTGCGGGCAATGCCGAAGAACGAGTCGACCGAGGGCATCCGTGGTTCGGATGCTCGGTATTCGTCCCATCGTGTTCCTCCGCCCTTGCGACGACGGAATCAGGCTAACCCATGCCCCGGCGACGACGCGGAGAACTTCCGGTGAACGCCGAGCCGGATCAGCGGACGTTGACCTCGAGCCATGCGAGCGGGTCGATCTCGGTGTTGTTCACGAGCACCTCGAAATGCAGGCAGGATCCGGACACCCAGCCCGTGTTCCCGACCTCGCCGAGGTACTGGCCGGCGGTCACGCACTGCCCCACCCCGACCGCCCGGCTGCCGTAGTTCATGTGCCCGTAGAGCGTGGAGATCGCGGCGGAGCCGCTCAGCGCGGGGTGGGCGAGTTCGATCGTCTCGCCGTAGCCGCCGTAGCTGCTCTCGGAGATCGTGACGCAGCCGTCGGCGGCGGCGTAGATCGGAGTGCCGATCGGTGCGGCGAAGTCCTGTCCCATGTGGCTGCGACCGCTGCGGGCCGCGCCGAAGCCGTCGCTCAGCGTGTAGGAGCCGGCCGCCATCGGATAGATGACCTGCCCGGGGTTCGCGATCGGCGCCATGTTGCTGCGGACCGACGCGACGGCGGGCTTGGCGGCGGCGGCCTCCGCCGCGGCCTTAGCGGCCGCGACAGCCGCCTCCTGCGCCTTCTTCTGCTCGATCTCCTGCGGAGTCGTCGCGGTGAACGAGCCTCGTGTGCCGGCGACGGCCGTCGCCTCGGACGCGACGACGATCGACTGCGCGTGACCTGCCGCGATCTGCTGAGCGGTCGCCGGCGAAGCGGTCGCCGGCGCGGCGCCGGTCGCGAGGGCGGGCAGGGCGATCGCGGTCACCAGCGCGCCCACCGCGGCGAGCACGGCGAAGGTGCGGATCGGGCGCACGACGGATCGGGAGACCGGGTTCTTCGCACGCTTCGGGGAACGCGTGACGACGGACGTATCGGTCTGTTCGAGTTCTTCGGCCAAGGGCTTCCTCCAGGCCTCGGCGCCGTGCGTCGGCTCGTCCGTATTCTCGTGCTCGCCGGGATTTCGACGGGCATCAGGATGACCACGGCGGTGACGAACCGGGAGGCGGCCGCCGGGGTTATCGCCGACGGGCTTCTCGTCGACGACCTCCCCGACGTTACCCGATCGTGATGAATCTGTCACCCCCGGATCCGGAACGACCGATCCGAGCGGCCGGCGCAGACGGCTGATGCCGATCAACCCGCGTTCGCGGCGAGCCAGGGCTCAGGATCGATGACCGAGCCGCCGATGCGCACCTCGAAGTGCAGGTGGGATCCGTAGGAGTTGCCGGTGTTGCCGACGAGGCCGATGAGCTGGCCCGCGGAGACCTGGTCGCCCGCCTCCACCATACGGCTGCCGTAGACCATGTGACCGTAGCGGGTCTCCACCATGGTGCCGTTGAGATTGCTCATGATCATCATCGAGACGCCGTAGCCGCCGATGCTCTCGGCCGAGGCTGTCACGGTGCCGGCCGCAGCGGCGTAGATCGGGGTGCCCTCGGGGGCGATCATGTCCCAGCCCTCATGGCCGCGACCGGAGCCGGGGCCCTCGCCGGGGGTGAAGCTGGTGACCGGGTAGCGCACGGCGCCCGAACCAGGAGCGACCAGCGCCATCCCGGCAAGAGACGGGCGGGAGCTGCTGGCCGTCGCGGCCGATGCCGCGGAGGCGGCGGCAGCGGCGGCTCGCGCAGCGGCGGCCTCCTCGGCCTTGCGCTTCTCGATCTCGTCGGGCGTGGTCGCCACGAACTGTCCGCGCGTGCTCGGGGCCTGCGTGGCCTCGGACGCGACGACGATCGACTGCGAATTGCCGGCGGCCAGCTGCTCGGTCGTGACCGGAGCGGCATCTGCGGCGCCGCTCGTCGAGACGAACGCCGGGAGGGCGATCGCGGCGACCAGGGCGCCGACGGCCCCGAGGATCGCCACGGTCCGCACCGGGCGCACGAAGGCGGCGGATCGGGTCGCGGCCTTCTGACGCGCGGTCGGGTCGGCGCTCGTCCGACTCGTGGTCTCGATCGTGGTCTCAGGCAAAGTCTGTCCTCCGGCCTCTGCGCGAGGTCGCGCCGGTCCGTCGTCGATCGGGTCGGTCCGCACAGGTTCGGACACAAGTCTCCCCACGGCGGCGACGGGCCGATGAGGCGAGCGCCGTGGAGTCCGTCGACAGGCTTCTCGCCGACGGCCCTCTCGACGCTACCGGAAAGTCACGAACGTGTCACGCTGCCCCAAGGATCCGCTGAACGCCGGTTTCCCGCGGATCCCGCGACGCGCGCACAGGCGTTGTCCAGACAGCGCCCTCCCGAGCGTGGCGGAGGTCCTCAGGCGACGAGGAAGATGTGCGAAGCGAGCTCGACCGGGAGCTCGAGGCCCTCGTCCTGCCCGTCCACCTCGATCAGGACGTAGCCCTCGTTGAAGCGGAACCGGCCGCGGGCGCCGGGAACCACCCCGGCGTCGCGCAGCTGCTCCAGCAGCTCCGGATCCACCTGCGCCGGCTCGGCGAGACGGCGCACGGTGCCCTCGGTGGGCGTGCCCGCCGTGTTCATGTGCTCGACCAGGCCGATCACGCCCTCGTCGAAGGTGCGGGCGGGGGTGCCGCCGAGCTGGTCCAGACCCGGGATCGGGTTGCCGTACGGCGACTCGGTGGGGTGCCCCAGCAGCTCGACCAGACGGCGCTCCACCTGCTCGCTCATCACGTGCTCCCAACGGCAGGCCTCGTCGTGCACGTAGGCCCAGTCCAGCCCGATCACGTCGGAGAGCAGACGCTCGGCGAGGCGGTGCTTGCGCATCACGTCGACGGCCTTGCGGCGCCCGGTCTCGGTCAGCTCGAGGCGGCGGTCCTCGGAGACGACGACGAGACCGTCGCGCTCCATCCGGCCGACCGTCTGCGACACCGTGGGACCGGAGTGCCCGAGGCGCTCGGAGATCCGCGCGCGCAGGGGGACGATGTTCTCCTCCTCGAGTTCGAGGATGGTGCGGAGGTACATCTCCGTGGTGTCGATCAGATCTGCCATCGATCCCCCTTGTCGTGCCGCGGATGCGGTCGCCTGCTGTTAGGCAAGCCTACCTTCTGCGGATATGCGCCGGCTCTGCACTCCCTGCGGCGCCCCATGCCCGGCAGCGCAGGATCGCCGTGCGACGGCGCAGGGCCCGTCGCGTGCCGTCATACGGGCGGAGGAGGCCCCTCCACGGCACCTAGAATCTGTGCATGGCGATCGAGATTCCCCGCGAACTTCTGCCCGTCGACGGCCGCTTCGGATGCGGCCCGTCCAAGATCCGCCCCGAGCAGGTGAGCGCCCTCGCCGCCGTCGGGTCGAGCCTGCTGGGCACCTCGCACCGCCAGGCGCCGGTGAAGAACCTCGTCCGCAGCGTCCGCGAGCAGCTCGCCTCCCTGTTCCGCCTTCCCGGGGGCTACGAGATCATCCTCGGCAACGGCGGATCCACCGCGTTCTGGGACGCGGCCGCCTTCGGCCTCATCGAGAACCGCGCGCAGAACCTCGTCTCGGGCGAGTTCGGCGGGAAGTTCGCGAAGGCCGCGGCGGCACCGTGGCTGCAGGCTCCCGATGTGCGGAACGCCGAGCCCGGCTCGCGCGCCGAGGCGGAGATCGTCGAGGGCGTGGACGTCTACGCCTGGCCGCACAACGAGACCTCGACCGGTGTCGCCTCCCCGGTCCGCCGCGTCGCCGCGGATGGCGCGCTCACCGTGATCGACGCGACCAGCGCCGCCGGCGGGATCGACTTCGACGTGACCGAGACCGACGTCTACTACTTCGCCCCGCAGAAGAACCTCGGATCCGACGGGGGCCTCTGGTTCGCGGCGATGTCGCCCGCCGCGATCGAGCGGATCGAGCGGATCGCCGCATCCGGACGCTACATCCCCGAGTTCCTCAGTCTGAAGAACGCGGTCGACAACTCGCGCCTCGAGCAGACACTCAACACCCCGGCGCTGACCACGCTGCACCTGCTCGACTCCCAGCTGCAGTGGATCAACGGCAACGGCGGACTCGCCTGGGCCGCCGCGCGCACGAACGAGTCCTCCCAGGAGCTCTACCGCTGGGCGGAGGCGAGCACCGTGGCGACGCCGTTCGTCGCCGAGCCCGCCGACCGCTCCCCCGTCGTCGCGACGATCGACTTCGACGATTCGGTGGATGCCGCCGCCATCGCGAAGACCCTGCGGGCGAACGGCATCGTCGACACCGAGCCCTACCGCAAGCTCGGCCGCAATCAGCTGCGCATCGCGACGTTCGTCTCGATCGAGCCGGAGGATGTGCGTCAGCTCATCCGCTCGATCGACTATGTGCTGGAGCACCAGGGCGCCTGAGCCCCGCGGCGATACGAGAGAAGGCGCCTCCTGAGGGAGGCGCCTTCTCTCGTATCCGCTGCGCTCCCGAGTGCTGCTCAGGAGGCCGAGGCTCACTCCTCTTCGGAGTCCTCGTCGTCGGAGTCGTCGTCGGAATCGTCGTCCTCGGAATCGATCGAGTCGTCGAGCTCGTCGATGTCCACGCCGTCGAGGTCGCCCGCGTGCAGACGCGGTGCCGCCTCGTCCACGTCGTCGTCCAGCTCGTCGTCGTCCAGTTCGTCCTCATCGAGATCGTCGTCGAGGTCGTCGGCGTCGGATCCCTCCTCGAGCTCATCCGCGGGAAGATCTTCGGCCTCACTCGCCTCGGCGTCGTGCTGAGCCGAGGCGGCGAGCTCCGCCTGGTGCGCGCGGTAATCGGCGAGACGTTCGGCCCACGGCACCCACTCGGGTGCGAGAAGGGCGCCGTCGCCCGGCAGCAGTTCGGCCTCCAGCACGGTCGGCTCCTCGTCGCCGACCTGGGCGACGGACACCGTCCAGTACCAGCCCGGGTAGCCGCCGAGCCGGTTCTCGAAGCGCAGGGAGAGGACGCCGTCGACCTCGGGGAGGTAACCGGCGGCCGGCCCCACCGACGCCGCGGGGGTGATCTCGTGCAGGGCCACGAGCGCCAGATCGCGTGCGCCCAGCAGGCGCTCGCTCACGGGCAGCACGGCGACGGGTTCATCGGCCGAGAAGCGCTCCTCGACCGCCGGCGCGACCGCCCCGGCCGCGACCTGATCCGCCTCGACCGGCTCGACGCCGCTGACGTCGCTCTCAGGCATCGAAGTCCTCGGCCACGTTGCGCAGCACGGCGGCGATCTTGCGGCCGTGGCTGGACGAGGGGTAGCGGCCGCGGCGGAGGTCGCCGCCGATGCCGTCGAGCAGCTTCACCAGGTCCTCCACGATCACCGCCATGTCGTCCGCGGGCTTGCGCTTGGTCTTCGCGAGGCTGACCGGAGCCTCGAGCACGCGCACGGACAGCGCCTGCAGACCGCGCTTGCCGTCGGCGACACCGAACTCGACTCGGGTGCCGGCCTTGACCGCGGACCCGGCGGGGAGGGACGTGGCGTGCAGGAAGACGTCCTGGCCGTCATCGGTGGTGATGAAGCCGAACCCCTTCTCGTCGTCGTAGAACCTGACCTTGCCGGTGGGCATGGGAGAACCTCGCTGCAATACTCGGGCGCCGGATCCGTGCGGATCCGACCGGGACGCGTGCG
Source organism: Microbacterium sp. NPDC089698 (assembly GCF_044749045.1). Lineage (NCBI taxonomy): Bacteria > Bacillati > Actinomycetota > Actinomycetes > Micrococcales > Microbacteriaceae > Microbacterium > Microbacterium sp. NPDC089698. The sequence goes on from NZ_JBIVHE010000008.1 coordinate 122,564, forward strand.
GAAGCCCCGCACCCCACCAGCCTACCGGTCACGGAGCGGGTAGGCTGGGACGGATGAGCACTCGGCAGCCTGCCCCCGAGCCGGAGATCCGCCGGATCGACCGGTTCCTGACGTTCGGCGCGCTGACGCTGGCCGCACTCTCCGTGATCTGCTTCTTCGTGATCATCATCGCGACCGCGGTGGGGATGAAGCAGGCCGATTTCACGCACGGCGCCTGGCCGGTCGTCGGAGTGTTCCCGTTCTGGGGCCTGCCGATCGCCTTCGTGATGATCATCGTGCTGCTCATCATGAGCTTCGTGCGGAGAGGCCGCGCGGCGCGGCGCTCCTGACGCCGCCGCGAGCTGTTCTCCCCATGAGCACCCATGCGCGCCTTCTCGCCGAGGCGCTGTCCGCGCGCAACGACGAGGAGCTCGCCGCGCTCTTCGGCCGACGAGAGGTGCGCCCGGAGGCCGGCTGGAACGACTTCTTCGACGCCGCCGAGGCGCTGCTCGACCCGTCGTCCCTGGCGCGCGTCCTGCCACGGCTGACCCGCGCCGAGGCCCGCGGACTCGTGGCGGCGGCCGCCGGCGCGGATCCGGGTCCCGTCGCGGAGTCCCTGCGCGAGCTCGCGCTGATCTCGCCCTCCGGTTCGACGCTGCCCCCGTCCGTGGCCGCCGCCGTCGCCGGGCGCGACGCACCGGGCACGGCGAACGCGGCCACCCCCGGCTCCGATGCCTCCTCCGAGGGCGGCGATGAGCCTTCGGCGGCGCGCGCGGCCGAGCGGGCGTTCACCACGGTCGCCACCCTCGCCGACGCGCTGCTCCTCGCCGAGGAAGGACCGCTCGCGCTGCTCGCCGGCGGCACGGTCGGGCTCTCCGAGAAGCGAAGGCTGAGCGAGCGCGGCCTCCCCGACGATCCGGCGCTGCTGGACGACGTCCTCGCGGTCGGCACGGCCGCCGGCCTGCTCCGGCCGATCGATCGCGCCCTGCTGCTCTCCGCCGCCGGTGCGGCCTGGCTCCGGCTCCCCGGCGCCGAGCGGTGGGCTCGGCTGGTCTCCGGCTTCCGCGACGCGCTCCCCGAGGTGCTCCGCACCGAGGACGGCGGCTGGATCCCGCTGAGCGAATGGGCCGACGAGCACCCCTGGGATCCCGCCTGGCCCGCCCGCACCGATGCCCTGCTCCGGCAGGCCCGGCTGCTGGGACTCGTGGTGGACGAGCGTGCGAGCCCCGAAGGCCTCGAGGCTCCGTGGGCAGAGGCGCCGCGGCGCGGCGCGGATCCGGATCCCGCCGCCCTCGCGGCCTTCGTGCCCGCGGAGGTCGACCGGATCTTCCTGCAGAACGACCTCACGGCGATCGCCCCCGGCCCCCTGCTGCCCGCGCTCGACCTGCGGCTGCGCGGCATGGCCGCGCGGGAGTCGGCGAGCCAGGCCTCGTCCTACCGCTTCACCGCCGATTCGCTCAGCACGGCGCTGTCGGCCGGCGAGACGGAGCAGGGCGTCCTGACCTTTCTCGAGGAGATCTCGCTCACCGGAGTGCCGCAGCCGCTGCGCTACCTGCTGGCGCAGAGCGCGAACAGGCACGGCCAGGTGCAGGTGGGCACCGACCCCGAGTCCGGGCGCACCCGCGTGCGCAGCCGCGACCCGCACCTGCTGCAGGCGATCGGCGTGGATCAGGCCCTGCGTCCGCTGGGCCTCGTCCCGGAGGACAGCGCGGAGGACGGCACCGTGCTGACCACGCGCGTCAATCGCGACACCGTGTTCTGGGCGCTCACCGATGAGCACTACCCCGCGGCTCTCGTGGACGCGGCGGGCGCCGTCGAACGCCCGGTGCGCACCACCGCCGAGAGCGCTCCCCCGCCGCCCTCCGACGCGCAGCGCTATGCGGCGCTCATCGCGCACCTCCGCGAAGCCCGCGAGGGCGACGCGGACGCGGCCTGGCTGGAGCGCGAGCTCGAGCACGCCGCGAAGCAGCGCGCCGTGCTCGCCGTCCAGGTGGCGATGCCCGATGGCACGGCGCGGGAGCTCGTGCTCGAGGTGACGGGTTTCGGAGGCGGGCGCCTTCGCGGCCGAGACAGGGCGAGCGACGTCGAGCGCACCCTGCCGATCCGTTCGATCCTGTCCACCCGCGCGATCGAGGACACCGGATCCTGATGCTCCGCGGTCGCGCCCGGCGGCGGGCGCCTGCTCCCCGGGACGACCGGTAGACTGATCCGCTATGTCCGATGGCCCGCTGATCGTCCAGAGCGACCGCACCGTCCTGCTCGAGGTCGCGCACCCCGACGCCGAGAGCGCCCGTCACGAGCTCGCGATCTTCGCCGAGCTGGAGCGCGCGCCCGAGCACATCCACACCTACCGGGTCACCCGGCTGGGACTGTGGAACGCCCGCGCGGCCGGCCACGCGGCCGAGGACATGCTCGAGACCCTGGACCGCTGGTCACGGTTCCCCGTGCCGCCATCCGTGTCGGTCGACATCCGTGAGACCGTGAACCGCTACGGCAGGCTCGTGATCGAGCGGGACGACGAGGGCCTGCTCATCCTCCGCTCGACCGACCCCGCGGTGCTCACCCAGGTCGCCGGGAACAAGCGGATCCAGCCGCTGCTCGTGGGGCATCCCTCCCCCGACAGCTACGTCATCGACGCCTGGGCCCGCGGGCAGATCAAGCAGGAGCTGCTGAAGATCGGCTGGCCCGCCGAGGACCTCGCCGGCTACACGCCGGGGACGCCGCATGAGATCACCCTGGCCGAGGACGGCTGGACGATGCGCCCCTATCAGCAGGACGCGGTCGACGCGTTCGCGAAGGACGGATCCGGTGTCGTCGTGCTCCCCTGCGGCGCCGGCAAGACGATCGTCGGCGCGGGGGCCATGGCCGCGACCAAGACGACCACGCTCATCCTGGTCACGAACGCCGTCTCCGCGCGGCAGTGGCGCGACGAGCTCATCAAGCGCACCAGCCTGACGGCCGAGGAGATCGGCGAGTACTCGGGGCAGGTGAAGGAGGTCAAGCCGGTCACGATCGCGACCTACCAGATCCTCACCGCGAAGCGGAAGGGCCAGTACGCGCACCTGTCGCTGCTGGACGAGATGGACTGGGGTCTCGTGGTCTACGACGAGGTGCACCTGCTGCCCGCGCCGGTGTTCAAGCTCACCGCGGACCTGCAGGCGCGGCGACGGATCGGGCTGACCGCCACGCTGGTGCGCGAGGACGGCCGTGAGGGCGACGTGTTCAGCCTGATCGGACCGAAGCGCTTCGACGCGCCGTGGAAGCAGATCGAGGCGCAGGGCTTCATCTCCCCCGCCGCCTGCTACGAGGTGCGCGTGGATCTGCCGCCGGACGACCGGCTCGAGTACGCCGCCGCGACCGACGACGAGCGCTACCGCCTCGCCGCCTCCGCGCCGGCCAAGATCACCGCCGTCCGCGAGTTGATCGCGAAGCACCCCGGCGAGCGCATCCTCGTGATCGGGCAGTACCTCGACCAGCTCGAGGAGCTGTCCCAGGCGCTGAACGCCCCGTCGATCACCGGAGCCACTCCCGTGGACGAGCGCGAGGAGCTGTACCGCCAGTTCCGCGAGGGCGAGATCGAGCTGCTCGTGGTCTCCAAGGTCGCGAACTTCTCGATCGACCTGCCCGAGGCCTCGGTCGCGATCCAGGTCTCCGGATCCTTCGGCTCCCGCCAGGAGGAGGCGCAGCGGCTCGGGCGCCTGCTGCGCCCCAAGCAGTCCGGGCACACCGCGAGCTTCTACACGCTCATCGCACGCGACACGGTCGATCAGGACTACGCGCAGAATCGCCAGCGGTTCCTCGCGGAGCAGGGCTACAGCTACACGATCATGGACGCCCACGAGCTCGAGGCCGCCTGACCCCGCCCTCCCCCATCGCTTCCTTGTCGCTTCCTTGTCCGCGAGACTCCAACTCCGCGACGAGACTGCACGCGCTGAGCGCAGTCTCGTCGCCCAGTTGGAGTCTCGCGGTCAGGAGGTCGGGCCGGGGATCCGGATCCGGCTCAGGCAGGCGGTGCCTGATCCGGCCTCAGCCCGCAGCGCCAGCAGGGTGCGGCGGGATCGTCCAGCAGCGCGCCGCACTCCGGGCACACCTTCGAGAGCCAGCACGCGGCGTCGCCCCCGCGCTCCTCGTCATCCACACTGCCCTCGCTCTCCGCTCGCCCCCCGCCTCGCCCCCGCTCGCTCTTGTCCGCGAGGCTCCAACTCCGCGACGAGGCTGCACGCATAGACCGCAGTCTCGTCGCCCATTTGGAGTCTCGCGGTCAGCAGGGCCGGTCAGGTCTGCGGGATCACCGTCAGCACGCGGGCGGTGAACTCGGCGAAGGCGGACATGAACTGGCGCAGGAACTCCTCGGTCCCGGGCGTCGTGACACGGCCGTCGTCATCGATGAGACCCGGCGAGTAGTGGATGTAGGCCTCGGGCGCTGTCATCTGCCGCGCGTTGAGGAAGCCCAGGGTCCCCCGCAGCGACTGCTGACCGACCGCGGTGCCGATCGCACCCATCGATGCACCCACGACACCGGTCGGCTTGTGCGCCCACACGTTCTGGCCCCAGGGCCGGCTGCCCCAGTCGATCGCGTTCTTGAGGGGGCCCGGCAGCGAGCGGTTGTACTCGGGCGTGACGAACAGCACCGCATCCGCACTCGCCACCGCGGCCTTGAAGTCGAGGGCGACCTGCGGATAGTCGGCGTCGAAGTCGCGGTTGTACAACGGCAGGTCGGCATAGGAGATCTCGAAGAACTCGAAGCCTTCGGGGGCCAGATGCGTCAGCGCGTTCGCGAGGCGGCGGTTGATGGACTCTCTGGAGAGGCTGCCGATGATGATGCCGACACGGTACGGACCTTCGTGCTCGATGATGTCGATCTTCATGGGTCTCACTCTGCACCCGGAGGGGCCTGATCGTCACGCATCCTGAGCCGTCGCATAGCCATTCCCTAGGGAAGTTCCGCCCGCAATCAGCGCGAACACGGATCGGGTCACCATAATGGGGGCATGACTGAAGCGCGCATCCTGGTCGTCGACGACGAACCCAACATCCGCGATGTCCTCTCCACGGGCCTGAGCTTCGCCGGATTCTCGGTGAAGACGGTTGCCAACGGCGCCGCCACGATCTCGGCAGTGCTGGAGGAGGAGCCCGACCTCATCATCCTCGACGTGATGCTGCCCGACATGAACGGATTCAGCGTCACCAAGCGACTGCGCGGCGCCGGATTCACGGCGCCGATCCTGTTCCTCACCGCGAAGGACGACACCGAGGACAAGATCGAGGGCCTGAACGCCGGCGGCGACGACTACGTCACCAAGCCCTTCGCCCTCGACGAGATCGTCGCCCGGGCGCAGGCGATCCTGCGTCGCACGATGCAGGCGGACGAGGAGTCCGTGATCCGCGCCGGGGAGCTGTCGATGGATCAGGACACGCACGACGTGTTCGTCGGATCCACCCCCATCGAGCTCAGCCCGACCGAGTTCAAGCTCCTTCGGTACCTCATGCTCAACCCCAACCGCGTGCTGTCGAAGGCGCAGATCCTCGACCACGTCTGGGAGTACGACTTCAACGGCGACGCCGGCATCGTGGAGAGCTACATCTCGTATCTCCGCCGCAAGATCGATCCGCACACCGAGGAGCCGGTCATCCAGACCAAGCGCGGCTTCGGCTACATGCTCAAGGTGGGGAAGTCCGCGTAACGGATGGCAGAGCCTGACGCGATCACGCGATGGTGGCGCCGGATCAGCCTTCGCGCGAAGGTCACCGGCGTCACCGTCGGCGTGCTCGCGCTCGGCCTGGTCGTCACCGGCATCGGGACCATGCCGATCCTGCGCAACCTGCTGATCGACAACGTCGAGTCCCAGCTGCCGACTCTCGTGACGAGCGACCTCGCCACGATCACCCCGGATGGAAACGGCGCGTTCAGCGTCACCCTGAAGGACGAGACGCTCGGCCTCGCCGACTACTTCGTCGCCGTCTACGACACGGCCGGCGCGCTCGTGTACTCCGGCGGCGGCGCCCCGAAGGCCGTCAAGCCCGAGTTCCCGACGTCCTATCCCCTGGCCCGCGCGACGCTCGACTCCGGGCGCACAGAGCCGATGGTGCTGCGCGGCTCGGATGGCTCCGAGTTCCGCGCGGCCGTCGCGGTGCGTGAGGATCCCAGCACCAACATCACCTACACGCAGATGGTCGCGGTCTCGCTGGATGAGCCGGATCGGATCCTCGCGACCTTCTTCGGCGTCTTCACCACGGTGGCGCTCGTGACGATCATCATCGCGGCGCTGGCGACCAGAGGTCTCGTGACCCTCGCGTTCCGCAGGCTGGGGCGCGTCGAATCCACCGCCATGGCGATCGCCGCGGGCGACTTCAGCCAGCGCCTCACGGATCTCGAGCCGACCACCGAGGTCGGCCGGCTGAACGGCGCCATCAACACGATGCTCGACCGCCTGGATGCCGCGATCTCCCAGCGCGACCGCTCCGTGCAGCAGATGCGCCGCTTCGTCGGCGACGCCAGCCACGAGCTGCGCACGCCGCTCGTGAGCGTGCGCGGATATGCAGAGCTCTACCGGATGGGTGCGATCAAGCCCGGCGAGGACACCGCGCGAGCGATGGACCGGATCGAGAAGGAGGCGCTGCGAATGGGCGTGCTCGTCGAGGATCTGCTCGCCCTCGCCCGCCTGGACGAGCAGCGTGAGCTGACCATCGAACCGCTCGACCTGCGCCCGCTCGCGCAGGACGCCGCCCTCGACCTGCGCGCGGCCGCACCGGAGCGCCCCGTCACGGTGGTCGACATGACCGCCGAGTCGCAGCCCACGGATCCGCCCGCCCTTTCCGCCACCGCGATCACGCGTCCCGCTCCGGTGACGCGCAGCACTCCCACCCGCGGCCGTATACCCGCGATCCTGCGCCGTCGTCCGAGGGACGGCGCTGCGGTTCCCGAGATCGACTTCTCCGAGGCCATCGTCGCTCCCGTCTCCACCCCGCCGATCGTGCTCGGCGAGGAGAACAAGGTGCGCCAGGTGATCGCGAACCTGCTCGGCAACGCCCGGCGCTTCTCCCCCGGCGATTCTCCGATCGAGGTCGTCGTCGGCGCGGACCGGCGCAGGGACGTGGGCTGGTTCTCGATCGTGGATCACGGCGAGGGCGTGCCGGAGCAGATCAGGGATCAGATCTTCCAGCGCTTCTGGCGCGCCGACTCGTCGCGCACGAGGGACACGGGCGGCGCCGGTCTCGGTCTCGCGATCGTGGCGTCGATCGTGCGAGCCCTGAACGGCTCGGTGCAGGTGACCGAGACGCCGGGCGGCGGTGCGACGTTCACCGTGTCGCTCCCGCTCGCCCCGCCGCGGGCGACGCCGGAGCACCTGCTGCAGGACACGCAGCCCATCGAGCCGCTCGATCTGTCGCGCTGACCTCGGCGCCCTCGCCGGCGCCCGGATCGGTCCGCACATCCCGCGCGGGGCGGGATTCCGCACGGGTTGCGTGCGAGGCCCGCACCGGTACCGTCCTGATCCCTATCGTCGAGCGCATCCGATGCACCTCGACGAAAGGAATCCCATGACCGTCTTCAGCGTCGACACCGACGCGGTCTCCGCCACCAGGCTCTCCGCGCAGGCCACCGCCGACCGGTTGCAGAGCGACTCCGCGACCCTGCTCTCGCAGATGACGCTGCTGCAGTCGTCCTGGCGCGGACCCGCCGCGCTCGCCTGTCAGGACGCCGCGGAGCAGTGGCGCGGCGCGCAGGCGCATGTCGAACAGGCCCTCGCCGCGATCGCGCAGGCCCTCGGATCCGCCGAGCAGTTCTACGCGCAGGCCGAGAGCGAGTCCGCGGCGCTGTTCCGCTGAGCGGGCGACGGGTGCGCCGACGAGCCGTGGACGCGCCAGAGCCCCGCGGACGCGCCACGGCCCCGCGGACGCAGCACGGCCCCGCGCCGCCGCGCGCGCTCGCTCCGCCCGTTCCGAACACGGAGAAGGCCCCCGGGACGGATCCCGGGGGCCTTCTCGAAAGGGGGTCGGACTCAGAAGTCCATGCCGCCGGAGGGGTCGGCCGGCATGGCCGGCGCCTTCTCCGGCTTGTCGGCGACGACGGCCTCGGTGGTGAGGAACAGGCCGGCGATCGACGCGGCGTTCTGCAGCGCCGAGCGGGTGACCTTGGCCGGGTCGATGATGCCCTGTGCGAACATGTCGCCGTACTCGCCGGTCGCGGCGTTGAGGCCGTGACCCGTGGAGAGCTCGGAGACCTTGTGCGCGACGACACCCGGCTCGAGACCGGCGTTGAGCGCGATCTGCTTGAGCGGCGCCTCGATCGCGACGCGAACGATGTTCGCACCGGTCGCCTCGTCGCCCGAGAGCTCGAGGCCGTTGAGGGCCTTCGTGCCGGACTGGATCAGCGCGACGCCACCACCGGCGACGATGCCCTCCTCGACGGCGGCCTTCGCGTTGCGGACGGCGTCCTCGATGCGGTGCTTGCGCTCCTTGAGCTCGACCTCGGTGGCCGCGCCCGCCTTGATGACGGCCACGCCGCCGGCGAGCTTGGCGAGGCGCTCCTGCAGCTTCTCGCGGTCGTAGTCGCTGTCGGTGTTCTCGATCTCGCGACGGATCTGGGTCACGCGACCGGCGATCTGCTCGGCGTCGCCGGCACCCTCGACGATCGTGGTCTCGTCCTTGGTGACGATGACCTTGCGCGCACGGCCCAGCAGGTCGAGGGTCGCGTTCTCGAGCTTGAGACCGACCTCCTCGGTGATCACGGTGCCGCCGGTGAGGATGGCGATGTCCTGCAGCTGCGCCTTGCGACGGTCGCCGAAGCCCGGAGCCTTGACGGCGACGGACTTGAAGATGCCGCGGATCTTGTTCAGCACCAGGGTCGCGAGGGCTTCGCCCTCGACGTCCTCGGCGATGATGACGAGCTCCTTGCCGTCCTGGATCACCTTGTCGACGACGGGCAGAAGGTCCTTGATGTTCGAGATCTTCTGGTTCGCGATGAGGATGTACGGGTCCTCGAAGACGGCCTCCTGGCGGTCCGGGTCCGTGACGAAGTACGGGTTCAGGTAGCCCTTGTCGAAGCGCATGCCCTCGGTGAGCTCGAGCTCGGTGCCGAAGGTCTGGGACTCCTCGACCGTGACCACGCCCTCCTTGCCGACCTTGTCGATGGCCTCGGCGATGAGCTCGCCGATCTCCGGGTCGGCGGCCGAGATCGACGCGGTGGCGGCGATCTGCTCCTTCGACTCGATCTCCTTGGCGGAGGCGAGCAGCTCGGCGGTGATGGCGGCGACGGCCTTCTCGATGCCCTTCTTCAGGCTGATCGGGTCGGCACCGGCTGCCACGTTGCGCAGGCCCTCGCGGACGAGCGCCTGGGCGAGCACCGTGGCGGTCGTGGTGCCGTCACCGGCGACGTCGTCCGTCTTCTTCGCGACCTCCTTGACGAGCTCCGCGCCGATCTTCTCGTACGGGTCGTCGAGCTCGATCTCCTTGGCGATGGACACGCCGTCGTTCGTGATGGTGGGGGCGCCCCACTTCTTCTCGAGCACGACGTTGCGGCCACGCGGGCCGAGGGTCACCTTGACCGCGTCGGCCAGGATGTTCAGGCCGCGCTCGAGACCGCGACGGGCCTCCTCATCGAAAGCGATGATCTTTGCCATGAGTTCTGTCGTCCCTCCTGGACGTAGACATTGGGTTTAGCACTCAGATCAGTCGAGTGCTAAACCCAGTCTGGCACTCGACCCCTGTGAGTGCAAGCCGCGGAGAGGCGTCCGGCCTCAGCCCGCCGAACCGTCGCCCGACGTGTCCGCGGGGGTCGGCTCGGTCGTGGGCGCGTTCTTCGCGAGATCCTGCCCGAGCACCACCGTCAGCTGCTTCTGGCCGGCCACGACATCGTCGCCGTACTGATCGCTCTGGGCGGTCTTCGTCGCCCCGATGAGGTTCGCGAGCGCCTGCGCCGCGGACTTGTCCGCCTCGGTCTTGTAGTAGACGGTCGTCGCCGGGAAGTCCTGCGTGCTGGCGTCGCTCGCGGCCACGGCGTTCCCGGCGAACCCGGCGGCGACGATCGTGTCGCGCGTGCTCGCGGCGAGGCCGTTCGCCGTGGTCGCGTTCAGCACCAGCACGGCGTAGGACGTGTCCAGCGCCGGCGCGGAGGCGGTCGCCGTGCGCGAGACGCTGGGCATCGGGGTGGCGCTGTCGAAGCTGATCCTGCCCATGGCGAGCATCGCGGCAAAGATGCCGATGGCGATGAGCGCGGCGGTCGCCACGGCGGCCCAGAGCAGCACGAACCAGCCGCGCATCCCGGGGTTCTCGGCGCGGTGGGCGCCGACGCGGCCCTGTGCGTGCGGGATCACGTCGAATCGGTCGCGGGCGGAGTCTGGCATTCCACGATGTTATCCGGGGTGCTCCTGCGGTTTCCGTGAACGACAGGCCGGGAGCACGAGCCGCGTTCCCGCCTCAGCCGGCGGAGAGCGCGGTGCGGCCGCTCCGGCGGGCCGCCGCGTCCTCGCGGATCCGGCGAAGACGGCGCACCAGCATCGGATCCTCGACCAGCGCCTGCTCGGAATCGATGACCCGGTCCAGCAGCTGGTAGTAGCGCGCCGGCGTGAGCTCCAGCTCGGCGCGGATCGCCTCCTCCTTGGCGCTGGAGTGCCCTGGGCGCCGCGCCTCGAACGCGAGGATGACGCGTTCGCGGTCGCTCAGGAGGTCGGTCACCGTCCCAGGCTACGTCCCGGCCGGCGCCGCACCGGGACGGCGCGCCCGTCTGTGGCCCCGCGGCGCGCGGAACGCGGGAGAATGGATCCGACCCCGGGAGGATCCATGTCGCACCGCGTGACCAAGACCGACGCCGAATGGCGGGCCGAGCTCGACCCGCAGCAGTACGCCGTGCTGCGCGAAGCCGCGACCGAACGGGCATGGACCGGTGAGCTGCTCGACGAGCACCGCGCCGGCCTCTACACCTGCGGCGCCTGCGGCTCCGAGCTGTTCCACAGCGGCACGAAGTTCGACTCGGGCTGCGGCTGGCCGAGCTTCTACGAGTCCGTCCGCCCCGAGGCCGTCGAGCTCATCGAGGACACGAGTCTCGGGATGACCCGCACCGAGGTGCGCTGCGCGAACTGCGGTTCGCACCTGGGTCACGTCTTCCCCGACGGGTTCGGCACGCCCACCGGCGACCGCTACTGCATGAACTCGATCGCGCTGTCCTTCCAGCCGGACGAATCCGCCACCGAGGCATGAGCGCGCTCGAGGCCGTCCGACGCCGGCAGTCCTGGTCCAAGGTGACCCCTGAGGCGCCGACGCGGGAGCAGCTGCTGCCCCTGATCGCCGCCGCCGGCCGGGTCGCCGATCACTCCTCGCTCCGCCCCTGGCGTCTGATCGAGCTGCGCGGCGAGGACCGGGAGCGACTGGGATCCGCGATCGCGCAGGCGACGGGCGACTCCTCCCCGTCGTCCAAGCCGCTGCGCGCCTCCCTCCTGATCGCCGTCGTGGCCAGCTATCGGCGCAGCGACAAGGTTCCGCGCTGGGAGCAGGAGGCGGTCGCCTCCGGCGTCGCGCATGTGCTCAGCCTGCTGCTCGACGAGGCGGGCTGGGGCGTCATCTGGCGCACGGGCGGCTACACCCGCACCGCGGCCGTGGCGCGCGCGCACGGGCTCGGCCCCGACGAGGAGCTGCTCGGGTGGCTCTATGTGGGCGGCAAGCCGGGCAAGGAGCCGGGGCGGCGCACGCCCGTCGACGCCGAGGCGCTGCTCTCCCGCATGCCGGCGAAGCGCGCGGACGACGATGGCGCCGCGGCGCAGGATCCCGGAGGGTCCGACGCCTGCGGGAAGAAGGCGAAGAAGAAGGCCAAGCACAAGGCGAAGAAGGCCGCCGAGAAGGCGAGGAAGCGCGCCGAGAAGCGGAAGAAGGCCGAGAAGGCGGAGCGGCGGCTCAGGAAGGCCGAGAAGCGGAGCTGAGCCGGCGGCGGCTCCGCCACGGCAGCGCGGCCAGCACCGACAGCACCGCGGCGAGCACCATGACGACGACCTGCCACGCGGCGGGTCCCGCCGCGGGCGGCCAGATGAGATCGATCAGCACCGACACGGCGAGCTGACCGAGCACGGCCCCGAGCCCCATCAGGAGCACCCCGGTGCGGGCCACGATGACGACGCCCAGCAGGATGTAGGACGCGCCGAGCAGTCCACCCAGGTACAGCCACAGATCGCCGGGGAACGCGATCGGGAACGGCTTCGGAGCTCCCGCGACGAGCAGGCTCGCGCCCGCCGACACGGACAGCACGAGCACTCCCCCGAGGAAGCTCATGTACGTCGCACCGAGCGGCGACGCGATGCGCTGTCCGAGCCTGCCGTTCACGGCGGACTGGAACGCGATGCCCGCCCCGGTCAGGAACGGCAGCACGAGCATCCACGCCGGCGCCCGGCCGAGCACGTCCCCGCCGAGCGAGACGCCGACCGCGACGAGGGCGCACGCGCCGCCGAGGAGACGGCCGGGCGTGATCGCGACGACGCCGGCGGGTCCGAAGCCGAACCGGTCCAGCAGCAGGCCGTGCAGCGTCTGGCCCGCCACGACGCCCACGCTGAACAGCGCGACGCCGAGCACGCCCGCGACGAGACCCTGGGTCGACACGGTCAGCGCGCCGCAGGCGCCGCCGAGCAGCATCCACCACGGCACGCCACCGGTGCGGATCCCCCGCCAGAGCCGTCCGAGCGAGGCACGCCCCGACCGCGTGAGCAGCACCGGGAAGCTGAGCAGCACCAGACCCACCGCGAAGGACACCCAGCCGGCGAGGATGCCGTTGCCCAGGTGCACGCCGAGCTGGCCGTTCACGCGCGCCTGGATCGCCGTCATCGCCCCGATGGCGACCGCCCCGCCGAGCGCGAGCACGGTGCCGCCGCGCCTCTTCTTCGGAGCGTTCGCCGTCACTGTCCCGAGCCTACCGCCGCACCTGCGAGTGGCAGCCCTCGCCGATGTCCGAGGGCGGAGGTACGCTCCCTCCATGTGCGCGAGCTACGGTCTGGATCCCCGATTCAGCGATCAGCAGCTGATCGAGGAGGCCGACGACGAACTCATGGAGGGGATCCGCGCCTGGGCGCGGCGCAACGCGGACGAGACGCTGCGCCCCACCGGGCGTCTGCTGCGCAACCTCAACCCGATCCTGGTGCCCTCGGAATCGCGGACGCCGCAGCTCGAGGAGGCATGGTGGGGCTTCCTGGTCGACGGCAGACCCTCGCGGTTCCCGTCGATCAACACCCGTTCCGAGCGCCTGCAGGAGCGCCCGGGGAGCCTCCGCGGACGGGCGATCGTGCCCGCCACGCGCTGGTTCGAGATGCAGAAGCCGTCCAAGACCTGGCACGAGTTCGGCCTCGACGGCGCGCTGTTCGGCATGGCGGCGGTGACCCAGCGCGGACGCGCCGAGGACGGATCCTGGTTCACGTGCTACTCGATCGTGATGCAGCCCGCGCCGCAGCGCCTGGCCGGGATCCACGACCGCATGCCGGTGCTGCTGCCTGCGGCGTTCGCGCAGGACTGGCTGAACGGCGCAGCCACGCGCGAGCTCATCGACGAGGCGCTGCTGGCCTCGGCGGACGCGACGCAGTGGGTGCAGAGCGCATCCATGACCGCGTCGCCCTGAGCAGGGTCGGAGCCTCCTGCCGGACTCGAACCGGCCACCTGCGGTTTACAAGGCCGCTGCTCTACCAGATGAGCTAAGGAGGCGAGAGTGGCCCGAGAGCCGCTCCCAGCGTAGCAATGCGCGACGCCCCGGCACGCACGTGCCGGGGCGTCGAGCGCCTTACTTCGCGGTCGTGGGCGACGGCGTGGGCGAGACCGTCGGGGCGCTCGTGCCGTAATACGAGTCGCTCGCGACGGACAGCACGAACTGGCTGAACTCGGCCGCGTCCGTGAGGGATCCGGCGTAGACCTGGCCGTTCACGACGATCGTCGGAGCGCCGCTCAGGGCGCCCTTCTTGGAGCCGGGCAGCGGTCCGTCCACCGCGCGCTGCGTGACGTCCTTGACCCAGGAGCCGTAGGTGCTGTCGTCGACGCAGTTCTGCAGGCCCTTGGCGTCCTTGACGCCGCTCGAGAGGGCGAGGTCGATGAGCTCCTTGTCGCTCTTGCCGTCGGTGTCCTGCTTCGGCTGGTCGATGAGGAGCGCGTGGTTGAACGCGTAGAAGACATCGGGCTGCATCGAGGCGACGCAGGCCGCCGCGGACGCCGCGCGCAGCGAGTACTTGGTGCCGTTGGAGTTCGCGGTCAGCAGCGCGACGGGGTGGTACGTGACGGTCGCCGCATCCTGATCGACCCAGGTGGCGAGCTGCTTCGCGTTCGCGCGCTCGAAGTCGCTCGCGCCCGGCGAGAGGTAGTCGACGTACACGTGGATGTCGACCGTGCCCGCGGTGGCCGTCGGATCGGGCGTCGGCGACGCGGATCCGGTCGCCGCCGGCGTGCCGGCGGTCGTCGGCGAGGGCGTGGGCGTGCTCGCGGATCCGGCACGTGCCGCGGCGAGATCCTCCTTGGTCACGACGACGCCGTCGTCCTGAAGGTTCGACGGGGTGAGCGAAGGCTTCGACACGGCGGACCCGACGGCCCAGGCCACGGCGCCGCCGGCGGCGCCGACCACGACGATCGCGACCGCGGCGATGATCACGCGTCGCATGATCCGGGCGCGGGACTGCTTGGCGTTCACCTGCTGGGCCTTCTCCCGCACGGCCGCACGCGAGTGCGAGGGCGTGGGGACGTTCGGCGTTTCGTCGCTCGACATCGTTCCTCTTGATTCCTCGGGATGGGCATCCCCGTCGCCTGCTGCCGACGGGAGCGGCAGGGCACGGGTTCGATGCTAGCCAGGGAGGCTGAGAAATGACCAGACGGCCCCTGGTCGGAGCCTGCGAGAACCCGCACGGAAAGCGCTTCACCGACCATGCTGGACCCACCGGGAGCTCTCATGTCATACTGATCCCGGTCCGATGGCGGGCCACGGCGGGTTCACCCTCGTCGCTTTTTCACTACGGATCGTCCGGCACGTACCTGCCGGTGAAGGAGAAGACAATGGCAACTGTGACCTTCGACGAGGCCACCCGGCTCTACCCCGGTGGCACCCGCCCCGCGGTCGACAAGCTGAACATCGAGATCGCCGATGGCGAGTTCCTGGTTCTGGTCGGCCCGTCCGGTTGCGGAAAGTCCACCTCGCTGCGCATGCTCGCCGGCCTCGAAGAGGTCAACGCGGGCCGCATCCTCATCGGCGACCGCGACGTGACCGACGTCCCGCCGAAGGACCGCGACATCGCGATGGTCTTCCAGAACTACGCGCTGTACCCGCACATGACCGTCGCCGAGAACATGGGCTTCGCGCTCAAGATCGCCGGCGTCGGCAAGGAGGAGCGCGCCGCCCGCGTCCTCGAGGCCGCCAAGCTCCTCGACCTCGAGCCCTACCTGACCCGCAAGCCCAAGGCCCTCTCCGGCGGCCAGCGCCAGCGCGTCGCCATGGGCCGCGCGATCGTGCGCCAGCCCCAGGTGTTCCTCATGGACGAACCGCTGTCGAACCTCGACGCCAAGCTCCGCGTGCAGACCCGCACCCAGATCGCCTCGCTGCAGCGCCGCCTCGGCGTCACCACGGTCTACGTGACCCACGACCAGACCGAGGCGCTCACCATGGGCGACCGCATCGCCGTGCTCAAGGACGGTCTGCTGCAGCAGGTCGGCTCGCCGCGCGACCTGTACGAGAACCCGAGCAACGTCTTCGTGGCCGGCTTCATCGGCTCGCCCGCCATGAACCTGTTCACCTCCGACCTCGCGGACGGCGGCGTGCAGTTCGGCTCCGAGGTCGTCCCGCTCGACCGCGAGACGGTCGGCGGCGCGACGGGTTCGCAGGTCACGATCGGCGTGCGCCCCGAGGACATCACGGTGGGACCTGCCGACGGCAAGGGCCTCTCGGTCGTCGTCGACCTCGTCGAGGAGCTCGGCGCGGACGGCTACCTCTACGGCCACACCGAGATCAACGGCAAGCGCACCGACCTGGTCGCGCGCGTCGACGGCCGCAACCACCCGAACGCGGGCGAGACCGTCACGCTCGCGGCGAACCCGGGTCACGCGCACGCCTTCGACCTCGAGTCGGGCGAGCGCCTGAACAAGAAGCCGATCGCCGCTTCCTGATCACCGTCTGATCGACGCGGCGCGGGGGTTCTCCCCCGCGCCGCGTCGTCGTCTCCCCCGCCGATCCCCTGAGGAGCACCGTTGAAGGACGCGCTGACCATCACCGCGAGCGCCGTGGATCCCGGGCTGCTGTCGCTGCCCTGGTCGCAGCCGCTGTCGAAGTGGCCGTCCGAGGTGATCGTCTCGCTGCCGAAGGGCCTCTCCCGCCATCTGGTGCGCTTCGCGGATCTGTCCGGATCCGTCGTCGCTGTGAAGGAGACCACGGAGGAGATGGCGCGCCGCGAGTACGAGATGCTGGGCAACCTCGCGCGTCTCGATGTGCCCTGCGTCTCCCGCGTCGCGGTGATCGCCGGTCGCACCGACGGCAAGGGCGAGCCTCTGCCGGCCGCGCTGGTGACCTCGCATCTGCGGTTCTCGATGCCCTACCGGGCGCTGTTCACGCGCGTTCTGCGGCCGGACACCGCCACCCGCCTGGTAGACGCGCTCGCGCTGCTGCTCGTGCGCCTGCACAATGTCGGCTTCTACTGGGGCGACGTGTCGCTGTCGAACGCCCTGTTCCGCCGCGACGCCGGCGCTTTCGCCGCCTACCTCGTCGACGCCGAGACCGGCGAACTGCATGAGGAGGGGCTGACCGACGGCCAGCGCGCGTACGACCTGGATCTTGCCCGCACCAACATCGCCGGAGAGATCCTGGATCTCGCCGCGGGCGGACGCCTCGAGCGGGGCGTCGACGCGGTCGCGATCGCGGACGGCATCGTGTCCTCGTACCGGTCGCTGTGGGCCGCGCTCACCGCGCACGAGTCGTTCGCAGCCGGCGAGGCCTGGCGGATCACGGAGCGCGTGGAGCGGCTGAACGCGCTCGGCTTCGACATCGGAGAGATGTCGATCCAGACCACCGCCGACGGCACCAGGGTCGAGATCGAGCCGAAGGTCGTGGACGCAGGCCACCATCAGCGCCGCCTCATCCGCCTCACCGGCCTCGACGTCGAGGAGAACCAGGCCCGGCGGCTGCTGAACGACCTGGACGAGTTCCGCGCCCGCTCCACCAAGCAGTGGGCGGACGAGGAGATGTACGCGCACGAGTGGCTCACGCGCGTGTTCGAGCCCGTGGTGCGCGCGATCCCCTACGACCTGCGCGCCAAGCTCGAGCCTGCCGAGGTGTTCCACCAGGTTCTCGAGCACCGCTGGTACATGTCTCAGGCGCGGGGGCGCTCGGTGCCCCTGGCCGAAGTGCTCACGTCGTACATCAACGACGTGCTGCGCCATCGCCGCGACGAGGCCACGATCATGGGTCCGCCCACCGAGACGATGTCGCTCCCCGTGATCACCGGATCCGTCCCCGTCGACGACGAAGACCCCGACATCGACTGGCGCGACCTGGTCTGACCCCGCCCCCCCGCTGCCCCCAACCAACCGCGAGACTCCATCTGGGCGACGAGACTGCGCAGCTGGAGCGCATTCTCGTCGCGGAGATGGAGTCTCGCGGTCAGAAGAGGGGGGCAGGCTGAGGTCAGTAGCCGACGGTGAAGCGCTCGCGGCGGTGCTTGCCGTTCTCGATCTCGTCCACGAACGCGATCGCGAAGTCGGCGCCGGAGATGGTCGAGTGGCCGTCGGCGTCGCGCACGACCACGTCGCCGCCATCGCGGTAGGAGCCGGTGCGCTCGCCCTCGGCCCACGGGCCGAAGACCTCGGCCGGGTGCACGAAGAACCAGTCCAGCGACGCGTCGGCGTTCTGCAGCACGGCGAGGGAGTCGATGCCGACCTGCGCCTCGTGCTTGTACTCGTCCGGGAAGTCGAGGTCGATCAGGCGCGGACCGCCCGGGGCGGACAGGCTGCCGCCGGCGCCGCCGACGACGCTCACGCGCGTGCCGGTGCCGCTGAGCTTGTCGACCAGCGCGGTCAGGGCGGGAACGACGGCCTGCTCCATGTCGCCGCGCGGGGACAGGGCGGACACCACGACGTCGGCGTTCTCGAACACGTCGCCGAGCGTGTCGAGGTCGGTCACCGAGCCCTGCACGTTCGTGACGCCGTCGACGGGAGCGGACGGCTCGGAGCGCGAGACCGAGACGACCTCGTGCCCGCGCGAGGCGGCTTCCTGGACGATGTGACGACCGGCGTATCCGGTCCCTCCGATGACGACGATGCGAGCCATGCGCGTTCCTTCCGTTCGCGTCCCGGCTGTTTCTGCACCGGGTACGGGAGGTGCAAGGATCCGCGGCCGCGTGCTATTCCGCATCGATCGGATCCTGCACGGATGTGCACGCGGGGTCAACGCGATGCGCTCTGGGTCATGCGCCGCACGGCACGCCGAAGCACCGCGCAGGCGCGCCCCATGCGGAAGCGCGCGCCCTTGCCGGACGGAGCGCCCGACGTCCGTACGGCCTCGCGGCGCCGAACGGTGCGCCGAGATCAGCCCTTCGCGGCCCGGACGGTCGATACCTGGTACAGCGCGACCGAAGCCGCGATCCCCGCGTTGAGCGACTCGGTGGCCGCCGAGATCGGGATCGAGACGATCTGGTCGCAGGTCTCGGTGACGAGGCGCGAGAGCCCCTTGCCCTCGGATCCGACGACGATCACGACGGGTCGGTCCGCGAGCTCGATCGCCGGCAGCGAGACGTCGCCGCCGCCGTCGAGACCCAGCACGAACACGCCCTGCTTCTTGAACTCCTTGAGCATGGACGTGAGGTTCGCGGCGAGCGCGACCGGGATGCGGGCGGCGGCTCCTGCGCTGGTCTTCCACGCGGCGGAGTTCACGCTCGCCGAGCGGCGCTGCGGGAGGATCACGCCGTGCCCGCCGAACGCGGCCGTCGAGCGGATGATCGCGCCCAGGTTGCGGGGGTCGGTGATCCCGTCCAGCGCCACGAACAGCGGGGTCTGGCCGCGATCGATGACCTCCTCGAGCAGGTCCTGCGGGTGCGCGTACTCGTAGGGCGGCACCTTGAGTGCGACGCCCTGGTGCACGCCGTCGAAGCCGGCCATGCGGTCCAGCTCCTGACGGGTGACCTCGAGCACGGGGATCTCGCGGTGCCGGGCGATCGCGAGCATCTCCTTGACGCGGTCGTCCATCTCCACGCGCTGCGCGATGTACATCGTGGTCGCGGGGATCTTGGTGCGCAGAGCCTCGAGCACCGAGTTGCGCCCGGTGACGGTCTCGGTGTCGTTCGAGGCCGACGACGAGGAGACGCGCCGGTTCGGGTTGGATCCGCCCTGCGGCTTCTGCCCCGCGCCCGATCGCGCCCCGGGACGGCCCTTGCCGCCCGCGGCGGCGTAGCGCTCCTGCGCCGCCTTGCGCTTGCCGGCGACGTGCCAGGCGCGGTCCTCGGCCTTGGGGGTATTGCCGCGGCCCTCGAGGGCCTTCCGGCCGTTGCCGCCGGTGCCCTTGGTGGCGCCCTTCTTCTTGCTGTTGCCCGCTCCGGGCCTGCTCGGCTTAGCCATCGATGCTCCAATGAGTTCCGTCTGGAGTGTCCTCCAGGGTGATGCCCGCCGCACCGATCGCATCGCGGATGCGGTCGGCGGCGGGCCAGTCCTTGTCGGCGCGGGCCTGCGCGCGCTGGGCGATCATCGCCTGCACGAGCGCATCCAGCGCGGTGGTGGTCTTCGCGTCGGCTCCGGACGCCCGCCACTCGGGCGCGAACGGATCGATGCCGAGCGCGCCCGTCATCGCCCGGACCGCGCTCAGCGCCGCACGCACGGCGTCGGCGTCGCCCCGGTCCAGGGCGGCGTTGCCCGCGCGCACGGTCTCGTGCAGCACGGCGAGCGCCTGCGGCACGCCGAGGTCGTCGTCCATCGCGGAGACGAAGGCGTCGGGAAGGGATCCCATCGCCATCCCGCCGTGGCCGCCGACGGTCCGCTGCGCGCGCTCCAGGAACGTGCGGATCCGGCCCAGCGCCGCCTCGGCCTCGCTCCAGGACGAGTCGGAGAGGTCGAGGCTCGAGCGGTAGTGCGCCGCGGCGAGCGCGTAGCGCACCACGAGCGGATCGTGCCGGCCGAGCACGTCGGCGGCGAGGGTGAAGTTGCCGAGCGACTTCGACATCTTCTGCCCGTCCACGGTCACGAGCCCGTTGTGCACCCAGTACCGTGCGAACGCGTCGCCGGCGGCGGTCGACTGCGCCAGCTCGTTCTCGTGGTGGGGGAAGCGCAGGTCGAGTCCGCCGCCGTGGATGTCGAACTCGGCGCCGAGGTAGCGCCGCGCCATGGCCGAGCACTCGATGTGCCAGCCGGGACGGCCGGCGCCCCACGGGGACGCCCACGTCGCGTCGGCCGGCTCTCCGGGCTTCGCGCCCTTCCAGAGCGCGAAGTCCTGCGGGTTGCGCTTGCCGCGCGGATCCGCGTCCTCCGCGGCCTCCATCGCGTCGACGGACTGGTGGGTGAGCTCGCCGTAGGCGGCCCAGCTGCGCACGTCGAAGTACACGTCGCCCGATCCGTCGGCCGCGGCGTATGCGTGCCCGCGCTCGATGAGGCGCTCCACGAGCTCCTGCATCTGCGGGATCGAGGCCGTCGCCCGGGGCTCGTAGGTGGGGGGCTGGATCCCGACCGCGGCATAGGCCGCCGAGAACTCCTGCTCCATGCGGTACGCGAGTCCCCACCACGGCTCGGCATCGGTCGCGTTCGCGAGCACCTTGTCGTCGATGTCGGTGACGTTGCGGACGAACGTGACGCGTCCATAGCGCAGCTGCAGCCAGCGCCGCAGCAGGTCGAAGCTCAGCGCCGCACGCACATGCCCGATGTGGGGGCCGGACTGCACGGTGGGTCCGCACACGTACATCGTCACGTTCGAGGGGTCGAGCGGAACGAAGTCGCGCAGTTCCTGCGCGCGCGTGTCATGGAGGCGGATCGTCACCGCTCAAGCCTACCGGGGCGCCCCTGCGAGACCGCGGCGGGTTTCCGGGGGCGACCGCGCGGACGGTTCGCGCGATCGCGCCGGGGGATCCGCCCGCGATCAGGGACGCAGCAGGATCTTGCCCTCGCGCCCGGCGCGGAGGTTGTCCTCCGACGCCTCGGCGATCCGCTCGAACGGGAGCACCGCGGAGACCGGAAGGGTGAGCACGCCCTCGCGGATGCGCTGGAGCAGCTCGCCGAAGAGCGCCCCCCGCTGGTCCGCCGGCATCGCCGCAGCGACCTTGGAGCCCCAGAAGCCGCGCACGGTCAGCTGCTTGAAGATCACGTCGCCCGAGGAGATGCGCATGGTCGGCGACGCCATCGCACCGAACACGACGAGCAGGCCGCCCTCGCCGAGCATCGCGGCGACCTGACCGCTCGCGTCGCCGCCCACGGAGTCGATCCCGGCGCGGATGGGAGCGCCGCCGGTGAGGGCGCGCACCCGGTCCTGCCAGTCCTCCGCGTCGGTCGCGACGACGTTCTGCACGCCCTGCGCCTCGAGCTCGGCGATCCCCTCCGCGCGACGCACGAGGCTGACCACGTGCGCGCCGCGGGCGGCGCCGAGCTGGGCGACCATGCGCCCGACGGCGCCGTTGGCCGCGTTCTGGATCATCCAGTCGCCCGCCGCGAGTCCCAGCGAGTCCAGCACGCTGATCGCGCTGAACGGCATGGATCCGAGCTGCGCGGCCTGCTCGTCCGGGATGTCGTCGGGCACGGGGATGAGCCCCGCGGCGGAGGCCAGCACGAACTCCGACCAGGCCCCGAAGGCGCCGCCGACGGTGACGCGACGGCCGAGGAGCGCCGCGTCGACGCCCTCGCCGACCGCGTCGACCACACCGACCGCCTCGGTGCCGGAGCGGGCCGGCAGCTCGGGCTTGTAGCCGTAGAGCCCGCGCACGGTCAGCAGATCGTGATTGTGCACGGTGGCCAGCAGCACGCGCAGGCGCACCTGCCCCGGTCCGGGCTCGGGCGACGGCACGTCCTGCACGGTCAGGACTTCGGCGGGATCCCCGAAGGAGGAGTGGACGAGTGCGCGCATGACGATGACCTCTCTACGACGTCTGCTGGATGCGGCGGGTGGCCGCGGCATCCAGCGTAAGCACGTGCGCGAGGGACCGGATCCGAATCCGGAGGATCCCTACGGTTATCGATTCAGCTCTGGGCGATCGGATGCACGAGAGCCACAGCCGTGACCGCGATGCCCTCGCCGCGCCCCGGGAAGCCGAGCCCGTCCGTCGTGGTGGCGGAGACCGCGACGGAAGCCCCGCCGAGCGCCGCCGAGAGCGCCCGCTCGGCCTCGGCGCGACGCGCGCTGAACCGCGGGCGGTTGCCCTGGAACTGCACGGAGACGTTGCCGATCGCGAACCCCGCCTCGGCGAGGATCTCGGCGGTGCGGGCGAGGAAGACGTCGCCGTGCGCGCCCGCGTACTCCGGGTGCGCCGTGCCGAAGTGCTGTCCGATGTCGCCGAGCCCTGCCGCCCCCAGCAGCGCATCCACGATCGCGTGCGCGACGGCGTCGCCGTCGGAGTGCCCTTCGAGCGCGGGCTCCCCCGGCCAGTCCAGGCCGGCGAGACGCAGGGTGCCGCCCGCGGCGAAGGCGTGCACGTCGGTGCCGATGCCGATCCGGGGGACCACGGGTCCCCCGGCCGAGAACCGGGCCGAGGACGAGAGGATCATGCGGGCGCGCTCCAGGTCGTGCGGGGTGGTGATCTTGAAGGCCTCTTCGGAGCCGAGGACGTGACGCACCACCCCACCGGCGGCGGCGAAGAGGGCCGCGTCGTCGGTGTACTCGACACCCTGCTCCGCGGCCTGCGCGTACGCGGCCAGGAGCTCCGCCCGGGGGAAGCCTTGCGGCGTCTGCGCGGCGGCGAGCTCGGCACGGTCCACGGGTGAGACCACATTCTCGCCGCGCACGCGCTTGAGCGTGTCGACGACGGGCAGCGCGGGGATCACGCCGATGCCCGGCCCGACCGCGATCGCGACCGCGGTGAACTGCGCGGGCGGGGTGAGCGCGCGGGCGGCATCGTGCACGAGCACGACCTCGACGCCGTCGGCGAGCGCGGCGAGCCCCGCGGCCACGGAGCGCTGACGGGTGTCGCCTCCGGCGACGATCCGCACGGGGCGGTCGCCCGCCATGGCCGCGACCTCGGCCTCACGCCCTGCGGGCACGACGAGGACCACCTGGGAGGGCGCCGCGGCGAGGACGCCATCGAGCGCGTGCTCCAGGATCGTGCGGGCGCCGAGCGGCACGAGGGCCTTGGGCGCCCCCGCGGCGAGCCGGGTACCGGAGCCGGCGGCCACGATGATGACGGCGGTGCGCGCGGGCGGCGCAGGGAGGTCGTTCACGCTCTCACGTTAGCGCCGGATCCTCCGCTCCCCTCCTCCGGTCCCGCTTTCGAGAAAACCTTGCGTGAATGAGTACTTGATCTGATACAGTACTTGACATGAACGATGACGCCTTCTCCGCGGACCTCCTGCGCGGGCACACCGACACGATCGTGCTCGGCATGCTCCGCGGCGGCGACCGCTACGGCTTCGAGATCTACAAGACCATCCGGGACGCCACCGGAGGGGATCACGAGATCAAGGAGGCCACCCTCTACGCGACCTATCGCCGTCTCGAGAAGGACGGCCTGGTCGAGTCCTACTGGGGCGACGAGACGCAGGGCGGCCGTCGCAAGTACTACCGGATCACCGACGCGGGTCGCGCGGTGTACCGACGCAACGTCGCGGCCTGGGTCGCCACCCGCCGCGTGATCGACACGCTTCTGGACGCGAAGGACTGAGCACATGAACACCGACATCCACCGCCTCCTGGACGAGGCCTTCGCCGGGATCGAGATGACCCCGGCCGCACAGGATCTGAAGGAGGAGATCCGCGCGAACCTCGCGGCGCAGGTCGATGACCTGGTCGCCGGGGGCGCCTCCCCCGCCGAAGCCGCGCAGCGGGCGATCGCCGAGCTCGGCGACGTGCGCGCGCTGCTCGAGGACGAGCCCTCCGCCGGCTCCGCGCACGCGCCAGGATGGGAGGCGCTCACGGCCCGCAACCGGGTGCGTCCGAAGCCCGGATTCGTGGTGCGGACGGTGCTGCTGAGCCTCATCGCGACCGCCGCCCTCGTCGGCATCCTCCTCGTCGTCCTGCTCCTGCACCCGGCCGCTCCGCTGGCCGTCGCCGGACTCGGCGCGGTCGTCGCGATCGCGCTCGGCATCGTCACGGCGGACGCGCTGCTGCAGGAGACCACGACGAACCACCCGCTGCCGGCTTCCCGTGCGGTCGGCTTCGGGCTGGCCACCGGCGGAACCCTGCTCGCGCTCGGTCTCGGCGGAGGCTTCGCGCTCGCCCTCGACCAGCTCTGGCTCGTGATCCTCGCCGCGGTGCTGCTGGTCGGATCCATCGCCCTGTTCTCCTACCTCGGGGCGACGCAGACCAATCGTCACAAGGCCTGGACCCGCGGCGCCATCGCGCAGATGCCGCCGAACCGCTTCGAGACGGATCCGGAGTCCGCCGCCCGTTTCGGCATCTACACGGCGGTGATCTGGTTCCTCACCCTCGCGGTGATCGTCGTGCTCGTCTTCACGGTCGGCTGGTGGTGGGCGCCGGTGGCGTTCGTCG
Organism: Microbacterium sp. NPDC089698; assembly: GCF_044749045.1. Lineage (NCBI taxonomy): Bacteria > Bacillati > Actinomycetota > Actinomycetes > Micrococcales > Microbacteriaceae > Microbacterium > Microbacterium sp. NPDC089698. Next base: position 147,138 of record NZ_JBIVHE010000008.1, read on the forward strand.
GCGGCCTCGCCGCCATGATGCTGCTCCTCGCACGCATGCTCTTCGCACCGCGCAGCGGCGACCGCCGCTGACCGATCCGGCGGAGCCGGTCCCCTCAACACGATGAGACCGGCTCCGCCCTCCCGCACCACGCAGAGAAACCCTCAGAACGGAAGGGATGTTCGTCATGCCCGCACACCAGCGCCTCGACGGCGACGCCATCGTCGCCGAAGACCTCGTCAAGGAGTACCGCGGCCGCGGCCGCCGCCCCGCCGTCCGCGCCCTGGACGGCCTGAGCCTCGCGGTTCCGGCCGGGCGCGTCTTCGGGCTGCTCGGCCCGAACGGCGCCGGCAAGTCCACCACCACCAAGATCCTCACCACCCTGTCCCGCGCGACCTCCGGCCGCGCCCGCGTGGCCGGACACGACGTGACCGACGCCCCCGGCGACGTGCGCGCGGCGATCGGCTACGTCTCCCAGGGCACCGGAACGGATCCGAACCTCACCGCGACCGAGAACCTCGAGATCGCCGGACGCATGCGGGGCCTCGGCGGACCCGACGCCAGGGCGCGCGCCACGCGACTGCTGACCGAGTTCGGCCTCGACGACGCGACGCGACGCCCGGTGCGCACGTTCTCGGGAGGGATGCGGCGGCGCCTGGACGTGGCTGCGGCCCTCGTGCACCGCCCGCAGGTGCTCTTCCTCGACGAGCCCACCACGGGCCTCGACCCCGAGGCCCGTGCGGTCATGTGGGCCGAGATCCGCCGCCTGTCCGGCGAGGAGGCCCTCACCGTGGTGCTCACCACGCACTACATGGAGGAGGCCGACCGGCTCGCCGACGAGCTGCTGCTCGTGAACCGCGGCCGCGCCGTCGTCCAGGGCACACCCGACGAGCTCAAGGCCGCCCTGCACGGAGATGCCGTCCGCGTGACGCTCGTCGAACCGGATCCGGTCGCCGTGCGCGCCGCGGTCTCCGCCGTCCCCGGGCTGCGCGACGTGCTCGTCGAGGCGGCCGGCGTCGACGGCCTTCTGGTCGCCCGCACGGACGACGCCGCCTCGGCGGTCGGCGCGGTCATCGCCGCCCTCGACGGCGCCGGGATCCGCTACGGCCAGGTCGCGGCATCCCACCCCACCCTCGACGACGTGTACCTGCACTTCGTCGGCCACACCTTCGGCGACGCTCCCGCGGCCGCCCTCACGGAAGAAGTCGCCGCATGAGCGCGATCGCCCTCTCCCCCGCCTTCGCCGGCGCCCCCGCGCGTCCCGGCTGGTTCACGCAGACCGGTCAGGTGCTGCGACGCTGGTCGATCGTCTCGGTCCGCCAGGCCTGGGGTCCCGTCATGAGCCTCATCCAGCCGGTGATCTGGATCCTGCTGTTCGGTCAGGTGTTCCGCACGCTGGGCGCCCTTCCGCAGTTCGGCGGACACGGCTACATCGACTACCTGGTCCCCGGGATCCTGATGATGACCGTGCTGTACTCCGGCGCCTGGGCCGGCACCGGCTACATCGACGACATCGATTCCGGGGTCATGGATCAGTACCTCACCTCACCGCTGCGGCGCTCGTCGATCATCGCGGGGCAGCTCCTGCAGCAGCTCGTGATCAACGTCCTGCAGTCGCTCGTGGTGCTCGGCATCGGCTGGCTCGGCGGCGCCCGCTACCCCGGCGGCATCGGCGGAATGCTCGTCGCGCTGGGCGTCGCGACGCTGCTCGCGACGATCTTCTGCTGCGCCTCCACGGCGGTCGCGCTCACCTCCCGCAGTCAGATCGCGCTGATCAGCCTGTCGCAGCTGATCGTGCTCCCCGCGACGTTCCTGTCGACGACGATGATGCCCGCGACGGCGATGCCGGAATGGGTGCAGAACGTCTCCCGGTGGAACCCGATGACCTGGTCGGTCGAGCTCGGCCGCGGCGGCCTGACCGGAGCGTATCCGGCCGAGGGCTGGTGGCAGGCCGGTGGCCTCGTCGTGCTGGCCGTGCTGGCGTTCGCCTGGGCGCTGAGCGCGATCCGCAGCTACCAGCGCTCGATCTGACGCCCGCCCGCAGGCGCGAAGAAGGGGCGGATGCCGTGATGGCATCCGCCCCTTCTACAGGGAGATCAGGAGGCGAGGACCTCGTCGAGCAGCGCCCCGGCCTTCTCCTCGTCGGTCTTCTCCGCGAGCGCGAGCTCGGAGGTGAGGATCTGACGGGCCTTGGCGAGCATGCGCTTCTCCCCCGCGGACAGCCCGCGGTCCTGGTCGCGGCGCCACAGGTCGCGCACGACCTCGCTGACCTTGATCACATCGCCGGAGGCGAGTTTCTCGAGGTTCGCCTTGTACCGGCGCGACCAGTTGGTCGGCTCCTCGGTGAACGGGGCGCGCAGCACCTCGAACACCCGGTCCAGTCCTTCTTGGCCGATCACATCGCGAACACCGACCAGGTCGACGTTCTCCGCAGGCACCTCGATGATGAGGTCTCCCTGCGTGACGTTCAGCTTCAGGTACTTCTTGGTCTCCCCCTTGATCACACGGTCCTTGACCTCGATGATCGTCGCGGCGCCGTGGTGCGGATAGACCACGGTCTCACCAACCTCAAAAAGCATAAAGTCGTGTCCTTTCGGCAACCTCCAGGATACCACAGCGGGAATGCGCTAAGGTTTGCGCCCCCGCATCGACCGGCCGTGCTGCGCGCAGGCGGGGCGAGCCGTGCGGCGCGGGCGCGTGCCCCTAGAATGGTCCAGGATCATCACGTGAATTTTCTGGAGGACCCGTGAAATCGCGCCTTGCTGCGTCCATCGCCCTCAGCGCCCTCGTCATCGTCGGCGCCACCGGGTGCGCCGGGATCACTCCGCAGGCGACCACCATCGACTACTCGGCCTCCGACGGCGCGAACGTTCCGAAGAGCGGCCCGATCGAGGTCCGCAACGCCTTCGTCGTGGTGGACGAGTCGGGCACTCTCGGCAACCTCGTCGCAGGCCTGGTCAACACCACCTCCGACGCCCAGACGATCCACATCTCGATCGGGGACGGCCCGAGCCAGAGCGTGCGCATCGCGGGTCAGAAGTCGGTCAGCCTCGGCGGCGACGACGCGAAGCCGATGACGTTCGAGAACCTCGACACGAAGGCCGGCGCCACCATCGACGTCTACTTCCAGTCGGGCGACGCCGAGGGCATCAAGTACGCGATCCCCGTGCTCGACGGCACCCTGCCCTACTACTCGAAGCTGGTTCCGACCCCGCAGCCGAGCCCGACCACGAAGCCGGTCGCCCCGGCCGTCGAGGTCACCCCGACGCCCAGCGAGACCCCGGTCGGCTGAGCCCCGTTCTCTGCAGAGAGCCCCCGGATCCGCGAGGATCCGGGGGCTCTTCTCGTCGGCGGCGGGTTCCGCCGCCGACGAGAGGCTCAGCCCTCGAAGCGGTAGCCGAGACCGCGCACGGTGACGAGCATCACCGGCTCGGACGGGTTCTGCTCGATGCGCGAGCGGATCCGCTTGATGTGCACGTCCAGGGTCTTGGTGTCGCCGAAGTAGTCGCTGCCCCAGACCCGGTCGATCAGCTGGCCGCGGGTGAGGACCCGGCCCGAGTTGCGCATGAGCACCTCGAGCAGCTCGAACTCCTTGAGGGGCATGTTGATCACCTCTCCGTCGACGGCGACGGTGTGCCGATCGAGGTCGACCGTGACGCGACCGCCCTCGAGGATCCGCTCGTCGACGTCCTCCTCGGCCTGCACGACCCGTCGCAGCACGGCGCGCATCCGGGCGAGCAGCTCGCGCGACGAGTACGGCTTGGTGATGTAGTCGTCGGCGCCGAGCTCGAGACCCACGACGATGTCCACCTCGGAGTCCTTGGCGGTGAGCATGATGATCGGCACGGCCGAGCCGGTGCGGATCTGACGGCACACCTCGGTACCGGGCATCCCCGGCAGCATCAGGTCGAGCAGGACGATGTCCGCCCCGCTCTCGCGGAACAGCGCGAGTGCGGTCGGACCGTCCTCGGCGATCTCGACCTCGTAGCCCTCGCGGCGCAACAGGTACGCGAGCGGGTCGGCGAGGTCGGGTTCGTCTTCGACGAGGAGGATGCGGGTCATACGAGTTCTCCGGTATCGGTGCGGATCGGGTCCGTGGTCGTGGCGGGAGAGGCGGCGAGGCGTGCGGCCTTGCGCGCCTGGCGCTTCTTCTTTTCCTTCTTGGGCTTCTTGCGCTTGCCGCCGTCGTCCTCGACGTCGGGCGCCGCGATCTGGGGCAGGCGCATGGTGAAGGTGGAACCGCGGCCGGGGCGCGACCACAGCCGCACCTCGCCGCCATGCCGCTGGGTGGCGTGCTTCACGATCGACAGCCCGAGACCGGTGCCGCCGGTGCGCCTCGAACGCGCCTCGTCGGCGCGGTAGAACCGCTCGAAGATGCGGTCGCGGTCGGCCTCGTCGATGCCGATCCCCTGATCCGAGACGGAGATCTCGATCACGCCGTCGTCGACTCGCACGCCGACGCCCACGCGGGATCCGCGCGGCGAGTACACGATCGCGTTGGCGATCAGGTTGCCGACGGCCTCGATCAGGATCTGCGCGTCGCCCTGCACCCACGCACCGCGGTCGCCGCCGCGGGTGAGCTCGACGCCGGCGGAGGCGGCCTGCACCGCGTGCGCCTCGACGCTCGTCGCGATCACCTCGTCGATCGCGACGGGGCCGAAGGCGCCGAGCCCGTCGGAGGACTGCAGCCGGGAGAGGCTCATGATGCGCCCGGTGAGCTGGCCGAGCCGCCCCGCCTCCGCCTGGATCCTGGTGGCGAACGCGCGCACCTGGGCGGGATCCTCCGCGGCCGACTCGATCGCCTCAGCCAGCAGGCTCACCGCTCCGACCGGGGTCTTCAGCTCATGGCTCGTGTTGGCGACGAAGTCGGTGCGCATCTGCTCGAGGCGCTCCTGCTCCGTGACGTCGCGGATGATGAGCAGGCTCAGCCGAGGGCCGATGCGGCTCGCCCGCGCCGCGACCAGACGCGGGTCGAGATTGCGGCCGCCGCGCGTCAGCCGCAGCGTGCTCGTCTGGGATCCGCCCTCGCGCACGGAGCGCACGAGCTGGCTCAGCTCCGGGTTCTCCAGGGCGGCGCCGACCCCGATGCCGAAGCGGGCGGCGGCCGTGCTGGCGGCCGTGACGAGCCCCGAGGGATCCACCGCGCAGGCGGCGTCGTCCATGGCGGCCAGGACATCGGTGAGGCCGTCCGGGAGCTCGCTGGACGCCTGCTGCTCTGCGGCGGTCCGCGCTCGCATCGCGGCCACGATCATCGCGGCGATGCCTGCGCCGATCGCGATCCCCAGCCCGAGGGCGAGGAGGGCGAGCAGAGTGCTGTCCATGGCTCCAGCGTAGAGGTCGTTCACCCCCCGGATCCGCGCGTTCCCGCCTCTCGCACCCTCTGGCGCGCTAGTGTTCACGAGGACGGCACCAATCGTTAACCTTCGCCGAAGAGAATCGCCACGTGCGTGTCACGACCCGTGACAGGCACCGTCCCGTGCCCGCTCTGCGGGCCGCCGTGCGACTCAGACCATCCGGTGCCCCGGGTCACAGAACGAAAGGTGCGCAGCCATGCGCGAAGTCTTCCACCAGTCCCTCGAGGATCTGCAGTCGCAGCTCGTCGAGATCGCCGACCTCGTGGCCGTGTCGATCGAGAAGGCCACCCGCTCGTTCGCGACCAGCGATGTCGCCCTGGCCGAAGAGGTCATCGCCGACGACGCCCGCATCGACGAGCTCGCGGTCGCGCTCGACGAGCAGGCCATCGAGATCCTCGCCCGCCAGCAGCCGGTCGCCCGCGACCTGCGCATCGTCGTCACCGCGCTGCGCGTGAGCGCATCGCTCGAGCGCATGGGCGACATGTCGGAGCACATCGCCCAGCTCGCGCGCCTGCGCTTCCCCGAGCGCGCCATCCCGAAGGGCCTCAAGGGCACCTTCACCCGGATGGGCGAGCTGGACGTGGAGATCGCACGCACGCTCGCCGAGCTGCTCCGCACGCAGGACCTGCGCTTCGCGGACACCATCCGCAACGCCGACGACGACGTGGACGAGCTGCACGCCAGCGTCTTCGAGAAGGTGCTCAGCGACAACTGGAAGGGCGAGGCCGGTGCGACGGTCGACGCCACCCTGGCCAGCCGGTACCACGAGCGCTTCGCCGACCACGCGGTCGCCGTCGCGAAGAAGGTCGTCTACCTGGCGACCGGCGACTGGGCCGTCGACGAGGAGGACATCGCCCTCGCGGTCGAGGCGCAGCACGAGGCGGAGTCCGGATCCGGCCACGCCTGACCCCTCACGTCGAAGATCCGCCCCGCCGTCCGGTTCGGGGCGGATCTTCTCGTTTCGGGGCGCACCACGACACGGATTCCCGGCAGGACGCGCCCCGAAACGACGGATCCCGCCCCGAACCGGAGAACCGGTCGGGACGGGATCGACGTCTGCGGGGTTACTTCTTGCCCTGGTTCGCCACGGCGGCGGCGCCGGCGGCGGCGGCCTCCGGGTCGAGGTAGCGGCCGGGACCCGTGGGGACGTTGTCCTCGTCCAGCTCGTAGACCAGCGGGATGCCGGTGGGGATGTTCAGCTCGGCGATGTCGTCGTCGCTGATGCCCTCGAGGTGCTTCACGAGGCCGCGCAGCGAGTTGCCGTGCGCCGTCACGAGCACGGTCTTGCCGGCTTCGAGGTCGGGCACGATCGCCGAGGACCAGTACGGCAGCAGCCGGTCGATGACGAGCTTGAGCGACTCCGTGCGGGGGACCTCGCCGTCGATGCCGGCGTAGCGCGGGTCGTTCACCTGGCTGTACTCGCTCGCGTCGTCGAGCGGAGGCGGCGGCACGTCGAACGAGCGACGCCACAGCTGGAACTGCTCGGGGCCGAACTCCTCGAGCGTCTGCGCCTTGTCCTTGCCCTGCAGGGCGCCGTAGTGCCGCTCGTTGAGCCGCCACGAGCGGGTCACGGGGATCCACAGCCGGTCGGCGGCGTCGAGCGCGATGTTCGCGGTCTGGATCGCGCGGCTGAGCAGCGAGGTGTGCAGCACGTCGGGCAGTATTCCCGACTCGGCCAGCAGCTCCCCGCCGCGGCGGGCCTCGTTCTTGCCCTGCTCGGTCAGGCGGACGTCCACCCAGCCGGTGAACAGGTTCAGTTCGTTCCATTCGCTCTGCCCATGACGGAGCAGGATGAGGGTGCGCGTCATGCTCCCAGCCTACGGCGTGCGCCGTGCCGCTCCGAAGCCGGGGGTCCTCGCATGACGGAGATCGCTTAGGCGACGCATAGCAGCCGCACAGGCCGGGATCCGGTGGCCCCGGGAGGATCCTTCTGACAGCCACGAGAGGATCCGGACATGAGTACCTTCCCCGACCCGACCCGCACGCCTGAGGGCCCCGCCTACGAGGGCCGCCTGCTCGACCGCCCGGACGAGGAGGTCGTGGATCAGGGCGCGCCGTTCGACATCCGCACACTCATGTCGCGTCGCATGGTGCTGAGCCTCGTCGGGCTCGGCGCGGGCGGAGCGGTGCTGGCCGCGTGCGCGCCGATCGCGTCGAGCGCCGCGTCGACGGCGACCTCGACCCCGCTCCCCACCGTGACCAGCACGCCCGCCCCCTCCTCGTCGTCCACCGCGACCACGGCGGTGCCGGCCGCGGAGATCCCCGACGAGACGGCCGGCCCCTACCCCGGCGACGGCTCGAACGGCCCGGACGCGCTGACCGACTCCGGCATCGTGCGGCAGGACATCCGCTCGTCGATCGGCGGCGGCACCACGGCGGCCGGGGTACCGCTGACGTTCTCCCTGAACGTCCTCGACATGGCGAACGGGGATGCGCCGTTCGCGGGCGTCGCGGTCTACGCCTGGCACTGCAACGCCGCGGGCGGCTATTCGATGTACTCCTCCGGCATCCAGGACGAGACCTATCTGCGCGGGGTGCAGGTCGCCGACGCCGACGGGCGGGTGTCGTTCACCTCGATCTTCCCCGGCTGCTACTCCGGCCGGTGGCCGCACATCCACTTCGAGGTGTATCCGAACGCGACCGCCATCACGGACGCCGCCAACGCGATCGCGACCTCGCAGATCGCCCTGCCGCAGTCCGCGTGCGAGGCCGTGTACTCGACGGGAGGCTACGACGGCTCGACCCAGAACCTCGCGCAGATCTCGCTCTCCTCCGACAACGTGTTCGGCGACGACGGAGGGGCGCTGCAGATCGCCGCGATGACCGGCGACGCCGCCAGCGGCTACACGGCGACGCTCACGGTGCGCGTGGACACCAGGACCGCACCGACCGGCGGATCGATGGGCGCCGGCCCGCGCTGACCGTCGCGGGCCTAGGTGTACTGACCTCGACCGTTGTTGATTCGGTCGATGGGGGTTTGGCCTCCGATGCCGAGGTGGGCTCTGTCCAGGTTGTAGTGGTCGAGCC
>NZ_JBIVHE010000009.1:0-144552 GCF_044749045.1 Microbacterium sp. NPDC089698
CAAAGGAATTTCTCAACCAGCCCGAAAGCTGGACGAGGAATAAATTGGCATTTGACAAGTGCACGCTGTTGAGTTCTCAAGGATCGGATGCTCCTGCGTTCCGGCCTCTCGGCCTTCCCTTCAGGGCAACTTCTCTATCTTATCCGTCTCGCTCAGGCTGTCAAATCGACACGCCGTGAGGTTCAGAACCGGATCCGTTATCTCGTTTCCGAGGCAACTTCTCTAGCTTATCCCTCCCGGCCAGCTTGTCAAATCGACGTTCCTGGCGGACGGTCACCCTCTCAAGCGCACGCGCTTGACCCCGCCGCAGGGAGAACCTGCGAAGAGGAACCGACTTCCGAAGAAGAAGGTGGGTGGTGTTCGTCGCTTGGGGAGTCAGGCCTTCCGGCCCTTCGCTCTACCGCTTGGGGCGAACAGGTAATAACTTACGTGGATCCGGGTGGTCCGGCAAATCGGGGCGCCCACTCGGGCGTGTCGCGCACCGTTCCGCGGCCGGTCACCGCGGATTCATGCACCCCGCGACGCCGAACGCCACGCGGGCGCGAACCGCATCACCAGGATCAGCCCGAGGGTCAGGACGCCCCAGACCCCGCAGGCGAGCGGAAGCGTCCGATAGGCGAGGTGCCGAACGGTGAACTCCTCGGTGAGCGGCCCGTACGCGGCGAACCCGAGGGCGACGGCCAGGATCAGCATCACGGGGAGCGACAGCCACCAGCTCATTCGGATCCCGAGCGGCGCCGGATCCACCGGTCCCGGCGTGCGGCGGCGCAGCCAGAGCGCACCGGCGATCGCGAGCACGAGCAGTCCGCCGATCCCCGATCCGTACTGCAGCCACTTGTATCCGAGGAGCGGCCCCCACTGCTCGTCCAGGGCGGGGATCAGAGAGAGGCCCGCCCTCCCCTCGTGCGTGAACGCGTCCCAGAGGACATGCGTCACCACGCCGAGCGCGAGAGCGAGCACGAGGAGGAGCGCACGCGCGACGGTTCCGAAGGTCTCGGCCAGCACGGCGCGCGGGCCTCGGTCCCACTCCTGTGGAAGGCGCGCGCCGAGGAAGCGCGGCGCGAGCAGCCGGCAGGCCGGCCGCAGCACCATCCGCCAGAGGAGGAGCAGCGCCAGCGACAGCAGCACGGTGACCGGCAGCCAGCGCAGATCGTGCGTCACCGAGTAGTCGACGATCAGTCCGCGCGTGAACAGGGGCAGGTCCGGCGCCATCGCGCCGATCGCGATCGCCGCAGGCACGAGCGGCGTACGGACGAACGGCAGGGCGACGATCGCGTGACTCGGCGTGAACGGCATGGTCCGACCGTACCCGGGCCGGATCCCAGGTTCCCGGGAGACGTCGCGGTAGCCGGCCCATCCACGTCGACGCCCCTCCGAAAGATCGACGCCCCCTCCGACTTACGCACCCCCAGAGGGGGCGTGGACAGTCAGAGGGGGCGTCGGCGGATCGGGTCCACGTAAAGACCAGGCGGATCCGGTCCGCGAACAAGCCGGGCGGATCCGGTCCGCGAAGGTCAGGCGGGGAGCAGACCGGCGAGCGTCTTCTTGCCGCGGCGCAGCACCGAGACTCCGCCGGGCAGGCCGAGCGGCACGGTCGCGTCGTCGGACTCCACCCGCTCGCCGTCCACCGAGACCCCGCCCTGCGCGATGGCGCGCCGGGCCTCGGAGGCGCTGGAGACCAGCCCGGTCGCGACGAGCGCGTCGACGACGGTGGATCCGGCGGAGACCTGCGCGTTCGGCAGCTCCTCGAGCGCGGTGCGCAGCGTCGCGGCGTCGAGCGCGGACAGGTCGCCCTGCCCGAACAGCGCCTCGGACGCGGCGATCACCGCGGCGGTCGCGTCGACGCCGTGCACCGTGGCGACGACCTCGAGGGCGAGGCGCTTCTGCGCGGCACGGCGGAAGGGCTCGGACTCGACGAGAGCCGCGTACTCCTCGATCTCGGCGCGGCTGAGGAAGGTGAAGACCTTGAGCCGGTCGACCACGTCGGCATCCGCGGTGCTCAGCCAGAACTGGTACATCCGGTACGGGCTGCACATCTCGGCGTCGAGCCAGATCGCATTGCCCTCGCTCTTGCCGAACTTGGTGCCGTCGCTGTTCGTGATCAGCGGCGTGCCGATCGCGTGCACCGAGGCGCCCTCGACGCGGTGGATGAGATCCGTGCCGCTGGTGAGGTTGCCCCACTGGTCGGATCCGCCGGTCTGCAGCACGCAGTCGTACTGACGGTGCAGCTCGAGGTAGTCCAGGCCCTGCAGGATCTGGTAGCTGAACTCCGTGTAGCTGATGCCCGCGTCGGAGTTCAGGCGCGCGGCGACCGCATCCTTCTTCAGCATGGTGCCGACGCGGTAGTGCTTGCCGATCTCGCGCAGGAAGTCGATCGCGCTCATCGGCGCGGTCCAGTCGAGGTTGTTCACGATCCGCGCCGCGTTGTCGCCCTCGAAGCTGAGGTAGCGCTCGACCTGCGCGCGCAGGCGCCCGACCCAGTCCTCGACGGTCTCGCGCGTGTTCAGCGTGCGCTCGGCCGTCGGGCGGGGGTCGCCGATGAGGCCCGTGGATCCGCCCACGAGTCCGAGCGGCTTGTGCCCGGCGAGCTGGATGCGGCGCAGCGTGAGCAGCTGCACGAGGTTGCCGAGGTGCAGGCTCGGTGCGGTCGGGTCGAAGCCGCAGTAATACGTGATCGCGGGTCCTGCGAGAAGGGCGCGCAGCGCCTCCGGATCCGTGGACACGTGGACGAGTCCGCGCCAGACCAGCTCATCCCACACGTTCTCGAACGTGGGGTCGATGGCCGGTGTCGCGGTCGTCAGGGTGGGGTTCGACACCGGATCAGGCTACCAGCGCCGCTCCCGCCCTCCCGCCGCGCCCGCCTCTGCTCCTCCCCTTCCCCGCGAGACTCCATCTCCGCGACGAGACTGCGCTCCGCAACCGCAGTCTCGTCGCCCAGTTGGAGTCTCGCGGTCAAGAAGGGGGCGGATACAGTGGGGGGCGTGTTGGGAACGCGCGCGGGACGCACGGTCCGGGGCCTCATCGCCGCCCTGGTCGCGACGTTCGTGGCCTCCGTCTCGCACTCCACCGCCGACGGCGAGCCCGCCCCGCTGATCGGGATCGTGCTCGCACTGCTGTTCGCGGCGCCCGTCTGCATCGCGCTGGCCGGGCGGACGCTGAGCTGGGCCCGCCTGTCGCTCGCGGTGGGCCTGAGCCAAATCGCGTTCCACGGGCTGCTGCTGATCGGCGTGGGATCCGGATCCGGATCCGAGGTCGCCGCCGGGCACCTGCACGGCGCGGAGCTGGCCGGCGCCCTCGGCACCACGGCGGTCGACGCCGGGCACGCCCTGCACCTGCAGCCCGCGATGTGGGTCGCGCACGCGATCGCCGCCGTCCTCACCGTCCTGGCCCTGGGCCGCGGCGAGCAGGCGCTGCGCGCGCTGCTCGAGCTCAGCGGCTGGAACCTCGTCGCCCGGCTGCTCACCGCGCCGCCGGCTCCGGCGCATCGTGTTCCCGCCGCACCGCGCGCCGCCGCTCAGCCGCTCGGCTCTCTCTTCGTCCTCACCGTCGTGTCGAGGAGGGGTCCGCCGCTCGCGGCCTGACCTCCCTTCACCCGCACCTCTGCCGGGCCGCTCGCCGCGCGCCCGCGGTGCACACACACGACCTCAGAAAGAACGAATCCATGCGCAAGACCACTGCTTCCCGCGTCCTCGCCGGCCTCGCCGCCGGCGCCGTCCTCGCCCTCGCCGCCCCGCTCGCCGCCTCGGCGCACGTGACCGCGACCCCGAACCAGGCCGAGGCCGGATCCTGGACCTACGTCACCTTCCGTGTTCCGAACGAGTCCACGACCGCCAGCACCGTCAAGCTCGAGATCCACCTGCCCGCCGACACCCCGTTCACGAGTGTCAGCTACCAGCCCACCGCCGGCTGGACGGGAGCGGCGACCAAGACCGCCCTGCCCAAGCCGGTCAAGGTCGAGGGGAACACGATCAGCGAGGCCACCACGGAGGTCACCTTCACCGCCGACGCCGGCGGCGTCGCCCCGGGACAGTTCCAGACCTTCACGCTCTCGCTCGGACCGGTGCCCGACACGGGCCGCATCGTGATCCCCGCGACGCAGACCTACTCCGACGGCAAGGTCGTGGAATGGTCGGCGACGCCCGAGGAGGCCGCCAAGGACGACACCCTCGAACCCGCCCCCGTGGTGTGGGTGAACGACGCTCCTCCGGCCGACCACCACGGCGGCGCCACCGCGACGACCGCACCGGCGGCCGCGGCGGAAGCGCCCGCGAACGGCCAGGGCGGCCTCGCCCTCGGCCTCAGCATCGCCGCGCTCGTGGTCGCGGCGGGCGGTGCGCTGCTGGGCGGCTTCGCCCTGGGACGCCGGAAGAAGGCGGACGCATGACCCTGCGTCACCGTCTCACCGCACTCGCCGCGTCCCTCGGGGTCGGGCTCGTCCTCGCCACCGCCGGAGCCACGGCGGCGAGTGCGCATGACACGCTCGAGAACACGGACCCGGCCAAGGGGTCGACCGTGAAGAGCCTGTCGTCGGTCGCGCTCACGTTCAGCGCGGATCCTCTCGGGACCGAGGGGGCGACGATCATCCAGGTGATGGGGCCCGACAAGAAGTACTACGAGACGGCGTGCCCCGATCTGAACGGACCCGTGGTGTCCTCGCCCGTCGCGCTCGGAGGCGCCGGCACCTACGAAGTGCTCTGGCGCGTGGTGTCCTCCGACGGGCATCCCATCTCGGGCAGTTACACCTTCGCGTACGCGCCGGACGGCACCGCGACGCCCGCGGCGGCCGGATCCGTGAAGCCCGTCTGCGGTCCTGCCGCGACGGCGACCACCGAGGCGCCCGCAGCGGGCGGTGCCGACCCGGGTCTGTGGATCGGACTCGGCATCGGCGCCGTCGTGCTCATCGGCGTCGGCGTGGGCGCCTGGGCTCTCGCCCGCGGCCGCAAGAACTGAACACACCCTGACCGAAGCGGAACGCGGTGCCCCTCCGGGAGCACCGCGTTCCGTCGTTTCGGGCCTGACCGCGCTCTCGACCCAGGCACCGCTCGAACACCCGAGGGGCGACCCCGTCAGCGACGCGAGGCCGGCACCGCGGGCACGCGCTCGAAGACCAGCGCCCGCCCTCCGCGCAGGGTCCGTGACGTGAGTCCGGCGTCCTCCAGGAGGCGCACCACTCTGCGCGACAGGGTGGGCAGCGCGGCCGGCGTACCGCCGGGCTTGCGGGCGATCCCGGCGATGATCGCCACCTCGACGCCGGATCCGCGCGCCTCGATCCGGGCGAAGTCCCCCTCCGCGCGCCAGACCAGTCGCTCGAGCTCGCGGTAGCGGATCCGCTGCTCGGCGCCGTCGACCTCGATCCGCAGGCGATCCGCGTCGAAGCGCACCGCGCAGGCGACCGCACGTCGGCGCAGGAGCCAGGACATCAGCAGATAGGCGGGGAGACCCGGCACCGCGACGTACAGCAGGAGGAAGACCTTCGGCCCGACGTTCAGGATCGTTCCGCCCGACGCGATCACGACCACCATGACCAGGATCGCCACGACGGCCGCGGTGAGGACGCACCAGAACACGAGCGCTCTCGTGGTGAGCGGCACCCCGCGAAAGCGTGCGATGGATCCTCGCTCCGCGGGCTCCCACTGCGGAGCCTGCGGCGCCTTCGCGGCGTCCCGCGCGCCGATCATCGCCGTGAGCCGGCTGATCAGCCCCAGCCACACCCAGCCGGCGGCCGGCACCGCCGCCATCTGCAGCACCGCGAGGAGTGCGCGTGCGGGGTTGGGCTTGGGCGCCAGCAGCGCGGGGACCCCTTCGGCCAGGAGCCACAGCAGCAGCCCTGCTCCCACCGCGCCGACGACGTGCACGATGAGCCCGCGCCGACCCGGGGTCCGCAGGGTCGCGTTCACGAACGAGAAGCCGCAGAGCCAGCCGCCCACCAGTGTGAGGAGGAACGGAAGGAGCTCGAGACGGCCGCCGAGGTACCCCGGGACGGCCAGGGCACCGCACACCAGCGCCCAGAACAACGGCAGGTGCAGGATCCGCCGCCAGAGCGGCCCCGGCTCGGGGTTCACCGGCTCCGGATCCGCAGGCGCCACGGAGTGAACCGTGTGGTGCGTCGAACGCGGGACGGGGTGCTCGGACATCCCGGTCAGTCTAGGGAGCGCGCGGGCGCCGTCGTGGCCCCGGACCGCGCTACCCGAGCGCGCGCAGTCGCGCGTCGAGCTCGGCGAGACGCTCCGGCTCGATCGAGCCGAGTCGTGCGGCGCCGTCGGACAGGGTGATCCCGCGCGCGAGGAAGACGAGGGAGTGCGTCGAGACGCCGGGCACGATCTCGTCCAGCACGGCCCTCGCCTGGGGGTCGTCGAGGATCTCGCCGAGGGTGCTGTCCAGTGTGAACCGCGGCTGCTCGTCCATGGATCCTCCTGCCGGAGCGTTCGTGCGATCGGGGGCGGCGCCGCAGCGGCGTCCCCTCAGGACAAGGATCCCCGCGCCGCGCGCCCACGGCAACCCTGTGGCGACTCGGGCGGCGAGCGGCGTCGCTCAGAATCCGGCGCGCGCAGCCCACCACAGCAGCAGCGCGCCGCCGAGCGCCACGACCCAGCTGACCAGGCTGCCGACGAGGAAGTACTCCGCGCGGCCGCCGTTGACGCCGTCCCGGGAGATCTCCGGGAATCGCACGATCCCCTTCGCCGCGAGCATCGCCGCGAGCAGCGGATAGGCCGCGAACAGTGTGAGGAGGAGCACGAGCACGCGTTCGAGCGGGCCGATCAGGCGTCCGCCGCGGAAGCCGTGATCCGCCGCGGGCATCGGCGGAGTGGGTTCGGGCGCGGTGGGGGTTCCGGGGTCGACCGCACCCGGCGGCACGGGGACGAGCCCCGTCACAACAGCCCCACCGGCGCCCGCACCGGCACCGGCGGCTTCGCGCTCCGGCGCCACGTCCTCGGGGATCTCCGCCCGCTCGCCCAGCAGCGCCGCGCGAACGATCACGTTGCCGGTCTCGAGCAGCACGGCGAAGACGCCGAGGCCGAGCACGAGCAGGTCGAACCCGATCGGCCCGAACGGCGTCGCCAGCCAGCGCCCGGCGAAGAGCCCCGTCATCACGCGGGCCGGCATCAGGGCGACGAGCGCGACCACGAGGACGGCCAGCAGCACCGCCGGCCAGAACGACAGCCGTGGCCGTCCGTCGAGCGGGAGCAGCCATACCCACAGCGCGGCGACCACGAGCCCGGCGACGGCGTGGAGATAGGCGCCGCCCAGGGCCGCGAGCACCAGGACGAGGACGCCGGCGACCGCGATCCCGGCCCACAGCGCGCGACCGCGCAGGAAGCGTCGCAGCACGTCGGCGAGCCCGACCGAGAGCAGGATGAGCCCGGCGAGGATCATGACCGCACCGCCTTCCGCTCGTCGCCCGCCACGACCGGGCGCGGCGCCGCGCGAGGCGCGGACGCCGGCACGGGGGCGAGAGGGATCGTGGGCATGTACCCATCCTCCCGCGGACCACCGACAATCCGGGAGGCCCCTGCGGCGCGCCCGAACCCGGGGCGACCGAGGGGGAGGCCCCTGCGGCGCGCCCGAACCGGGGCGACCGAGGGCGAGGAAGGGGCGAGCGCGCCTTCTGCCGCGGCCGTCACGACGCGGAGCGGGGCGGACGCGAACGCCCGCCCCGCTCCGTGACGGATCCGTTCACGCCGAGAAGTCCTCCGGGACCTCGAGCGGACGCCGGGAGAAGTAGGCGTCCTTCGCCTTGCGGTAGAAGAGTGCGAGCGGCACCACCCCGATCGCGATCAGGCCGAGACCGAGGATGTTCACGACGGGCTCGTTGTTCGGGATGGACGTGAAGAAGATGTACATCATGAACAGCGCTCCGACCAGGGGCCAGATGCCGATCAGGATCGTGTTCTTCACGGATTTGAAGATCACCTTCCGGAAGCCGATCACCACGGCGAGACCGGCGAGCGAGTAGTAGAACGCGATCTGCAGGCCGATCGACGACACCGCCCAGCCGAGGATCTGGCCCACGCTGTCGCCGAACACGTTCGCGAGCACGAACAGCAGCAGGGAGACGACGACCACGACGAGGGTCGCGAAGACCGGCGTCTTCCACCTGCGGTTGATCCGGCCGAAGGCGAACGGGATCGTGCGGTCGCGCCCCATCGCGAACAGCGTCCGGCTCACCTGCACGAGCGTGGTCTCGAGCGTCGCGATCGTGGAGAGCGCCACCGCGATGATGAGGATCTTGCCGCCGATGCCGGGCATGATCGCATCGCCCAGCACGCTCAGCACGTTGCCGCTGTTGGCCTCGATGGTCTTGCCCGGGAGCATCACGAGGGTCGTGGTCGTGTAGATCTCGAACAGGATGAAGACGATCACGATGCCCAGGATCCCGGCCAGGCCCGTGGTCTTGTGCGCGTTCTTGGTCTCCTCGCCGAGGTTCGCGGTGACGTCCCAGCCCCAGTAGTAGAAGGCCGCGATCAGCGCGGCGGAGACGAAGACGCCGGCGGTCGTCAGATGCCCGAAGCCGAACCAGTCCCACGAGAACGTCTCGCCGTGGTGATACGTCGAGATCGCACGCGGGATCGCGATGGCGGCGAACACCACCAGGATCCCGACCTCGACCACCGACATGATCCACTGCGCGCGCTCCGTCGTATGCACGCCGAAGACCACGGCCGCCGCCATCACGAGGAACCAGACGGATCCGACCAGCGTCACGAGCAGCGTGTTGTTCGCCTGGTCGGGGGCGAACAGGGCGACGGTCATCTGTCCGGCGGGCAGGGCTCCCGCGACCATGAACACCGTCGCCGAGATCACCAGCGCCCACCCGGCGAAGAAGCCGAGGATCGGGTGCAGGCCGCGGGCGACCCAGGAGAAGGACGCGCCGGCATGGCTGTCCACCCTCGCGAGGTGGCTGAATGCGAATGCGATGCCGAGCATCGGGATGCCGCACCACAGGAGCGCGGCGGGGGCGCCGACGCCCGCGGCGCCGATCAGGAGAGCGGTGCTCGCGGCGATCGAGTACGCGGGCGCGCTGCCCGCGACGGCCATCAGCGTCGAGCCCGCTTTGGAGACGCCACCGGCCTGGAGCGCATGCTCCTGATAGTCGATCGCGCGTTGCAGAGACGTGTCCGTCTCGAGCGGATTCTGAGTCACTCTGTTCCCCTGTCTCATCGTCGGGTGTGGGGGATGACAGAGGGACGCTAGCACCGCGGATCCCCCCGCCACCAGAGCCGGATCCGATGATTTCGCCCACGGTTTCCGCAGCGGGGCGAAGGGGCGCGAAATGACGCGGATTCCCGCGGAAACTGACATCTAACGCATAGGTTTCCGTTGCGGAATCGACGCCGCTGATACGGGATGCGAAGGGGCGGTCACCATTCCCCGGTCGGACCCGGGTCCGACCAGGGCGACAGGCACTCCGGCTAGCGCACGTCGAGCGCGAGGCGCGCCCCGAACAGCATCAGCACGCCCCCGGTGATCCGGTCCATCCAGCGGATCACGCGGGCGGAGCGGAGTTTCGGCGCGAGCCGGTTCGCACCCAGGATCAGCGCGCCGAGCCAGACCGTGCCGAGCACGCAGTGCACGGCCGCGAGCAGCAGCCCGACGAGGAGCGGGGACTGGCCGGCCGGGACGAACTGCGGGATCGTCGCCATGTAGAAGACGCCGACCTTCGGATTCGTGATGTTCGTGACGAGGCCGAGCAGGAAGCCGCTGCGCGCACCGCGGCGGGAGGGGGCGACGGCCTCGACAGTCGGATCCCACCCGCGGCGGAAGGTCTTCGCGATCATCGTCGCGCCGAGATACACCAGGTAGGCGGCGCCCGCATAGGAGAGCACGCGGTAGCCCACCTCGCTCGCGGCCAGGAGGGCCGCCGCGCCCGTGGCCGCCGCGGCGCCCCAGACGAGCGTTCCGACCTGGATCCCGAGCAGCGCGGCGAAGCCGTAGCCCCGCCCCCGGGTGATGGTGCCGCGGATCACGAGCGCCGTATCGAGGCCCGGGATGATCGTGAGCAGGCCGACGACGAGCGCGAACGAGAACAGGGCCTGGGCGAGCGTCATAGGACGAAGGTAGCGCCCGCGACCGACGGTGCGGGCCGCCGCGCTCCCGTCCGTGCAGGCACCCTCGCGCCGGGACGGACGGGGGAATAGGCTGGTTCCACGTCACGCAAATGCTGTTGCGTATGGCGCAACGAGATCGAGGAGTCGTCGTGCTGAACCTTCTGCCCCAGCCGTCCCGCGTCGAGGCCGGATCCGGCGCGTTCCGGCTCTCCGCCGCCGCCCGGATCCGCGTCGCCGAGCCCCTGCGCGCGGCGGCGGAGCGGCTGCAGGAGGCGCTGCGGGCGGGGCTCGGCCTGTCGCTCGCACAGGATGCGTCCGCCGATGACGAGGGCGCCGCCATCGCCTTCGCCGCCGACCCGCTCCTCGCGGAGGAGGCCTACACGCTCGCGGTGGACGAGGGCGGCATCCGGATCACGGCCGCCGACGTCCGAGGTGCCCACTCCGCGGTGCAGACGCTCCTGCAGCTGCTGCCTCCTCGCGCCTACCGGCGAGCGCCGATCGCCCCCGAGGCGGCGGTGAACGTGCCCGCGGTGCGCATCGAGGACGCCCCGCGATACCGCTGGCGCGGCCTCATGCTCGACGTCGCGCGGCACTTCGCGCCGACGGCCGAGGTGCTGCGCGTCATCGACCAGCTCGCGATGCACCGGCTCAACGTGCTGCACCTGCACCTCACCGACGACCAGGGCTGGCGCGCCCAGATCCGCAAGTACCCGCTACTGACGGAGGTCGGCGGCTGGCGTCCGTCCTCCCAGCGCGGGTCCGGGCCCGGATCCGCGCAGGACGGCAGGCCGCACGGAGGCTTCTACGCCCAGGACGACCTGCGCGAGATCGTCGCCTACGCCGCCGCGCGCGGGATCACCGTGGTGCCGGAGATCGAGCTTCCGGGGCATGTGCAGGCGGCGATCGCGGCCTATCCGCAGCTGGGCCTGGTCGCCGAGCCGCTCGATCCGTGGACCGGATGGGGCATCAACCCGCACGCGCTCAACGTCGAGGAGTCGACGGTCGCCTTCTTCTGCGACGTGCTCGACGAGATCATCGAGATCTTCCCCTCCGAGGTCATCGGCATCGGCGGGGACGAGTGCCGCAAGGACGAGTGGCGCGCCGACGCCCGCACGCAGGAGCTCATGCGCGAACGCGGTCTCGCCACGGAGGACGAGCTGCAGAGCTGGTTCATCGCCCGCATCGACGAGCACGTCCGCTCGCGGGGCCGCCGCCTGTACGGCTGGGACGAGATCCTCGAGGGCGGCACGGTCACCGGCGCGACGGTCGCCTCCTGGCGCGGCACGGCGGGCGCGGTGATCGCGGCGCGGCGCGGATCCGATGTCGTGATGTGCCCGGAGGACACCGTGTACCTCGACTACCGGCAGTCCGACTCCCCCGACGAGCCCGTCCCGACCGGACTCGTGACGACGGTCGCGCATGTGCGGGCCTTCGATCCGATCCCCGAGGCGCTCGAGACCGCGCATCACGGGCGCATCCTGGGCGGGCAGGCGAACCTGTGGGCCGAGCACGTCGACTCCGCCCGCCGCCGCGACTACCAGCTCTTCCCCCGGCTGTGCGGCCTCGCGGAGGCGCTGTGGAGCGGGCAGGATCCGGATGCGGTCGGCTCGTTCGCCGATCGGCTCGAAGGGCATCTCGCCCGTCTGGACGCGGCCGGGATCGAGTACCGCCCGGAGGCCGGCCCCCGCCCGTGGCAGCGGATCCCCGGCGTGCCGGGCAAGACCTTCGACCGTGCGGAGCGCGCCGCCGAGATCGCCCGGCTCACCGCGAACCTGGAGTAGGCACGGCCTCCGCGGACGGAGGCGCCGCCGCCGCGCGTCGGCTGCGCGGCGGCGAGGCGCGTCAGCCGCGGGCGGCAGCGAGGAAGGCCCGAGCCTTCGCCGTGACCGCGGACCAGTCGCCCGCAGCGACGTCGGCGGCCGAGACGACGCTCGATCCGGCCGTCACCGCGATCGCGCCCGCGCGCAGGTAGTCCGCCGCATTGCCCTCGTGCAGTCCGCCCGAGGCGACCAGGGGCAGCTGCGGGAACGGTCCGGCAAGGTGCCGGAAGTACCCGGCGCCCACGGTCTCGGCGGGGAAGATCTTCACGGCGGCGGCCCCGAGCCGGGAGGCGGTGAGAGCCTCGGTCGGCGTGAAGGCCCCCATGATCACGGGCACGTCGTGCGCCGCCGCGACCTCGGCCACCTCGGCGATCACGGCCGGCGTCACCAGGAACGCGGCCCCGGCGGAGATCGCGTCCCGCGCCTCGGCCGCGGTCGTGACGGTGCCCGCGCCGACGCGCACTCCGGGGGCGTCCGCGCTCGCGGCGATGAGCTCGGTGACCCCTGGGGTCGTGAACGCGAACTCGACGACGTGGATCCCGCCCGTGGCGAGCGCCGCGAGCAGCGGCCGCGGATCCGGGATGCGCGCGAGTCGCGGCAGCGCGAGCGCCGCGTCCCGGCGCAGCAGTGCCATCACGTCGTCGGTCGCAGTGGTGTCGTTGTCGATCTCGGCGCTCATCGCGTCCCCTCCTTCGTCGCGCGCAGGCTCCGGCCCGACACGCTCTCCGTGCGTTCGCCGTCCCGGATCGCGAGACGGCCGTTGACCCACACGCCGGCCATGCCCTCCGCCGTCCGGCGCGGCTGCTCGAACGTCGCGCGGTCCTGGATGCGCTCGGGATCGAAGAGCACCAGATCCGCCGCGAACCCCTCGCGCACGAGGCCTCGATCGGCCAGGCGCAGCCGCCGGGCCGGGGTGGCGCTGAGGTGGCGGACCGCCTCCTCGAGCGTCAGCACGCCGAGCTCGCGCACGTAGCGCGCGAGGTAGCGAGGGAAGGTGCCCCAGGAGCGCGGATGCGGGCGGTCGCCGATGAGGATCCCGTCGCTGCCGCCGGTGTGCCGCGGGTGGCGCATGATGGCCTGCACGTTGTCCTCGTGCCCGATGTGCATGAGCACGCCGGTCGCGAACTCGTCGGCGAGGAGGATGCGGATGACGGCGTCCACCGGCTCCTCCCCTGTCGACGCGGCGATCTCGGCGATCGTGCGGCCGACGAGGCCGGCGAGCTCGGGGCGCCCGACGCCCGAGATCTGGATCAGCGTCCAGTCCGCGCGCTCGCCGTGGAAGCCGTCGCAGCCGTCCACGTCGAGGGCCTGCACCAGGGCGTCGCGGTCGGCGCCCGCCGCGAGGCGGTCCCGCAGGGTGTCGAGCCCTCCGGCGGCGATCCAGCTGGGCAGGAGGGCCACGAGCGTGGTCGCGCCCGGCAGGTACGGATAGCTGTCCATGGTGATGTCGACGCCGTCGGCGAGCGCCTGGTCGATGAGCTCGAGGAACCGCGGGGCGGCGCCCGCGTTCGGCGCGAAGTTGAGCGTCGCGTGCGCGAGGTGCAGCGCGCAGCCGGTCTCCCGGGCGATGCCGATGACCTCCGCGTAGGCGTCGATCGCCCCCGCGCCGTAGGACCGGGTGTGCGGGGCGTAGAACCCACCGTGCTCCGCCACCACCTCGCAGAGCGCCGTGAGCTCCGCGGTGTCGGCGTACATCCCCGGCACATAGGTGAGGCCGCTGGAGAGCCCGACCGCCCCGGCCGAGAGCGAATCGGCGAGGATCGCGCGCATGTCGGCGATCTCGGATCCCGTCGCCGCGCGGCTGCCGGATCCGACGGTCAGCAGCCGCAGGTTGCCCTGCGGCACGAGGACTGCGGTGTTGGTCGCGGTGCCCTGCGCGAGCCGGTCGAGGTAGCCCGCCATGTCGCGCCAGTCGATCGCGAGCTCCGCGTGCCCGTTCCAGCCGGCGATCTGGCGGCGCACGCCGTCGAGGATCCCGTCGTCGACGGGCGCGTAGCCGATGCCGTCCTGGCCGATGACCTCGGTCGTGATCCCCTGTCCGACCTTCGCGAGGTGCGAGGGGTCGGCGAGCACCGCGAGGTCGGAGTGCGCATGCATGTCGATGAAGCCGGGGGCGAGCACGAGCCCGTCGGCGTCCCAGACGTCGGCGCCCTCGTCCGCGGTCAGGGCAGTCGCCGGGGCGATCGCGCGGATGCGGTCGCCGTGCAGCAGGACGTCGGCGGCACGGCGGGGGGATCCGGTCCCGTCGACGACGGTCGCGCGGCGGAGGAGGGTCGGTGCGGAGGCGTCGGCGGCCATGCTCAGAACACGGTCTCCACGGCGTCGACGACGAGGGGATCCGGCGCATCGGCGTCGGCCACGACGGGGATCAGGCGCCACTTGTCGAGCGCCGTGCAGGGGTGCGAGAGGCCGAGCCGCACGACGTCGCCCACCTGCAGCCGTGCGGCGGCACCGGAGGCGACGGCCTCGTCGCCGAGTCGGAGGAATAGGTGCTGGTCGTTGAGCGCGGACACCTGGCTGCCCGCGAGCGCGCCGTCGTCCTCGGGACGTCCGGCGAGGCGCTGGGCGACCGGGAGGCCCTCGTCGAACGAGGCGTCGCGGCGACCGCAGTCCAGCAGCGCGAGGCCCGGCTCGGGCCGCGACAGCACCCGCGCCCACACGTGCATCGCCGACCGGAACGGCACATCGCCGATCGTGCGGCCCATCGGGCTGATCCCCGCATAGAAGCCGTCGTCATGGATCTGGAACGCGCCGGAGCGCACCACGACATCCGCGTCGGGGCACAGCGGGGGCAGCACGGCGCCGACGCGGTCGAAGTAGGCGCTCCCTCCCGCGGTGACCACGGGGCGCACGCCCTCCGGATACAGTCCGGCATCGGCCAGTTCGCGGTGGAGGTCGGCGAGGTCGGCGAGATACGCGTCGACCCGGGCGATCGCGGCGTCTCCGGCATCGTGCGCGAGGGCGCCCTCGTAGCCGCCGACGCCGGCCAGCTCGAGGACGGGCGAGGCCGCGATGGCCTCGGCGATCGCACGTGCAGTGGCGCGATCGCGGGCGCCCGTGCGCCCGCCGGCGCCGCCGAGTTCCACGAGCACGCGGAGCGGCCGCGGCGCTCCCCCGCCCAGGGCCGCCTCCATCGCGCGGACGACGTCGACGCCGTCCGCCCAGCTCAGGAGCTCGACGTCCGAGTGCGCGGCCAGCTCGTCCGCGATCCAGCGCAGGCCGATCGGATCCACGACCTCGTTCGCGATGAGGATGCGACGCACGCCGTGGGCGCGGGCGACCTGCGCCTGCCACGGCGTGGCGAGGGTGAGGCCCCACGCGCCGGCGCCCCGCGGCCGGTCGTCGAGCAGCTGCCGCCAGAGGGCGGGGGCCATCGTCGTCTTGCCGTGCGGCGCCAGCAGCACGCCGGCCTCCTGCGCCCAGTCGGCCATGCGCGCGACGTTGTGCGCTATCGCCCCCGCGTCCAGCGTGAGCAGCGGCGTGGCGAAGTCGGAGCGCGCGGGCCGCGTCGCCAGGAACTGGTCCCTCGTGCGGCCGTGCGCGGACGGCGGGAAGGACTTGTCCTGCACGGACAGCGGGCGGGCACCACTCGAAGACGTCTCCACCCCTCCATGATGCCGTCGTGTTGCGTTCGATGCAATCGGCGTTGCATCGGATTGCGCCGGTGGATATTCTCGATCCATGCCCGCGTCCGACGTCTCAGCCGCGACCCCGGAGGAGTTCCGATGAACCAGACCGTGACCCGCGCGCTGGACCTGCTCATCGCCCTGGAGGACGGGGCGCGCACCCTCGACGAGTGCGCCGAACGGCTCGGCGTGCACAAGTCGACCGTGCTGCGCCTGCTACAGACGCTCGAGGCGCAGCGCTTCGTGACGCACGACGCACAGCACCGCTACCGGCTCGGGAGTCGGCTGTTCGACCTCGCCGGCGCCGCGCTCGCCCAGCGCGACGTGCGCGAGGTGGCCCGCCCGCATCTCGAGCGGCTCAACGATCGCACGGGGCAGACCGTGCACCTGGCGGCCTACGAGTCGGGCGATGTCGTCTACATCGACAAGCTCGAGGCGCGCACAGGCATCCGGATGTACTCGCGTGTGGGCCTGCGCGCCCCGCTGCACAGCACGGCGGTGGCGAAGGTCCTGCTCGCCGATCTGCCGGTCTCCGCGCGACGCGCGATCGCGGAGGGCATCGACTACGTGCCGTACACCGAGCGCACGATCGCGAACCCGGCGGACTTCCTCGCCGAGCTCGAGCGCGTGCGCGCCGACGACTTCGCGCGCGACAGCGGCGAGCACGAGAGCTTCATCAACTGCATCGCCGCGCCCATCCGTGACGGCAGCGGCGCCGTGGTCGCCGCGGCGTCCGTGTCGGTGCCGACCATGTCGCTGCCCGCCCACGAGGTCCTGGCGCTGCTGCCGCAGCTCGTCGAGGCGACGCAGGCGGCATCCGCAGACCTGGGCTGGGCACCGCGTCCGGCCGCCGACCGAGAGGAACGACCATGACCGAGCAGACCCCGAAGACCCGCGTGCTCACCACCGACGCCCCCGCGCCCGCGCACGTGTTCTCCCAGGGGGTCCGCAAGGGCCCGATCGTGCAGGTGTCCGGCCAGGGCCCGGTGGATCCGGCGACGAGCGAGTACCTCTTCCCGGGCGATGTCGCCGCGCAGACCATCCGCACCCTCGAGAACGTGCGCGCGATCGTCGAGGCCTCTGGCGCGACCTTCGACGACGTCGTGATGCTGCGCGTGTACCTGACCAAGCGCGAGGACTTCGCGATCATGAACGACGCCTACGGGGAGTTCGTCACGAAGCACACCCCGAGCGGCGTCCTGCCCTCGCGCACCACGGTGTTCACGGGTCTGCCCCGCGAGGAGATGCTCGTCGAGATCGACGCGCTCGCCGTCGTCGGCTGAGCCGCGGGCTCTGACGCCCGCCTCCGGCATCCGGTCCCCCGGGGGTCTTCTCGGGGGACCGGATCCGTCTCACAGCTCGATCTGGGAACCCATCACGATCACGCGGTCGCGCGGCAGGCCGAAGTGGTCGCTGGCGTCCGTCGTGATGTGCGAGGCCGCCAGGAACAGCCGCTTGCGCCAGCGCGCCATGCCGCCTCTGCGCCCCTCGCGCAGCTCGATCTTCGACAGGAAGTACGTGGCGTTGTCCAGGTCGAGCCAGCCCTGCGTCTTGTGCGGGGGGATGCTGCGCAGCGCACGCGGCAGATCCGGCTTCTCGGCATAGCCGAACTTCGCGGAGATGTAGAGGATGCCGTCGGTGGGATCCCCCAGATCGTCGACCGTGCAGCGCTTCGTCTGCGGGACCCTGGGCACGTTCTGGATGTCCACGGACAGGATGATCACCCTGGCGTGACGCACGTGGTTGTGCTCGACGTTGGCGCGCAGCGCGAGCGGCGTCGTGGTGCCGCCGGGGTTGAGGAAGATGGCCGTTCCCGGCACGCGGTCGATGAGCTTCGGGTGCGTGCGCAGCGTGCTCACGAACTCGGCGAGGGATCCCTCCGCCTCGGTGCGGCGCGCCGTGATGAGCGCGCGCCCGCGCTGCCAGGTCGTCATGACGATGAACGCGGCGAGACCGATCGCGAGCGGCAGCCAGGCGCCGTGCACGAACTTGGTGGCGTTGGCCGCGAGGAACAGCAGGTCGACCGTGAGCAGGATCACCGCGCCGATCGCGAGGATCCAGCCCGGGATCTTCCAGCGCCGCCGGGCCAGATAGAAGAACAGCAGCGTCGTGATCGTGATGGTGCCGATGACCGCCATCCCATAGGCGAACGCGAGGGACGCGGAGCTGCGGAAGACGAACACCAGGGTGATGACCGAGACCATGAGCAGCCAGTTGATCCACGGGACGTAGATCTGGCCGTGCGTCTCGGACGAGGTGTGCGTGACGCGCAGCCTCGGCAGGTAGCCCAGCCCCGACGCCTGGGCCGCCACCGAGAAGGCGCCGGAGATCACGGACTGCGAGGCGATCACGGTGGCCGCCGTCGCGAGGATCACGAGCGCGATCCTGCCCCATTCCGGCGCGAGCAGGAAGAACGGCGCCGACATGTTCGCCTTGTCCTCCAGCAGCAGCGCCCCCTGGCCGAGGTAGGTGAGCGCCAGCGCGGGGAACACCAGGAACAGCCACGCGATCGAGATCGGCTTGCGACCGAAGTGCCCCATGTCGGCGTAGAGCGCCTCGGCGCCGGTGACCGACAGGACGACCGCGGCGAGCGCGAAGAACGCGATGTGGAAGTGACCGACCATGAAGCTGATCGCGTAGGTGGGCAGCAGGGCGAGCAGGATCTGCGGGTCGTGCAGGATGCCGCCGAGGCCCAGCACCCCCACGACCACGAACCAGATCGCCATGATCGGCCCGAACAGCCGGCCGACGACGGAACTGCCGAGCTTCTGGATCAGGAAGAGGATCAGCAGGATCGTCGCGGTGATGGGGACGATCCACTCGTCCAGACCCGGATTGATGGTCTTCAACCCCTCGACCGCGGAGAGCACCGAGATGGCGGGGGTGATCATGCTGTCGCCGAGGAACAGCGCGGCCCCCAGCACGGCGAGTCCGGACAGGACGGCCACGGTGCGCGTGCGCCCCTTCGGCGCCCAGCGGCGCAGCAGGGTCAGCAGCGCCATGATGCCGCCCTCGCCGTCGTTGTCCATCCGCATCGCGAGCAGCACGTAGGTGATCGTGACGATGAGGATGACCGACCACACGATGAGCGAGACGACCCCGTACAGGTTGTCCGTCGTGAGCGGGATCGGGTGCGGATCGTCCGGATTGAAGACGGTCTGCAGGGTGTAGATCGGGCTGGTGCCGATGTCGCCGAAGACGACGCCGAGGGCGCCCACGATGAGCGCGAGCCGGAGGGGGCTCCTCGCGGGTGCTGCGCTCTTCGCGCCGATGACGGACTGACTGCTCACAGGACGAAGCCTAGGGCCGGATTCCCGCGCCACCGGGCGCCCCTCACGGAATCCTCACACCGCGTGCCGCAGCGACCCTCACGGGATCCTCACGGGCGCCGGAGCGGCGAGCCGCATGCCGGAGCGGCGAGCCGCATGCCGGTGCGGACGACGGAGCGCCGGCCCCGATGCGGACATCGGGACCGGCGCTCCGGGCATCGCTGCCGGCTCGATCAGCCCAGAGGATCGGCCGTCGTGTCGCCCTGAAGGCGCCGGCGCCGGCGGGACATCACCAGGAATGCGGTCGCGAGCAGCACGAGCGCCCCGCCGATGATGCCGGTCGTCAGCAGCGCGTCGCCGTTCAGACCGGTGGCGGCCAGGTTGCCCTTGCTGCTCCCGTTGCCGTTGCCGCTCGTGCCGGGGTCGCCGCCCGGAGTGGTCGGCGTCGGGGTCGGGGTCGGGGTCACGGCATCGGCCACGACGAACGTGCTCTCCGAGGCGTCGCTGCTGACGCCGCCGTAGGTCTGCACCGCGGAGATCGTGTGCGATCCCACGGCGACCGTGCTCGGCAGCGCGACCGACCAGGTGCCGTCGTCGCCCACGACCGTCGGCTCCGCAGCCTCGGCCGCGGGGGCCTCGGCCTTGGCGGCAGCGGGGGCAGCGGCCTTGGCCGCGCCCTGCACGCCGTCGAGAGTGACCACGACGTCCGCGCCGGGGACCCCGGTGCCGCTCACCGCGGTCGGCGCCGTGTCGAGCTTCGCCCCGTTCGCCGGCGACGTGATCGCCGGCGCGTCCGGCTTCGCCGGGTTCTCGGAGAGCGGAGCGCGGACGGTGAGGAGCGCCGCCGTGTTGTTCTGCAGCGACTTCTTCACGGTGACCACGGTGCCGTATCCGACGCCCGCGTCCGCGGGGTTGCCGGTGCCGAGCGTGGTGAACCCGAGGTCGTGACCGTACAGATCGGTCGCCGGGGTGCCGTCCGGGTTGACGACGCGGGTGCTGTACGGCGCGCCGTCGACCGAGGGCACGACCACCGAGGCGTCGCGCAGACGGTTGAACAGCTGACCGTCGCGGACCTCAAGGCCGGCCACCCAGCCCTGGTCGTCGGTGAAGGACTTCACCGGCGCCTGGGCCGCGAAGTCGGTGCAGGCCTCGTTGAACTTCGCGTCCACCAGGCAGTCCTTGAACGGCAGGGTGGGCGTGAGACCGAACGCGGCGTTGGACGACTGCGCGCGACTGGAGATGTTCTTCGTCACGGACGGGTCCATCTCGGCCGCCGCTCCTGTGCGACGCAGCGGGTCGAAGTGGCTGTCCACCAGGAGCAGGCCGCCCTTCGCACCGTAGCTCGGCAGATTGGTCAGGTTCGAGGTGACCTGGTTGGAGTCGCCGTAGGCCGTGTCCCGGTACCAGACCAGCGCGCCGGGCGCGTTGTACGGGACCTTCTCGACCTTCCATCCGGCGTCGCTGTACACCGTCGTGTAGCCGTACCTCAGGCCCTCGTCGAAGCCGTCGAAGTTGCGCCACTCGACCAGGTAGTACTGCGCCTTGACCTGTGTGCCGGTGTCGCGCACCCAGCCCGCACCCGTGGTGTCGGTGAACGTGCCCGCGGTCACGGTCCAGCCGTTGTCGCCGGACTCCACGTCATCGGTCCAGACGTCGGCGCCGCCGGCCGTCAGGGCGAAGTCGTCGGAGAACCAGCCGCGATCCTCGTAGGCCGCGTCGGTCGCCTGGCGCAGCCGCACCTGGATGTTCTGGCCGGCGTACGCCGACAGGTCGATGTGATCGTGACGCCAGCCGTCCGTGGATCCGGTCAGACCGTACTTCTTGTTGCCGAAGTCCTTCATCCGCCCGTTCGGGTCGCTGTAGCCGTCGTCCGTCGAGACCAGCGCACCGGACTCGTCATAGACCTTCTGCTCAGTCCAGGTGGATCCGCCGTCGGTCGACACCTCGACGAAGCCGAAGTCCCAGTCCTCCTCGATGACGTAGTTGTTCCACATCGAGAACGTCGCGCCGGCCGGCACGTTGTCGATCGAACGCTTCAGCTGCGCGTCCGCCCAGTCCTGGTCGGCGTTCGAGTACCACATCTCCGATCCGCTGTGCGGCTCGGCGAGAGTGATCCGCTTGTCCGGCAGGTTGATCTTGACACCGTCCTCGGTGCCGTTTGCAGGCCGGGAGGCCTGGCCGACCTTGATGGTCTTGGTGCCGTCGCCCGGGTTGATCTCGAGCGGGTCGACCCACCCGAGCACCCACTTGTCCCAGATGCCCATGTGCGTCGGCATCGACTGGAAGATCGGGCCCGAGTGCGACCCCGAGCTCATCAGATCCCAGAAGTCGATGTCGGAGTTGCCCGCGTTGGACGTGTCGTACAGATCCGGAAGACCCAGGTCATGACCGTACTCGTGCGCGAACACCCCGACGCCGGAGTTCTCCGGCTGGACGATGTAGTTCTGGATCTTGAAGTCCGTGCCGGGGATCGTGGCTCCGCCCGCGACGTCGGACGAGTGCGCCCAGACCGCGTAGGTGCCCTCCTTGCCGCCGCCGCCGGACTTGTCCTCGCCCGCGTGCACGAGCACGACGTGGTCGATGATGCCATCAGGCTCGTGGAGGTTGCCGTCGCCGTCACGGTCGCCCTGGTCCTCGATGTCGTAGTCGGCCCACGGGAAGTCCGGGTTCTGCTGCGCGAGCGCCGCCACCGCGTCGATCGGCAGCTGGCCGGGACCGAGCGGGTTGTCGGGGTGGCCCTGCATGTCCTGCATGGGTCCCGCCTCGTATTTGTTCGTCGCGGGGTTGAGGTGGCAGACCGTGGCGCCGTAGTACCCCTCGGAGTGCGGGACCTTGACCCAGGCGGTGGCCTCGCCGGAGAGCGAGTAGGCGCCGCGCGACATCTCCTCGTACATCTTCTTCATGGTGTGACCGGAGATGTCGAAGCCGGGCTGGCCATCCAGCCCCGTCAGGTCCGTGCGTACCCGCTCGGTGATGCCCTCGTCGGAGAAGAGCATCCTGTTGTAGAAGTCGCTCGAGAAGTCCGGGACCCACATGGTGTTGTTGTCCTTGTGGGCCGCGCCCGCGGGATCCGGGATGTTGTTGTGCAGCGTCGGTCCCTGCACGTCGCCCGGCTTGCAGTCCGTCGCCCCGAATGCGGTCGGCACCTGCAGGCCCGAGAAGTCCTCGGTGCCGTCGAACTCGACGAGGATGGTCAGGAGCTTCGCCTTCTGGGTGCTGTCGGCGTGCTTGAGGTTCTTGGGGCTCTCGCCGGTCTGCACCGCCTGGGCCTCGGTCTTGGCCAGCTGCTCGGCTGCGACAGGGTTGCCCTGTGCGTGCTTCTGGTCGTTCTCCTTGGCGCGCTCGAACGCGGCGTCGCTGATCGCCTTCCGCGCGCTGGCGCCACCGCCCAGATCGGCGACCGCCTGGTCGTCGGACGCGTCGGTGAAAGCCTCCGCCCGAGGAGCCACGTAGTTGATGTAGTGATCGCTGGCACCGCTCTTGCCCGCGGTGCCGCCCGAGGCGGTTCCGGGACTCGTGCCGGCCACCTGGGCGCTCGGTGGTGCCGCACTCGGGGGCGCGGCACTCGCCGGCGCGGCCCCGAACGCCGCCACCCCTGCGGCGGCGAGCATGAACGCCGAAGTCGTCGCCGCTGCACGTCGTCGTGCGCGGGCGGTCTTCTCTGACATCGATTCTCCCTCCAGGCGTCGCCACGACGGTTTCCGTGGCGACGCGTCCGTCGTGCGCCGATCTGGCACACACAAGATTCAGGATTACCGTGAAACCCCTATGCAAGGGAAGAGAATCAGCTGACAAAGAACGAACTTCCTGCGCGCGCCACCTTGCGTCCACGCCCCCTCGCAGCACCCGCGCCCCCTTGCACGGACGCACGCGCGAGGGGGCGCCGACGCCATGAGGGGGCCTCGACACCGCGAAGGGGCGCCGCCCGGATCCCCCGAGCGGCGCCCCTTCTGAGCGTGCGGCGTGCGCCGAGGGCGTCAGCCCTTGTTGCAGACTTCCTGCAGCTTCTTGCCCTGCTCGGTGAGCTTGGCGCTGGCGGCCTGCGCCTTGGTCGAGACCTCCTGGATCTTGTCCTGCGCCTGCTTGACCTTGTCCATCGACGCCGGGTCGGTCGCATCGATGTTCTTCAGATCGGGGATCTCAAGACCCTCGTAGACCTTGATGAAGCCTTCGAACTCGCTCGCGAAAGCGGTGAGCGGGGCCTTGACGGTCTCGTTGGTGACCTTCTTGCCCGCCTCGTCGAGACCCTTCTGCACGGGGGCGAAGATTCCGGCGAAGTCGACCTTCTCGCCCTGGGTGGCCTTCTGCACGGCCGCGTTGAGGTCGCTCGAGACGCTCGAGGTGGCCTTGGTCATCTCCGCGTTCGCGATCTTGCAAGCGTCGACCACGCTCTGGCCGCCCGAGCAGGCGGTCATCGTGGCGGTGAGGGCGATCGCTGCGGCGAGGCCGCCGATCCGGGTCAGGGTTGCCTTGTTCATCGTGAGCTCTCCGGTCTCTGCATGGATGTGGCTGCCGGTCCGTGAGGGCGCGACAGCCATGGTCGCCTTCCACACTATTCCGAGCTGGCGCATAGGTTCGGACCGGGCCGCCGGATCCGGCGCGATCGTGACCGCACCGAGATGCCGTCGCCCACCACGGTCGATCGGGCTCCCGGGCCTTCCGGCGACGGGACAGCCGCCATGACACGCTCCGTTAGGGTGTACCCGTGAGCACGGACTGGACGCGTCGAGTCCTGGTCGTGGAGGACCAGTCGGCGTTGCGCATCCTGCTCTGCGATGTGCTCCAGCGGCACGGCTTCGAGACGGCCGCGGCGGCGGACGCGGCGACCGCGGCGCAGCTGTTCACGGAGTTCGATCCCGACGCGCTGCTCACCGACATCGACCTCGGCTCCCGCCCCTCGGGCGCGGAGCTCGCGACGATGCTCTCCGAGCTCGCGCCTCATCTGGCCATCGTCTTCCTCAGCAGCTATCCGCGCGCCGTAGCCGGAGCCGCAGCGATGGGCATCGCCCGCGCCGTCTTCGTCCCGAAGCAGACCCTCGACTCGCCTGCGACGCTCGTCGACGCCCTCGAGCAGGCCCTGTCGGCGCACCCGGCGCCGGAAGCGGATCCCGGACCGTCACGCGAGGGGCTCGGTGCGCTCACGCGGCATCAGCTCGACGTGCTGGCGATGATCGCCCGCGGCTGGTCGAACGATCGCATCGCCGCGGAGACCGGATCGACCGTGCGCGCCGTCGAGCGATCGATCAGCCGGCTCTTCGACCGGCTCGACGTCACCGGCGATCCCACCGTGAGTCCGCGCGTGGCCGCGGCGGCGATGTACTTCGCCGCGTTCGGCCCCGCACGATGAGAGGCCTCCTCGCCGCGGTGCACGGCGCGCTCCGCAGCGGGCGCTTCCTCACGATCTGGTCGCTCGCCGCGACCCTGCCCCTCTCTGCGACCGTGATGGCCCCCTTCGGGGCGGGGGTCGACGCGCCGAGTGCCTGGCCTGCGACCCTCGTGACGTGGCTGTGCTTCGCCTGCGCCCTGGGCGCGGTCGCCGTCGGAGAGCGATGCCTGCGGGGGCCCCGCGCACGCGCCGTCGCCGTCGTCCTGGGGCTGCTGCTCTGCAGCGCGCTGAGACCGATCCTGCAGGATCTGTGGACCTCCGCTTCGGCGCTGTCGACGCCGCCGGCCTGGCAGCTTCCTTTCCGCATCGCGACGAACGTCCTGGTGTGGGGAGTCGTGTTCGCCGTCGTGGCCGTCCTGGAAGGTTCGTTCCGCGGTCTGCGCAGCACCAATCTGCTGCTGCGCTCCGTCGCCGCCGAACTCGTCCAGGCGGAGGCGCGCTCTCGCATCTTCGACGAACGAGCGCACAGCATCGCTCTCACTGCCGCCTCCCGCCTGCGTGCGGGGATCGCGGCGCTCGGCACCGACAACGGAACCGTTGCGGTCGTCCGGTGTCTCGGTTCGAGAGGCTTTCGCACCTGGAGCCATCGGCTGCGCGCGCTCGCCGACGAGCCGGACACGGCAATGGCGGCGCCTGGCCATGATCCGCACCACGCCGGGGCCGCCGCCGTTCCTGCGGAAGCCGCCGCACACCGAGTGCCGTACCGGGTGCCCGCGAAGGGCGTGGTCGTCCTCCTGTACGGCGCCACGATGCTGCCCTACGCCCTGCGCAGCCAGAGCGCGACCGAGCTGCTGTTCGGCATCCCCGTGCTCGTCGTCGGCGGGCTGGCCGTCGATGCGGGATCGCGCAGCCGCGCCCTGGCCCGACCCCGGGGAGCGAGGCCCGCGGCCTTCCTTGCGATGTCGGCGGTCCTGGGGCTCGCCCTCGCAGCTCTCGCGGTCGTGAGCGGCGCGCCGACCGCGACCGCGGCCGTGGCGGCCGTCGTCTACCTCGCCTACGCGCTCTTCACCGGACTCTGCGCAGGCGTCCTGCACGCGCAGCGCCGTGAACAGCGCCGGTTGTCCGGGGCGATCAGGAGCGCTCAGCGCACCGCACGGGAAGGCACCAGGCCGGCGCGCGAGGGGCTGCGGC
Source organism: Microbacterium sp. NPDC089698 (assembly GCF_044749045.1). Taxonomy (NCBI): domain Bacteria; kingdom Bacillati; phylum Actinomycetota; class Actinomycetes; order Micrococcales; family Microbacteriaceae; genus Microbacterium; species Microbacterium sp. NPDC089698. The sequence continues at coordinate 25,279 of NZ_JBIVHE010000009.1, forward strand.
GCACGGCGGAGCTGCTGCATCGGGACGGGCAGGGCGGATGCACCGTGTTCGCGCTCGCCCACCCGGATCCGACCCGCACCGACATCGCGGTGCTGCAGCAGGACCTCGACGAGACGGTCTCGCGAATGGCGACGACCATGTCGCCGGACGGCGCAGCAGACGACCCCGATGCGGAGTTGGCAGCCCTGTTCGGCACCTGGGGGCATGTGATGGACCTGCGGATCGACGAGTCGGAGACGGCCCGGACCGCAAGGGGCTCGGCGCCCTGGGCGGCGCGCGACGCCTACGACCTCATCGCCGAGGGCCTTCTGAACGCCGTGAAGCACGGCACCGAGCGCCGCGTCGACATCTCGCTCGACGTCATCGCCACCGGCGCAGGACCTCACCTGCGAGTGCAGGTGAGGTCGTTCGGGGCTTTGGCTCCCGGCGCGCAGCTGCGGCCGGCATCGCACATGCGCGACCTCCACGCGCGTCTGCTTCCCGCGCCCGACGGGGCCGTTCTGGAAGCCGCCTTCGCCCTGCCGCACACCGCTGTCGTGTCAGCCGAACATCCCGCGGGACGCCCTCGACGGCAACCGTAATATCGCCAGCGGATCCCCGGACGAACCGTCCGGGGCCGCGACGCGAAACGGATGCCGACGTGAACGACCTGCACGATCTCATCCCGCTGGCGGTGGGGATGTCGCTGTCTCCGCTCCCCATCGTCGCCATCGTCGCCATCGTGCTCGCGCCGCGCGGGCGCCGCTCCGCCCCGGCCTTCACCACCTCGTTCACGCTGATCTCACTCGTGCCGATCGTCATCGGGGCGATCGCCTCCGCGAACGTCTCCACCGCCACCTCGGGCAGTCGTGTCGTCTCGCTCGTGGTGTCGATCCTGGTCGCAGCGGGGTTCGCCGTGTTCGCCGCGCTGAGCTGGCGGTCGCGTCCTCGGAACGGCGAGCCCGCGGTGGCGCCGCGATGGCTCGCCGCGATCGACGCCGTCACGCCGGCACGCGCCGCGGGACTGGGCGTGGTCATGGCGGCCGTGAACTCCAAGAACGTGCCCCTCGGGCTCAAGGGCGGAGCGCTCATCGGAGAGGCGCATCTGCCGCTCTGGGCGACCGTGGCCCTGTGCCTCGTGCTCGCACTCGCCGCGTCCTTCCTGCTGATCGCTCCCGCACTCGTCGAGCTCGGCGGCTCTGCCCGTGTCCGCGCCGCACTGCAGGGTCTGAAGGGCCAGCTGATCGCGCACAACGCGGCGATGATGACGGTCGTGTTCGCGCTCCTCTCCGCCAACGAGGTGGCCTCGATCGTGCACCGTCTCACCGCCTGATCCCGGCGCACCCCGCCACGAAAGACGTCCGAGAGAGAAGGAACCATGTCGCACCAGGAACCCACCCCTTCCGCCGCGCCCACGGTCGGTGACGTCCGCACCGTCGCGGCCCCCGCGGGAACCTTCCGGGGCGCCGCCGCCGATGGCGTCCGTTCCTGGCGAGGCATCCGCTACGCCGTGGCGCCCGTCGGCGGGCTGCGGTGGCGCGACCCGATCGCCGCCGCCCGGGTGGAGGGCGAGACCGACGCCACCGCCTACGGTCCGGCGTGCCCGCAATCCGCGAACCCGTCGGTACCGCTCGGCGACGACGTCATCCTCGACGAGGACTGCCTCGCCCTGAACTTATGGGCGCCCGAGGACGCGCTCGAGCCGCTGCCCGTCATGGTCTGGCTGCACGGCGGCGCCTACACGTTCGGCTCCTCCAGCCAGCCGCTCTTCGACGCGACCTCGCTGGTGCGTGCCGGCGACGTGGTCGTGGTGACCGTGAACTACCGCCTCGGGGCCTTCGGGTTCCTCGACCTCGCCGGCCTGCTCCCCGATGGCGGCTTCGACCGCAACCTCGCGCTCAAGGACGTGCTGCTGGCTCTGCGCTGGGTTCAGGACAACGTCGCGTCCTTCGGCGGCGATCCGGATCGGGTGACGGTGTTCGGCGAGTCCGCAGGTGGCGGACTGGTCACCACTCTGCTCGCGACCCCTTCCGCCGAGGGGCTCTTCCACCGCGCGATCGCGCAGTCCTCTCCTGCTTCGAGCATGTACGGCGTCGATCGGGCGCGCGACGTGGCGGAGCGCTTCGCCGCCGAGCTCGGCATCGACCCCGCGGACCCCTCCGCGGCGGCTGCGCTGCGCGAGGCGACCGCCGAGGAGGTCGTGACGGCAGGGATGGCCGTGTACGCGGCCGTCCCCGACGCCGCGCCGGGGACCCTGGCGTTCGCTCCGGTCATCGACGGCGACCTCCTCCCCGAGGCTCCTGTCGCCGTGCTGCATGACGGACGAGGGCTTCCCGTGCCCCTCATGATCGGAACGAACAAGGACGAGGCTTCGCTGTTCAGGTTCATGAAGTCGCCGCTGATCCCCATCACCGACGACCGCATCCGGCAGATGTTCGCGGACATGGCAGCCGACAATCCCGCCCTCACGATGCCCTCCGTCGCCCAGGTGCAGACGGCCTACGAGAACGTGCGGCAGCGCGCGATGGGTCTCGGCATCGCCCGGGACATCGGGTTCCGGATGCCCACGCTGTGGATCGCCGAAGGACACAGCGCGCACTCCGACGTCTGGCTGTACCGCTTCGACCACGCAGCCCCCTTCCTGCGATTGATCGGTCTCGGCGCCACCCACGCCACCGAGCTCCCCTATCTGTGGGGCAACCTGAACGGCGGCCCGAAGGATCCGACGTTCCGCCTCGGCGGGCGCCGCATCGCCGAAGCGATATCCGCACGCATGCAGCAGCGGTGGACGGCGTTCGCCCACGGCCGCACCCCCGACGCGGCCGAGGGGCCGGTCTGGCCTGCGTACTCCGTCGCCGACGACGGCGGGATCAGGGCGACCCTCGTGATCGACCGGCAGGATGCGGTCGTCGACGACCTCGACGGGCCGCTGCGGCCCGCCTGGGGCGACGAGGTCCTCGACTTCCGCTGATCCGCCTCGCCGCCCGCGCCCTCCGGGCGATGTCGCTCCCCTCCCCCACCTCCCTACCCCAAGGAGTCCCGTGTCCGACGACTGCTGCGCCGCCCTCCCGACGAGCCGCGCCCACCTCTCCCCCGCGATCTCCGCCGTCGGCCAGGGGATCTCTCCCGCTCGCTACGCCGCGGGTCGCACCGACGGCTCGACGGCCGACCTGCTGGTCGTCGGGCGCATCTCCACGGGCGACCCGGCGGCGCCGACGGCCGAGGCGATGGCCGTCTCCGGCGGACGCATCATGGCGCTCGGATCCGTCGCCGAGCTCGACGGGCTGACCGGCCCCGCCACGACCGTCCTCTCGCCCGACGGCGTGGTCATCCCCGGCCTCATCGAGCCGCACGCCCACATCTGGGTGTCGCTCATGACCTTGGACTGGACCGACGTCTCGCACGTCGCCTGCCCCGGGTTCGATGACGTCGTCGCCGCGCTGAAGGCGGCGGCCGCCGCCACGGCGCCCGGTCAGTACGTGCTCGCGAAGCTCTTCGACCCCAGCCTCTACCCCGGCGAACCTGCGCTCACCCGGGAGATCCTCGACCGGGTCGCGACCGACCGCCCCGTCATCGTGCTCAACGCGTCGATGCACTTCGCCTACGCCAACAGCGCCGCGCTGGCGGCCGCAGGCATCTCCGACGACACGCCGGCTCCTGCCGGCGGCACCCTGGAGAAGATCGACGGGCGCCTGACCGGCGTCGTCGGCGAAGCACCCGCTGTGACGATGCTCCTCGCGAACCTCCCCCGACCCGACGCCGCCGATGTGGCGCGCGGGGTTCGGCGGATCCTCACAGAGTTCGCGGGCCAGGGCGTCACCTCGATGCGGGAGGCGATGACCGGAACGCTCGCCGGCGTCAGCGAGATCGCCCTGCTGCACCAGCTCAACGGCGCGCAGCGGCTGCCCACAAGGGTGTCGACCGCGCAGTTCTCCGCGCTCGCCGGCTGCGCGAGCCCCGCGGAGGCCGCCGCCGCGTGGAAGGCCGCGGGCGTCACGCCGTTCAGCGGGGACGAGATGGTCAGGGCGGATGCCTGGAAGCTCGTCGCCGACGGCTCCAACCAGGGCCGTTCCGGCTACTTCCTGCAGCCATATCTCGGCGAGACCTCCGGCGGGCACGCGAACTGGACGCCCGAGGGCCTGCGCGGTGCGATGCGAGCCGGCCTCGACGACGGGTGGCAGCTCATGATCCACACCAACGGCGATGCGGCGGTCGAGCTGGCCCTGGAGGCCGCAGAAGATCTCCTGCCCGGGACGGATCCGCATCTGCGGCACCGTTTCGAGCACGCCTCCGTCACGACCGACGACCAGCTCGCACGGATGGCCGCCGCCGGGATCTCGCCGAGCTTCCTCATGGACCACGTGTACTTCTGAGGCGCCGCGTTCCGGGACACGATCCTCGGCGCCGAGCGCGCCGCACGGCTCGATCGAGTGGCGTCCGCCTACCGAGCGGGACTGCGCCCGAGCCTGCACTCCGACTACAACGTGACCAAGGTGCATCCGCTGCACAGCGCGCAGACGGCCGTGCTGCGCCGCCTCGAAGCGGACGGATCCGTGCTCGGGCCCGATGAGCGCGCCACAGCGGAACAGGCCCTCGCCGCGATCACCACCCACGCCGCCTGGCAGATCCACGCAGATGACCGCGGGACGCTGCGCCAGGACATGCGTGCCGACTTCGCCGTCGTCGACGCCGACCCGTGGTCGAGCGATCCCGCCGGCTGGGACGGGATCGCCGTGCACGCCACCTACATCGACGGCGCCGTCGCCTTCTCCTCCTGACCGCCCTCGCCTCCTCATCGGGCAGAGAGACCCTTCACGCAATGAACGACACCGCCACCGCCGACGTCCCCCGCACCGCGTCGCGCCTCGCCGTCCCCCTTCTGGGCGTCCTGGCCGCCGTCCAGGGCGCCGCACCCAACATCGCCGCCACCGCGCTCGTCGGCGCCAGCCGCGGCCTCGACATGGTCGGGGGCGCGCAGGCGCTCGGCGCGTCGATGCAGACCCTCGCGATCGCAGCGTCCGTCATCACGACGGGGCTGATCGCCGACCGGATCGGACGCCGCAGGATGCTCGTCGCTGCGCTGCTGGCGAGCATCGCGGGTCAGGCTCTCGTCGCCGTGGCCCCGACCGCGCTCGTCTACATCGTCGGGCAGGCGGTCTCCGGCATCGGGCTCGGCGCCGTGTACGCGGCGGCCTTCGCCTACATCCAGGTGCTCGCCGCGCCCGGACGCCTTCCCGCGACCGTCGCCACCTTCGCCGCCGTCGCCGGTGCGGCCGGCGTCGTCTTCACCTTCTCCGGCGGACTCCTCGCCGGCGCCGACTGGCGTCTCGCTTTCCTCCTCGTCCCCGCGCTGTCGGCCGCCGCCATCCCCGCGGTCCTGACGCTGCTCCCCGCGGTCGCGCCGAGCGTGACGGAGCGGCGCGATGTCTGGGGTCAGCTCCTGCTCGCGGCCGGGATGGTGGTGTTCCTGTATGGGGTCTCGCAGCTGGCGTCATCGCTGACGAACCCGGTCACGTGGGCCGTGATGGCTTCCGGGATCCTTCTCCTCGGAGCATTCGCGTGGTCGCAGACGCGGGTGCGCCACCCGTTCTTCCCGGTTCTCCTGTTCCGCCGCCCGCTCTTCCTCGGTGCTCTGTGCGCAGGATTCGTCTTCAATTTCGGGGTCGCCGTGGCCTTCCTCCAGCTCACCAACCTCTGGCAGTACGTCCTCGGGCTCACTCCCGCAGCGGTCGCGGTGTGGCAGCTTCCGGTGTCGATCACGTCGATCGTCGGCGCAGTGATCCTCGGTCGTCTCATGACCCGCGGGATGACCCCGCAGGCGTCGCTGCTGCTCGGCGGGCTGCTCACGGCGGCGGGCTTCGTCGCGGCCGCCTTCGCGCGGAACGCCGACGCTCCGATCGCTTTCGTGCCCGCCGGGGTGCTCGTCGCGTTCGGTGTGACGGCGGCGTCGCTTCCCTACGGCACGCTGATCCTGAGCGAGGCCCCCGCGGAGTTCTACGGCCCTGTGACGAGCGCGCGCACCACCTTCGGGCAGCTGTTCTACTCGCTCGGCACCGCCCTGTCCACGGTCGTCGTCACGCAGCTCACGATCTCGGGGATCACCGCGCGCCTGCGGGCCACAGGCATGTCGGACGCCGACGTGGCCTCAGCGCTGCGCGGCGTCGGCGCCTACGCCAAGGACGGCACGCGCCCTGCACCGCAGGTGTTCGAGGCCGCCACAGCCGCCTACCGAGACGGGTTCGGGGCTCTGATGATCGCGATCGCCGTCCTCGCCATGCTCGCGGCATTCGCCGGTTCGCGACTGATCGTGCGGGGAACCCGCCCGGAGGCGGCGGCCGGATGACTTCGCGGACGGCGCCCTGAGCGTACTGCTCAGGTGTCGTCCGCGATGCGGTCCCGCGTTCTCGGGGAACGACGGGACCGAGCTGGGGATGGGGCTGGGGCCGCTCGGGCCCGCGCTCTCAGGGACGGAGCGCGGGCCCGAGCGCCGGAAGAAGCTGTGCCGACGCCCCCTCGCAGCACCCACGCCCCCTCGCACGGACGTACGCACAAGGGGGCGTGGACAGTACGAGGGGGCGCCGACAGGAAGGCGCCGCAGGAAGACGCCGCGGCCGGATCAGAGGGACGCGAGAAGCAGATCCGCCTGCGCGACCCCCGAACTGTACGACTCCGACACGGTGCTCGTGCGCATGCCGGCCCAGAACAGGACGCCGCTCACCGTCGCCGACATCTGGTTCGCGTTGCCGCCGCTCCCGTAGGGGCCCCACGAGTACGGCTCGTTGGCCCAGTCCGTCAGCACGGCCTTGTGGTACTGCAGCCCCTGATCACCGGCGGACTTGCGGACCACGTCGAGCACAGCCTGGTACTTCTGCGCGAGGGGCAGAGCGTGGAGCTCCTTCGCCGCGGCGCCGGTCTCCCAGCCGACGATGACCTGGCCCTGGTAGCCGGGATAGGCGATCGAGGCGTTCCACAGGGTGGTGGGGAAGCCGTCCATGGTCTCGGCGTAGCCCCAGTCGTCGGAGCCGCGGGGCGTGAACACCTTGCCGGTGAACTCGAGCACGCACTTGAAGATGTCCTCGTACCGGAACGCGTCGAAGGCCGCCCACTTGGGCACCGGCAGGCCGGGCGTGAAGGCGATGCTGCGGCGCTGCATGACGCCGGCGGGCACCGCGAAGATCACCCTGCGGCCGAACATCGCTCCCTTCGAGGTGCGCAGCTCGACGCCGTTGGACGTGTAGGCGACCTCCTGCACGACGGTCTGCAGCAGCACCGGCACCGTGCCCGCGATGACGTGCAGCAGCTGGTCGTAGCCGCCGATGATCTTGTAGTCGCCGTCGTCGTACCGCGAGTCGTTCGGATCCAGGATCTCCGGCGCCGGGGCCTGCTCGGGATGCAGCGTGTACCGGATGCAGTCGCGCAGGGGGCCGGCGACCTCCGACGCCGCCGTGTTGTACAGCGGCTCGCTGTCGTCGGTCAGACGGTAGTTGAGGCCGCTCGGCGTGTTCGCCGCCGTCACTCCGATGCGCGCCAAGTACGCGTCCGCCATCTCGCCCGGTCGCACGGCGGGCAGCGGCTTCTTCTGCCCCACCGGGTCGTACGGCACGAGCGCGGCCGGGATGCCGAGCGGGAACAGCCACGACGTCGGCGAGTCCCACTGATGCCACTGCGACGTCGGCGACGACGCCGACGCGTTGCCGAGGCGGATGTGGTTGTTGCGGAACATCCGCATGTCGAATCCGGCCTGCTGGATCCAGGGATAGGTCGACGCGTAGGGGCCGCCGTGCACCAGCTCGCAGCCGCGCTCGATCGGAATGCCCATCGACGTGCGGTCCGTGAACATGCGACCTCCGATCCGGTCCCTGGCCTCGACGATCGCGACCCGCAGCGCCGGGTTCCGGTCGACGAGCCGGCGCGCGGCACCGATCCCCGCGGCTCCCGCTCCGACGACGATCACGTCCCAGGCGTTGTCTCCGCCCGCCGCATGTGCGAGCGACGGGCTCGCGGCGGCGCCGGCATCGGCGATTCCTGCGGTGGCGATTCCCGCCGCGGCCGCGAGGCCGCCCAGCAGGATTCCGCGACGACTGATGTTCTCCATGGTGCAACTCCTTCGTTGTTGGATCGGATCTTCGTTGTCGGATCGGGGAAGGGCGCTCCGGGCGACGAGGGCACCCCGGGGCGCGACGATCACCGGCCTCGCGTCATCGCGAGACCGCGCCGCCCTTCGTTGTCGACGCCCCCTCGGGGCACCCGCGCCCCCTCGCACGGACGCACGCACGTGGGGGCCTCGACACCACGAGGGGGCGTCGACGTTAGGGCGCGGGGATCCTGGAGGCGCCTAGTCGGCGCTGGAGACCTCGGGGACTCCCCAGCCGTAGGCGAGCTTGTGCACCTCGAGCACGAAGAAGGACTCGGTCGAGACGACGTCGTCGAGCGCGCCGATCTTGTTCTCCAGCACGTCGACGATGTGGGCGACGTCCCGGCAGATCACTTCGACCATGACGTCGAACTTGCCGCTCGTGATGACGACGTAGCTCGTCTCCGGCAGCGCGGCGAGGGCCTTGCAGATCGCCCGGGCCGAGCCGGGCCGCACCTGCACGCCGATGAGGGCCAGCCGGTCGAAGCCGATCGCCAGGGGGTTGGCGATCCCGACGACCTGCAGCACCCCCTCGTCCTCGAGCTTCTTCAGCCGGTAGCGCACCGAGGACGCGGGCACGCCGAACTCGTCGGCGAGGCTGGAGAAGGTGCGTCGCCCGTCCACCTGGAGCGCCGCGATGATGCGGCGGTCCAGGTGGTCCAGGCCGTCAAGCTCGTTCACGGGATCGAGGCTATCGCGAGGAGGGTCGGGATCCGCTGCATCAGTCGAGGTGGATCACGCCGGTGCGCAGGTCGCTCATATCGAGCAGCGTGTGCTTGCCGCCGATGCGGCCCCAGCCCGTGCGGCTCCCGCCGACGCCGCCGAAGGGCATGTTGATGTCCCAGAACCCGTTGCTGTCGTTCACGATCACCTGACCGGTGCGCATCTGCTCCACGAAGCGGTAGGCGCGGCTGAGGTCCTTCGTGAAGACCGCGCCCTGCAGCCCGAGCGCGTCGTCGTTGGCGATGCGCAGCAGCTCGTCGTCCGTGTCCGCCGAGATGATCGGGACGACCGGTCCGAAGGTCTCGGCGACGCTCAGCAGCGCGTCGGGTGCGACGCCGTCGACGACCGTGAAGTCGTAGTAGAGGTCGGTCGGGAAGCCCGCGGCGCGCCCTCCGCCGACCACGATCTCGAAGCCGCGCTCGCGGGCCTCGGCGAGATGCGCGTCGACCTTGCTCGCGGTCGCGTGGTTGTTCATCGGACCGAGCGTGGTCGCGGCGTGGAACGGATCGCCCAGCACGGCCTCCTGCGCGGCCGCGCGGGCCGCCTCGACGAAGCGCTCGCGCACGGAGCTGGCCACGAGCACACGCCCCGTCGCACAGCAGACCTGTCCGGCGTTGTAGTACGCCCCGCGCACCGCGGCGCGCGCGGCGGCCTCGACGTCGGCGTCGTCGAGCACGACCACGGGGCCGTTGCCGGACGCCTCGATGATCGAGCGCTTGAGCCCGGCCGTCGCGACGATCTTCTCGGCGGTCGCGGAGGATCCGATGAAGCCGATCGCGTCGATGCCCGGGTGCGACACGAGATCCGCCCCGAACGCGCCCTCGCCGGGGAGGATGCTGACGAGACCGGCCGGAACGCCCGCCTCCTCGAGCACCTCGACCGTGGCGAGGAGCGTGAGCGGCGTGTGCGTCGGCGGCTTCACGACCAGCGCGTTGCCCGTCGCGAGGCCGGGCGCCGCGAACTCGGAGAACATCAGGACCGGGAAGTTCCACGGGATCACGATCGCCCAGGTGCCGACGCCCTGGTAGAAGGTCCACATCCGCTTGTGCGTGTCGTTGGCCGGCAGGGTCTCGCCGTGCAGGCGCACCGCGTCCTCGGAGTGCAGGTGGAACAGCTGCGCGGTCTCGTCGATGTCGGCGTAGGACTCGGTCAGCGGCTTGCCCTGCTCGAGCGTGAGCAGGCGGGCCAGCTCGTCGCGCTTGGCGGAGATGAGGTCGCCGACCTTGTGCAGGATCGCGGCGCGCTGCCAGACGCCGACGCGGCTCCAGGCGCGCTGCGCCTCGCGGGCGGCGGCGACGGCGCGGTCGAGGTCTTCGCGCCCCGGGACGGCGACCGCGGCGATCACCTCGCCCGTGACGGGGCTGACGACATCGGTGGTCTCGCCCGAGGCGGCGTCGACGTAGTCGCCCGCGATGTACAGCTGCGAGTGCGGGACGAGGACGTCGGATGCGGCGACGACGGATGACAGGGTCATGATGATGGATTTCCTCTCGAGGGGATCGGGTGAAGGGGAGCGTCAGACGGCGTCGTCGACGGTCTGCGGAGCGAGTCCGTTGCGGCGATCGCGGGCACGGACGAACGCCCAGATCACGACGCCGAGGGCGAGGATGCCGATCGCGATGCTGAGTTCGAGGATCCCGCCGTAGCCGGTGATCGAGAACCCGGTCGCGCCGACGACGACGATGACCGCGAGCAGGACCGCGAGGACGATCGAGACCGGCACGAGGAAGTTCGGCAGCCGGATCGGGCGCACCGCGTTCGGGCGGTCCTTGCGGAGCAGGGCGAAGCCGGAGACCGCGAGCACGTGCGTGAGGACGTAGCCGAGGTTGCCGGTGACGATGATGGCGAGCGGCTGCTGGAGAACCACGAGCAGCACGATGTTCAGCACGAGCATGACGTTGAGCGCGCGCATCGGGATGCCACGGCGATCGAGCTTGCCCACGGCCCGGACGGTGACGCCCTCCTTGCCCATGTTGAAGAGCACGCGCGAGGAGTCGGCCACCGAGGTCAGCATCACCAGCACGAGCGACGCGATGAGGCACAGCACCATGATGTTCGCCGCCGCGTCCGAGGGGACCAGCTTCGCGAAGGCCGCGACGAAGAACGTAGCCGGATCCTTGCCGATCGCCGCCTCGCCGGCGAATCCGCCGAGCGTGATCGGGACGAGGAAGAAGACGCCGAGGCAGAACAGCGCGGCCGCGCGGATCGCCCGCGCCGTGTCCTTGACCGGGTCGCGGTACTCCGAGGCGAAGGTCGTGCAGACCTCGACGCCGAGCGTGGTCCACGCCATCACGTAGAGCCAGACGAGCGCGGTGTGCAGGCCCTCCCAGCCGCTCAGCTTCCAGGTGAGCTCGCCCGGGTGCCAGCCGCTGCTGAACAGCGGAAGCACGATGAAGACGAACAGCGGGACCATGAGGATCGCGGCGGTGATGTAGACGAAGGTCATCGTGACGCGCACGCCGATCGCGTTGATCGCGTAGAGCACGAAGATCACGACGAGGCCGATCACGATCGGGAAGCTGAGGTGGATCGGCCCGAAGGCGAGCTCCCAGGTCTGGTCGGGGAACCACTGCGACTGGATGATGAGGCCCGTCAGCGCGCCGTAGGTCGCGAGGTTGGATCCCCAGGGCAGCCAGTAGCCGACGCCGGCGACGGGGGCGAGCCAGGGCGCACGGCTCTTCCAGGCCTCGGCCGCGAAGCCCGCGATGCCGCCGGAGGACTCCGGGAACATCGTGGACAGCTCGATGTAGATCCAGTTGACGACGAACGCGATGACCATCGAGACGGCCCAGAGCACCGCTGCTCCCCAGCCGCCGAGGCCCGCGATCGACGCTCCGAGCGTGGCGATCAGGGCCGCCGGCATCGTCATCGACATCGCGAAGGCGTCATACCAGCGCAGCTTGCGCGGGAGCTTCTCCTCCACCGCGTCGCTCGGGTGCGACGTGACTTCCGTGCTCATGGGACTCCTCGACTCTCTCCGTTGAGTGCACGACGGCGGGCTCATTCACCCATCCGAGAGTCATCCTTGCGAACTCTTGCGGAATGCGCAACCATCAATCTGTACTTTTCACCAATCAGCATTTTCGGCCTCTCGGTGACCCCGAATCGTCAATGCCAGCGAGGAGCAGCGATGCCGCAGACCGCCTTCGAACGCATGCCGGCCCCGGCGGCCGCCGTCGACCACGCCCTCAGCGGCACCGCGCAGCGGGTCTTCTGGCTCGACGACGCCACCGCCGAGCACCACGATGCGCTGTCCGGCCGCGTGGACACCGACCTGGTGATCGTGGGCGGCGGATACGCCGGACTCTGGACCGCGCTGCTCGCGACCGAGCGCGACCCCGGCACCAGGGTGACGATCCTCGAGGCGAACCGGATCGGCTGGGCGGCGTCCGGACGCAACGGCGGCTTCTGCGAGGCCAGTCTCACGCACGGGTACGACAACGGCGCGAGCCGCTGGCCCGAGGAGATGGATGCCCTGGAGCGCATGGGCGCGGAGAATCTCGCCGAGATCGCCGCGACCGCGGAGCGCTACGGCATCCGCGCCGATCTCGAACGCACCGGCGTCGTGAAGATCGCGACCGAGGAGTACCAGCGCCGCCAGCTCGCGGGCGCTCGGCACGACGACCGCCACGTCTTCCTGGACGGACCCGACCTGCGGGCGATGATCTCCTCCCCCACCTATCGGGCCGGGCTCTGGGACCGGGACGGGAACATCCTCGTCCATCCGGCGAAGCTCGCGTTCGAGCTCGCGAGGGTCGTCGCGGAGCGCGGCGTGCGGATCTTCGAGCGCTCCCGCGTGACCGGAGTGCGCCGCGTCGACCGCGGCGTCGTCGCGACGACCGAGAGGGGCGCCGTCTGCGCCGACCGCGCGGTGCTCGCGACCAACGTCTTCCCCTCGCTCCTGACGCGCAACCGGCTGATGACGGTCCCCGTCTACGACTACGTGCTCGCGACTGAACCGCTCTCCGCCGCACAGCGGGCCGAGATCGGCTGGGAGGGCCGTCAGGGCCTCGCCGACATCGCCAACCAGTTCCACTATTGCCGGCAGACCGCCGATCACCGGATCGTGTTCGGCGGCTACGACGCGGTCTACCACCCCGGCGGCAAGGTGCGGGAGCGCTACGAGGACCGTCCCGAATCGTTCCGCCGACTGGCCGAGCACTTCCTGACGACCTTCCCCGCCCTCGAGGGGATCCGCTTCACGCACCGCTGGGCCGGCGCGATCGACTCCTGCTCGCGATTCTGCGCCTTCTACGGCACCAGCCACGGCGGTCGGGTGGCGCATGCCGCGGGCTTCACCGGCCTCGGGGTCGCCGCGACCCGCTTCGCCGGCAACGTGATGCTGGATCTGCTCGACGGCGCGAAGACCGAGCGCTCCTCCCTGCAGATGGTTCGCGAGCGGCCGGTCCCGTTCCCGCCCGAGCCGGCCGCGACGATCGGCATCAACGCCGTCCGCTGGTCGATGGACCGCGCCGATCACCGCGAGGGCAAGCGAAACCTCCTCCTGCGCACGCTCGACGCCCTGGGCATGGGCTTCGACTCCTGACGTACCCGGGGGATCCGCGGTCGCGTCGCCGCGTCCGCCCCGCCCCGCCTCGCCCCGTCCGTTACGTTCGCGCCCGCCCCCTTTCGTCGACGCCCCCTCGCAGCACCCACGCCCCCTCCCACGAACGCACGCACGAGGGGGCGTCGACACTACGAGGGGGCGTCGACGGAACTGGATCGGGGAACCCGCGCGCGTTTGTTATGCTGGCCAGGCGTCATCGACGTGCGGGGCTGTAGTTCAATGGCAGAACTTCTGCTTCCCAAGCAGACAGCGCGGGTTCGATTCCCGTCAGCCCCTCCGCATCCGAAAGGGCCGTCGCCGCAGGCGGGGGCCCTTTCGCGTCCTCAGCCGAACACCAGCGCCACCGCGAACAGCGTGTAGAACACCACGACCGACCACAGGAACGCGCGCTCGGTGAGGCCGACGACCCGGCGGAGCCTCGGCAGCACGAGGCTCGCGACCAGCGCGATGAGCGCCACCAGGATCACCACGGCCAGCACCCCGAGGATCCCGCCGATCACCGCCAGCAGCGGCGAGCCGCCGTGTGCCGCGGCACCCTGCACGAGTGCGGCGATCCGATCCGCCGGGCTGTACGCCGCCGCGAAGTTGATGATCGCGAGGGCGTAGTGCACGATCCCCTGCACGCCGAGGCGCGTACCCTGCGGCGGGATGGGTGCCGCGATCATGAGCAGCGGCGTGACCGCCGCCACGAGCAGGATCACGAAGCAGGGGATCCGGTAGTCCCATGACGGGAGGCCCAGCAGCACGGCGAACGCCGTCGCGGTCCAGGCTCCGGCGGTGATCACGCTCATCGCACGGAACAGCCGCACGGTCGCCCCGTTCGCATAGTCGCTGACCGTGTCGTGCAGGAGGTGCGCTGGGGCGCGCAGCATGTGCAGCCGCGCGAACACGACGATCCGCGCGAGCCACAGGGCGAGTGCGATGCCGGCCGCGACGAGCGCGATCGGCTGAGAGTGAAGAGTGTCCACGGTCTCCCCTTCCGGAGTTCTGGGTTCTGCCGACGTCCGCGCTGCTCAGTCCGCGGGATCGGCGTTCAACTGCGCGACCACGCGGGCGAGGCGGGCGGACAGGTCGTCCGGATCCTCGCCCGCCGCACGCACGACGTCGTCGAAGGATCCGCCGAGCGCCGCCGTGGCCTCGGAGAGGCGCCGGGTCCCGGCGGACGTCAGCGTGACGGGCTTGGCGCGCCCTCCCCCGGGGACGCCCTCGGCGCGGACGAGTCCCGCATCGGCGAGGTCGCGCACGATGCCGCTCATCCCCGCCTCGGTGACGCCGACCGCATCGGCGAGCTGTCGCGCGACGACCCCCGGATGCTCGCCGATGATCGTGAGCGTCACGAATCGGCGCATCGAGAGCCCGAACGGCGCGAGCTTGCGCTCCCCCTGGGCATCCATCGTCATCACCAGCTCGTGCAGCAGATGGGAGAGGTCGCTCATGGGACTAACTTAAGTACTTAAGTTAAAGAAGTCAAGATCCCGCCGGATCCGCCGCCGCACCTTCGCGCCGACAGTTCCGCCGCGCGTCTTCCGCTGTTCGGTCAGGGCGTCTACGATCTCTGGCGAGCACGGCTATCGAGCCGGGCCGGACGTGAAGGAGTACACCTATGGCTGACTGGGCCGCTGACGTCAAGATCTACCGCCCCAACGCCGATGAAGCGGCGATCGAGGGTCTCCTCAAGACCTACCGTCTCGTGATGAGCAGCCAGGATTCGGCATACGTCGCGTTCTCCGACAAGGACGAGGTCGCGACCGTCAAGACCAACTTCCTCCAGAAGAAGCTCGGCCTCACCGAATCGGACGCCGTGCTCGACGCCGCACTCGACGAGGTCAAGGAGACGATGAAGGCGGACCGCACCAAGAGCCGCATCACGGTGTACTACCTGCTCGCCGAGAAGTTCGGCAAGCTGGGCCTCTTCCACTGAGCCCGCTCCCCTGAACGACCGGAAGGGCCGTATCCGCAGCCGCGGGTGCGGCCCTTCCCGCGCGCCCCTCGCACAGGGACTGGATCCGCCGGGCTGCGCCGATGCCCCTCGGATCCTCGCCATACTGGCGGGATGACCGAACCCACCGAGTACCGCGCGCACTTCGGCTTCGACATCTCCTTCGCCAACGGCGGCGGGATGCAGGGCGAGGGGTTCCGCCTCGACCTGCCCTCCCCCGATCTCGACGCCGACGCGATCGGCCTGCTCCTCGTCCGCCATCTGGGCCTCGCCCTCGTCGATTCGGTCGTGCTGAACGACCTCCGGATCGTCGCCGAGCAGCATCGCGGCAGCCGGGGCGTCGACGCCCCGGCCGTGGCCTCCGAGCGGCGGATCGTCGACCTGTCGCATCCGATCCGGGCGGGCCTGATCACCTACCCCGGCCTTCCGGCGCCGGAGATCACGCCGTTCCTCACCCGGGAGGACTCGCGAGGGAAGTACGCGCCCGGAACCGAGTTCGCGATGGACGTCATCACGATGATCGGCAACACGGGCACGTACATCGACTCCCCGTTCCACCGCTACGCCGAGGGCGGCGATCTCTCCTCGCTGCCGCTGGAGAGGCTCGTCGATCTGCCCGCCGAGGTCTTCCACCTCACGGACACGTGGTCGCCCGGAAGCCGCGGGATCGGATCCGCGACCCTCGCCGACCGCGAGCTGCGGGGCGCGGCAGTACTGCTGCACACAGGCTGGGACCGCCGCTTCGGCACCCCCGAGTACGCCCACGGCGCACCCTTCCTCACCGGAGAGGCCGCGCGGTTCCTCGCCGACGCCGGGGCCGCGCTGGTCGGCATCGACTCGCTCAACATCGACGACACCGAGTCCGGAGGCGAGCGCCCGGCCCATTCGATCCTGCTCGCCGCGGGGATCCCGGTCGTCGAGCACCTGACCGGCCTCGGATCGCTCCCAGCCCGGGGCGCGCGCTTCACCGCCGCTCCGCCCGCCGTGGCCGGGTTCGGCACGTTCCCGGTGCGGGCGCACGCGGTCGTCTAGGCGGATCCCGCCTTCCCGGGGCGCACAAGGTCCGGCCCGGCACCGGCTCTCGCGAGGCCGCCCGGACCGGATGTCCCGACCCGCGGGTAGCGTGTCCCCCATGTCCCCGCGTCCTGCCGTCACCCTCCGCGCCCGCACCGAAGCCGACCTCGACGCGCTGTACACGATCGCGTCGGATCTGGACACCTGGGAGGAGCGCAACCCCGGCCGGCCCGCGGTGCGGACACGCCAGGCCTGGGAGGCGCGCGTGATCGAACGCGAGGCGGACCCGGCGAACAGCATGAACTTCGTCATCGACGTCGACGGCGATGCGGTCGGCAACGTCGGGTTGTTCGATGTGGACGAGGTCGCGCGTCACGCCGAGGTCGGCATCGCGCTCATCCCGACGGCACGGGGCAAGGGCATCGGCACCGAGGCCATGGCCCGGATCCTCGAGTTCGCGTTCGTGCGCGGAAACCTGCGCCGGGTGCACCTCGAGGTGATCGCGTCGAACGCCGCCGCGATCCGCTCCTACGAGAAGGCGGGCTTCGTCGTCGAGGGGCGCCAGCGCGAACACGCCTGGGTGCGCGGGCAGTACGAGGACATCGTGCGGATGGGCCTGCTCCGCTCCGAGTGGGCGGCCCGGCGCGCCGCGGACTGATCCGCCCACGGCGTACGGTCGAACCAGACGATCGAAGGGGATCCGCATGGCGACGCACACCGTCACGAACCAGGCGCCGCCGCGCGAGGGCCTGGACGAGTACTCGCTCGATCTGCCCCTCGTCGAGGGCGTGCAGCGGCACCGCGCATCCTGGGCCGAGCCGGAGCTGATCGCGACCGGGAAGCTGGTCGGATCCGCCGCGTTCCAACACGACGCCGAACTCGCCAACGCGCACGAGCCGGAGCTCGTGGCGTTCGATCGATGGGGACGGCGCATCGACGAGGTCGAGTACCACCCGTCCTATCACCGCGTCCTCTCCGCCGCCGTCGCCGCCGGAGCGCACACCGCGGCCTGGGCCGAACCGCGCCCCGGCGCACAGGTCGCCAGAGCCGCGCAGTTCCTGCTCTTCGCCCAGGTCGAGCCGGGGCACGCCTGCCCGGTCTCGATGACCCACGCGGTGGTGCCCGCGCTGCAGCAGTACGGATCGGCCGGGCTGCAGGAGGAGTGGCTCCCGCGACTGCTCTCCCGGGACTACGCGCCCGCGCTCGCCCCCGGCAAGACCTCGGCCCTGTTCGGCATGGCGATGACCGAGAAGCAGGGCGGATCCGACGTGCGTGCGAACCGCACGTCCGCACGGCCGGCCGACGACGGATCCTGGATCCTCACCGGGCACAAATGGTTCTGCTCCGCGCCGATGTCGGACGGCTTCCTGGTGCTCGCGCAGGCCCCCGGCGGACTGAGCTGCTTCCTCCTGCCCCGCGTCCTGCCCGATGGATCCCGCAATCCGTTCCTCATCCAGCGCCTCAAGGACAAGCTCGGCAACCGGGCGAACGCGTCGAGCGAGGTCGAGTTCGACGGCACGATCGCCTGGCTGATCGGCGAGGAGGGCCGCGGCGTCCGCACGATCATCGAGATGGTCAACCAGACCCGGCTGGACTGCATGCTCGGCACGGCCGCGGGCATGCGGCAGGCCACGGCCGAGGCGATCTGGCATGCGCAGCACCGCGCGGCGTTCGGCGCGCTCCTCGCCGAACAGCCCGCGATGACGCAGGTGCTCGCCGACCTCGCGGTCGAGACCGAGGCCGCGATCGCCTCGTCCCTGCGGGTCGCGGCCGCGTACGAGTCCGACGCCCCTGCGGCGGACGAGCCGTTCCGACGGCTCGCGACGGCCGTGCTGAAGTACTGGATCTGCAAGCGCGGGCCGGGCCATGCGTACGAGGCACTGGAGTGCCTCGGCGGCAACGGCTACACCGAGGCCTTCCCGCTCGCCCGGCGCTATCGCGAGCAGCCCGTCATGGCGGTGTGGGAGGGATCCGGCAACGTCATCGCGCTCGACGTGCTGCGCGCGATCGCCCGCGAGCCCGAGACCGCCGACGCCCTGCTCGCCGAGGTGCGCCTCGCGGAAGGCGCGGACGCCCGCCTCGACGCCCACGTCACCGGCACGGAACGCCTGCTCCGGGACGCGCAGCGCGATCCCTCCTCCGCCGAGGCGCAGGCGGGCGCTCGCCGGCTCACGGAGGCCCTCGCGGTGGCGCTGCAGGCGTCGCTGCTCGTGCGGCACGCTCCGGCCGAGGTCGCCGACGTCTTCGCCGCGTCCCGCCTGGGCGGGGCGCGCGGATTCCTCTACGGGGCCGCGCCGGCTGCGTCCGCGGCCGCGATCGTCGAGCGCCACGCCGGTTGAGCCGGGCCGTCGGCGGCGGCGGCGACCGTACCGATCTGCGGATCGGGCTCCGCCCCTGAGGAGAGCGGAGCCCGAGGCCTGGCACGCGGCCCGGATCGGCGCGCGGTCAGCTGCAGCCGCCGCCCTGACCGAGGTGCTTGCCGTTGTTGCCGGCGCAGTAGGCCGGCTGCACGATCGTGCCGGTGGCCGGATCCAGCGTCAGGGACGCATCCTTGCGCGGGTGCGAGAGGTCGAGCATGTTGCCGAGGGATCCGGCGACCGCGTCCAGGGATCCGTCGCCCAGCCGGCCGAGGCCCCAGTTGTCCTCGATGAACCGCAGGATCGACGACTGCTGGGTGACTGTGTGGTCGACGAAGTCCTTCTTCGCGAACGGCGAGACCACGAGCAGCGGCTGGCGCGGCCCCGGACCGCAGCGGTCGGCGTAGCCGCCGAGGATCGGAGTGCCGGCGGCGGCCGCGTCCAAGCACCAGGCGGCGTCGTTCTGCGGGTCGTTCGACGCGTTGGTCACCGTCGCCGCGACGTGGTCGTACCAGCCGTCGGAGTCGTCGTATGCGAGCACGATCGCCGTCGAGCCCCAGTTCTTCGACTTCTGGATCGCATTGATCTCGTTCACGACGAATGCCTGCTCATCGATCGGGTCGGAGTACGACGCGTGCCCGTCCTGATAGTTCGGGGCCTTCAGGTACGAGACCGCCGGCATGTTGTCGGTGTCCACGACGCGGTTGAAGGCGGTGATGTCGTACTGGTGGTTGGCCTGGCCGGCGTGCCCGATCTCGGCGTCGGAGGCCGGCGCGAGGTGGTGCGGGTTGGCCGTCGAGGCGAAGTACTGGAACGGCTCGTGATGCGGGTTGTAGTCGGTCGACGAGACGCCGGCGATGTTCGTGTGCGTCGTGGTGCACTGGGCGTAGTCGACGCCCTTGATCGTCTTCGTGCTCTGCGGGGTGAACCCGCCCTGGAACCAGCCCCACGACACGTTCTTCTCGTTCAGCAGGTCGCCGATGTTGCGGCCCTGCATCGCGGCGAGCGCGTAGCTCTTCGCGTGGCTGCTGTCGGAGCAGTCGTCGAAGGCGGGATCCGGATCCTCGGTCATGGTGCCGACGCCCTGTGCGTTCGGGCTCTTCACGGTGTACGCGTCGGGCGCCGCGGTCTGCGCCCCGGTGAACGGATCCACGCTGATCACGCCGTGCGTCTGCCCCGAGACGAGGTTCAGCGCCCCGGGGCTCGACGGGCCGAAGGTGTCGGAGAAGCTGCTGTCGCTGAGCGCATAGTGCTGGGCGTAGTTCCACAGCCCGGTGACGGTGTTGCCGTCGTAGTAGTCCATCGTCATGCCCGGCGTCGCGTAGCGGGGATCGCCGGGGTTCCCGCACGTGTCGGTGCTGGTGTTCTCGACGAAGCGGTCCATGGCGCCGCCGTTGTACGCCTTCTGCTCTGCGAGGTACTCGTGATCCTGGTCGCAGGTGACGGCCTGGCCCGGGGTGAGCCGCTTCGGCTGCACCGTGTTGGGGTTGTTCGGCGCGAGCAGGCCCGCGTTCGCGAGCGTGGCGATGCCGCTCGGCGTGCCCTTCTCGGCGGTGAACGAGGAGGCGGCCGCTCCCGTGCCCTGGACCGTCTCGCCCGCGATGTTCGCGGCGTTCGGGTAGGTGGCGAAGTAGTGGTCGAACGACACGTTCTCGCCGAAGATCACGACGACGTGCTGGATCGGGGTGGTCGCTGCGGCAGCAGGACGCGGAGACGCGGCGGCGGGGAGCGCACCGGCAGCGCCTCCGGCCGCGATCGCCAGCACGAGAGCGCCGAGAGCGCCGGCCGTGCCGAGTCGGGAACGGAACATCGAGGATCCTTTCGTGAGAGGGAAGGGGCCTCGGTGCCGCGGAGGACGCCAGGCTCTCCCGGCATCGGGTCCCGCACCGACGGTAGGCTCACGAGGCCTCCGGCGACAGGGGTCGCCGGCACCGTTCTCGATCCGTTCACCGGATCCATCGGGTTCTCCCAGGAAACGCCGCGGGCCGGCCCCGTTTCCAGGACCGGCCCGCGGTGCGCTCCGCGCCGTCGATCAGAGCGCCGCGATGATGTCCTCCACGCGCTGCTTGGCGTCGCCGAACAGCATCTGCGCGTTCTCGCGGAAGAACAGAGGGTTCTGCACGCCCGCATAACCGGCGGCCATCGAGCGCTTGAACACGATCACGTTTTCGGCCTCCCACACCCGCAGCACCGGCATGCCGGCGATCGGGCTGCCCGGATCCTCCGCGGCGGCGGGGTTGACCGTGTCGTTCGCGCCGATCACGAGCACCACGGACGTCGATGCGAGGTCGTCGTTGATCTCCTCCATGCTCAGCACGATGTCGTACGGCACCTTCGCCTCGGCGAGCAGCACGTTCATGTGGCCGGGCAGGCGCCCCGCGACCGGGTGGATGCCGAAGCGCACGTCGACGCCGCGCTCGCGCAGCTTGGACACGAGGTCGGCGACGGGATACTGCGCCTTCGCGACCGCCATCCCGTAGCCCGGGGTGATCACCACGCTCTTCGCGGAGGTGAGCATGTCGGCTGCGCCCTCCGCGGTGATCTCGCGGTGCTCGCCCTGCTCCTCGTCGCCCGACGCGGACGCCACGATCCCGAAGCCGCCCGCGATCACGGAGAGGAACGAGCGGTTCATGGCCTTGCACATGATGTAGGAGAGGTAGGCACCGCTGGATCCGACCAGCGCACCGGTCACGATCAGCAGGTCGTTGTTGAGCAGGAAGCCCGCCGCGGCCGCCGCCCAGCCGGAGTAGCTGTTCAGCATCGAAACGACGACCGGCATGTCGCCGCCGCCGATCGAGGCGACGAGGTGCCAGCCCAGCGCGAACGCGAGCACGGTGATCGCGATCAGCAGCCACAGCTGCTGATCGATCACGAACCACACTGTGAGCACCAGGAACGCCACGAGCGCCAGGACGTTGAGCACGTTCTTGCCCGGCAGCATGAGCGGCTTGGAGGAGATCCGCGCCGACAGCTTCAGGTACGCGACGATCGATCCGGTGAAGGTCACGCCGCCGATGAAGATGCCGATGAAGACCTCGGCGTTGTGGATCCCGACCAGTTCGGGCGCGATCTCCGCGTGCGCGAGGTGGCCGTTCCAGCCGACCAGCACCGCGGCGAGGCCGACGAAGCTGTGCAGCAGCGCGATGAGCTCGGGCATGCCCGTCATCTCGACGACCCTGGCGCGCCAGAGGCCGACCCCGGCCCCCACGACCACGGCGACCAGCAGGAACACCAGCCCGATCACGGCGCCGCCGGACCAGGCGTGCGCGACCGTCAGCGACACGGTCGCCACGAGCGCGATCGCCATGCCCGAGACGCCGAAGACCACGCCGGAGCGCGCCGTCTCGTGCCGGCTGAGCCCGGCGAGGCTGAGGATGAACAGCAGAGCCGCGACGATGTACGCGGCGGTGGAGAGAGCCCCGACGGTCACTTCTGGCCGCCCTTCGTGAACATGGCGAGCATGCGGCGGGTGACCGCGAACCCTCCGAAGATGTTGATGGATGCGAGCAGCACCGCGATCGCCGCGATCACCTGCACGACCGGATTCGGATCCGTGATCTGCAGCATCGCGCCGACCACGATCACGCCGGAGATGGCGTTGGTCACCGACATGAGCGGGGTGTGCAGCGCATGGTGCACCTTGCCGATCACGTAGAAGCCGATCACCACCGAGAGCGTCAGCACCGTGAAGTGCTGCGGCAGCGGTGCGGGCGCGAACGCGTTCACCGCGAACAGCGCAGCGATGCCGAGCACGATGAGCAGGGCCTTGCGCCCGGCCGACATGCTCTTCTTCTCCGGGATCTCGACGGCGGCCTCGACCGGCGCCTTCGCCGGAGCGGCGGCGACCTGCACGGGGGGCGGCGGCCAGGTGACGGCGCCGTCGCGGACGACCGTGACCGAGCGCTGCACGACGTCGTCGAAGTCGATCGCGAGCACGCCGTCCTTGCCCGGGGTGAGCAGGGCGACGAGGTTGGCGACGTTCGTGCCGTACAGCTGCGAGGCCTGGGCGGCGAGGCGCGAGGCGAGATCGGTGTAGCCGAGGACGATCACGCCGTTGTCGGTGACGATGCGCTCCCCGGCCACGGATCCCTCGACGTTCCCGCCCTGGCCCGCCGCCATGTCGACGATGACGCTGCCGGGCTTCATCGCGGCGACGTCCGACGCCGTGATGAGCCGCGGCGCGGCACGCCCCGGGATGAGGGCCGTGGTGATGATGATGTCGACGTCGGCGGCCTGCTCGGTGTAGATCTCGGCGGCGCGGCGGTCGTACGCCTCGCTCGTGGCCTTGGCGTAGCCGTCGGAGGACTTCTCCACGGCAACGTCGACGGGCAGGTACTCGCCGCCGATCGAGGTGACCTGATCCGCCACCTCGGGGCGCGGATCCGTCGCGCGCACGATCGCGCCCAGGCTCGACGCGGCGCCGATCGCCGCGAGGCCTGCGACGCCGGCGCCGGCGACCAGCACCTTGGCCGGCGGCACCTTGCCGGCCGCGGTCACCTGACCGGTGAAGAACCGGCCGAACTCGTGCGCGGCCTCGACGACGGCACGGTAGCCGGCGATGTTCGCCATCGAGCTCAGCACGTCCATCGACTGCGCGCGCGAGATGCGCGGCACGGCGTCGAGGGCGAGCGCGGTGATGCCGCGCTGCGC
Organism: Microbacterium sp. NPDC089698; assembly: GCF_044749045.1. Lineage (NCBI taxonomy): Bacteria > Bacillati > Actinomycetota > Actinomycetes > Micrococcales > Microbacteriaceae > Microbacterium > Microbacterium sp. NPDC089698. The sequence continues at coordinate 48,642 of NZ_JBIVHE010000009.1, forward strand.
GAGCGACTCCACGAGATCGGGGCGCAGCGCCGGCGAGAGCAGCGCGATGAAGGTCGCCCCGTCCGAGAGCAGTGCGATCCGCTCCGGATCGGGCGGCGTGATCGCGAGGACGATCTCGCTCCCCCACGCCTGCTCGCGGTCGACCAGGGTCGCCTCCGCGGCCGCGTAGGCCTCGTCGGGATACGACGCGTCGGATCCCGCTCCGCGCTCCACGACCACGTCGTGACCGAGCTTCCGCAGCGACGCGATCGTCGCCGGGGTCGCGGCCACGCGCGACTCGCCCGCAGGCTCGCGCACGATGCCGATGACTGCCATAGCTACCTCCTCTGTGCCCGTCTGCGGCGACGGGACTCCAGGCGACCTCGCCCGGACAACCTGCTCAGAGTACTGAGCAGGCTGTCGGGGGTTCTCGACATTTCGCGATCTTACGCGCAAAGAAATGCGGATCTTTGCGCCATGGCAACACAGCGCGGCCACCGCGTAGGCTCGCAGGCATGGCACCGGATCCACGGCTCAGGGAACTGCTCGGCGATTGGACGGGGACGGAGGAGCTCTTCCCGACCGCCTGGACGGCGGCCGGATCCGCCCGCGGCGCGCTGAGCGTCGAGCCCGGCCCCGACGGCATCCTCCTGGACTACGTCGAATCGCGCGAAGGCGCCGAGGGCGCACCGCTCGTGGCGCACGCCGTGGTCGCCGGGACGGGGTTCTGGTGGTTCGACACCTACGGCTTCACGCCCACGGCGCCCGGATCCGCGACCTGGGAGGGCGATGCCCTGGTGCTGGAGCGCCGTTCCGATCGCGGCCGCACCGTGACCCGGCTGCGCGTGGACGGCGATCGACTCGCGTTCGAGCTGGACACCGCCGTGCCGGCCGACGCCGAGCCGTCGCCGCTCGTGCGCGGCGTCTACACCCGGCAGCCCGCGGAGGGCTGAGCGCCGCGGCCCCGCCCCCGGGGCACATGCGGATCAGGGGTGCTGTTCGCTCGTGAACACGTCGTTCAACGTGACGGTGACGAGCCCGCGCTCCGCGATGATCCTGGCGAGCTGAGGGAAGACGGTCGTCACGGGCCGGTGGTTGAGGTGCCCGATCACGATGTGCTGCGGAAGCAGCCACTCATGTCCGAGGCGGACGATCTCTTCCGAGGGGATGAGGCCGGAGTCGGCGAGCGAGCCGTACCAGAGGGTCGGCGCGGTGTAGCCGATCGACGCCGCGGCGGCGCGCACCCGGCGGTCGTGGAAGCCGAACGGCGGCCGGTAGAACGGGCGGGCGTCCACGCCGAACAGCTCGCCGATCCGATCGTGCGTGCGCTGCAGCTCGTCCACGATGCCCCGGTCCGAGAGCGACGTGAGGTCAGGGTGCGACCAGGTGTGATTGCCGATCTGTACCTGGCCTGAAGCGACCAGCGGAGCCAGCACGTCGACGTTCTCCGCCCATGCGGTGTACGACGCGGTGGCGAACAGCGTGAGCCGGGTTCCGGTCTCGTGCGCGAACTGCGCGTAGGCGCGCACGACAGCCGGATCGGTGCCGTCGTCGACGGTCCAGGCGAGAAGGTTCCCCTCGCCGGGCAGGCCGGTGAACGCCTCCTGCGGCGCCGGGACCCTCGTCACCGTCGGAGCCGAGGGCGGCGTCGGAGTGGGCGTCGGGGTGGGACTGCGCGTCAGGGTGGGTGCCGGAGACGGCGTGCGCGATGCGGCGCCCGCGGGAGCAGTCGGCTCCCGGGTCGCATCGCACGATGTCAGCAGCGCGCCCAATGCCAGCCCCGATGCCCCCAAGAACGTCCGACGCCCCCACGCACTGGCCCCCCGTATCCCGCTCCGCCCCATGCCGCACACCATAGGGGTGCTCCACGATTCCCTTCCGCGACACCGGCACGAGGGTGCGGAATCCCGGGGCGGCACGACAGAAGTCGTACGTGCTTGCCCGTATTCGCGACCGGGATCTGATGGGGCGGGTTCCCGCTCAGCGAGGCGTGCGGAATCCCGTCTCGGCATGGCTACGGGTTTCACCGTAGGCGACCGATGTGCGCGAGGCACCGCGGTGCTAAGTTTTTCGCAGTCGCCGCAAGGGGACGCCCCGCGAGTGTAGTTCAACGTCAGAATGTTGGCCTTCCCGGTCGAAGATGCAGTGTTCAACTCCTGCCACTCGCTCCAACGAACGGCCGCCGGCATCGCCGGGGGCCGTTCCTCCTCTCCCCCGACGGCGGAACCGGATCCTCCGCGCCGCGATGATCCGGAACCTCCCGCCGCGGGGTGCTGTGATGTCCTCGTGAAGACCACCGCACCCGCGCCCGCCGCTCTGCACCGTCCTGCCGTCAGCACGCGCCTCTTCGACGCCGTCGACATCGTGGCGACAGGGCTGTTCGCCGTCGAAGGAGCGGCGGCCGCCGCGCACGCCGGGTTGGATCTGCTGGGCGTGCTGGTGGTCGGCTTCATCGTGGCGCTCGCGGGCGGCATCCTGCGCGATGTGCTGCTCGGCGACCTTCCGCCTGCCGCGTTCTCCTCGCGGACCCGGATCATCGTCGCCCTCGGTGCGTCGCTCCTCACATTCGGGGTGCTCGCCGCGATCGACGAGATCCCCGCCCTCGCCCTCGCCACCGCGGATGCTGTGGGTCTGGCGCTGTTCGCGGTCGGCGGCGCGGAGAAGGCGGCCTCACGCGGCGCCAACCTCTGGGTGGTCGCCGCCCTCGGCACGATGACGGCCACGGGCGGAGGCCTGGTGCGGGACGTGCTCCTGAACCGCATCCCGTTCGTGCTGTCGCAGAGCGTGTATGGCGCCGCCGCGCTGGCCGGAGCGCTCACCACCGGGATGCTGCTGCGCTGGACGCGGGCACGCGGACTCGCCCTGCTCGCCGGCTTCCTGGTCGCGTTCCTGCTGCGTCTGCTGGCCGTCGTCTTCGACTGGCAGCTGCCCCGGCTCGGGATCTGAGCCCGGGCGTCGTAGCCTCCGGACTCAGCCCCCGGCGCGCTCCGCGGCCGCACGGATAGGCCCCGCCAGGGCGTCCGCGAGCCGGGCATGGCCGAGGTCGGTCGGGTGAAGCCCGTCGGCGCCGATCTGCCCCGGAGGGCCGGTCACGAGCCAGGTTCCGAGCCCGTCGATGTACTCCAGACCGAGCTCCGTCGCGACCGCTCGGACGGCGTCGCGCGTGTTCAGGATCCCGCGATCGGGATCCTTCTCGACCCAGGGCGTGCTGGTCACGATGATCTGCGCGTGCGGAGCGCGCACGACCGCCTCACCCAGCGCCACCCGCGCCTCGCGCTCGATCTCCTCCGGCGGATGCGTCGCGTCGTCGTCGCTGCCCATGATGACCACCACGTCCGCGTCGGACGGGATCTCTCGGACGAGGTCGCGGTAGGTGAAGTCGTGATCTCCGGGATCTGCGTATCCGGAGGCACCGGCCGAGATGACGTCGAGTCGCATGCCGAGCCGCGTCGCGACGAGCCCCGGCCAGCGGCGAGCCGTTCCCGAGTCCATCGGGGATCCGCCGACGAAGGAGTTGCCGACCGCGACCAGGAGCTTCCCCGCCGTGCCGCTCGGGGCCGGCGTGATCGGCGGCGCGGGCGCGGTGGCGCACCCGCCGAGGGTCGCCGCGAGCACGATGCCCGCCACGACCCCGGCGACCCGCGAGCGCGCCCTGCGCGGCATGCGCCGGCTCAGACCCCGACGAGAAGCCCCGCGAAATGCGAGACCAGCTGATCGATCGGGATGCGCACCTGCTGCATCGAGTCGCGATCGCGCACCGTCACGGCGTGATCCTCGAGCGAGTCGAAGTCGACCGTCACGCAATACGGCGTGCCGACCTCATCCTGGCGGCGGTAGCGGCGGCCGATCGCCTGGGCGTCGTCGTAGTCGACGGCCCAGTGCTCGCGGAGCTGGTCGGCGACCTCCTTGGCCGTCGGAACCAGACGTTCATTGCGGGACAGCGGCAGCACGGCGATCTTGAACGGCGCCAGGCGCGGGTCGAGTCTCAGCACCGTGCGGCTGTCCGTCTTGCCGTCGGCGGTCGTGGTCTCCTCGACGTGATAGGCGTCGACGAGGAACGCCATCAGCGCGCGGGTGAGGCCGAACGACGGCTCGATCACGTAGGGGATGTACTTCTCATTGGTCGCCGGATCGAAGTAGGAGAGGTCCTTGCCGGACTTGTCCTGGTGCACAGAGAGGTCGTAGTCGGTCCGGTTGGCGACGCCCATCAGCTCCCCCCACTCGGATCCGACGAAGCCGAACCGGTACTCGATGTCGACGGTGCGCTTCGAGTAATGCGCGAGCTTGTCCTTGGGATGCTCGAACCAGCGGATGTTCTCGGCGTCCACACCGAGGCCGATGAACCACTTCCAGCAGAGGTCCATCCACGTCTCCTGCCATTCCTCGTCGGTGCCGGGCTGCACGAAGAACTCGATCTCCATCTGCTCGAACTCCCGCGTGCGGAAGATGAAATTGCCCGGCGTGATCTCGTTCCGGAACGCCTTGCCGATCTGCCCGATCCCGAACGGGGGCTTGCGGCGCATGGTCTGCTGCACCGCCTTGAAGTCGGTGAAGATGCCCTGGGCGGTCTCCGGTCGCATGTAGTGCAGGCCCGATTCGTCATCGACGACGCCGAGGTAGGTCTTGACCATTCCGGAGAACATCTTGATCTCCGTCCACTGCCCGACCTTGTCCGGGTGCTCCGGATCCGGGATGTCGGCGAGGCCGTTCTCCGGCGGGTGCCCGTGCTTCTCCTCATAGGCCTCGAACAGGTGGTCGGCGCGATAGCGCTTGTGCGTCACGAGCGACTCGGTGAGCGGATCGCTGAAGACCCTGAGGTGCCCCGACGACTCCCACACCGCCGTGGGGAGGATGATCGCCGAGTCCAAGCCGACCATGTCGCCGCGGCGCTGCACGAACGTCTTCCACCACTGGCGCTTGATGTTCTCCTTAAGGGCAACCCCGTAGGGGCCGTAGTCCCAGGCTGAGCGCGTGCCGCCGTAGATGTCCCCCGAGGGGAAGACGAACCCGCGATGCTGCGCGAGTGCGATGGCGGCTTCGAGCCGCTCCGACTGTTCCATGGGGTCTCCTCGTCTCACGGGGCGGCGCAGGGATGCGCGAACGGCAGGACTATAGTCGCTCGTGCCTCGCCCCCGACATGCCGGCCCACGGACAAGGAGCCTCCTGTGACCTGGTTCTTCAAGCTCGGCGTCATCGACGGGCCGCTCCCGCTCGCGATCTGGGGCCTGACGATCGTCGGCGTGATCGTGCTGCTGGTCCGCCGCCCGACCCCTGCGTGGCTGTGGCGGATCGTGATCGCCCTGGCGGTCGGAATCGGCGGCGGCGTCGCCCTGGTTATCTGGGCGAACGCCACGGACGCCTTCGGCGGACAGCTGCCGTTCGCGTGCAGTTTCTGGGTGCCCGCGGGCTTCGCCGCGGCGCTGGTCGGGATCGTCTCCCTGTGGGAGCGTCGGGCATGGCGAAAGATCGTCGCGGTGCTGGTGGTGATCCTCGCGCTGTTGTCCACGACCCTCGGCGTCAACGCCGCGTTCGGGATCAACAAGACCGTGGGGTCGATGTTCGGGATCTCGACCGAGGACCAGATCGACGGGCTGCCCAAGCCGGCGCCGACCCAGACCTCCAGCGGCCCGCTCTACCAGTCCTGGACGCCGCCCGCCGGTATGCCGGCAACGGGTCAGACGGCGCTGTTGAGCGGGGCCCACGCCATCCCGTCCACGGGCGGCTTCACCCCACGCCCGGCAACGATCTACCTGCCGCCGGCGGCCCTGACCAAGAACCCCCCACGGCTCCCCCTCGTCGTCCTGATGATGGGCTACCCGGGCAATCCGGAGCCGACTTTCATCACCCCGGTGCTCGACAAGATGGCGAAGGAGAACAAGGGCCTCGCGCCGATCGTCATCATCGCCGATCAGCTCGGAACATCCGGAGCGGATCCCATGTGCGTGGATTCTCGGGCCTACGGCAGCGTCTCGACCTACTTCAATACCGACATCCCGGCTTATGCGGAGAAGCAGCTCAACGTCATCCTGGACCACTCGGCCTGGACGATCATGGGCTACTCGAACGGCGGGGCGTGCGCGTTCACCTGGGCCACTCATCGCCCCGACATCTGGACCAGCGTGATCGCGATCTCCCCGGACCAGTACCCGGGTGTCGAAGAATCCCGCGACAACATCGCGAAGGTCTTCGACGGAGACTTCGCGAAGTTCGATCAGAACAAGCCGGCCGCGGGGATCGAGGCTCACCCCGGCGCCTTCACCGATCGTCTCGCGGTCTTCACGGTCGGCGAGAACGACCACGGATTCATTCCCGGGGTGCAGAAGAACGTGGAGCTCGCCAAGAAGGCCGGCTACGACGCGCGCTACTACACCGTCCCCGGCGCGGGCCACGTGCAGGACGCCCTCACGGGCGGTATCCCCTACGCGATGCAGCTGCTGTACAAGCGGCTCGGGCTCTCGCCCTGACACGATTCCTCCGCACCGCGACCACGCCTCCCGCAGAAAGCAGCGCATGACCGCTTCCGAGCCCGCCCCGTCCGCCGCCACGGTCACGCCCGACCTTCCCCCCGCCGCGAAGAAGACCGGTGCGTTCGCCGCGTACCTGCGCGCGAACCCGTTCAGCGTCGTCCTCGCTCTGATCGTGCTCGGCACGGGGCTCGGGTTCGGCACGTTCTGGGGCGAGTTCCCGACCGAGCTCGCCGCCGGATCGCAGTCGACGTGGGAGTGGGGCGGGTGGTGGACCCCCGCGACCGCCCTGCTGATCCCCGATTCGCTGATCGCCGCGGTGCTCGCGATCCTGCTCGCCCTGACCGCGGGCGCCTATGCGGAACGGCGTCTCGGCACGGTCCGGGCGATGATCGCGTTCTTCGCCACCGGTGTCGTCGCCGTGCTGCTGGGACTCGGCGTCCAAGCGGTGATGAACGCCTGGGGCACGATCTGGGCCCTGATGAAGAGCGACGAGTTCGTCGCCGACCCGTCGATCGGCATCATCGGCATGCTGATGTCGGCTACGGCTCTCGCACCCGCGCTGTGGCAGCGCCGGATCCGGGTGATCGGCTTCACGGTGCTGGTGATGTTCGTGCTCTACGCGGGCGACATGGACAGCGTGTTCCGCCTCATCGCGGCCGTGCTCGGTCTCCTGCTCGGGCTTCTGCTCGCCCGCGGCGCCGCCCGTGGATCCTGGCATCGCAGCTCGTACCGCGAGGTGCGCACGCTCGTCGCGGCGATCGTCGCGGCGACGGGCCTCGGGCCGTTCATCGTGCTCATCTCGGGGAACTACGACGCGCCGCTGAGCCTCGTGCTGTCGGGTTTCGTGGCCGACACCTCGAACGGGATCGACGCCTCGTGCGGTGAGAACTTCACCAGCGCCTGCGCGAACCAGGCCTCGGCGATCCTCACCGCCGGCGCCGGGCCGCTCCTTGTGAGCCTGGTGCCGTTCCTGCTCGCACTGCTCGCGGCCTGGGGACTGCGGACCGGACGACGCGCCGCGTGGATCCTCGCGCTCGTCGCGAAGGCGGGCACCGCGATCGGCACCGCCATCGCGCTCTCGCCGGGCGACCTGCTCGACGCGAAGGCCCGTGCGGAAGTCGGCGTGGAGTTCATGGTGCTCGTGCTGCTCGCGGTCGCCCTGCCCCTCGCCGTGATCGTCCTGCTGCTCGTGACACGTCGCCGGTTCCGGGTGGCGGCGCCGCGCCGCGCGGCGGGGCAGTTCGCCGTCACGGTCATCGGCGCCTGGCTCGTGCTCACCGCGGCCTATTTCGCCATCGCCCTCGCCCGCCCCCAGGACTACCTCGGCGAGCACGTGTCCTTCGGCGCGCTGTTCGCCGACGTGCTCCTCCCCTCTGTTCCGGCCGGGTTCCTCCCCAACGTCACCGAGGACGCGATCCCGATGGACGGACCGTCGCTGCTGGCCTACCAGTGGATCGGCGTCGCGTTCTGGCTCGTCTTCACCGTCGCCATGATCCGGCTGTACCGCGCCACGCGGCTGCAGCGGGCCGCGACGGAGGAGGCGCAGTTCCGGTCGCTGCTCCAGGCGGGCGGCGGCGGCACCCTCGGGTTCATGGGCACCTGGCCCGGCAATGCCTACTGGTTCACCCCCGACGGCCGGGGCGCGGTCGCCTACCGCGTGATCAAGGGCGTCGCGCTCACGATGTCGGATCCGGTCTGCGCCGAAGGCGCCGAGAGGGTGACGATCGAAGGATTCGTCGCGCACTGCGAGGCGCAGGGCTGGTCCGCCTGCTTCTACAGCTTCCACGAGAAGTACCTGCCGATCTTCCAGTCCTTCGGGTGGCAGCACATGTCCGTGGGCGAGGAGACCGTGCTCGACCTCCCCGGGCTGGAGCTGGCCGGCAAGGCCTGGCAGAAGGTGCGCCAGCCCCTCAACCGCGGCCAGCGCGAGGGCATCACCACGCTGTGGTCCACCTGGCACGATCTGCCGGCGCAATACACCGCCGAGATCGAGGCCGTCAGCGAGGAATGGGTCGCGAACAAGAAGCTGCCCGAGATGGGCTTCACGCTCGGCGGCATGGACGAGCTCAAGGATCCGGACGTCGGGATCTTCCTCGCGATCAACAAGGACGGCGGGATCGAGGCGACGACCAGCTGGCTGCCCAGCTGGACCGACGGCAGGATCACCGGCTGGACCATCGACTTCATGCGCCGAGGAGACGGATCCATGCCCGGCATCATGGAGTTCGTCATCGCGTCGGCGGCGCTGCACATGAAGGAGCAGGGCGCCGAGGTGATGAGCCTCTCCGGCGCCCCGCTGGCCACCAAGCCCGGCGAGGAGCCCGGGGACCCGACGGTCATGAGCCGCCTGCTGGAATGGCTCGGGCGGATGCTGGAGCCGGCGTACGGGTTCACCTCGCTGTTCCGGTTCAAGAGCAAGTTCAACCCGCGGTACGAGACCATCCACATGGCCTACGCGGATCCGGCGCAGCTCGCGAACATCGGACTCGCGATCGGAGAGGCCTACCTTCCGCACGCCACACCGAAGGAGTACCTGGCGCTCGTGCAGACCATCACAGGGCGCGGCGGCGACCACTGAGGGGAAGCCCGCACACGACGCCCACCGGCGCACCCCCGCGGACTAGAGTCACGGCATGACCGTCGCAGCGCCCGCACCCGCTTCCGGATTGGCGACCGCGGCGTGCATCCTCGGAGCCTTCGCCTGCACCGTCGCGGTCCTCACGGTGGCACTCTTCACGGTGCCGTCGATGGGGATGGCGCTGCTCAGCACGACGCTGCTGGGAGGGCTCGCCGTCGGGGCGCTCGCGATCGTCGCGATCGTCCTGAGCGTCGTGGCTCTCCTCCGCGGCAGCCGCAAGCGCTGGGCCGTCGCCGGCATGGCGCTCAGCCTGATCGCCGTCGGAGTGGCGGTCGCCGGCTACCTGCAGGTCTTCGGTTTCGGCGGGCTCACCTGACGACCATCAGCCGAAACCTCGCCCCGCCGCTCAGGCGCGCGCCACGCGCCTGTTCTCGAGCGCGCGGAGAGCGAAGGGGGCGGCGACGCCATGCAGCAGGATGCTGCCGACGACGGTCACCACCATGATCGTGAGCACGAGGTAGCCGTCCTCCTCGGGGAGCGCGTTGTAGGCGAGCAGGCCGAAGACGATCGTGGCGGTGCCGCGCGGGCCGAGGAGTCCGATCTTGACACGGTCGACGCGGGACACCGAGCTGCGCATGAGCGACAGGTACACCGGTCCGAGGCGGAACAGGGTGAGGGCCAGAAGCACGATCACCGCGACCTGCCAGTCGAACGGCGTCGTGAAGACGAGGAGCGCCGCGCCGCCGAGCATGAACCACACGAAGCTCGCGGTGAGGGTGCCGACCTCCTCCACGAGCAGCAACTCGGCGTGCGGGATCACGCGCTCCTCCATGCCGCGCGTGCGGGTGACGCGGTAGATGAGCCCCGCGACGAACGCCGCCACGAAGCCGTTCGCCTCGAGCACCGGGATCGTCGCGATGCCGTAGGCGATGAGCGGCAGCAGCACCATGACGAAGCGCGCCCCGCCCTCGTCCGCGATTCCTCGACGGCGCGCGGCGCGCAGGGCGAGCCCGACCAGCCCCCCGAGCACCACCCCGATCGCCACGGCCACGAGCGTCGCGGGGACCGCGTTGAAGAACGCCTCGAGGAACTTCTCCTCGCTGTGCCCGAGGTCCTTGTCCTGGATCGTGAGCGTGTCGGATCCCGTCGCGGCGAACTGACGGATGATGGGCGAGAGCACGACGGCGATCGGGAGCGCCATGCCGAAGATCGGCGAGACGAGACCGTCGTTGTAGCCGCTCTCCACGTTCAGGATCGCCCGGATGCGTTCGGGGAGCAGCCTCGAGCGCAGGAGCCGGGTCGCGGGCGCGAAGTCCGTCGGCATGATCACGCAGGCGATCACGCCGATCACGGCGAACGACTCCGGCATGAGCACGCCGCTGGCGATCGCGATGAGGATGAGGGACAGCGGCAGTGCGATCAGCACGAGGCGCGCGGTGACCCGCCCCTCGCCGCCGAAGATCCCGCCGCGCACCTCGGTCGCATCGGCGAAGAGCAGGATCGCGAGAATGATCTCGACGACCTTCTCCGTGATCGGGGAGTCGAGCGTCGTCTGGTAGGCGTTCAGATTCCAGAAGGTCGATGCCGCTCCGAGCACCAGGAGCATCGCCGGTCCTGCCACGCCCCAGCGCTCGAAGCGATGCGAGACGAGCGACCACAGAAGCACGGCGACGAGGCCGAAGAGCAGGAGCGAGGGCATCCCTTTTCCTTCCGGGAGTGACGAGGCGAGACTACCGCGCCGGGCGGCCCCGTCTCACCGCCTGTTCCTGCGCGGTCGTCACGGCCACCTCGATCAGCTCCCGGCCGGCGGCGGAGAGGTCCCGCGCTCCCCCGCGCCAGAGCGCCGTGATCGGGCGGATGACCGGCTCCCCGGTCGTGCGCACCGCGCGGAGCCGGCCGAGCCGGATGTCGTCGGCCGCTTCGCGGCGGGACATCATGGCGGCGCCCAGCCCGCCCGCCACCGCCGAGCGCACCGCGGCCGAGGTCGGCAGCACCACCGCGGGCTCCGCCGCATCCCTGCCGAGCCTGCGGCGCACCTCGTCCTCCCAGGCGCGCCGGGTGCCGCTGCCCTGCTCGCGCGCGACGAGCGCCTCGTCCGCGGCCTCCGCGAAGGTCACAGGACCCTCCAGCCCCCATGCCCGTTCCGGTGCCACGACGAGCACGAGCTCGTCGTGGTCGACGGTCGTGGCACCGAGATCCGCGGGCACCTCCGACGACTCGATGAACGCGAGATCGGCCTGCCCGTCGCGCACGAGCGCTGCGGCATCCGTGCTGTTGCCGGACAGCAGCTGCACCGCCGTCGGGGTGCGTCCCGCCTCGACCTGGCGACGGCGCAGCGCGACCAGCCACAGCGGCAGCAGTCGGGCGGACACCGTCTGGCTCGCGGCGACCGTGAGCCGTGCCGTGCTCTCGCCGCGCAGTGTGCGGGTCGCCGCGCGGAACCTTCCCACCGCCGCCAGGACATCGTCGGCCCAGGAGGCGACGACCTCGCCCTCGAGCGTGGGCCTGGTGCCCGAGGGCGTGCGGTGGAACAGCGACAGGCCTAGTTGGCGCTCGACCGCACGAAGCCGTGCGGACGCCGATTGCTGGGTCACGCCGATCTCCCGTGCCGCACCCGAGATCGAGCCGGTGCGCACGACCGCGACCAGCAGCTCGAGCGATCCGATGTCCGGCATCGTCCCGTCTGTCACCGCATTCGTCACAGTCCATGACTGTACCCCTATCGGGTCCCGCGGGATACCGCGGAGCCCGAGGCCGGGCGAGTCTGGATCCATGATGTTCCGCCCGGCCCGCACGCTCCCGCTCCGCCTCGCTCTGCGAGGGGCGGACGTGCTGCCGGGGCTCGCGCTCACGGTGCCGATCGCCGTCGTCGCGACCCTGATCGGCGCGGCGGTGCCCGTGCTCGGATCCGCTCTGCCCGCGATCGTGATCGGTGTGGCGGCCGCCGTGATCCGCGGACCCGGAGCGCGCTTCCAGCCCGGGGTGGAGTACTCGGGGAAGTTCCTGCTGCAGGTCGCGGTGGTGCTCCTGGGCGCCCAGCTCTCGCTCGACGCGATCCTGCGCGTGGGCGCGGAGTCGCTGCCCGTGATGCTGTCGACCCTCACCGTCTGTCTGCTCGGCACGTGGATCATCGGCCGCGCACTGCGGGTGCCGCAGCGCCTGCGCACCCTGATCGGCGTCGGCACCGGCATCTGCGGCGCCTCCGCGATCGCTGCGGTCTCCCCCGTGATCGGCGCGCTGAGCGCCGAGGTCTCGTACGCGGTCTCGACGATCTTCGTCTTCAACATCCTCGCCGTGGTGCTCTTCCCGCTGCTCGGCCACGCCCTGGGCATGGATCCGCACACCTTCGGACTGCTGGCCGGCACCGCCGTGAACGACACGAGCTCGGTCGTCGCGGCGGCCGGGGTCTTCGGCGCGGCGGCGCTCGGCTACGCGGTCGTGGTCAAGCTCGTGCGCACCCTCATGATCATCCCGATCTCGATCGGGCTCTCCGTGATCGAGTCGCGCCGTGCCGCCGAGGGGCGGCGGATGACGCTGCGCGGCGTGGTCGGGCTCGTGCCCTGGTTCCTCGTCGGATTCCTCCTCGTCGCGGTGGTCGGATCCTTCGGGGTGATCCCCGCGGGTCCCCGTGCGGCGATGGTGCACGTCAGCGGGTTCCTCATCGCGACCGCGATGGCCGGTATCGGCCTGTCCACCGATGTCGCGGCGCTGCGCCGCGCCGGCTGGCGGCCGCTCCTGCTCGGTGCCATCCTGTGGATCCTGGTCACGGCCACCGCCCTCACCGTGATCGCGCTGACGGGCTTCGGACGATGACGCCCCCTACAGCCAGCCGCGCTTCTTGAACACCAGGTACAGCACGAACGCGCCGCCGACCATGAGGCCGATCGCCATCGGATAGCCGGCGGCCCACTTCAGCTCCGGCATGGCCTCGAAGTTCATGCCGTAGATCCCGGCCACGATCGTCGGTGCGAAGAAGATGGCCGCCCAGCTGGAGATCTTCTTGACCTCCTCGCCCTGGCGGATGCTCTCCTGCGTCATCCGGCGCATCTCCTCGTTCTGGCGCCGGGCGACGATCGTCGCCTCCACGGTCAGTGCGTTGTCGAGGTTCGCACGGAAGGTCGAGACCCGCTCGGAGAGGGTCAGGATGTGGTCCAGCACGTCGCGCAGATAGCGCTGCAGCTCCAGGTCGACGGAGTACTTGGCGGATCCGCGCAGCAGGTTCTCCAGCATCGGCTGCAGCGGCTGGGTCGCCTTCTGGAAGTCGATCACCTCGCTGGAGAGCTCGTAGATGCGCTGGGTCACGTCGGACTCCTCGAGGAACAGCTGCGCCTCGATCTCGTCGATGTCGTTCTCGAGCCCCGCGAGCACCGGCGAGTACTCGTCGACGAGCTCGTCGAGGATCGCGTACAGCACGGCCTCAGGGCCGCGGGCCAGCAGCTCGGGGTCCTGCTCCATGCGCCCGCGCACCCGGCTCAGGCTCGGCGTCTCGGCGTGCCTGATGGTGACGACGAAGTTGGGGCCCACGAACACGTGCAGCTCGCCGAACTCGACCTCCTCCGCGACATCGAGATAGCGGGCGGGGCGCAGGACGATGAAGAGGGTCTCCCCGTAGCGCTCGAGCTTGGAGCGCTGATGACCGGTCAGGGCATCCTCGACCGCGAGCTCGTGCAGCCCGAACTCCGCAGCGACCTGACGCACCTCCTCCTCGCTGGGTCGGTACAGGCCGATCCAGCCCATGCCCCCACGGGCGTGCATGAGCTGGAAGGTCTCATCCAGCGTGTGCGGGGTGTCGGTGCGGACGCCGTCCACATAGATGCCGTTGTCGACGATCGCCATGGCTGCTCCTCGGGTCGTGCGCGTGCATGGGCCTCTGCAGGCCCGCCGAAGCGCGGGGAGGCGTCGAGCGGGCCGGTCAGCCCTGCGGCAGCGGGCAGATGGCCGCGCCGTCGACCGCCTTAGCGTAGTCGTCCGACGTGAACGGCAGCGCGAACTCCGGTGCTTTCGCGCCCTTGGCGGCGGGCGCCTTGGAAGCGAGCGCCGCGAGCTCGAACGCGAGGTCGCCGATGAACGCGTCGCCGGCCGTGGAGTCGTTCAGCACCACGGCGACGGTGAATCCGGTGGCCGGGTCGGCGTAGGCCGCCGTCAGATAGCCGGGCGTGCTGCCGTGCTGCCCGATCATGGATCCGACCAGTTTCGCCCCGCCCGTGGTCTGGTACCAGCTCGGTGCGCCTTCGGCGACCTGCAGCGGCGCGCCGAAGCGCTTCGGCGTCTTCTTCAGTCGCAGCGCCTGCGCGGCCTCCGCCTGCATGTACCGGCCGAGATCCTCGATCGTGGAGACCGCTCCGGAGTCCGTGTAGCCGTTGCTCGACGAGCTCACCGTGATGTCGGTGGGCTTCGCGCACTGGTAGGCGCCGTCGACCTGGGGCGTGTAGAACCCCTTCAGTGCGGGGGACGGGGTGGGAGCCGCGGCGGCGGACCCGGGCAGCGACGTCGAGTTCAGCCCGAGCGGCGCGGTCACGTACTGACGGATGAGCTGCGCGGCGGTCTGGCCCGAGGCGCGCTCGAGCGCCTGGCCGAGCAGCAGGTAGCCCGCGTCGGAATCGCGGTAGCCGGTGCGCGGAGGGGTGCGGTTCTGCGCGAGGCCGTAGGACGCGAGCTCCTTCGGATCCCACTCGCGCGCGGGGTTGCCCAGGAGCATCGGCATCACCGTGGACTGGGAGGAACCGATCCCTCCGGTGCCGTTGCAGAGGTCGAGGAGGGTGACGTCCTGCAGATCCGGCACGCCGGAGACGTATTCGGTGATCGAGGCGTCGAGCTTGACCTTGTCCGCGTCGGCCATCGCATACAGCACGTCGCAGGTCATCAGCCGGGTGACGTCGCCGATGCGGAACGACATGTCGGTGCTCACCGGCGTCTTGTCCTCGACGGAGACCGTGCCGAGGCCGGCGACGTAGGACCCGCCCCACGGCGCCCACACGCCGACGATCGCACCGCTCGAGCCGCTCTGCGCCATGGCGCGCGTGACGGCCGCCTTGATCTGGTCCTTCATCTCGGACGGCAGCTCGCCCTGCACCTGCGGCTTCGGGGTGTACGAAGGGGTCTCCGCGCCGCCCGAGCAGCCGCTCAGCGCCAGCGTCGCCGCAACGACACCGGCGACCAGCGCCCCCACTCGACGCCCTGTGATCCCACGCATTCGCCCCCCTGACATTCCTCACGATTGTAAGCGGCCCGTCTCAGGGTGCCGTCATCCCGAAGGATGATCCCTGAGATCGGGTGAAGATCGTGATGTGCGGATCCGCGGGCGCACGACGCCTCAGGCGCGCCCCAGCCCCTTCGCGATCGCCTGCGCGCGGTCGCGGACGCCGAGCTTCGCGAAGAGCGCGTTGACGTGCGTCTTCACCGTGGCGACCCCGACGAAGAGCGTCTGGGCGATCTCCCCGTTCGAGCGCCCCTGCAGGATGAGGGCGTAGACCTCGCGCTCGCGCGCGGTGAGCGCAGGGAAGCGTGTGGCGAGGGCCTCGGGCGAGGCCGGATCCGCAACGGGCTCCGCGCCTGTCCCTCCCGGTTTCGCGTCGGATGCCGCAGCCGGGCGGGATCCTGCGGCGCCCGCCGTCCCGGCCGGGGCGTCGAGCCGTCCCAGCAGCACGTCGCGCACCGGTGCGGAGAACGTGGACTGCCCTGCCGAGACCGCGCGGATCGCGGCGGCGAGCTCCGCACGGCCGGCGTCCTTCGTGAGGTAGCCGCGGGCGCCGGCCCGCAGCGCGGAGACGATGTCGGCGTCGTCGGCGAAGGTCGTGAGCACCAGCACGGCGGTCTCCGGCGTCTCGGCGGTCACCCGCCGGGTGGCGGCCGCGCCGTCCAGCACCGGCATCCGCAGGTCCATGAGGGCGACATCGGGGCGCTCCGCGGCGATGAGCGCGACGGCCTCTGCCCCGTCGGCGGCGGTGCCGACGACCTCGAAGTCCTCCACGAGACTCAGCACCGTCTCGAGACCGTCGCGGATGATCGCCTGATCGTCGGCGAGCACGATGCGGATCCGCGCGGTCATGCGGGAGCCTCCGCCCGCAGCACGAAGCGGTCTGCGTCGTTCTCGGGCGCGCTCCCGACGGCGGTCGCGACACCTGGCACCACGCCCGCCTGCACGGTTCCGCCGAGCACGGCGAAGCGCTCGCGCACACCCCGCAGCCCGTAGCCGCCGCCCGTCGCGGCGAGCGCCCCGTCCTGCGTCGGCGTCGCGGAGACGGGGTTCTCGATCGTGCACTCCACACGGTCAGGATGCCAGACGAGGCCGACCCGCACCGCGGCACCCGGCGCGTGCTTGCGCGCATTGCTGAGCCCCTCCTGCACCGTGCGGACCAGCGCCTCGGCGAGCGCGCCCGACACCGGATGCGCGACACCGGCGACGTCGAGCCGGACGCCCTGCTCCGCGGCGATGAGCGGGCGGATCCGCGTCTCGACGGCCGCCGCCGCGACCGGATCCGCGGAGCCGGATCCGCGCTCGGACTCCGGTTCGCGCAGCGCCCGCACCGCCTCTCGGGCCTCGCCCAGGCCCTCGACCGCGAGCCCCCGCGCCGCGGCCACACGGGCGGCCGCCCTCTCGGTGTCTCCCGCGTCGAGCAGGGCCTCGACCGCGTCCAGCTGCACCACGAGGCCGCCCAGGCTGTGCGCGAGCACGTCGTGCAGGTCGCGCGCGATCGCGATGCGGTGGGCCGCGACCTGCGCCCGCAGCGCCTCGGCGCTCGCGCGCTCCCGCTCCGCGAGCAGCACGCGCTGCGCGCGTCGTCCGAACCCGGCGACCACCGAGAGCACCAGCCCGGCGATCACCGCGAGCAGGCCGAGCACGTTCACCTCGCCGGATCCGCCGAGCCCCACGAGCGCGAGCACCGTACCGACGGCGATCCCGAGCGCTCCGGCGAGCACCACGACGCCCCAGACCAGGGGTGAGGAGGCGGGATCGCTCGTCACCACGAGCACGGCGACGACGAGGAGCGCGACGCCGAGCCCCTGCGTGGGGACCGCGGTCAGCGCGCCCGCGATCACCATCACCGCGAGCAGGGCCGCTCCGAGCACGCGCCCGTCGGGGCTCGTCCGTGACGCGACGGCGGACGGCGGGGCGGAGGCTTCACCCGCCCGCGCACCCCACCGCGTCGCGAGCAGGGTGTGCGCGACCCAGGCGACGAGCCCTGCGGCCACCGCCACGACCACCCACGGTGCGAAGTGCGGGGCGCCGCGCCACAGCCCGTAGGCCACGGCGAGAGCGCCGGCGAGGTTGATGCCGGCGCTCCACGGGGTCGTCGCCGCGAGGGGCGGCAGGCGGAACGAGCTCACGAGACCATGATGCGCGCTGATGCGCCCTGCGCGTCGGTGCGGCGCAGCCCCTCCACCCTGTTGTGCAGCACGAGGATCCGCGCGGCACGGTTCGCCGCGAGCACCAGGAGGATCATCCCGGTCGAGACGCCGAGGTGGGATCCGAGGCTCTCGAAGGCGAAGGTCAGGCCCACCCGCACGCCGATCAGCACGATCCAGAGGGCGAGTCCCCACGGCCCCGTCCTGGTCTCGAACTCGGCGAGCGCCCTCGCGGCGGCCTTCCCGGACAGGGCCGACGCGTCCGCCGCGTATCCGGCAGGACGGGCGATCGGGCGGATGTGGGCGATGGCGCCCATCCCGAGACCGACGCCGAGGGCGATCGCGACCTCGACGAGGAAGGCGACGACGTCGATCACACCGAGCGCACGGCCGTTCAGGGACTGCAGGAGCAGCGCGGCCCCGACCACGGCGGCGAGGCCGGGGAACGTCCAGTCACGCCCGCCGAGCACGGGTCGCCAGGTCATCTGCCGCACGGCGATCACGCCGACGGCGACCAGGATCAGCAGGACGTTGGAGACGATCGAGAGGTTCATGTCCTCGATGCTCCTCGGATCCCGGATCCGCCGGCACCACCCCCGGGTGGAGATCCCCGGGTGGCCGGGTGGAGATCTCACCCCCGCCGCTTCCGGGTGGCGCGACGGCGCCCGCCAAGATACGGCGACGGTCGTACGGGGTGCCGCCGCGGGATCTCGGTCGATGCCAACCGCTGTAGGCGTCCCACCAGTGCGGTCCGCGGATCTCAGGGACCCCGCCGCTCATGCGGATCCGCCACCCCGACGACTCCAGCGTGCGATGGTGATGCCAGCAGAGCGCGACGCCGTTGCTCGTGTGCGTCGTTCCGCCCTGCGCCCATTCGCGGACATGGTGGATCTCGCACCATGTCGCCGGGATCCGGCAACCCGGGATCACGCACTCCCGATCGCGGAGCACGATCGCGCGACGCTGCACCGCGTTGAACAGTCGGGCACTGGTGCCGATGGATACGATCTGCCCCCGATCATCGAACAGCACCCGCTGGACCCCGCCCGCGCAGGCGGTGTGGCGGGCCACCCCGATCGACGTGTCCCATTCCGTACCCTCGATGTGCGACCGTCCCGTGCCGCGCGCGTAGTCCTCGGCCGTGACCGAGACGACGAGGGTCGGCGCAGCACCGCCCAGCTCGGGAAACCCGTCCGAGGCGGCGGCGACGTTCACGATCATCGCGAACGCATCGTGCCGCTTCTGCGCCGGCGTCCGGTCGTCGGGAGGATCCGGCTGCGCCGGCGCGTCCGGGAGATCGCTCGACCCCCGATCGGCCCCGTCTTCGGGCGCGAACGCCACCCGTCCCACCGCCGGCGGCGGCGCATCGGATGCGGCCGGATTGTTCAGCGCGTCGATCAGACGCTGCACCGCGCCCGCGACCTCGGGCAGCAACCCGCCCGACACCGGCACCACGCCGTCCCTCAGCCGCCCCAGCGTGAACCCCCGACGCCGGTTCGCCGTCACGTCATCGGGTTCCTTGCCGTCGGGATCCACCGCGAGCGCGAGCGCCGCCGCGAAGTCCGCCAATTCGTCGGTCGTCGGCGCCGGGCCCGGCCGCCCCTGCGCGTCGGGAAGATCCCGCCCACGGGCCATGTCAGCCAGCAGACGATCGATCGCCGCCCGTTCCTCGTGCCCGATCCTGTTGCCGCTCTTCGCCAGCGGCGCCGTCGCCGCAAGGAGCCCCGACACCGACACGACCCCGTCCCGCAGCGTCGCCCCGAGCTCTTCGAACTCAGACGGAAGCAGCTCTCCCGAAGACGGCGACCGGTCGCGGTGGATGAGCCGCGCCGCGTGCACGAACCGTCGCGCCGTGCCCACGTCGACCCGCAGGGCGCGGCGCAGCAGCTCGGTCGCATCCCTGCAGCCCGCACCGGGCGAGACACGATCATCCGCCGGGCGGCCATCGCGCTCGTCCACGGTGCCGGTGGCCGTCGTGATGATCGCGTCGAGCCGGCGCTGCACGCGCCCCGCCGCCTGCAGCACCTCGGTCAGGTCTGCCGCCGACAGCGCCTCGAGCTGCGCCTCGATCTCGTCCGACGCGCACACCGCGTGGAGCAGCCGGTCGAGCTGCTCCAGTACGTGCGCCGTGGTCGATGTCATACCTCGATCCAACACCGTGCCACCGACATTCGAACTCCCGATCACACGGGATTTTCAGAACTGTGCACAACTCCTCGGATCGGGCGCCTGGGGAGGAGGATCCAGCCCGGCCGGCCGCCCGAATCCAGCCCGGCCGACCTACCGGAACCCACTCGACGGGCTCGCAGGGCCGCGAACGAACAGGTACTGCCCCCGTGCCATCAGAACCGGGCGAGAGGGCCGGGGCCACGGGCCGGTGATACCATTCTGGTATGGCCATGACGGTGCGGATCCCGGCAGAACTCGACGCGCAGCTGAGTGAGCTGGCCGCGCAGCGGCACACCTCCAAGCACGCGCTGCTCATCGAGGCGGCCGACAGGTTCGTGCGCGAAGAGGTCACGACCACGGAGGCCGTGTCGATCGCGCTCGGCGTCGCCGACCGCTACGCCGAGCTGATCACCAAGCTCGAGGACGCGTGATCCGGTACGTCGAGCTGCCCCAGGCCGTGGGGATCCTCGACGCACTGGGTCTGAAGATCCGCGACATCGGGCTGCTGTCCTCCGCCCTCGCACGTCCCGCGAGCTCGATGTTCGGCGTCGAGGCGTACCCGGAGATCGAGGTCAAGGCCGCCGCGCTGATGTCCTCTCTGGCGCAGAACCATCCGCTCCACGACGGCAACAAGCGGTTCTCCTGGATCCTCACGCTGACATTCCTCGAGCTCAACGGCATCCGGATCGACATGGACACCGACACCGCATTCGACCTCGTGCTCGGGACGGCGCAGAGCCGCCTGGATCTCCTCGAGATCGCGGAGATCCTCGCCGTGCACGTCAGGGCCCGCGGCTGAGCCCTCGATCTCAGCCCTTCGCCAGCACCGCGACGAGCGCACGATGGTCGGTGCCCCCGGTCGCGTCTATCACCCGGACCTCGCGGACGGTCCACGCCGGACCGACCAGCACATGATCGATCGGCGCCGCCAGCCAGGCCGGCGCCGATGACGGCCAGGTGCCGGTCGCCGCCGCGCGCGCCTCGACAGCCGCGTCCCGGCAGGCGCCGAGATCCAGGTGGTCGACCGTGGCGTTGAGGTCCCCGGCCAGGATCAGATCCGGGTGCGGCGTGCGGCACTGGGCGCGCACCCAGTCGAGCCCCGCGCGCCAGTCGTCCATGCCGTCGGTCAGCGGTGCCGCGGGGTGGGCCGCGATGATCGTCGGCCCCGTGCCGTGCACCGGACGCCAGACGCCGCTCGGCAGCCCCCGGGTCGTGCCAGCGGAGCCGTCGAGCCGGTAGGCGCCCAGGCGATCGGCGACGAGCAGCGAGGTCGGGATCCACGACGGCGTCGACGTCTCCGCGACGGCTCTGGTCGTCGCCGCCGTCATGCGGACTCCGCGGACGCCCACGAGCCTCGCGACCTCGGCGGAGGCGTCGTCGTCCATCTCGGGCAGGCTGACGACGTCGGCCCCGGTGGCGAGCACGAGCTCCGCGACCTCGGCGGGCGATGTCGCCCCGCCCTGGGTGTTCCAGACGAGCACGGTGAGATCGCCGTCGCGCAGCCCCACCGCCCCGGTCTCCGCCGGGCCGCGAGCCAGGAGCACGGCGAGGTTCCCGCCCGCGGCGACCGCGACGACGATCGCGAACACCCCGAGCACGCGTCGCACCCGTGCCGCACGTCGGCGTAGCAGCAGCACGACGGATCCGACCACGATCGCGACGAGCGCCAGCCCGAGCGCGAGTGGTGCGCGGAACGCGATGAGCTGCGCGACGCCGACGATGCGCTGGGCCCCGAGCGCCCGGGGCCAGACCAGCAGGGCAGCGACCAGCACGCCGATCGCGATCGCGAGCCCGAGTGCAAGCGCGACGCCGAGTGCGCCCCCGCCGCGGCCACGTTCCCGTGGGCGATCGGTCATGACTGCCCCCTTCGACGACGCGGATCCCGTCCGTCCCTCAGCGACGCTACGGCAGCTGCGGCGTGGAATCGCCCTGACGGGCCTCCCATGCGGCCCGCATGAAGCGGCGAACGTCCTCGTCGACGCGGATGTCGCGGGGGCGCAGCGGGCGGGACAGATACAGGCCCTCGAGCGAGGTCAGCCGGGAGAGCGCGACGTAGGTCTGCCCGGGGGCGAACGCCCCGGATCCGAGATCCACGACCGCCCGCTCGTAGGTCTTGCCCTGGGACTTGTGGATCGTGACCGCCCAGGCCAGCCGCAGCGGGAACTGGGTGAACTCGGCGACCACCTCGCGCGAGAGCGTCTTCGTGCCGGGGTTGTAGATGTAGCGGTAGCGCTCCCAGACCGCCGGCTCGACGTCGACCTCCTCGCCGTCGATCTCCACGCGCACGGCGTCGCCGAGGATGCGCACGACCGTCCCGATCGTGCCGTTCACCCAGCGCGGCGGATCCGGCATCGCAGAGATGTCGTTGCGCAGGAACATCACCTGCGCACCCTCCTTGAGCTGCAGCTCCTGGTCGGCCGGATAGTTCGCCTCACCCCGGCCGAAGTCGCCGGAGATGTCCGCCCGCGCCTTCTGCACCTTGCCGGGCAGGGCCGCGAGATGGCGGGCGTTGATGCCGTTCACGATGTCGTTGCGCGTCGCGAGCGTGATCATCGGGATCTCGCCGGGGGCCGGATCCGGGGGCGTCCGCGCACCCGCGTCGTTGAGCGCCCCGGCGATCTCCGCGGTGACCCGCCCGTAGCGCACCGCGTTCAGCATCGCCTTGAACCCGGCGTCGGACTGCCGGTGGATGTGCACGAGCTCTCGCACGTGCAGCGTCGCGCCGTGCGTGCCGATGTCCAGCAGCCCGTCCGTGGCCTCGCCGCCGGTCCAGACCTTCGCGTCGAAGAACCAGAACGAGCGGTAGTGGTCCTGGATGTAGCGCAGCTCGTCGCCGCGGGGAGGGACGGGCGCGAGCTGATACGGATCCCCGAACATCACGACCTGCACGCCGCCGAACGCCTCGGCCCTGCGCCCTCGCGCCTGGCGCAGCGACCGGTCGATCGCGTCCATCAGATCCGCGTTGACCATCGAGACCTCGTCGATCACGAGCGTGTCGATCGCGTTCAGGATCTTGCGGGTCGCATCCGACTGGTCGATCTCGCTGTCGGCGATGAGGCCGATCGGCAGGCGGAACAGCGAATGGATCGTCTGCCCCTCGACGTTCAGCGCCGCGACTCCGGTCGGCGCGCAGACGGCGATCTGCTTCTGCGTGTTGTAGGCGAAGTGCTGCAGCAGCGTCGACTTTCCCGTGCCGGCGCGGCCGGTGATGAACACGTGCTCGCGGGTGTCCTCGATCAGCCGGAACAGTTCTTCCTGTTCAGCGGAGAGTGTCGGCGTGCTCACGGTCTACGGAGTCTACCGCGACCGCTTCCCCGCCCCCCCTCTCTGACCGCGAGACTCCAACTGGGCGACGAGACTGCGGTCATGGCGCGCAGTCTCGTCGCCCAGTTGAAGTCTCGCGGGTAAGGAGTGACGAGGGGCGCGCGGGGCACTCGGGGTTCCTGCAGGCGGCTCTTCGTAGACTTGCGCCATGGTGCAGTCGGCGGGGGTGCAGGCGCCAGGCGCGCGGTCGCGCCGGGCCCGGACTGCGCGACGCCGCGCCCCGCTCTGGTCCGATCTCGCCCTGCTCGCCGTCGTGGGCGCCGTGCTGGTCGCCGCACTCGCGGCCGGCGGGCTCACCGCTTACCGCGAGTTCTACAGTCCCTCCGCGTTCGTGACCCGCTACCTGACGCTGCTCAGCGAGGGACGCGCGGCCGACGCCCTGCGGCTGCCGGGCGTCGCGCTCTCGCACGGCGATCTCGACAGCGACACCTTCCGCTCCGCCTCCGATGCGCTGCTGCGCCGCGACGCCCTCGGCGCGCTCACCGACATCACCGTGACCGACGAGCACCCCGACGGCGACGTCACCTCGGTCACCGTGCAGTACAAGGCCGGGGGCCACCTCGGATCCTCCACGTTCCGCATCGCCCAGGACGGCTGGATCGGCGTCGCCCCCGCGTGGGAGTTCGCGCAGAGCCCGCTCGCCGTCATCTCGCTGACCGTGCGCGGATCCGACCGGTTCTCCGTGAACGGCTTCGACCTCGACCGCCGTCAGGTGGCGGCGCAGGGCGCGGAGTCCTCGCCGCTCGACGCGGTGCCGATGCTCGTGTTCTCCCCCGGGCTCTACTCGGTGTCGGTGAAGACGTCGACGGCGACCGCGAAGGGCTTGGGCGTGCTCGCCGACAAGCCGCTCGCCGACGTGCCGCTGGATGTGCAGGCCACGCCCACCGAGGGCTTCGTCAAGGTCGTCCAGCAGCGCGTCAACGAGTTCCTCAGCCAGTGCACGACGCAGCACGTTCTGCAGCCCACCGGCTGCCCGTTCGGCTACGCGGTGCCGAACCGGGTCGTCGACGGTCCGACCTGGAGCATGGTCGAGAACCCCGACATCACGCTGCAGCCGGACGGCGAGGGCTGGAAGATCTCCCCCACCCCTGCCACCGCGCACATACAGCTCGAGGTGAAGTCGCTGTACGACGGATCCGTGTCTCACGTCGACCAGGACGTGCCGTTCGACGTGGACGGCACGATCCGGTTCCTGCCCGACGGATCCGCGTCGATCAGCATCACCTCGCCCGAGCAGTCGTCGCCGCCGCCCGGCGCCGAGGGCTGATCCGCGCGTTCAGCGCCATCCCCGAGCCCGAGCCCTGCATCAGGCCGCGGGCCGAAACCCGCGGGCCGATGTCCGCGGGCCCGCGGATCCCGGACGGTCGTGCGTGATCCGGCCTCTCAGCGGCCGCGGGCGGCGGTGCGGCGGTCCTTCTCGGCGAGCTCGGCGAGCCTCGCGTTGTACTCCTCGAGCTCGGCGTCTCCCGAGCGATCGGCGGCGCGGTCCTGCCGCTTCTGCACCTTCGCGTCGCTGCGGCTCCACTGGATCGCGACCGTGATCGCGAGGATCAGGGTCGGGATCTCCCCCACCGACCATGCCACGCCTCCGCCGACGTACTGATCCTCGAGCGGCGTCGCACCCCACGTGCGGCCCATCGCGCCGAACCACTCGGCGACCATCAGCCCCGACTGCATCATGATCGCCATGCCGAAGAACGCGTGCGTGGCCATCACGGCGATGAGCGTGATGAGCCGGCCCGCGTACGGCAGCCGCCGCGGAACCGGATCCGCCCCGACCAGGGACAGCACGAACAGGTACCCGGAGATGAGGAAGTGCATCGTCATCCACTCGTGCCCGATGTGATCGGTCATCGCCCAGCGCACGAGGTCGGTGAAGTAGAACGCCCACAGCGACAGCACGAAGATCGCCGCCGCCACGAACGGGTTGGTGACCACGCGCGAGAACGGCGAGTGCACGGCCCACAGGATCCACTCGCGACCGCCGCGGGTGCCGTCGTCGCGCTTGTCGATCGCGCGCAGGGCGAGGGTGACCGGGGCGCCGGCGACGAGCAGCAGCGGGATCGCCATCGACAGCATCATGTGCCCGAGCATGTGCACGCTGAACAGGGTCTCCTGGTACGCGTTGATCGCGCCGCCGGTGACCCACACCAGACCCAGCAGTCCGAGGATCCAGAAGATCGTGCGATGGATCGGCCAGGAGTCGCCGCGCTTGCGCAGCCGCAGCACGCCGACCGCGTACAGCACGATGCCGAACACCGCGGCGGTCGCCCAGATGAGGTCGATGTTCCACGCCGTGATCCAGCGGATCGGGGTGAGCTCCGGCGGCAGCGCGGATCCGGTCAGGATCTCGGCCGGCGTCCGCACGGTCGCGACCTCGAGCCCGGTGGGCGGGGCGGTGCGCGAGAGCGCGGCGGCGAGCCCCGAGGCGATGCCCATGAGCGCGAGTTCCAGCAGCACCAGGGTCCAGAACGGGCCGGATCCGCCCGTCTCGAGCTTCGGGATCAGGCGGGTGCGGTAGCGGGCGCCGAGCGCGCCTAGCAGGATCAGCACGACCGCCTTCGCGATGATGAGACCGCCGTACGGCGTGAGCATGCCGGCCCAGTCGCCCACGGCGACGATCGAGCGGGCGATGCCCGACACGGCGACCACGACATAGGCGGCGAGGGCGAGGGAGGAGTAGCGGCGCACGACATCGGCGAACCCGATGGCGCCCTTCGTCTTCTTCGCGGGCTTCGGGGACTTGGCGGGCTTCGAGGACTTCGGCTGCTTCGCTGCGGGGTCCGCGGCCTTCACGGTGTTCGCGGCCGTGCGCGCGCGGCCGGGGTCGGCGAGTTCGCTGCGGGATCCGCGCAGCACGATCAGCAGCACGAGGCCGCCGATCCACACGGCAGCGCCGATGGTGTGCAGCAGCAGCGAGTTCACCGCGGCGTCGTGGCCGCTGAGCTCGCCCGCGTGGCCCTGGGTGGCGAGCGGGATGAACGAGGCGGCGGCGAGGATCGCGGTGAGCAGCGTGGCGGTCCAGCCGCGGAAGGCGAAGGCGGCGATGGTGATGACGGCGCCGGCCAGCACGGTCATCAGCCAGGCCTGGCCGAGCGGGAGTTCGAGGAGGAAGCGTCCCAGCTGTGCGCCGAACTCGGGTCCGGCGCTGAGCTTCACGCCCAGGGTCTGCAGGAACGTGAACAGGCCCGCCACGGCGCTCGCGACCGTGTAGACCGCGGCTCCGATCGAGGCGGTGTCCAGCGCGATCTCGAACGAGCGCGCCCCGCTGCGCAGCGAGAAGAGCGCCAGCACGAGGGATCCGAGCATCGCCGCCGCGCCCAGGTTGCTGATGGTCTTCACGACGGGCAGGCCCCAGCGCACGACCGGACCGGGGTCGAGCAGCAGGTTCGGCGCCGCGCCCCCTCCGAACGCGAGGCCGGCGACCACCGCGAGCATGGCGGCCCCGACGAGGATCACGGGTCCGGCGATGCGCAGGGTCGGGGATCCGGCGGGCAGGGCGGAGCGGGCGGCATCCGACCCGGTCTCGGGGCGGACCCCGGTGGCGGGGCGATTCACCCCTCCAGCCTATTCCGGTGCGGCTCGGGGTCTGCCGGGAGCCGGCTCGCCCGGCGCTCGCACCCCGGTTTCGGGGCGCATCCCCTCGTTTTGGGGCGCCGCACGCCGCGTTCCACGGTCCTCACGCGCCCCAAAACGGAGAAGTACGCCCCAAACCCGGGAAGTGCACCAAACGGATCCGGGGGACGCGAAAGGCCGCCCCTCCGGAGAGGGACGGCCTTGCGAGGCGGAGCCGAATTACTTGACGGCGGCCTTGAGCTTGGAACCAGCGGTCACCTTGACGCGCTTGCCGGCCGGGATCTTGATCTCGGCGCCGGTCTGCGGGTTGCGGCCCGTGCGGGCGGCGGTCGCGACCTGCTCGAAGGAGATCCAGCCCGGGATCGAGACCTTGCTGCCCTTGGCAACAGCGTCCGAGACCGTGGCGAACAGGGCGTCGAGAACGCCGGAGACGGCAGCCTGGCTCTGGCCGGTGGCGCTGGCGATGCTCGCGACGAGCTCGGTCTTGGTGATGGACTTGTCAGCCATTTCATCCTCCAGCGACGGGATCCCGTCGCTTCGTATCAGAGTTCCGGATGGGCGGATGCCCCCCGTTGGTCGAACGACCGCCTTGAATGTATCAACCAAACCCTGGTTTTCCGCGTCATTTCGCGGGTTTTGACGTTTTGCGGCGGCGTGTCGCGCCTCATCCGTCACTCCAGTCACACACCGGATCCGCCTTTCGGCGAATCGGGCTCCCGGATCCGGGCGCCCGGAAGGGTTGCGGAGGACACGCAGAAGGGGCGGGGATCCGAAGATCCCCGCCCCTTGATCCCTGAACGCTCAGGGAAGAAGACTGCTTACCAGCTCGACTTGGTCACGCCGGGCAGCTCGCCACGGTGCGCCATGTCACGGAAGCGGACACGCGAGATGCCGAACTTCGTGAGGACACCGCGGGGGCGGCCGTCGATCGCGTCGCGCGAACGGACGCGCGCCGGCGACGCGTTGCGCGGAAGCTTCTGCAGGCCGACGCGGGCCGCCTCGCGGGCCTCGTCGGTCGCGTTCGGGTCGACCAGGGTCTTCTTCAGCTCGGCACGACGCTCGGCGTAACGCTCGACGACGACCTTGCGCTGCTCGTTGCGCGCGATCTTGCTCTTCTTAGCCATGGATCAACGCTCCTCTCGGAATTCGACGTGCTTGCGAACCACCGGGTCGTACTTCTTCAGCACGAGGCGGTCGGGGGTGTTGCGACGGTTCTTCTTGGTCACGTAGGTGTAACCGGTACCGGCCGTCGAACGCAGCTTGATGATCGGACGGATGTCCTGTGCCTTCTTGGCCATTAGAGCTTCACACCCTTCGCCTGGAGGTCAGCGACAACCTTCTCGATGCCGCGGGCGTCGATCACCTTGATGCCCTTGGCGGACACGTTCAGCGTGATCTTGCGACCGAGCGACGGAACAAAATACGTCTTCTTCTGCACGTTCGGGTCGAAGCGGCGCTTCGTCCGACGGTGCGAGTGCGAAATGTTGTGACCGAAGCCGGGAACAGCACCGGTCACCTGGCACACTGCTGCCATGATGACTCCTTCTCTACCGTGAGGCCGGACGGCCCCACCCAAGATCCCTTGTCTGCACGCCTCTCCCCTCGCCGATCGCTCGGCCGCAGGGAGGGAGGCATACGAACTGCGCACAGGAGTGTGCGCAGACAAAGAGCTACTTTAGCACGGATCCGATGCCGGGCGTGTCGCCGGTGGCAGCAGCCGCAGCCGCCTCTGCGGCGCCACGGCCCCAGCGGAACGGGGACACCGTCGGATCCCCCGGGATCCAGAACCTCCAGGGGAACGCATCCGTGCCGGCGTGCCCCGCGACGCCCACCCGCGGACCGGATGCGACCTCGGCCGGCGCATCCGCGAGCCACAGCTCGGCGCGGGCGCCCTCCCACGCGGCACCGGTGAGCGCGTCGATGCCGTCGTGGCGGGGGTGCCGCAGCCCGGACGCCTGACCGAACCGGCCGGGACCGCGCGCGAGGTCGCGCCGCTGCGTCGCGCCGAGGTCGGCACGAGCCTCCGGGCCGATCCCCCGTCGCTCCGCCGCGACGTCGACGCCGAACTCGACCGCACCGGCTCGGAGCAGCACACCGCCGGCCACTCCGTCGGGTCCGCACACGACGTTCACGCAGGAGTGGATGCCGTGGCTGAGGTACACGTACAGATGCCCCGGTTCGCCCCACATCGTGGCGTTGCGGGCGGTGCGCCCCATCCGGGCGTGCGAACCGGGGTCGGGGACCGGGCCCGCGCCCTTGCCGTGATAGGCCTCGACCTCGGTGATCCGCAGCTGCACCTCCGCACCGTCCACGATCGTGCGCAGCCGGGCGCCGAGCAGCCGCGGCGCCACCTCGAGCGGCAGGGCCAGCAGGTCCTCCCGCGTCGCGGGGCGCAGGCCGTCGCCCCCGGACGGGATCCCGGTGCCGGGCATCAACGGTGCGGTGCCTGCGCGCACCAGGACGGGTCGAAACCGGCGAGCACCACCAGCTCCTTGCCGGTCCTGGTGTCGACGATGTGCGTCTGCATCGTGGTCGGCAGCGGCAGCAGCGACTGGTCGTAGGGGTTGTTCACGAGCTTCGGGGCCACCACGATCGCGCTGTACTGCCCGCTCGGCGAGGGGCAGGCCTGCATGATCGCGTCGGATCCGGTCACGCTGAACAGCTTCGTGGCCTTGCCGTCGTCGTCCACGCGCGTGACGATCTGCCCGGTCGGGAGGCCGGTCGCGTCGCGGGTGGCGACCTGGCGCAGCGTCCCTCCGGGGAAGGGGGCGATGGTTCCCGGCACCCCGAAGTCGGGGGTCGAGGCGGCCAGCGGCTTCTCGGATCCGTCGGCGAGGTTCAGTTCGACGAGGTCGTTGCCGCGGCTGACGATCGCGGTGTACGTGCCCCGGGAGATCCCCTCGACGGTCTGCGCGGACCCGAGCGCCGTCGGGGTCCCCTTCGCGGCGGTGCGGTCCTCGACGAACAGGGCCCCGCTGAAGTCGATGAAAAGGACCGAGGAGGAGTCGGGCACGAACGCCCACTGGGAGATGCTCGGCATCTTGTCGCCGACCTTGACGATCTGCGGCTCTCCGTCACCCGTGAGCGACTGCGTCACCAGGATGCTCGCCCGGCCGCTGGTGGCGCTGATGCCCTTGTCAGTGAAGGTGTAGCCGACGAGGTTGCCGCGCTCCGAGACCTGCAGGTTCGACAGGAACCCGGGGCCCGGCAGCTTCAGTTCGCGCTGGTTCTTGCCCTTCCGGTCCATCACGAGCAGCTGGGAGACGCCGTCCTTCTCGGTCGCCACCACGAGATGGTCCGCCGTCGCGCGGAAGTCGTCGATCTTCTCGTGCTGCACGACCGGGACGGCGTTCTTGCCGCCGAGGTCGGTGATGAAGATGGTGTCGTCGCCCTTGGCATTGCGCTGCAGCAGGAAGATCGTGGACTTCGGCGTCTGGAAGCTCGCCTGCAGCGTGCTCTGACGCTGCTTGTCCGTGCCGGTCGCGTCCTTCACGGTCACGGTGTAGTTCGTGTCGTCGTCGAGCGGCACGGTGAAGCGGATCCCGAGGTTCCGGCCCGACGTGTCGACCGTGAACGGCGCCTGGGGGCTCACCGAGACCTGCTTCGGATCCACCTTCGCGAGCGGCTGGCTGGCGGTGATGATCATGCGGGTGCCGGAGGCGTCGATCGCCGACTGCGCGTCGATCTTGACGCTGCTGATGCGGGGGCCCTGCAGCAGCGTGACGACGCCGAACGCGGCGACCACCACCACGAGCACCCCGATCACCGCACCGAGGACGAGCGGGAACCGGCGGCGTCGCGCGGCCGGGGCGGGCGAGGGATGCGGCTGCCATTCCGACGCCTCGAGCCGGGGATCCGGCGCGGCTTCCGCGACCGGGACGGCGTCGAAGGTCTCGGCGTCCGCGGCCTCGGCCGGGGGTCGCTCCGGGCTCGTGACCGCTTCCGCGGCCGGCACGGGGCTCAGGTCCACGTCGGCCGCGGGGACGCTCTCGGATGCGGTCGACGGACCGGATCCGCCGTTCGGGGTGCGACGAGGACCCGGTGCCCGGTCGAAGACGTCCGCGGGCGCGGCGGAGCGCGTGACGGGCTCATCCGCGGGAGGGACCTCGGGCACGGCGGGCGCGGCGGCCGCGGCCTCCTCGGCCGCGCGGCGGGCGCGCAGTTCGGCGCGGGTGAGGGGGCGATCCGCGTCGTCAGTGCTCATAGGGGTCCTTCGGCTCCGAGATCTTCGACACACTGGCCGGCACGATCGAGAGCTTGCCGTCCGCACTCGCGCGGACCGTCCCCTTCACCTGGACCCAGTCGCCCACAGCGTACTGGCCCTGCCACCCGCTGATCTGCACCGGCACCGACGCGGGCTGCGCGTCGAGCACGCAGTGCGTGATGACCATGCGCGTCAGGTGCGCCTGATCCTTCGCCGACCCGTTGGGCGTGAGGAAGCCCGTGAGCGTGACCGTGGATCCGTCGTACTTCTCCGGCCGGCTGCCCGTGGCGAACACGCTGGCCCAGCCGCCCACGCCGAAGGTGCTCGTGTCGGTGTTCGCCCCGAGCGCGATGTTGTCGGCACCGGCGAAGAGCACATTGCCCACCGGGGCGCGCTGCATCGCCATGTCGACGGAGAGCGAGGCGGGCGGCAGCAGCAGAGCACCCGCGACGACGCCGGTCGCGATCACTCCGCCGGTCGCGCCCACCACGGCGCCCAGCGTGCGGCGGCCGGATGACGCGTGAACGTGGTCGTGGTCGTCGCCGTGGTCGGCAGGACCATGGTCGTGCCCGTGGTCCTGCTCCGCGCCGAGCGGCAGCATGCACGACCACACGGCGCCGATGAGCGTCACGATCGCGGCGGCGACCGCGAACCACACCGTCTCGGGGCTGATGTAGAGGGTCAGCCGGCCGGTGAACGCCAGCGCCAGGGTCGCGACGGCGAGCGCGGCGGCCAGTCCGGCGCCGAGCCAGCGGGTGCCGAGCGCCCTGGCGCGGGAGGGCCGGTGCGCGGTCGTCGTGTCAGGCAAAGATGTTCACCCCGATCCCCAGGGCGAAGCCGAACAGGATCACGATGCCGACGATGCCGGCGAGGGTCCGGGCGGTGAAGGTCGTGCGCAGCAGCGCGATCATCTTGATGTCGACCAGCGGGCCGACGAGGAGGAACGCGACGATCGCTCCCGGCGAGAACGTCGAGGCGAAGGAGAGCGCGAAGAACGAGTCGACGTTCGAGCAGATCGCCACCGAGATGGCCAGGGCGATCATCGCGACGACCGAGAGCAGCGGGTTCGAGCCGATCGCCAGCAGCACGTCGCGCGGGACGAGGACCTGCACGGCGCCTGCTAGCGCGGATCCGACGATCAGGGCGGGCATGACGGCGCGCAGCTCGATGAGGAACTGGGCCAGGCTCCGGCGGACCCCGGATCCCTGCTCGTGCACGACGATCTCGCAGGTGTCCCGGAAGCGCTCGGTGAGCAGCGCGTCGGGATCCGGATGCCGGCTGTAGACCCAGCCGATCAGGTTCGCGACGAGGTAGCCGCCGACGAGACGGGCCACGAGGATGCCGCCGTCGAAGCCGAACGCCGCATGCGTCGTGAGGATCACGATCGGGTTCACGATCGGGGCCGCGACGAGGAACGTCAGCGCCTCCGCAGGGCCCAGGCCCCGCATCATGAGCCCGCGCGCGAACGGCACGTTGCCGCACTCGCACACCGGGATGAGCATGCCCAGCAGCGAGAGCACGGCCCTGCGCGCCCAGCCGCGTCGGGGCAGGATCCGCTCGATCACGCCCGCGGGCAGCCACACCTGCACCACGATCGAGAGCAGCACGCCGAGGATCACGAACGGCAGGGCCTCGAACAGCACGCTCAGGGACAGGGTGAGCCCGTCCTGCAGCCGGTTGGGCAGCCGCGCGGCGAAGAGGTGCGGCGCGAACGCGTCGATCGCGATGAGGACCCCCACCACGGCCGCGCCGGTCGCCGCACCGATGAGCGCCGTACGCCCGGACAGCCGCGGCGCCGGAGCGCGCAGCGCGTGCGGCGTCGCCGCTCCTTCTCGCGCAGTGGTCGTGCGGCGGCCCGGGGTCGTCAGAGTCACGCGGCGATCACTCCTGCGCGGCGGCGTTGGCGCAGCTCGCGCACAGTCCGAAGATGTCGACCACGTGCTCCGCGTCGCGGAAGCCGTGCAGGGCCGCGGTGCGCTGCGCCCACTGCTCGACGTCGGTGGCCTCGATCTCGACGGTCATCCCGCAGGAGCGGCAGATCAGGTGATGGTGATGGCCTTCGCTGCTGCAGGCGCGGTACAGCGCCTCGCCCTCGGGGCTCTGCAGCGAATCGGCCTCGCCGGAGGCCGCGAGCCCGGCCAGGGCGCGATAGACGGTGGCCAGGCCGATGCCGGTGTTGGCCTCGCGCAGAGACTGGTGCAAGGTCTGCGCGCTCACGAATCCGCGCACGTCGGAGAGCTCCTCGCGCACGCGTTCGCGCTGCCACGTGTTCCGCTGGGCCATGCCCCGAGTCTAGAGCCGCCCCCTGGTCCGCGGCTGGGAGCAGTCATTCCGGGCGCTGGACGCCCATACCCGGGGTCGTTGAGCGAAGATCTCGCTCAACGACCGCGGGGCGGGGTCACTCGGCCGACGCGCCCTCGGCGTCTCCGGAGGGCTCGGCCACGTCGGCGGCGGGCTCGTCGGCGGCGGGAGCGGATCCGGAACCCTCGCTGCCGAGAGCGCCGTCGGGACGGATCAGCTCGCGCACCTCGGCCATGAAGCTCGTGAGCTGCTGCTGCTGCCAGCGCAGCTGACGGGCACGGTCGTCCGCGTCGCGGACGACGTTGGCGGTGTGCGCGGTGACCATGTCGACGATCTTCTGCGACTTCGTCCTGGCGCGGTCGAGCGTCTCGCGGGCGCGCACCTGCGCCTCCGCCTCGATCGCGCTCGCCTGCGACCGCATGAGCCGCTCGTAGTCCTCAGCCTTCGCCGAGATCCGCTCGGCGTGGGCGAGCGACGAGGCGACCTGCTCGTTCGCGTCCGCGGTGATCCGCTCGGCGTGCGCGACGGCCTGGTTGTGCAGCACGAGGAACTCCTGCTGCGCGTCGTCCTGACGGCGCGTCAGGGACTCCTCCGTCTCGAGCACGCGGGCGTTCATCTCGCGCACCTCGCGCTCGGCCGCCACGCGCAGATCCGTCGTCTCCCGCGTGACCATCGCGCGCAGCGCGGCCGCGCCCTTCTCGGCCTCGGTGCGGATCGAGTGCGCCTCCTGCTCGGCGTGGTTCACCTTCTCGGCGGCGTGCGCGGCCTCGCGCTCGACCTGCGCGGTGTGCGCGGTGAACTCGGTCTCCATCTTCAGGCGCACCTGGTCGGCGTCCCGCTCGGCCTGCGCCGTGATCCGGGCGACGTCCGCGTCGAGCTCGGCGCGCTTCGCGGCCGCCTCGTCACGCGCGGCCTCGAGCAGCCGCTCCGCCTGCACCGCAGCGTTCTGGATCAGGACGCTGGCCTGCTCCTCCGCGACGCGCAGCACGGTCTCGAACTGCGAGCGGGAGGTGGCCTCGTCGATGTCCTCCTGGGATCCGGCGAGCGCCGTGCTCAGCGACTGGATCTGCTGCGCCGACTCGGCGACCTTCGCGTTCGCCGTCGCGAGGTCGGACTCCAGCTTCGTCGCGCGCTTCTCGTGCGCGGCGGTGGCCTTCGCCAGCTCCTGGCGGTGCTTCTCCGCCGCCTTGTCGAGTTCGCTGCGCAGGTGCGCGTCGGTCTTCGCCCCGGACTCCGTGGCGCGGCGCAGCTCCTCCTTGAGGGCGGTCAGGTGCGCGTCGACCTCGGTCTTGTCATAGCCGCGGAAGCCGATCGTGAAGGACTGCTGCGTCGTCGGGTTGTCCAGCAGCTGATCGAAGAAATCGCCCTGCTGCGCCTTGTCCTCGGTTGCCTCGGCCACGTGCCGCGCCTTTCTGTTCGCCCCTCCTGCTCACGGGCATGGGGGAGGCGCCGGGAGGGATGGATGCGGAGGGGGAATCGCGTCGTCCGGCGCCCCTGGGTGCGGGGGCCGCGATCCGCGCGAGTCCTGACGATCCTAACCCGCGGTTCCGCCTCGCCGACAGGGCGGAACCCCGGCAGGGCGCGGAACGATCGCGCCGGGGATCGGATGCGTCGCCCGCATCGCGTCCGCCGACCGGTCGCGCGCCGAACGCTCAGGCCCCGGCCGACCGGATCCCGGCGATCACGGCGCCGATCGCGACACCGGCGCGGCGGCGCTGCTCCTCCCGCTCCACGCCCGCGAGCGGTCCGCGCAGGCAGAGCTCCGCGAAGCCGTGCACGGTGGCCCAGCACGCCCAGGCGGCGTCGTCGCGGTGGGCCGCGGCGAAGTCCCCGGCGGCCACGAGATCGTCGAGCGCGGCGGTCAGAGCGACGAACGCGGGCGCCTCCCGCACCGTCGCCCGATCCGGAGGGCGGATTCCGAAGAAGACCACGGCGAACCAGCCCGGCTCGTCCAGGGCGAAGTCGACGTAGGCGGCGCCGATCCGGTGCAGCCGCTCTGCCGGCGAACGATCGGGGGCGTCGGTCATCGCGGCGGCCAGCCCCTGCTGGATCGCCGCGGCGGTCGCGTCGAGCAGTGCGGCCCTGTTCGGGAAGTGCCGGTAGGCGGCGTTCGGGGAGACCCCGGTCCTGCGGGTCGCCTCGCGGATCGTCACCGCCGCGGGACCGCCCTCCCGGGAGAGCTCGACGGCGGCCTGGACGAGAGCCGTCGCGAGATCCCCATGGTGATAGGCCATCGGATCCCCTTCCCCCTTGTCGCGACCGCGACCGATGTGTACGGTGTGAACATAGCAGATGTGGACGTCGTGAACATCGGCGCCACGGCAAGGCAGGACCGACCAACGGAGGATGTCATGACCGCTCTGCCCCCTGTCGTCGACGAGCAGACCTGGCGCGAGGAGCTCGCCAAGCTGCGCGTGCGCGAGAAGGCCGCGACCCGGGAACAGGACGCGATCGCCGCCGCACGGCGCCGCCTTCCCGCCGTCAAGCTCCCCGAGTACACCCTGATCGCCGAGGACGGCAGCCGCGTGAGCCTGGCCGACGTCTTCGAGGGCAAGAGCCAGCTCGTCACGTACCACCACATGTGGACCGACGGCGCCGGCTGGCAGTGCCCTGGCTGCACCGGCCTCACCTCGCAGTGGACCCGCACCGGCCACATCGAGGCCCAGGACGCCCGTTTCGTCCTCATCACGAACGGCCCGATGGACGAGGTCCTCGCGTACAAGAAGCGCGTCGGGAATCGGATGACCTGGTACTCGTCCGCGGAGTCGACGTTCGGCGCCGACATGGATTCGGGCCCCGGGGAGGGGTTCGGCTTCAACGTGTTCCTGCGCGACGGCGACGACGTCTATCGCACCTGGCACACGACCGGTCGCGGTGCCGAGCGGTTCAGCGTCTCCTTCGCGATCTCCGACGTGTTGCCGTACGGGCGGCAGGAGCAGTGGCAGGACGTGCCGGACGGATGGCCGCAGGATCCGACCTACTCCCGCTGGCTGAGCTCGCAGGACGTGGCCGCGATGTACGGTGACGCCGGCGCCTGAGAACCGTGCGTCGCGGCGTCCGCCGGGCGGGCTCAGTGCCGGTAGACGACGAACCCGGAGTCGTCGGCGAGCGAGTCGTAGAGGCGCCGCGCCGTGGCGTTCGTCTCATGCGTGTGCCAGTAGACGCGCTCGGCCCCCGCATCCGCCGCCCGCTCGTAGACCGCCTCGATGAGCGCCCTGCCGACACCGCGGCCCCGCGCCTCCGGCACGGTGAACAGGTCCTGCAGGTAGCAGGTCGGTCCGATGAGGATCGTGCTGCGGTGGAACAGGTAGTGGACCAGGCCGAGGATCCGCTCGCCGTCGTCGGCGACCATCGCGAAGACCGGCTCGGCGGGATCGAGGAAGCGCGCCCAGGTGCTCTCCGTGATCTCCTCGGGCAGCGCCGTCGCCCCGGAGCGGCCGTAGAACTCGTTGTAGCCGTCCCAGAGCGGACGCCAGGCGTCCAGGTCCTCTGCGACGACGGGGCGGACGACGAACGGCGCCGGGGTCATGCGGCTCCTCCCGAGAGGCGGGGAGCGAGTCGCACGACGCGCTCCTGGCGGGCGCCGACGATGCGGCAGGCGAGATAGATCACGAACGAGATCGTGGTGATGTAGGGACTCACCGGGAGCGTGCCCATCACCGCGAGGAGGATTCCGCCGACCGCGGACACCAGGCCGAAGAGGGCCGCGAGCAGCGGCACCGCGACGGGACCGGAACGGATCCGCATCGCGGCGGCCGCGGGCGTCACCACGAGCGCCATCACCAGCAGCGCGCCGATGATGTGCACGGCGACCGCGACCACGAGGCCGAGCAGCAGCATGAACGCGAACGAGACCCCGACCGTGGGCACGCCGCGGGCCGCGGCGGACTGCGGATCGAGCGACTCGAAGCGCAGCGGCCGCCAGATGAGGAGCAGCCCTACGAGCACGACGGCGCAGATCGCGGCCAGCCAGCCGAGCTGGGTCGACTGCACAGAGACGATCTGCCCGGTCAGCAGGCTGAACCGGCCGGCCGCGCGGCCGCTGTAGAGCGAGAGGCAGAGGATGCCGAGGCCGAGGCCGAACGGCATCAGCACGCCGATGATCGAGTTGCGGTCGCGGGCGCGGGCGCCGAGCCAGCCGATGATCGCCGCGGCGATGAGGGATCCCACGATCGATCCGGCGATCACGTCGACGCCGAGCAGCAGCGCCGCGGCGGCGCCGGCGAAGGAGAGCTCGCTGATCCCGTGCACCGCGAAGGCCATGTCGCGCTGCATCACGAAGACGCCGATGAGACCGCCGACCAGGCCGAGGATCGCGCCGGCCCACACCGAGTTCGAGACGAGCCCGAGGATCTCGCCGTACTGGGAGAGGCCGCCGAACATCGCCTGGCCGATGTCGTCGATGTTCATGCGCCCTCCTCGTGGTCGTCGTGCTCGTGGTGGTGCGCGGCGATCTCCGCGTCGGGGGCGCCGACGACCACGAGCCGGCCGCCGACCTCCTGCACGAACACGGGCGCGCCGTAGAGGGCGCTCAGCACCTGCGTGGTCAGCACCTCGCGCGGGGTGCCGAGCGTGAACCGCCCGTTCGCGATGTAGAGGATCCGGTCGACGATGTCGAGCACGGGGTTGATGTCGTGGGTCACGAGCAGCACCCCGGCTCCGGTGCGGCGATGCGCGTCGATGAGCGCCGTCACGGCCTGCTGGTTCGCGAGATCGAGGCTCGTGAGCGGCTCGTCGCAGAGCAGCAGACGCGGATCGTCCGCGAGCGCCTGCCCGACGCGCAGCCGCTGCTGCTCGCCGCCGGAGAGCACGCCGACCGGGCGGTCCGCGAAGGCGCGGGCGCCGACCGCGTCGATGAGCGCATCGACGTGGGCCCGGTCGCCGCGGCGCGGGAACGGAAGGCCGAAGCGGTGCCCGTCGACGCCGAGCGAGACGAGATCCCGCCCCCGCATCGACGTCTCGGCCGGCAGCGGCCTCGCCTGCGGCAGGTACCCGATCCGGCGGCTGCCACGACGTCGCACCGGCTCGCCGAGCGCGACCACGGATCCCGCGGACAGCGGCTGCAGCCCCAGGATCGCCCGCAGCAGCGTGGTCTTGCCCGTTCCGCTCGGCCCGAGCACGGCGACGAGCTCACCGGGGGCGACGTCGAGGTCGAGTCCGCTCCAGAGCTCCCGATCGCCGCGCCGGATCGCGGCGCCGCGGATCTGCAGCACCGGTGCGGGCGCTCCATCGGATGCCGCGCCGGCCCGCGCGGCGTCGGAGGAAAAGGTCACTTGTCGAGATTACGGGTCAGAGCCTCGATGTTGTCCTGCATCCAGGTCAGGTAGTTCTTGCCGTCCGGGACGAGCTCGGTGACCTCCTGCACGGGAACGCCCTTGGCCTTGGCCGTCTCGATCACCCGCGTGGTCTCGGCTCCGCCGGTCTGCGCGTTCGCGAAGAGCACCTTCACATCGCCCGAGTCGATGAGCTTGGTGGCCTCGAGCAGGGTGGCGGGCGGCACGTCCTGACCCTCCTCGACGGCGTGGCTGAACGCGTCGGGCGTGACGTTCACGAGCCCCGCCGCCTCGGTGAGGTAGAGCGGGACGGGCTCGGTGACGAAGATCTTGGCGCCGTCGTGCGCGCCCTTGATCGTGGCGAGCTTAGCGTCCAGCCCCTTCAGCCCCTGCTCGAACGTCGTCAGGTTCTTCTCGAAGTCCGCCTTGTGCGCCGGGGAGATCGTGCCCAGTTCCTCGGTGATCTTCTTCGCGACGCCGTCGACGATCGCGGTCGAGTACCAGACGTGCTCGTTGAAGCCCTCGACCGTCTTGGCGGCGTCCTCGCCCTGGGGCCAGCCGGGCGCGAACGTCACGGCGGAGACGACCGGCACCGAGTCCGCGGCCTTCGCGACGAGGTCCCCCATGAACGCGTCGTACCCGCCGCCGTTCTCCAGGACGAGCTTCGCCTTGCTCACCGTGAGCTGGTCCGCGGCGGTGACCTCGTACTCGTGCGGATCCTTCGAGATCGAGTCGATGACGGATGTGACCTCGACGTGGTCGCCGCCGATCTGCTTCGCCACGTCGCCCCAGACGTTCGTCGAAGCCGTCACGGGGATCCGGTCGCCGGAGTCGCCCGAGGGCGATGCGGCCGACGTCGTCGCGGAGCATCCGGCGAGGGCGAAGAGCGAGGCGGCGACGAGGGCGAGGGCGGCGAGGGGCTTGGTCATGCTCTCGACCCTACGTTAAATGAGAATCATTATCAAAACGGAGACGGACGGGATCCCGACATATTTTCCGGTCTGGCTCCACTTTGATTCTTGCTGTCAGAATCAAATTCGCCTCGCCGACGGCGCCGGGCTCGACGATCAGAGGAGATCACCCATGGCGAACGGATCCCATGTCCTGCTCGCGCACGCTCATCCCGACGATGAGAGCTGCGCGACGGGGGGAACGATCGCGCGGCTGCTCGCGGAGGGCCACGGTGTGACCGTCGTGACGTCGACGCAGGGCGAGCAGGGCAGGATCGCGGTCCCGGAGCTCTCGCACCTGTCCGTGGACGAGGACGACGCGCTCGGCCCCGAGCGGGCGCGCGAGCTCGCCGCGGCGATGTCCGCGCTGGGCGTCGCTGATCACCGCTATCTGGGCGGCCCCGGTCGCTTCCGCGACTCCGGGCGGATGGGGATCGCCGCGAACGACCGCCCCGACGCCTTCTGGCAGGCCGATCCGGATGAGGCGGGTCTGCTGATGGCCGCGATCATCCGCGAGGTCCGCCCGCAGGTCGTGATCACCTACGACCCGAACGGCGGCTACGGGCACCCCGAC
Source organism: Microbacterium sp. NPDC089698 (assembly GCF_044749045.1). Classification (NCBI taxonomy): domain Bacteria; kingdom Bacillati; phylum Actinomycetota; class Actinomycetes; order Micrococcales; family Microbacteriaceae; genus Microbacterium; species Microbacterium sp. NPDC089698. The sequence goes on from NZ_JBIVHE010000009.1 coordinate 88,383, forward strand.
CACATCCAGACGCACCGCGTCGCGATGCGCGGCGTCGAGCTCGCCGCCGACGCCGGCGCCGCCCTCGACGGCCCGGTCTGGGAGGTGCCGTCGGTGTACTGGACCGCCGTCCCGCGCCGGCTGATCGTCGACGAGCTCACGGCCCTCGCCGCGCACGCGGAGGAGCTCGGGCTGTGGGTCGATCCGGATCCGGCCGAGTACCCCGACGGCGTGCACGAGGACGAGGAGATCGACGTCGAGTTCGACGTGTCCTCCTACGTCGACGCGAAGGCGGCCGCTCTCGACTGCCATCGCACCCAGCTCACCGTGAAGGGCCCGTACTGGGTGCTCGCGTCCGGGCGCGGGATGCGGATCCAGGACCGCGAGTGGTTCATCCGGGTGAAGGGCGGGCACCGCACCTCCGCGGCGTACGAGTCCGACCTGCTCCCCGCGGCGGTGCGCTGATGGCGCGACCGACCCTCGCGCTCGACGACCGCCGCACGCAGCGCGCCCGCATCGTGGGCGCGCTGCACGAGCAGCGCAAGAGCCGCACCGACCTCGTCGAGCAGTTCGGCGTCAGCTCCTCCCTCATCACACGGGTCGTGCGCAGCCTGCTGGACGACGGCGTGCTGCGCGAGGTCGGCAACCAGACCCAGAGCATCGGCCGGCCGCCCGTGCAGCTCGAGGTGGTCCGCGACTACGGGGCGCTGCTGTCGATCTCCTGCGCCTCGGACTCGCTGCGCGCCCGCAGCATCAACCTGCACGGCGGGGTGATCGCCGAGTCCGTCGCCCCTGCGACGTCGGGACGGGTCGAGCCCGCGGCGATCCTCGAACTCGTCGCGGAGCTGGTCGAGCGCACCCCGCATCTGCTCGGCATCGGCGTCGCGGTGCCGGGCGTGGTCGACGCCGAGACCGGCGATGTGAGCGCGGCCCCCGACCTCGGCTGGGAGTCGGTGGTGCCGCTGCGCACCATGCTGCGCGAGCGCTTCGGCACGGTCGTCACGATCGACAACGACGTGAACCTCATGATGGCGTCCGAGCGCCGCAGCCTCGAGCTGCGCGCGGGCCGCAACGCCGTCTACCTGTACCTCGGCGAGCGCGGCATCGGCGCGGGCATCATCGCGGGCGGCCGTCTCATCGAGGGCGACCACGGCGCCGCGGGCGAGATCGGGCTGTTCCCGCTCAACGCGACCGACCGCACGGACTTCGAGGACTCCACCTCGACGCTCGCCATCGCGGCCCGGCTCGAGGCCGCCGGTCACGACGTGGGCGGACAGGCGGTGGATCGCCTGCTCGCGCTGGCCGACGCCGGCGACCCCGCGGCGCAGACCCTCCGCACCGAGATCCTCGCGTCGTTCTCGCACGCGATCGCGGTGATCACGGCGATCCTCGATCCGCACGTGATCCTTCTCGGCGGGCACGCGCGGGCCTTCCGCCCGGAGGACCACGCCGAGATGCTCGCGCCCGTCCGCAAGAACCTCCCCTTCGCCCCCGAGGTCAGGGCCGCCCGCTCGAACCCGAACGCGGTGCTCGACTCGGCCGTGAACCGCTGCTGGCAGCAGCTGCTCGCGGGAGGCCTGTGATCGCATCCCCCACTCCCCCGAATCCCACCCGATCCGCGGCACCCGCCGCACCACTTCGACGAGGAAGACACATGAAGGCACACAAGATCACCCGACCCCTGCTCGCCGCCGCGGGCCTCGCCTCCGCGGGAGCGCTGCTGCTCTCCGGATGCGCCGGCGACGTCTCGGCCGCCAAGCCGACCGAGACCAAGGCATCCACGACCGACGCTCCCAGCGACGGCCTCACGATCTACACCGGGCGCGACAAGGACGAGGTCGCCTGGGTCGTGGGCGAGTTCGAGAAGAAGTTCCCCGAGTACAAGGGCAAGGTGCAGACCGTCATCGCCGGCGCGCAGGACAACCTCGACCGCGTCAGGGCCGAGAAGGGCAACCCGCAGGCGGGCTTCCTCTGGGGCGGCACCCAGCAGCAGTTCGAGCAGGCCGCATCCGAGGGGCTCCTCGACGCGTACACCCCGAAGAACGGCAAGAGCGTTCCGGACAAGTACAAGGACCCCGAGAACCGCTGGACCGCGGAGATGCTGCTCCCCGAGGTCATCATCTACAACTCGGATCTGCTCACCGAGAAGACGGCTCCGCAGGACTGGGCCGATCTCGCCAGCCCCGAATGGAAGGACAAGATCGTCATCCGCGACGTCATGCCCTCCGGCACGATGCGCACGATCTACGCCTCGATGGTCTACTCCGCGTTCGCCAAGGACGGCAAGCCCGAGGCCGGCTACGACCTGCTGAAGAAGATCGACGCCAACACGGTCTCCTATGCCGCCAACCCGGACGACATGTACACGCAGCTCGACCAGGGCACCGGCCAGGTCACGGTCTGGAACATGCAGGACGCACTGATCCAGCCGCTCAAGAACAACCGCCCCTGGGGCTACGTCATGCCGAAGTCGGGCGCTCCCGTGCTCGTCGACGGCGTCGGCATCATCAAGAACGCGAAGCAGGCATCCGCCGCCAAGTCGTTCATGGACTTCCTGATGGAGCCAGGGATGCAGGCGAAGCTCGCGGCCGACTACTACCAGATCCCCGCGATGGACATCCCGAAGGACAAGCAGCCGACCTGGATGAAGGACTTCACGCTCAACGAGATGAAGATCGACTGGAAGGTGTTCGCCGACCACCAGAGCGAGTGGATGACCTACTGGGCCGACAACATCAAGGACAAGGGCTGATCTGACGCATGGTCTCGGTCTCTCTGCACCAGCTCCGCAAATCGTTCGCCCGCTCCGGCACCGTCGTGAACGGCATCGACCTGACGATCGACGACGGGGAGTTCTTCACCCTCCTCGGCCCGTCGGGATGCGGCAAGTCGACGACGCTGCGCATGATCGCCGGGTTCGAGGAGCCCGACAGCGGCACGATCCACTTCGACGATCGTGATGTGACGTACGCTCCGGCGAACAAGCGCGACGTGGGCCTGGTGTTCCAGAACTACGCCCTCTTCCCGCACATGTCGGTGAGCCGCAACGTCGGCTTCGGGCTGGACGTGCGCGGGGTGCAGAAGGCCGAGGCCGCCCGTCGGATCTCCGACGTCCTGCAGCAGGTGGGCCTCTCGGCCCAGGCGAACGCCCGTGTGGACGAGCTCTCGGGCGGGCAGCAGCAGCGCGTGGCGCTCGCCAGGGCGCTCGTCTTCCGTCCGCAGCTCCTGCTGCTCGACGAGCCGATGTCGAACCTCGACGCGAAGCTCCGGCTCGAGATGCGCAGCGCCCTGCGCGACCTGCACGCCGAGACCGGGATCACCTCGGTCTACGTCACCCACGACCAGGCCGAGGCGCTCGCGATGTCGACGCGCATCGCCGTCATGAACACGGCCGTCGTGCACCAGGTCGGCACCCCGGACGAGGTCTACAGCCGGCCGCGCACCGCGTTCGTCGCCGGCTTCCTCGGACGCAACAACCTGCTCCGCGCCACCGTGCGCGAGAGCGACGGCGCTCGCGCGGAGCTCACGCTGTCCGACGGCAGCGCGCTCTCGGTGCGCGCCGGCTCTGCGGCTCCCGGCGTCGGGTTCTCGGTCGGATCCGAGGTGATCGCGACGGTCCGCGCCGAGAACGTCCGGCTCGCGGGCCCCGGCGACGAGGCCAACACGATCTCCGGCACGGTGGCCGACGTCGACTTCATCGGGCACTCGCTCTCCTGCGAGCTGGACACCGCGGTCGGCCGCATCAAGGTCGACCTCACGGGTGCCCACGTGCGCCCCACGCGCGGCGACGCCCTGCGCGTGGTGCTGCCGGAAGAGGCCGCGTACTGCGTGCCTGCGGAGAGCTGATGGTCACGCTCACCAACGCCCAGCGCGTCGTCGGGCCGTCGAAGCGCCCGTCCTGGATCCGCCGCCGCTGGTCGACCGTCCTCACGCTCGCCCTGCTGCTCGTCGTCCTGCTCGGCTACGTGATCGGGCCGATGATCGCGACCGCGCGACGCAGCGTCTCGCAGGACAAGGCCGAGATCCTCGGGTTCTCCTTCAAGGCCTGGGGCGACTTCTTCGCGAACCCCACCCAGACCTCCGCGATCGGCGGATCGATCGTGCTGTCGCTGCTGTCCGTGCTGTGCGCGGGACTGCTCGGCACCGGCGTGGCGATCCTGCTCACGCGCTGGGAGTTCCCCGGCCGGCGCGTCTTCCAGGTCCTCGCACTGCTTCCGATCGCGCTGCCCCCGCTCATGGGCGTGTGGTCGTTCAAGCTGCTGTTCGGCGTCGGCGGACGGATCCCGTTCGCGCTGCACGAGCTCTTCGGCGTCGATCAGAAGGCCTTCTGGCTGCAGGGCGTCGCGGGCGTGCTCATCGTGCACGCCATGACGATGTACCCCTACTTCTTCCTCACGGTCTCGGCCGCGCTCGCCAACGCGGACGCGTCGCTCGAGGAGGCGGCGGCCTCGATGGGCGCGAAGACCGGCCGCATCTGGGCCAAGGTCGTGCTGCCCATGCTCACGCCGGCGCTGGTCGCGGGCTCGCTCATCACGTTCATGTCGGCGATGTCGTCGTACACGGCGCCCCTGCTCTTCCAGTACACCGACGTGATGACCCAGCAGATCGTGATCGCCAAGACCAACGGCGACATGAGGCTCGCCTCGATCATCTCCACCACGCTCGCGGTGATCTCGATCGTGTTCCTCGCGATCATCCGCTCCTACGAGCAGCGCAAGGTGTACCGCACCCAGTCCAAGGGCGGCGGACGCAAGCGCTCCACCGTGGCGTCCACGCCCCTCCGGGTGCTGCTCTTCGTGGTCGCCGTCCCCGTGACGGTGTTCCTGGTGCTCCCGATCCTCATGATCGCGGTGCTCTCGGTCACGGCCAAGGGCGGCTGGCGGATGAGCGCGCTGCCCACCCAGTACACGCTCGAGTGGTGGGGCCAGCTGTTCAGCGGCTTCGAGTTCTGGCGCCCCGTGACCAACTCCCTGCTGATGAGCGTGATCGCCGTCGGCGGCGCGATGATCCTCGGCGCCGGCGCCGCCTACGTGATGAGCCGGATGCGGTTCCGCGGCAAGCTCGCGCTCGACATCGCGATCATGCTGCCGTGGGCGCTGCCGGGCACGGTGGTCGCGATCAACCTCATCACCGCGTTCTCGAGCCCCTCGCCCTTCGCGTTCGGCCAGGTGCTGGTCGGCACGTTCGCGATCCTGCCGCTCGCGTACTTCGTGCGGTTCAACCCGCTGATCTTCCGCTCGACGGTCGCGTCCTTCTCGCAGCTCGATCCGCACCTGGAGGATGCCGCCCGCAGCCTCGGCGCGAGCTGGTGGTACGCGTTCCGCCGCGTGGTGCTTCCGCTCATCTCGCGCGGCATCATGGCCGGCGCGCTGCTGGCGTTCGTCGACGGCGTCGGCGAGTTCGTGGCGAGCATCCTGATCTACACGCCCGAGTGGATCCCCTTGTCGATCGCGGTGAACAACGAGAACTACCAGGGCAACATCGGCACCGGTTCGGTGTACGGCATGATCCAGGTCCTCCTGGTGCTCGTCGTGCTGATCGTCACCCGGCGCATGGAAGCCAGGGAGGCGGCGACGCCCGCCTTCTGACCGCCGCCCCCAGACCCCTCAGAGAGAGATAGAGAATGAACCGCGACGAGATCGTCCAGCGCGACGGCGCATCCTTCCCCGGCGAGAGCTACACCACGGCCGTGCTGCGCCCCGCGTACAACGAGGCCAAGCGGATGCTGCTGCCGTCCATGATCCAGATCCACCGGGCGCACCTGGTGATGCTGCACGACGCCGGGATCCTCGGCGATGCGGAGGCGGCCACGATCGCCTCCGCGATCGACGGCCTCGACCTGGCGGCCCTGGCGGCGAGCGAGTACACCGGCGAGTTCGAGGACCTGTTCTTCACCGTCGAGCACGAGCTCATGCGGATCGGCGGGGAGGTCACCGGCAGCCTGCACACCGCGCGCAGCCGGAACGACATGGGCATGACCCTGTACCGCATGGTCATGCGGCGTCAGCTGCTGAAGGTGCTCGACGCCGCCGGCGAGCTCTACGAGACGCTGGTCCGTCTCGGCGCCGAGCACGCCGACACGCTCACGCTGGAGCACACCCACACGCAGCCGGCCCAGCCGTCCGTGCTCGGGCACCGTTTCCTGGCGATCGCCGACGTGCTCGGCCGGGACATCCGCCGCGTCCAGCAGGCCTACGAGAGCCTCGACTTCTCTCCGATGGGGGGTGCGGCGCTCACCGGCACCGGCTTCGCGATCGACCGCGAGAACATGGCCCGCCTGCTCGGCTTCGGCGGGCTCGTGGAGAACTCCTACGACGCCGTCGCCGCGACCGACTACATCGCGCACTCGGCGATCGCGCTGCAGCTCATGGCGATCGACACCGGACGCAGCTGCGTCGACTTCCTCACCTGGTGCACGGCCGAGTTCGGCCTGTACCGCGTGGCCGCGCCCTACGTGCAGATCTCGTCGATCATGCCGCAGAAGCGCAACCCGGTCTCCATCGAGCACTCCCGGTCCCTGCTGTCGGCGGCGTCGGCGAGCGCCGCGACCGTGCTCACCATGATGCACAACACCCCGTTCGGCGACATCGTCGACACCGAGGACGACCTCCAGCCCTATGCGTGGCGCGCGGTCGACACGCTCACCGACGTCCTGCACCTGCTGACCGGCGTGCTCGGGACGATCCAGGTGAACACCGATGTGATGCGCGAGCGCGCGCTGGCGTCGTTCGCGAACGCCACCGAGCTGGCCGACACTCTCGTGCGCGACGGCGGGCTCACCTTCACCCAGGCGCACACCGTCGTCTCCCGGATCGTCCGCGAGGCCGACGCCGCGGGCATGACCGATGTGCGATCCGTGTCCACCGACCGCGTGCGCGAGGTCGCTCAGGAGGCGACCGGCCGCGAAGTGCCGCTCACGACCGACGACGTCGCCCGCGCGCTGGACGCCGACAACTTCGTCGCCGTGCGCACCTCGACCGGCGGCGCCGCCCCGAGCGAGGTCGCCCGCATGGCCGCAGCCCGGCAGGAGACCGCGCAGGAGCTGCGCCGCTGGCGCGATGCGAAGCGCGATCACCTCGACGCCGTCGCCGACCGGCTGGTCGAGGCGACGGCAGCCCTCCAGGCGTGATCGGGCGGATGTCGCGCCGGATGAGCGTGCTCGGGATCGACTTCGGCGGCACGAAGGTCGCCCTCCGCGTGGAGGCCGCAGACGGCTCACGCCGGGACGAGCGCCTGCGGATCGGTCCGGACGAGCCCGCCGTGAGCGTGCTCGAGCGGACCTTCACGGCAGCCGCGCGCCTGGCCGGTCCGGACGCCGCGGTCGAGGCCGTCGGGGTGTCGACGCCGGGGATCGTGTTCGACGACCGGGTCGATCTCGCCCCGAACGTCGTCGGCTGGTCCGAACTCGATCTCGCCGGCCGCTTCCGTGAGGTCTTCGGCGCCGTCCCGGTCGCGATCGAGAACGACGTGAAGGCCGCGGCCCTCGCCGAGGGACGTGAGGGCGCGCTGCAGGGGACGAAGGTGGGACTCTACGTCAACCTCGGCACCGGCATCGCGATCGCCCCGGTGCTGGACGGACTGGTGCTCCGCGGCGCTCACGGCGCGGCCGGTGAGATCGGATACGGGATCGTGGGCGCGGTCTCGCAGTGGCGGGCGGGCGCACCGACCCTGGAGGAGTACGCCGGCGGCAGCGGCCTCGAGCGGCGCGTCGCCGCCGACGTCCTCGTGCCCGCCTCCGACGTCCCGGAGCTGATCGCGGCGCTCGGCACCAGCCCCGCGGCCGATGAGATGTGGTCGGGCACGATCGACGAGATCGCCCGCCATCTCGTCACCGCGGCGCTCACCTGCGACCCGTCGCGGATCGTGGTGGGCGGCGGGATGACCCGGGCGGGATCCGCGCTGTTCCAGCCGCTGTCCGCGCGCCTCGGCGCCGCCCTCCCCTATGCGCCGGAACTGCTGCTGTCGGAGTTCGGACCGGACGCGTCGCTGCGCGGCGCGGTGATGCTCGCCGACGACGCCGCTGCGGCCTGACCTCCGCCGCCCGTCCCGCAAGGGACGCGGCGGCGGAGATATTTTCCGGCGTTGACGCCTCTCCCGTGCACCTGTGGAATTGCTATCAGCGGTTATTTCTACACAGAAAGAAAGTACCGCCTCCCCTCTCCACCGAATGCGCGGGGCGCGACGTCGACGTCCGCCCGCGCGGAAGGACGACTCATGGACGACCGACTCCCCCTGTCCCAGCGCGCGATGTCCCGCCGCACCCTCTTCAAGGCCGGAGGCGTGCTCGGCGCCGCCGCCGCGGCCGGCGCCGCGTTCCAGATCTCGCCGCTGAGCGCCGCCGAACAGGCGCTCGCGGCTCCGGGTGGCGCCGTCAAGCTCAACGTGCTGTTCATCGGCGCGCATCCGGACGACGAGGCGGGCAACCTCGGCGTGTTCGGGCAGTGGAACGAGTTCTTCGACATGAAGGCCGGCGTGATCACGGTCACCCGCGGCGAGGGCGGCGGCAACGCCGTCGGGCTCGAGGAGGGCCCGCCGCTGGGCATGATGCGCGAGGCCGAGGAGCGCAAGGCCGTCGGCTACGCGGGCATCGAGCACGTCTTCAACCTGGACGGCCTGGACTTCTACTACACCGCGAGCGCGCCGCTGTCGCGCCAGGTCTGGGGCGGCGACGCCGTCCTCGGCCGCATCGTGCGGGTGGTGCGGGCGACCAGGCCCGACGTCATCGTCACGATGAACCCGTCCGCCGTCGAGGGCAACCACGGCAACCACCAGCAGGCCGCGATGTTCGCCGTCGAGGCCTACCTCGCGGCCGGCGACCCGAGCCGCTTCCCCGAGCACCTCGCCGAGGGCTTCGCGGCCTGGCAGCCGCGGCGCATCCTCCGTGCCGGCGCGAACGGGACGGGCGCGAACGGCGAGGGCGGCATCGCCGCCGGCTACACCCCGTCCGTCGCCTCCGACGTCGTCTTCGGCTGCTGGAACGGCACCCCCAGCGCCCGCAACGGCCGCCGCTGGTCGGAGATGCTCGACCTCGCGCGCTGGGCCTACGTCACGCAGGGCTGGGCCGAGATGGCCGCGAGCCCGACCGACCCCGCCAAGATCTCCACCTCCTGGTTCACGGTCATCCACTCCCGCACCCCGCTCGCGGACCCCCGCTCCGGAGGCGACGCCGCGCTGCGCGGCGCGGCTCTCCCGATCGACGGCGGGCTCCCCTTCGGCACGCTCATCGACGTGCGCCCCTCGCGGTTCGAGGCGGTCGCCGGGAGGAGCCTCGCCGTCGACGTGACGATCACCGCGCCGGACGACGCGAAGCTCGCCGCCGGCACGGTGACCCTCGCGGTCCCGAGCGGGTGGACGACGGGCGGATCCCAGTCCGTGCGCGCGCTCAAGAAGGGCGCCTCGCAGCGCCTCACGTTCCAGGTCACGGCCGGATCCGATCCGGTGGGCACCCAGGCGCGCGTCGAGGCGACGCTCGCCGCGGGAGGCGCGTCCGGCACCACGTTCGCGCAGCTCCGCGTGGCCGGAGCGGTCGAGGCGACCATCAGCCCGCTGCCGGAGATCCGCCTGTTCCGCGAGTGGACGGCCGGGCTCGGGATGAAGCACCTCGACGTCCTCGTCCCCGAGCTCTTCCCCGTCGGCCAGGGCCGCACGCGACCGCTCGACGTGGTCGTGCAGAACTTCTCCGACCGGGTGCGCTCCGGATCGGTCTCGCTCGAGCTCCCCGCCGGGTTCTCCGCCTCCCCGGCCGAGCTGCCCTATGCGGGACTCGGCGCCGGCGAGACCGCCACCCTCACGTTCGACGTCGCCAACACCGACGCGACGATCCCCACGGCGAACCGCGCGAGCAACGGCGGCAACTGGCCCGTGACCGTCCGCGCGGCGAGCGACGCCGGCACCGCGGCCCGCACGGTGACGATGAACCTCGTCCCCGCCTACGCCGTGCAGCGCGCGGCGGTCGCCCCCGTGCTGGACGGCGTCCGCCGCGAGGACGAGTACCCCGGCGAGCCCATTCCGGTCGAGACCATCTGGGACGGATCCCCGATGGGCGGCACGACCCCGTCGATCAGCGCGAAGACCTGGATCACGCACGACGACGCGAACCTCTACCTGTTCATCTCGGTCGCCGACGACATCCGCGGGACGATCCTCCCGGCCGCCGACAACAAGCGCCAGCGGCGCACCGACTCGGTCGAGATCTACGTCGACCCCCGCGGGGACGCGCCCAACACCGCGCACACCTTCATCGGCGGCATCATGCCCTCCATGGACACCATGACCGGCGCCCCCGGCGTGGGACGCGACAGGGACAACTGGCAGGGCGAGGCGGCCGTGACGGCTCCGGGCATGGAGGTCGCGGTCCGGATGGCGCCGACCGCCGCCGAGTACACCGGCTACGACCTCGAGGTGAAGATCCCGTTCGCGGTGCTGCCGGACAACCTCGACCCGGCCCACGTCGGGTTCAACGTCGTCGTGAACGACTCGGACACCCAGAACAAGGCCGCGCAGAACCGCGTCGGCTGGTCGACGTTCCCCGGAATGCGGGCGGATCCCTGGCGCTGGGGCGTCATCACGCTCGACGGCATCGCCGATGCGGGAGCGAGCCCCAAGGATCCGACGCTGCCCGACACCGCGGCGCGGTCGGTCGCCTCGCCGCAGTCGATCCTGCAGTCCGCGGGCGACCAGGTTCCCCTCGGCGGATCCTCGAAGGCGGATCACGAGCTCAAGGTGCTCTCGTCCTCCGTCTCGGGCGGCATCGCGAAGGTCGCGCTGCAGACGCCGCGGGCGGGCACGGCCCGGGTGTTCCTGTGGGACGGCGCGCAGGTGCTCGGCAGCACCGAGAAGAGCGTGAGCTCGGGGCGGACCGATGTCGGCTTCCCGGTCCGCACCACGGCGAACGGCTCGGGCGACAGCCTCACCGGCACGCCGGCGTCCCCGGTGCTGGCCGTGTCCTTCGAGTCGCAGAGCGGCGTCTCCGCGACCCGCGCACCGCTGGGCGGCCGCTCGCGCTGACCGGGGAACCCCCTGAACGGAGGAGGGGCCGACGCGAAGACTCGCGTCGGCCCCTCCTCTTCGCCCGCCGCCGGTCGCTCATCCCTCGGAGCGGAGCCTCTCGGCGGCGGATCCGCTCAGCCGCGCAGCCAGACCGTGCTCTCGCCGGCCACCGCGCCGTCGACGAGGGCGCCGAGCACCGGCTCCTCGCCCGCGGCGAGCGCGAACGGCTCGGTGCCGAAGTTCGTGACGACCTGCCAGCCGTTCGGGCGCACGAAGCGGAGCACGTCGTCGCGGCCCGTCTCGATCCAGTCCAGGCTCTCGCCGGTCTGCAGCTCGTGCCGCAGGGCGAGGGCGCGACGGTAGGCGTTGAGCGAGGACGCCGGATCCGCGTCCTCGGCCTCGACCGCGTAGTCCGCGAACCAGGCCGGCTGCGGGATGTGGGCGCCCGCGGCGCCGAACCCGAACGAGGATCCTGAGCGCGCCCAGGGCAGCGGCACGCGGCAGCCGTCGCGGCCGAGCCCGTCGCGATCGGGGTCGGCCCCGCGGAAGAACGCCGGATCCTGGCGGTCCTCCGGCTTGATGTCGGCGACCTCGTGCAGGCCGAGCTCCTCGCCCTGGTACAGGTAGGTGCTGCCGGGCAGGCCGAGCAGGAACAGCGACGCGGCGAGCGCGCGGCGTCCGCCCCGCTCCAGGTCGACCTGGTCGGCGGGACCGCCCGCGAGGATCCATGCGGACCCCTGCTTGACGTCGCGCCCGTTCAGCGGCGCCAGCCCGTAGCGGGTGGCGTGGCGCACCACGTCGTGGTTCGAGAGCACCCAGGTCGAGCTGGATCCGGTCGCCTCGCTCTGCGCGAGGTTGTCGGTCACGATGTGCCGGAACTGCGCGGCATCGAAGTCCGCCTCGAGCAGGTCGAAGTTGAACGCCTGGCCGAGCCCGTCCGGGGTCGCGTACTTCGCCCGGCGCTCGGCCGTGGCCACCCACGCCTCGGCCACCGCGATACGCGGCGGGTCGTACTCGTCGAACACCTGCCGCCACTCGCGGTAGATGTCGTGCACGGCGTCGCGATCCCACATCGGGTGCTGCCCGTCCGTCGTGTCCATCGCGTCGAGCTCCGCCTGGCTCGGCAGCACCTCCGGGAGGTCCTTGCTCAGGCCGTGCGCGACATCGATGCGGAAGCCGTCGACCCCGCGATCCGACCAGAAGCGCAGCGTGGCGAGGAACTCGGCGTGCACGTCGGGGTTGTCCCAGTTGAAGTCGGGCTGCTCCCTGGCGAAGAAGTGGAAGTACCACTGGCCGTCGCCGACCGGCTCCCAGCCGGCGCCGCCGAAGACGCTCGTCCAGTCCGCGGGCGGCAGCTCGCCGTTCTCGCCGAGTCCGTCGCGGAAGATGTAGCGGTCGCGCTCCGGCGAGCCCTTGGGCGCGGCGAGTGCGGCCTGGAACAGGGCGTGCCGGTCGGACGAGTGGTTCGGCACGATGTCGACGATCACCTTGATGCCGCGACCGTGCAGGGCCGCGATCATGTCGTCGAAGTCGGCGAGGGTGCCCAGGCGCGGATCCACATCGCGGTAGTCGGCGACGTCGTAGCCGCCGTCGGCCAGCTCGGACGGATAGAACGGGCTCAGCCACACTGCATCGACGCCGAGGCCGGCGAGGTAGTCGGCCTTCTCGACGACGCCGCGGATGTCACCGAGCCCGTCGCCGTTCGTGTCGGAGAAGCTGCGCGGATAGACCTGGTAGACGACGGCCTGGCGCCACCAGGCGGCGTCGGCGGATCCGGTCACGAGGGCGTCGGTCGTGAGGACTGCATCGGTCATGGGGTTCCCTTCCGGGGTTTGCGGTTCGGTGGTCTCGGGCGCAGGCGCGGTCAGCCCTTGACGGCGCCCTGGGTCACGCCCTCCATCACCCAGCGCTGCGTGAACAGGTAGGCGACGATCGCGGGGGCCATGGCCATCAGGTACGAGGCGAAGGACACGTTGTAGTTGTTGCTGAACTGGGTCTGGAACAGGTTCTGCCTCACGGGCAGCGTCTGCAAGGCCGGATCCGAGATGATCAGCGACGGCATCATGAAGTCGTTCCAGGCGTAGAGGAACGCGAAGATGCCGACCGTGGCGCTCATGGGGCCGAGCAGGGGGAAGATGATCCGCCAGAACGTCTGCCAGGTGCTCGCCCCGTCGATGCGGGCGCTCTCCTCAAGCTCGAGCGGGATCGAGCGCAGGAACGCGGTGAACAGCAGCACGCTGAAGCTCAGCTGGAACATCGTGGCGAGGATGACCACCCCGAACGGGTTGTCCAGGTGCACGAGCCCGGTGAGCTGGATCTGCGGCAGCGCGACCACGGGGAACGGGATGAACATCGCGGCGAGCAGGTAGAAGAACGAGTACCGGAACAGCTTCCGGTCCCAGTTGCGCACGATCGCATAGGACGCGAAGGCGGCGAGCACGATCGTGAGCACCACGGTGCCCGCGGTGACGAACAGCGAGATCCCGGCGCCGACGGGGAACGTCGTGAGGTTCCAGGCTTGCACGAAGCCGTCGATCGAGAACGGTGCGGGCAGCGAGAAGGCATTGCCGTCGACGGCCTGGTTCGTGGTCTTGAACGCCATCGAGATCGTGACGTAGAGCGGGAGCAGCACCGTGATCGCGCACAGGATCAGGATGATCGTGCCCGACCAGTTGACGCGCTCCCGGCGGATGCGAGGCCGGCGGCCTCCGGTGGATCCGGCGGTGAGCGCCTCGGTCGTGATCGCTTCGGTCGTGAGCAGGGTCTGAGCCGACATCAGAGGGCGTTCCTTCCGCGCGTCAGCGAGAGCTGGAGGAGGGAGATGAGGATGGCGACGACGAAGAAGATGGTCGCGTTCGCCATCTGGTAGGCGTAGTCGCCGCCGTTGAAGCCGGCGATGATCGTCATCGCCACGCTGCGCGTCGCGGTGCCGGGGCCGCCGTTGGTGAGGCCGACGATGATGTCGTAGGCGTTGAGGAAGCCCTTGAACCCGAGGATCACGTTGATCACCACGTAGCCGAACACGAGCGGCACGGTGATCCTGGTGAGCTGCTGGGCCTTCGAGGCCCCGTCGATCGCGGCCGCCTCGTAGACCTCGCCGGGCACCGAGAGCAGGCCTGCGATGTAGATGAGCAGCGTGCCGGGGATCGCCTGCCACGCGGTGACGATCACGATCGCGACCCACGCGAGGTCGGGGTTGGCGAGGATGCTGGTCTGCAGCCACTCCAGGCCGGTCGCGTTCCCGAGCCCGGGGATCGAGTTCGAGAACAGGAAGTTGAAGACGTAGGCGATGATGATGCCGGAGATCACCATCGGGATCACGAAGATCGTGCGCAGCCCCGTCGTGAACCGGATCCGAGAGGTGAGGCCGACCGCGAGCAGGAAGCCGATCACATTCACCACCACCACCGTGGCGAGGGAGAACCCGAAGGTGAACAGGTAGCTCTGCAGGATGGCCGGATCGCTGAACGCCGCGACGTAGTTCGTCACGCCGTTGAAGCTCCAGTCGCCGATCCCGATCGAGTCGGTGAAGCTGAAGAAGATGCCGATGACCGCGGGCACGGTGATCGCGAGCGTGAACAGGAGCAGGCTCGGGAGCAGGAACAGGTAGTAGATCGGCTCGACGCGGCGCGTGCTGCGGCGCACCGTGCGGTCGCCCTGGGTGACGATCGTGGTCGTGGTGCTCACTGCGCGGCCCCCTTCGTGTCGCGGGCGGCCGGTGCGCGGAACGCGAGCCGCGCCCAGTCGGCGTCCATCGTGGCGAGGGTCGTCTGCGGCTTCGCGCCGAGGGCCATGGCCTGCGCGTAGTTGAAGACGGGGATCGTCTTGGGCACGAGCACGGACGGCCCCTGGTAGACGTGCCCCTCGTCGACGTACGGGATCATCCCGGCGACGCGGGGGTCGTCGGGCGCCGGCGCCGACGTGGTGGGCGCGAAGCCGAGCTGCGACGCGTTGTACGCCTCGATGTTCTGCGGCTGATACAGGTACTCGAGGAAGTCCCGGGCGGCGGCCTTGTGGTGCGAGCCCTCGGGGATCATCGCGGCGAGGTCGAGGTTGACGCGCACCTTGAGGTCGGAGGCGCTGTCCGTCATCGGCAGCGGGAACGTCCCGAGCGGCAGGTCGGGCGCGGTCTTCGCGATCTCGCTGAACGCCCAGGGGCCCTGCAGGTACATCGCGGCCTGGCCCTTCGAGAAGGCCAGGTTGCCGTCGCCGTAGCCGCGGCTCGCCGCGTCCTTGTTCGCATAGGCCCCGAGCAGCTGCTGCATCTTCGCCATCGGTGCGGCGAACTCCTTCGAGAAGGAGGTCGCGGAGTCGGGTCCGACCTTCGCGCCCTCGGCGTTGAGCCTCTGGAACACGTCGAGCACGTCGACGGATCCGCCCGCCGCATAGTCGTACCAGCCCTGGCCGACGGTCCAGTCGTCCTTGAGCGTCGCGTAGAACGGCGTGACACCGGCGGCCTTGAGCGCGTCGCAGGCGGCGATCAGCTCGTCCCAGGTCGTCGGCACCGCGATGTGGTGCTCGGCGAAGATCTGCTTGTTGTAGATGACCGACGCCGCCATGACCGAGTAGGGCAGCGCGCTGGTGCGGCCGGCGCAGGTGCCGTACTGATCGAGCAGCGGCTGGTACGTGGCGGCGATCTCGCCGGCAGCCTTCGTGGCGCTGAGGTCGCTCAGCGCGCAGCGCGAGACGAAGCGCGCGACCTCCATGTTGTAGTTGGCGAGCATGAGGTCGGGCGGGTTGCCGCGCACGAAGCTCGCCGAGACCACGTCGACGCCCGAGGTGTCGATCACGACGCGGACCCGGTCCTGCGAGGCGTTGTACTCCGCGACCTTCTTGGTCATGAAGTCGATCGCCTCGCGTTTGCTGAACGTGAAGCGGATCGTCTCGCGCCCGTCGGCCGGGGCGCAGCCGGCGAGGGCTCCCCCGGCGACGGCGAGCGCGGCGACGGCGGCGAGCGCCCTCGCGATCCGCGTGCTTCTTCCAGACACCCTTGTCCTCGTCCCTTCCGGCGGCCCGGCTCGTCGTGCGCTTCTCGGCACGACCGGCGGATCCTTGTTCCGGAGATTAGATTTTGTTCCCGAATTAACTCGGGCAAGGGTTACTCTGACAGAGGTCCACCGAGAGGTCAAGCATCATGTCGACATCCGCCGCCGACGTCGGCGCCACCCGGCCGAGCCTCGGCCAGGTGCTGGACTTCGCCTGGGGCCGCGGCCCGTTCACCGCCACGGAGGCGATGGCGGGGGCCTCGCTCACGCGCTCGACCACGATCGACGCGATCGACACGCTCGTCGAGACGGGCGTCGTCCGCGAGCTCGCGAACGCCCGCGACGCCGGCGAGTACTCGGCAGGCCGCCCGGCCCGGCGCTTCGAGCTGCCCGCCGACCTCGGCGCCGTGATCGCGCTCGACGCGGGCGACACGCACCTGGGCGTGACCGTGACCGACCTCGCGCGCACCCCGCTCGCGCAGGTGCGCGCCGACCTGGATCCGCAGCACACCGTGGGGCAGCGCCGCGCCGCGATCCTGCGCCACCTCGACGCGGCGCTCGCCTCGAGCGGCGTGCCCCGCGACCGCGTCCTCGCGCTGTGCGCGGGCGTCGCCGCCCCGGTGGCACGGAACGGCTCCTCGCCGCCCCACCCCGACGGCTTCTGGGAACGCACCAACCCCGGCCTCGCCGAGGTGCTGGCCGGGTGGGCGCCGGTGGTCGAGATCAAGAACGACGCCGTGCTCGCCGCCGCCGCCGAGGGCGACCTCGGTCAGGCCACGGGTTGCCGCGACTACATCGCGCTCATCGCGGGCGAGCGGTTCGGCGCGGGGGCGGTGGTCGACGGCCACATCCTGCACGGGGCGCACGGCGGGGTGGGCGAGATGGTGCTGCTGGACCACGTGCGCGGCGTCGGCTCCGCCGAGGGGCTCGGACCCGCGATCACGCGGATCGCCGAGGAGCTGCTCGCCTCCGAGGAGGCCGCGGCCGGCGGAGCGCTGGCCGCGCTCGCTGCGAGCGGCCTGAGCGCGGAGCCCGTCCTCGCCCTCGCCGCGTCCGGGGATCCCGACGCGGCGCAGGTCGTGCGCGGCGCGGGCGACTACCTCGCGCGCGTCGTGGCGGTGCTCGGCAGCACCTACGACCCCGAGCGCGTGATCGTCTGCGGCGCGATCGCCGATGCCATCGAGCCGGTGCTCGACGCCGCGCGCGATGTGCTGCGCCCTCTGCTCCACCTGCCCGCGCCGACCATCCTGCGCTCGCACCTCGGCGCCGACATCGTGCTCACCGGCGCGGTGTCCACGGCTCTTGCCTCAGCCAGGACCGTCGGCCTGCCGCGGCTCGTCGCGCAGCGCCTGCACCGCTGAGCGTTCCCGGTCCACCCCCGGTCGTCGAGCGAGGACGCCGAAGGCGACCGAGACGAAACGCCATGCCCTCACGGATCGACCCCGGACGACGCGGTGATCCGCGGTCAGTCCACCAGCAGCGCGGGCTCCTCGAGAACGGCGGCGACGTCGGCGATGAAGCGGCTCATGCCGTCGCCGTCCACGACGCGGTGGTCGAAGGATCCGGCCACGGTCGTGACCCAGCGCGGGCGCACCTCGCCGTCGACGACCCACGGCTTCTGGCTGATCGTTCCCATGGCGACGATGCCGGCCTCGCCGGGGTTGATGATCGGTGTGCCCGCATCCATCCCGAACACGCCGATGTTGGTGATCGTGATCGTGCCGCCCTGCTGGTCGGCGGGCGTCGACCTGCCCTCGCGCGCCGTCGTGGTGAGTCGGTTCAGAGCACGGGCGAGGTCCTTCATGCCCATCTCCTGCGCGTCCTTGATGTTCGGCACGAGCAGGCCGCGCGGGGTCGCCGCGGCGATGCCGAGGTTCACGTAGTGGCGCACCGCGATCTCGGCACCGTCGGCGGTGTCGATCCACGCGGCGTTGACCATCGGGGTGCGACGCACGGCCCAGATCACCGCGCGGGCGACGATCAGCAGCGGCGACACCTTGATGTCGGCGAAGTCGGGCGATGCCTTGAGGCGCTTCACGAGCTCCATGGTGCGGGTCGCATCGACCTCCT
The DNA here is from genome assembly GCF_044749045.1 of Microbacterium sp. NPDC089698. Lineage (NCBI taxonomy): Bacteria > Bacillati > Actinomycetota > Actinomycetes > Micrococcales > Microbacteriaceae > Microbacterium > Microbacterium sp. NPDC089698. Next base: position 106,406 of record NZ_JBIVHE010000009.1, read on the forward strand.
TCCACACGGTCACGTGCGGGGCCGAGTAGGCGCTCTGCACCATGGCCGAGCTCGTCGCCTTGCGCACGCCCTTGACCGGGATCGACTCGGTGCGGCTCTCATCGGCGCCGGCCCGGGCCGGCGAGATCCCGCGGGCGAGGCCCACGGGGGCGGACTGCGGCGCCGGAACGGTCTCCTCGCGCACATCGCCCCACTCCGGGGTCTGGATGTTGCGGAACACGCTCGCCTGCTCGGCGTGGCGCATCACGTCATCGCGGGTGACCTCGCCGTCCGCGCCGGTCGGGGCGACCTGGGTGAGGTCGACGCCGAGGTCGCGCGCGAGCTTGCGGATCGGCGGCTTCGCGATCACGCCGACCGTGGAGCGCACGGGGCGCTCGGCGGGGCGGCGGCGCCGCGACGTGGCCTCCGCGCCGGAGCCGTATCCCACGAGCACGGATCCGGATCCCTCCTCCGCGGCCGGAGCCGGGGGCGCGGCGGCCGGGGCGGCCGGCTCGGCCGCTCCCGTCACGAACGTGATGATCGGGGTGCCGACGTCGATCGTCCTCCCCTCGGGCACGAGCAGCTCGCCGACCGTGCCCGCATGCGGCGAGGGCAGCTCGACGAGGGACTTGGCGGTCTCGATCTCGCAGATCACGTCGTTGACCGCGACAGCGTCGCCCGGGGCGACCCGCCACGTGACGATCTCGGCCTCGGTCAGGCCCTCGCCGACGTCCGGGAGGGTGAAGGTCTGGGTGCTCATGGTCGGGATCCTTTCACACGGGGTCGTTGAGCGAGGAGGCCGAAGGCGACCGAGACGAAACGGGGAGACCTCGCAGGAGACCGCGTTTCGTCTCGCTTCGCTCGCTCAACGACCACTGGCTGGGGCATCAGTATGCGAGGGACCGGTCGACGGCCTCGAGGATCCGATCCGGATCCGGCAGGTAGGTGCTCTCGAGCTTCGCGGGCGGGAACGGGGTGTCGTAGCCCGAGACGCGCAGCACGGGGGCCTCGAGCGCGTAGAAGGCGCGCTCCATGACGGTCGCGGCGATCTCGCTGCCCAGGCTCACGAAGCCCGGGGCCTCCTGCGCGTAGACCATGCGGCCCGTCGAGCGCACCGAGTCGAGGAGCGGCCCGTAGTCGACCGGCGAGAGCGAGCGCAGGTCCACGACCTCGCAGCTCGTGCCCTCGGCCTCGGCGAGCGCGGCGGCCTGGAGCAGCGTCGAGACCATCGCACCGTGCCCGACGAGGGTGACATCGGAGCCGCGGCGGACGATCCGCGAGGCGTGCAGCGGGAGCGCGGGGGCGGACAGGTCGACCTCGCCCTTGGGCCAGTACCGGCTCTTGGGCTCGAGGAAGATCACCGGATCGTTCGAGGCGATCGCCTCCTGGATCATCCAATAGGCGTCGTTCGGGGTGGACGGCGAGACCACGCGCAGGCCGGGAGTGTGCGCGAAGTACGTCTCCGGGCTCTCCTGGTGGTGCTCGACCGCGCCGATGTGCCCGCCGTAGGGGATCCTGATGACGATCGGCATCGAGATCCGGCCCTCGTGGCGGGCCGTGATCTTCGCGAGCTGCGTGGTGATCTGGTCGAAGGCGGGGAAGACGAAGCCGTCGAACTGGATCTCGATGACGGGACGGAATCCGCCCATCGCGAGGCCGATCGCGGTGCCGACGATGCCGGACTCGGCGAGCGGGGTGTCGAGCACCCGCTGCGGGCCGAAATCGCGCTGCAGGTGCTCGGTGACGCGGAACACCCCGCCGAGGCTGCCGATGTCCTCGCCCATGAGGAGGACGCGATCGTCATCCTCCATCGCCTTGCGCAGGCCCGCGTTCAGGGCCTTGCTGAAGGGCATCGTCTCGATGCCGGTCCTGGTCGTGTCCACCGTGGTCATCGGTCACCCTCCTGGAAGGAAGCCTCGTACTGCGCCTGCCACGCCTTCTGCTCCGCCATGAGCGGGTGCGGGTCGCTGTACACGTTGTCGAAGATCGCCTCGGCGGTCGGCGAGACGAGCTCGAGGGTGCGCACGCGCAGATCCTCGGCGGCATCCGCCGCCTCCGCCTCGACGTCGGCGAAGAGGGATCCGGCGGCTCCCCGGTTCTCCAGGAACGCGCGCATGCGGGCGATCGGATCCCGCAGCGCCCACTCCTGCTCCTCGTCGCTGCCGCGGTACTTGGTGGGGTCGTCGCTCGTGGTGTGCGCGCCCATCCGGTACGTGACGGCCTCGATCGCGCGCGGCCCGTCGCCCGTGCGCGCCTCGTCGAGCGCGCGGCGGGTCACGGCCCAGCTCGCGAGCACGTCGTTGCCATCGACGCGGATCGACTCGATCCCGTAGCCGGTGCCGCGCTGGACGAGCGGCACGCGCGACTGGGTCTTGACCGGCACCGAGATCGCCCAGTGGTTGTTCTGCAGGAAGAACACCTCCGGCGTCCGGTAGCTCGCGGCGAACACCATCGCCTCGTGCACGTCGCCCTGGCTCGACGCCCCGTCGCCGTAGTAGACCATCACGGCCTGGTCGCGATCGACGTCGCCGGATCCGCACTTCCCGTCGAAGACGATCCCCATCGCGAGGCCCGTCGCGTGCAGGGTCTGCGACCCGAGCACGAGCGTGTAGATGCGGGTGTTGCCGTTGCGGGGATCCGTCGGATCCCAGCCGCCGTTCGAGGTGCCGCGCATGAGCTTGATGATGTCGACCGGATCCACGCCGCGGATGCGGGTGACGGCGTGCTCGCGGTAGGAGGGGAAGATCGTGTCCTGGGCGCGGGCGGCGCGGGCCGATCCGACCTGGGCGGCCTCCTGCCCGCGGCTCGGCGGCCACAGGGCGAGCTGGCCCTGGCGCTGCAGGTTGGTGGCCTGGGTGTCGATCGCGCGGATCACGACCATGTCCCGGTAGAACTGCTCCAGGTCGCCGTCGGGCAGGGCCTCGATGAGGGGCAGATACTCCTCCGCGGCGGGGTTCGGGGCGAAGCGGCCGTCGGCATCGAGGACGCGGACGGTGGGGATATCGGCGTCAGTCACCTTGTCTACGCTAACCGAGGATTCCGGCTTCGCAGTGGAGGGTGCGCACAAACGATCAGCGGGCCGCTGTGACGATCCCCACGGACTCATGCTGGCTCGAGGATATCCAGGTGTCCCATGCATTAATGCCAGGTCCCCCTAGCTTTTTGCGTGGGACGCCTTGCATCGGATCGGCCCTCCGCCCAGCCCGTCGAGCGACAGATGCAGGATCCTGACACGGATGCACGACGGATCCGCCGGATCGGTCGTGCATCCGTGCCCGCGTCGTGCATCCGTGCCGGGCGTCCCGGGCGTGCGGGCGCCCCGCCGGGCGCGCGACGCGTCAGGGGCGCTGTGCGGCGGCGACGGCGAGCACGCGGGGCAACGACTCCGCCTCGCCCACGGAGATGCGGATCCCGTCGCCGGGGAACGCGCGCACGATGAGGCCGGCCTCCTCGAACGCGGCCGCGACGTCGGCGGTCGCCTCGCCGGTCGGCAGCCAGACGAAGTTGCCCTGGGCGTCGGGCACGTCCCAGCCCTGGGCGCGCAGGCCCTCGACCAGCTCCGCGCGGCGCTCGACGATCACGGCGACGCGAGCGCGCAGCTCGTCCTCGGCGTCGAGACTCGCGATCGCGGCGCGCTCCGCGGCCGCGGTCACCGACAGCGGGATCGCGGTCGTGCGGGCCGCGTCCAGCACGCGCGGGTGGCCGATCGCGTAGCCGACGCGGAGGCCCGCGAGCCCGTACGCCTTGGAGAACGTGCGCAGCACGACGACGTTGGGGTGCGCCTCGAAGATGCGCTCGGCCAGGCCGTCGACGGCGTCGGGCGCGGTGACGAACTCGGCGTAGGCCTCGTCGAGCACGATCAGCACATCCTGCGGCACCTTCTCGACGAAGGCCGCGAACTCGGCGCTCGTGACGATCGGACCGGTCGGGTTGTTGGGCGTGCACACGATCACCACGCGGGTGCGCTCGGTGATCGCGGCGGCCATGGCGTCGAGGTCGTGACGGGCATCGGCGGTGAGCGGCACCTGCACCCCGGTCGCCCCGGCCACGAGCGGCAGTCCGGGATACGCCTCGAAGGAGCGCCACGCGTAGACGACCTCGTCGCCGACGGTCGCCGCGGCCAGCACGAGCTGGTACAGGATCGCGACGCTGCCGGAGGCGACGTGCACGGCATCGGGCGCGACGCCGTATCGCTCGCCGAGGCGCGCGCGCAGCGCACCCGCGGTCGCGTCGGGGTAGCGGTTCATCGGCGTCGCGTCGGAGAGCGCGGCGAGGACCGAGGGCAGCGGGTCGAAGGGGTTCTCGTTGCTGGACAGCTTGAACGCGTCGGCACCGGCCTGCTTGCCCTGGCGGTACGGCGGAAGGGCCGCGATCTCTTCACGGATGCGGGGCAGGATCTCATCGCTCACGCGTCGAGTCTAGATCCGGCGCGCCGGGCCGTTCCGGCCGAGGACGCGGCAGCGGATCGACCTGCCCGCAGGACCCGGCGGATTCCTGGGCGGATCCCGGGTGCGGATGCGACAATCGGCACCATGAGGTTCCTCATCCGCGTCATCGTGAACGCCTTCGCCGTCTGGGTCGTGAGTCTGATCACGGTCCTGGAGGTCTCGGTCACCCCCTATCCCCCGGGCGGCATGGTCCCGCTGCTCGTCACGCTGCTCGCGATCGGCGCCGTCTTCGCGATCGTGAACACGATCGTCGGCACCGTGGTGAAGATCGTGGCGATCCCGCTGTACATCCTCACGCTCGGCCTGATCTCGCTCGTGATCAACGGCTTCCTGCTCTGGCTCACCGCCTGGATCACCGGCTTCTGGGGCTGGGGCCTGGCGCTCGGCGGCTTCGGCTGGACGATCGTCGCGGCGTTCCTCATCGCGGTGATCAACGCGATCTTCAACGCGATCCTGCGCCCGCAGCGGCGGGACCGCGACCGCTGAGGCCGCGGCGCGGACGCCTCCTCATCCGGTGACACGACGGGCCGTGTAGTCGGTGGACGTCATCGACGTCGCGGTGTCGAGCACCGCGAAGTGCTCGACGATCGCCTGCATCCGTGCGTCTCCGGACGCCTCGGCGCGGCGCACGGTCTCGCTGTAGCCGTCGAGCAGGTGCGCCGGGATCCGCGGATCCGTCCCGTGACCGGCGGCGAACGTGCGGCTGATGACGAGGCTGTCCGGGGATCCCGTCCCGTTCGCACTGCCGCCGCCCGCGAGGCCCGCGACGGGATCGTCCGTGTGCCGGACGGCGACGCTCAACACGTCGCCCGGCAGCACGGGTTCGATCGGCGATCCCACCGTGACGACGCACCGCACGTCGAACTCGCCGGACTGCGCGACCAGCCCCGCGATCATGCCGCCCTGCGAGTAGCCCACCAGGTCCACGGGGGTCTCTGCGCTCGCGCCGGCGTCGCGCAGCGCCTCGACCACGGCCCTGGAGGAGTCGGCCTCGGCGTGCTCCGCGTACATCCGCAGATTCGAGGCGTAGGACCACGGCTCGGCGGCGGACCCGCCACGGGTGCCGTCGATGTAGGCCACGAACTGCTGCGTGCCGTCCTCCATCCGGTAGGTCTCGACGCGCACCTGTGAGGACCGCCCGGCGGGGATCCGCGACACCGCCCCGGCGAGCGACGCGGGACCGGCCGGGATCGCGGCGGCGGGGCCGCGGTCGACCACCACGTCCCCGGGCCGGGGGCCGACACCCGCCGGGCTGCGCGCATCGGCCATCATCACGAGACCCGGCGCGGGCGCGAGCGGCGCCGGGCGCACCACGCCGTTCTCCGCCGCGACCGAGGTCATGAGGCGCTGCGCCCCCTGAGCCCACACCCGCGCGTTCCACCCGCGCAGTCCCTGGAGCAGGAGCAGTGCGGGACTGGACCCGAGCAGGAGCGCGTCGCCCGCGGATCCGGGCGGGGTTCCCGGCGCGCCGGGGACGAAGCCCTCGCCGACACCCTGCCGCCAGTTCCGCCGCAGCCGCTCGTCGAGCGCGGACAGTGTCGCGTCGCCGGCCAGGAGCCGCTCCTCACGGCGACGGAGGTCGCGGGCGGCCGCGACATCGTCCGCATCGAGCATCGCCCGCCGGGCGCGCAGATCGGCCAGCTCGAAGACGTCGGCCATCGTGCCGATGCCGCCGGCGAGCCGTTCCAGCGCGTCCCGGACGTCCTGCAGCTGCGTCACGACCGACCACAGCGCGGGGATCCCGCCGGCGAGAGGGACACGATCGACGAGACCGGGGATCGCGAGCAGATCCTGTCGTGCGTCCGCGACCTCCGCCGCCTCGACGCGCACCCGGCCGGCCGTCGCCCGCAGCAGGTCGGGATCGACGGCGATCACACCGCCGTGCGTGATCTCGATCTCATCGGCCATCCGCGCTCACCCCGCCCTCAGCGCCGCTTCGATCGACGGCAGCGACGCGCGCGCGGCGGCGAGCGCCCGCCCCTGGACGTCCAGCTCCCGCTGCAGGAATGCGACGCTCCTCGCGCGCCAGCCGCAGCCCGCTTCGATCGCCTGCAGTGCGACGGCGGCCGCCTCGAGGCGCTCGCGGGCGCTCTCGCAGCGCAGCAGGGCCTCGGCGAGCAGCCAGGATCCCGGCGCGGCGTCGGGTGCGATGGTGATCATGCCCGCCAGCCTGCCGACCGCGGGAGCGCCCCGCGGGCGGTGCCGCGCAACCCGTGCGGACCAGGAGCGCGCCCCGGCCTGTGGAGGACGGGCCGCCCCGCGCATCGTGGGATCCGATGCCGCGGCGGGAATCCGCGCGCGGGACGGCGGATCCGGTGCGGCACAATGGAGGGATGACCGAGTCGGATCCGTTCCGCGTCATCTTCGTATGCACGGGGAACATCTGCCGGTCCCCGATGGCGGAGGTGGTCTTCCGCGACATCGCGGCGAAGCAGGGCCTCGGCGACCGGATCGTCTCGACGAGCGCCGGAACGGGCGACTGGCACGTGGGCGAGCAGGCCGACAGCCGCACGATCGACGCCCTCGCCCGGCGCGGCTACGACGGGACCAAGCACCGCGCACGCCAGTTCACCTACGACTCCTTCACCGGGAACGACCTCGTCGTGGCCCTGGACCGCACGCATGAGCGGATCCTGAAGCAGTGGGCGCGCGACGAGTCCGAGGAGGGCAAGGTGACCCTGCTGCTCTCGTTCGAGCACAACCCGTCCGTGCTGGATGTGCCGGACCCCTACTACGCCGACGCCCGGGTGTTCGATGAGGTGCTCGGTATGATCGAGAGCGCGAGCCACGGCCTCTTCCGTCAGCTCGAACCCGCCATCCGACCGTCACGTCCGTGACACCGGCGGTCCGGATCCACGACTCTTCCCGGAGGACTCCCGTGACCGCCTCGCTCCCCGTGCAGCCCCTCAGCCCGCTCGACGGCCGCTACCGCGCCGCGGTCGCCCCGCTCGCCGACTACCTCTCCGAGGCAGGGCTCAACCGCGCCCGCGTCGAGGTCGAGGTGGAGTGGCTGATCGCGCTCACCGACCGCGCGCTGTTCGGCACCTCTCCCCTCGCCGACGCCGACAAGGAGCGCCTGCGCGGCCTCTACCGCGACTTCGGCCAGGCCGAGATCGACTGGCTCGCCGAGAAGGAGGCGGTGACCCGTCACGACGTGAAGGCCGTCGAGTACCTCGTCCGCGACCGCCTGTCGGCGCTGGGCCTGGACGCGATCGCCGAGCTCACCCACTTCGCCTGCACGAGCGAGGACATCAACTCCGCCTCCTACGCGCTGACCGTCAAGCGCGCGGTCGAGCGCGTGTGGCTGCCCGCCCTGCAGGACGTGATCGCCAAGCTCCGCGAGCTCGCCGTCGAGCACGCCGACGCCGCGATGCTGTCGCGCACCCACGGCCAGCCCGCGACGCCCTCCACCATGGGCAAGGAGCTCGCCGTGTTCGCCTGGCGCCTGGAGCGCGTGGTCACGCGGATCGAAGGATCCGAGTACCTCGCGAAGTTCTCCGGCGCGACCGGCACCTGGTCGGCGCATCTCGCCGCCGAGCCCGACGCCGACTGGCCGCTCATCGCCCGCGAGTACATCGAGGGCCTCGGGATCGACTTCAACATCCTCACCACGCAGATCGAGTCGCACGACTGGCAGGTCGAGCTGTACGACCACGTCCGTCACGCGGGCGGGATCCTGCACAACCTCGCGACCGACATCTGGACCTACATCTCGCTCGGCTACTTCGCCCAGATCCCCGTCGCAGGCGCGACCGGATCCTCGACCATGCCGCACAAGATCAACCCGATCCGCTTCGAGAACGCCGAGGCCAACCTGGAGCTCTCCGGCGCCCTGCTCGGATCCCTGTCGCAGACGCTCGTCACGAGCCGCCTGCAGCGCGACCTGACGGACTCGACCACGCAGCGCAACATCGGCGTCGCGTTCGGGCACTCCCTGCTCGCCCTGGACAACCTGCGTCGCGGCCTCACCGAGATCTCGCTCTCGCGCGATGTGCTGCTCGCCGACCTCGACACGAACTGGGAGGTGCTCGGCGAGGCGATCCAGACGGTGATCCGCGCCGAGGTCGTCGCGGGGCGCTCCACGATCCAGGATCCGTACGCGCTGCTGAAGGAGCTCACCCGCGGTCACCGCGTGGGCGCCGCGGAGCTCGCCGCGTTCGTGCAGGGACTGGAGATCGGCGACGCCGCGAAGCAGCGCCTGCTGGCTCTCACACCGGCGACCTACGTGGGACTCGCGGAGACGCTCGCGAAGTAGCCGCATGGACAGCGCAGGGCTCTCGGCCACCCGTCTCGCGCGCCGCAGAGCGGGCGCGCGCTACGCGATCGACGAGGTGGACGACTTCCTCGACGAGTGCGCCGCGACCCTGCGCTCCTGGGAGCAGGGCCGCCCTGGCGCCCTCTCGGCGGAGTCGATCGTGCTCGCGCAGTTCACGGACGTCCCACTGCACGGCGAGGGCTACGAGGCGGATGCCGTCGACGAGCTGCTGGATGCGGTCGCGGATCGGCTCCGTGCGTACGCCGGCCCTTCCGCGGCCGCGTCGGGCGCGCCGCTCCCGGGCGATCGCCCGCGCTGGCTCACCCTCGGGATCCGCGGCATCGGCATCCTGGCGACCGTGGCGACCGTGGCGATGATCGCGATGCGGATGCTCGGCAAGGACTGACGTCGCGCGCCGCACCGCGAGCCGCGAAGGGGCCGCGCCGCGAGATCCGGCGGGGAAGGCCTCAGGCGTGATCGCCCGCGCGGTCCTTCGGCATCGCGAAGACCGCGATCAGCACGAGCGCCGCGGTCACGGCGGCCGCGATGAACACCCACGTCGAGGCGCGCACGACCGTGGCCGGGTCGCCGGATCCGGCGCCCGACGCGATGACGGCGTTCGAGATCGCGCCGAACACGGCGACGCCCACGGCGCTGCCCGCGGAACGCGCGAACGTGTTCATGCCGGTCACCGCACCCCGCTCGCCCCAGCCGACCGAGGCCTGCGCGACGATGAGGGTGGGCGCCGCCGTCCAGCCCAGGCCGAAGCCGATCACGAAGGCGACCCCCGCGAGCGCGTACGCGTTCGGGTACGGTCCGATGAACGCCAGCCCGATCGCGCCGACCGTCGCGATCGACGCTCCGAGCAGCGCGGTGAAGCGGAATCCGTGCCGCAGGTAGAGCCGCCCCGCGTTGGCGGCGGAGAGCGGCCACCCCAGGGTCAGGGCCGCCACGGCGAGCCCCGCGAGCAGCGGCGGCACCGCGATCGCGCCCTGCAGGTAGGCCGGCGCGAAGCTCGTGATGCCCGTCAGCAGCGCGCCGATCGCGAGCGACGCGAGCGTCGTGGTGAGGATGAGGCGGCGCGAGATCAGCCGCAGGTCGATGATCGGCTCGGCCGCACGGCGCTCCACGAACGCGAACACCACGAGGGCGATCGCCCCGCCGAGGAAGCAGGCCAGGCTCGGCGCCGACAGCCAGGCCCAGGCGTTCCCGCCCTCGAGCACGCCGACGATGATCGCCGTGAGGCCGATCGTCAGCAGCACCGCGCCCGTGTAGTCGATCCGGTGCCGGCGCTTCTCGATCTGCTCGTGGAAGTGGCGCAGCAGCATCCAGGCCGCGATCAGGCACAGCGGGATGTTGATGAAGAAGATCAGCCGCCAGGCGTCGAACTGCGCGAACACACCGCCCAGCGCCGGACCGACCACGGACGACAGCGCCCAGACGCTCGCGATGTATCCCTGCACGACCGCCCGCTCGGACAGCGTGTAGATGTCGCCGACGATGGTCGCGACCATCGGGCCCACGGCCCCCGCGCCCAGGCCCTGCAGGAGCCGGAAGAGGATGAGCGACGGCATGCTCCACGCGAGGCCGCACAGGATGGATCCGAGGAGGAACAGCGCGATGCCGATCAGCACGATCGGCTTGCGGCCGACCGTGTCCGCGAGCTTGGAGTAGATCGGCACGCTCACCGCCTGCGCGAGCAGGTAGATCGAGAACAGCCACGGGAACTGCTGATAGCTGCCGAGATCGCGCACCACGCTCGGCACCGCGGTCGCGAGGATCGTGGCGTCCATCGCGATGAGGCCCATCGCGAGCATGAGCGAGAGCAGCACCGGCCCGCGCTCGGAGCGGAAGCCCACGGAGGCGCGGTCGATCGTCATGCTCACCTTCGTCACAAGCCGGGTGGGGGGCGGGCTATTCCCGGCCCGCCCGTCAGGAGGCGGTGGGCGACGCGGATCCCGAGGCGTCGTCGGCGTCGTCGGCCTCGGATCCGACGGCGGGTTCGTCGGTCCCGGCCGATCCCGCATCCGCGGCAGCGGCGGCTCCCGCGGCGTCCTGCTGACCGGCGACGGACTCGTCGGCGGCGTCGTAGAGCACGGGGCGGTCGTGCGTCTTCGTGAAGTCCGACGGGTCGACGGCGAGGATCAGGATCGACAGGATCAGCAGGGCGGCGATGAAGATCCCGCCCGTCACGATGAACGCGAGGTTCCACGGCGGGATGGCGCCGTAAGTGCCCTTGTCGACCATGCGCATGACCTTGTCGGTGAACGCGCCCGTGGCGATCAGCGTCACGACTCCGGCGAAGAGGCCGCACAGCAGCGACAGGCCGACCAGCTGCAACGGTCGGAACAGATCCCTGCGCCTGGTCTTCTCGGTCATGCGGATCCTTCGTTCTCGGCCGGCGCCGTGCCGGCGGTTTCGGTGCCGGCACCAGCGGTGCGGGCACGAGGGCTGAGCCCTGCGATGCCGAGGAAGACCGCCACGATGGCGGCGTAGGCGCCGAAGATCCCGACGGCCAGGGTGATCCCGGTCAGCGTGAACGAGCCGGCCTCGGCGATGGAGTAGTTGAGCGCGTAGGTCGTCGGCACGCACAGCAGGCCGACGGCGAGGGCGAGCCCCAGCGATCCGATCAGGATGGCATCGCGGGCCCCGTCGGCGACGACGGCCGGCGCGGTTCCGGCGCGGGCCTGGCGGCGGGCGCGGATCCCGGCGATGAGCTCGACGAGACCGCCGAGCGCGCCCCACGCGATCACGACGACGAAGAACAGCGGGGTCGTGCGCCAGGCGGGGATGCTGCCTGCCATGCCCGTGAGGATCGCGATCACCGCGAGCAGCACGTACGGCCAGCGCCACCCCGAGGGCGCGACGAGCCAGGCGGCGAGCATGTGGATGAGCGCGGTGACCAGGGCGAACCCGCTGAACACCGAGAGCCCCACGACCGCGGAGTGGTTCGCGGAGAAGGTGATCATGAGCGCCGCGACCGCGGCGAAGGCGGCGCGCGCGAGCTGCACGTGGCGCAGCTGGAACGTGCGGGTGGCGGGCATGACGGATCCTCGGGTCCCTGTGCTTCGTCCCCGTCGAGCGGCCTCGGCGACCAAGCCTCAGCAGTCGCTCCGACGGGTTCTCGGTCCGCCCCGATGGACGGGCGGACCCTGCCAGTCTACGCGCGGGATCCTAGGCGCCCGCTCGGGAGCCGAGCTCCGACGCATCCGGATCCGGATCGCCGGCCCGAGGCTCCGGATCCGGATCCTCGGCGGTGCGGCCGTTCCTCCGCCGCGGCTGCAGCTCGCTGAGCAGGGTGCCCGCGATGATGAGGGCCGCCCCGAGGATCGCGAGCGGCGGGATCCGCTCGCCTGCGATGCGCCCGACCACGCCCGCCCATACGGGCTCGCCGGTGTAGATGATGGTGGCGCGCGTCGCGGAGACCGAACGCTGCGCCCAGTTCATGGTGAGCTGGATCAGGCCGCTCGCGAGGCCCATGCCGATACCGGCGAACAGCCACACCGGGTCGAAGGCGGGGATGCTCTCGCCGACGGCGGGCATGGTCGCGAAGCCGAGGAGCGACGCGGTGAGCAGCTGCACGACGGTGAGCCGCCCCACGTCGAATCGCCGGCCGAACAGGCTGATCAGGATGATCTCGCCCGCGATCGGCAGGGTGCTGACGAGCGTGAGGATCTCGCCCTCGCCGAGATGGATCCCGCGGGATCCGATGCCCGCCACCAGCAGCAGGCCGATGAACGCGAGTCCCGCGCCGACGAGGGTGAGCGCGCGCGGGGGCTTGCGCAGCACGAGCCACTGCAGCAGCGGCACGAGCGGCACGTAGAACGCGGTCATGAACGCGCTGGTGCTGGAGTCGATCGTCTGCAGTCCCGCGGTCTGCAGGCCGTAGCCGCCGTAGATCGCGGCGCCGATGGCCGCGCCCGCGCCGATCTCGCGCCACGTGATGCCGCGCAGCGAACGCCAGAAGATCGCCGCGGCGAACAGCGCGGCGGCGAGGAACCGGAACCCGACGAAGAACCACGGCCCGGAGTGCTGCATCGCGGTGTGCACGACGAGGAAGGTGCCGCCCCAGATGACGGTGATCCCGACGAGGGCCCACTCCTGGACGGACAGCCCCAGGACGCGACGGGAGGAGGGCTGGTTCACGGTCATACGCTAGCGGTCAGCGGTCAGCCGGCGGTCGCGATCCAGAGCCGCCCGGATCCGGCGACCTGCACGTCGGCCGCGCGGGTGGCGAACACGGCGGCGCCGCGCGGGACGCCGGCGGTCGCGCCGCCGGAGGACAGCGTGAAGGATCCGTCCGTGGTGATCGCGATCGACGGGCCGGCGAGCGCGATCGTCGCGTCGCCGGTGATCGCGAGCAGCTCGAACGGCACGTCGGCGCCCGAGGGGTGGATCCGCGGGCGGTAGCTGCGCACGTCCTCGGCGACCTCGACGGGCACGAGGTGGTCGTCCTCCGAGGCCGTGAACGTCAGCACCCGCTCGAGCTCGGCGGTGTCGACGTGCTTGGGCGTGAGCCCGCCGCGCAGCACGTTGTCGCTCGGACCCATGAGCTCGACGCCGGCGCCGCGCAGGTAGGCGTGGATGTTGCCGGCGGGCAGCCAGAGCGACTCCCCCGCGGCGAGCGTGACGTGGCGCAGCATGAGTGCGACCGCGATCCCCGGGTCGCCGGGGTACGTCTCGGCGAGGCGCGTGAGCAGCTCGAAGCGGTCGTCGCCGGACGCCGCGACCACGAGCGCGGCGACGGCGAGGTCCACGCCCGCACCGCCGGCCAGCAGCCAGGAGAACCCGGCGCGCAGCCCGTCCGGCCCGTTCAGCTCCTCGCGCCAGGGGGCGAGCGCGTCGGAGCCGGCCCGGGCGGCGAGGGCGTCGACGTCGGCCAGGATCTCGGCGACCGGCCGGAAGCCGCACAGCGCCTCGAAGCCGTCTTCGAGGGCGACGATCAGCTCGGGCTTGGCGTAGGGGTCCTTGTAGTTGCGGTGCGCGGCGGTGAGCGGCACGCCGCGCCGGTTCTCATCGGCGAAGCCGGCCTCGGCCTGGGCCGGGGTGGGGTGCGCCTGCAGCGAGAGCGGACCGCCGGACACGAGGATCTTGAGCAGGAAGGGCAGCTTCGCCCCGCTCTGCTGCTCCCAGTCGAGGAGCGTGGGCCAGGGGGATCCGTCCGTCGTGCGGGCCGGGGACCCGGGGTGCGCGCCGAGCCACAGCTCGGCCTCGGGACCGCCGCTGCCCGCCGTGCCGAGCACGCCGGCGACGCCGTCGACCCGGCCCCACGCGTAGTCGCGCGGCTCGTTGCCGATCTGGACGAAGAGCTCGTTCTCGTGCGCGCTCATGCGGCTCCGTTCAGGGTTGGAGGGGATCCTGCCAGCGTAAGGCCCCCGGCCGCTCGGTTCCCGCCGTTTCGAAGCGCGAGAAGGGCTGTGTTCCGGGCCCCGGGTCCGCATTTCTCGCGCTTCGAACGCAGACGGACCAAGATGGCTCCATGAGCCAGCCCCGTGCCGCGACCGCGGCGACCTCCGCGATCCGCGCCGCCCGCGACCTGCTGCTCGCGCACGCGACCGACTACGCCGGCGCCCGTGACGCGTTCCGCTGGCCCGAGCTGCGCGCATTCAACTTCGCCCTGGAGTGGTTCGACGTGGTGGCCGGCGAGACGCCGAACCGGCCCGCGGTGCAGATCGTCTCGGCCGACCTCTCCAGCCGCACCTGGTCGTACGGCGAGCTGGCACGGCGCTCGAACCAGGTCGCGAACTGGCTGCACGGACTCGGGATCCGCCGCGGCGACCACGTGATCGTGATGCTCGGCAACACGATCGATCTCTGGGAGACGATGCTCGGCCTCACCAAGATCGGGGCGGTCGCGATCCCCACCTCGACACTGCTCTCCCCCGCGGACCTCGCCTATCGCGCGGAGAAGGGCGAGGCGCGCGGGGTCGTGACCCTCGCCTCGCTCGCGGACCGCGTGGCGGACCTGCCGGCCTCGATCGTGCGGATCGCGGTGCCGGAGGGCACGGGCGCCACGGCGCCGGAGGGGTGGCACGACTTCGCCGGATCGAACGACGCCCCGGATGAGTTCGAGCCCGACGGCCCGACGCCGGCGGACGACACGAGCCTGCTGTACTTCACCTCCGGCACGACCAGCCGGCCCAAGCTCGTGCAGCACACGCACGTCTCGTATCCGGTCGGGCACCTCTCGACCATGTGGTGGCTGGGCGTGCGCGAGGACGACGTGCACCTGAACATCTCCTCGCCGGGCTGGGCGAAGCACGCCTGGTCGAGCTTCTATTCGCCCTTCCTCGCCGAGGCCACCGTCTTCGTCTACAACTACGAGCGCTTCGACGCGAACACGCTCATGGAGGTCATGGAGACGCACCGCGTCACCACCTTCTGCGCCCCGCCGACCGTGTGGCGGATGCTGATCCAGGCGGATCTGGGCCGGCTCCCGCACCCGCCGCGCGAGCTCGTCGGCGCCGGTGAGCCGCTGAACCCCGAGGTCATCGGCCGGGTGCGCCAGGCGTGGGGCGGCACGATCCGCGACGGCTTCGGGCAGACCGAGATGACCGCCTGCGTGGGCAACTCGCCGGGCCAGGTCGTGAAGGACGGATCCATGGGACGCCCGCTGCCGGGCTATCCCGTGGTGCTCGTGGATCCGGTCACCGGTGCGCGCGTCGACGGTGACGCCGAGGGCGCGGCCGAGGGCGAGATCTGCCTCGACCTCGCCGAGCGCCCGCTCGGGCTGATGGCCGGGTACTACGCGGATCCGGAGGCCACCGCGCGCTCCCGCGAGGGAGGGTTCCACCACACCGGCGACATCGCGACCCGCGACGCCGAGGGGTACCTGACCTACGTCGGCCGCGCGGACGACGTGTTCAAGGCCTCCGACTACAAGATCTCGCCGTTCGAGCTCGAGTCGGTGCTCCTCGAGCACCCCGACGTCATGGAGGCGGCGGTCGTGCCGAGCCCCGATGCCACCCGCCTCGCGGTGCCGAAGGCGTATGTGCTGCTGACCGCGTCGGCGCACGACGACCTCGTGGCGACGGCCGGCTCGATCTTCGCCTACGCGCGCGGCCAGCTCTCCCCGCATCTGTGGGTGCGGATCATCGAGTTCGTGCCGGAGCTGCCCAAGACGATCTCGGGCAAGATCCGCCGCGTGGACCTGCGCGCCCGCGAGGCCGAGCGCGTCTCGAACGGCGACGAGTCCGGGCAGCACCACGACCGCGACCACCGCTGAGCCGGAGTCCGCGGCCCCGGTCAGCGTGCGTCGTACTCGGCGCGGGACTGCTCGATCGTGGAGTGGTTCGCGATCGCCCACTGCGCGATCGTGTGCGCGATCTCGACGAAGGTGGCGCCGAGCGCCGTGAGCCGGTACTCGACGCGCGGCGGGACCTCGGCGTAGGCCGTGCGGATCACGAGTCCGTCGCGCTCGAGCTGACGCAGCGTCAGCGTGAGCATGCGCTGCGAGATCCCCGGAATGTGCCGGAACAGATCGCTGAAGCGCAGGACGTCGTCGCCGAGCGTCGCGACCACGAGCAGGGACCACTTGTCGCCCACACGGTCGAGCACCTCGCGGATCATCCGGCCCGCTTCCGGCCCGCCGGGGTGCCCCTCGCACGAGCGCTCGTACTCGGCGAGGCCGGCGGACGCGTGCGCCGGCACGGCTCCGGTCGGTTCTGTCGCGGTTCTCCGGCTGTGCGCCGGTGACACCGATGTGCCTTTTGCACGCGTCTCCACGGTGCTCCATCCTTTACTTACTGATCGTAACAAGGTGACGATCGATAACAAGAAGGAACCTCATGCTGATCGCCCTCTGGATCGTCAACGCGCTGCTCACCCTCGCCATGCTGGGCGGCGGCGGCATGAAGCTGCTCACGCCCAAGCCGGTGCTCGCCGAGCGCGGGATGGCGTGGACCGACGACTTCTCCGCGGGTTCGGTCAAGGCGATCGCCGCGCTCGAGGTCATCGGCGCGATCGGCCTGATCCTGCCGCTCGCGACCGGGATCGCCCCGATCCTCACGCCCCTCGCCGGCACCGGTCTCGCCGTCATCATGCTCGGCGCGGTCGTCGTGCACCTGCGCCGCAAGGAGCCGGCCACCCCGGCCATCGTCCTCGCCGTCCTCGCCGTCGCGAGCGCCGTCCTGGGCTTCCTCGCCCTCCGCTGACCCGGCCGGATCCGGTTCGAAGCGCGCAGCGGGCGGCAGAACGACCGGGGATGCCGCCGATCGCGCGCTTCGAATCGCAGCCGGTCAGAAGTCGGCGATGATGAGGCGGCCCATCTGCATCAGATGCTCGTAGGCGTTCGGGCGCTGCATGAGCTCGGCCATGTTCGCCGGGACGATCTGCCAGCTCAGCCCGAAGCGGTCGACGAGCCAGCCGCACTGCTCGGCGGCGGGAACGGCGCTGAGGGCGACCCAGATCCGGTCGATCTCCTCCTGCCCCTCGCAGTCGACCTGCAGGGAGATCCCGGGCGTGAAGGGGTGGTCCCGGTCGACGGGCGAGTCGAACGCGGCGAAGCGCTGCCCCGCGAGCAGGAACTCCGTGTACGTGATCGGCTGATCGGTGCGAGGGGGCTCCGTCACCGGATGCTCCGCCTGGCGGACGATCCCCGAGGGCGGCAGCAGCGCGCCGTAGAAGGCGATGGCCTCCTCCGCCTTGTTCTGCAGCGGCCCGCCGAAGACCAGCATCGGAATGATCGGCGGTTCGGGCTCTGCGACCGCGTCCGTCAGCTTCAGCTGCCAGCTCACCCCGTACCGGTCCTCGATCCAGCCGTAGAGCCCGCTGAACCGGTACTCGCCGATGTCCATGAGCACGCGCCCCTCCTCGCCGAGGCGGGTCCAGACGCGGTTGATCCACCCGCGCGCGGCGTGCTCGTCCCCGCCGAACGCGCGCGGATCCACGCACACGACGAACGAGATCGCGGACGTCGGGGCGAACTCGGCACCCGCGTTGATCAGGGTGATCCGGTAGCCGTCGATCGAGACGTCGACCGTGAGGGGCTGTCCCGCGAACTCTCGCTGGAACTCGGGCAGCCCGGCGTCGGGATAGCGAGCCACGACCTGCGACGTGGTGCGGTCGAAGACCGAGGCGTAGAAGGTCCCCGCCTCCTCGGCATCGTGATCGCACCAGATGTTCGGAATGATCCGCTGGGTCATGGGAAGCTCCTCGCGCGCCGATGTCCCCCCGGAGTCCAGGGTGCGCGCCCTGCGCCCGCGCCGCAAGCATCGACGGAGATCCGCCGCCGCACCCGGCTCGGGGCTGCGCTCAGCGGCGCCCGACCTTGAGGCGCGACCTCGCCCTGATCACGGGCACCGGCGCCGTGATGACCGCGTCGACCACCATCGACCCGTCGGTGGGTCCGACCACGGGGATCGCCGTGGTCGGGGTGACCTCGATCGGATCCACGGGCATCCGGGCGAGCGCGCGGTGCGCCTTCACGTACGCGGGGATGAGGAGCGCCGCGGCGCCGAGCCAGGCGAGCGGGTTGCTCAGCGCGACACCGGGGTAGCCGATGAGCGCGCCGAGCACGACGGCCGCCGCCACGCGCATCACCAGCTCGATCACGCCGGTGATCGTCGGGATGAGCGTGTGCCCGAGGCCCTGCAGCACGCCGCGCAGCACGAACAGCACGCCGAGCGCGGAGTAGCTGAGTCCGTTGATCAGCAGCATGAGCGCGGCGAGGCGCACGACCTCGTCGGATCCGTCGCCGATGAACACGCGGACCATGGAGGACCCGAACAGCACCAGCAGCGCGCCGAGCGCGATAGCGGTGATGACGGCCATCCAGATCGCCTGGGTGACCCCTCGGCGGATCCGATCCGGCCGGCGTCCGCCGAGGTTCTGCGCGGCGTACATCGACGCGGCCAGGCCGATCGAGGAGAGGAACGCGACCGCGATGCTGTCCACGCGCGAGGCGGTCGTATACGCGGCGACCGCGTCCGGGCCGAGCACGTTGAGCGCGACCTGCACCGTGATCGTGCCGATCGCGATGATCGAGGCCTGGAATCCCATCGGCAGGCCGAGGCGCAGGTGCTGCACGATGTCGTCGCGGGCGACCCGCCAGTCGGCGCGGTGCACGTGCAGCACCGGGAGCTTGCGCCAGACGTACACGAGGCACAGCACGACCGAGACGCCCTGTGCGACGACGGTCGCCCAGGCGGCTCCCGCGACGCCCCACTCGAAGGTGCCCACCATGAGGATCACGAGCACGATGTTCAGCGCGCAGGAGACGGTGAGGAACACGAGTGGGGTCCGGGAGTCGCCGATCGCGCGGATCACCGCGGAGAGGTAGTTGAAGAACATCACGGTGCTGCCGCCGATGAAGGTGACCTGCGTGAACACGGTCGCCTCCGGCATGAGCACCTCCGGCGTCTGCAGCAGGGCGAGCAGGGGCGCGGTCACGAGCGGGGCGCCCACCGAGATGATGATGCTCGTCGCGGCGGTCAGCAGCGTGCCCGTGACGACGGACCGGCGCACCGCGGCGTGGTCCCCGGCCCCGAAGGACTGCGCGGTCGGGATCGCGAAGCCGCTGCTGAGCCCCCAGGCGAAGCCGATCAGCAGGAAGATCAGGCTGCCCGTCGCGCCGACGGCCGCGAGCGAGTCGACGCCGAGGTGCCGGCCCACGACGATCGCGTCGGCGAACTGATAGAGCTGCTGGACGACGTTGCCGATCAGCAGGGGGACGGCAAAGGCAAGGATGACGCGCCAGGGGCGGCCGGTGGTGAGGGGCGTGGCCATGAGTGCTCTTCGGGGGACGGAGGTGAGCGGAACCGAGCAATCCTATCGAATCGATTCGACCATGTCGATCCAATCATCGGATCTTTTTGCCCGCACCGCGGGCAGGGGCGGCCGGTCCGCGCGGTCGCCCCTGCCCTCGGTCCCGGGCCTAGCGGCCCCGGATCGCCGAGGTCGACGCGTGGTCGACGCCGAAGTCGGCCGTCACCACGACCCCGTAGTCCTGCCGTGCCGACTGCGCGGAGACGAAGCCGTTGCGCACGTCCCGGGCGACCGCCGCGGGATCACGGTCGAAGGGGTGCCCGTACCCTCCGCCGCCGCCGGTCTGGTTGACGAGCACGTCACCCGCTTCGAGCCGGTTGTAGCTGCCACCCTGCACGACCTCGCGCGGCGTCCCGGGGTTCAGCACGACCCTGTTCGGCCGTCCTTCGCCGCCCCCGCCGATCGACCACGGATCCGTCTTGGTCTTGTAGACCAGGCAGATGCCCGTGGCCGGGGCCGTGAAGCGGTACGACCTGCTCACGCCCACGCCGCCGCGGTGCCGGCCCGCGCCGCCGGTGTCGGTGCGGTAGCCGTAGTGGTCGATGATCATCGACGACTTGGCCTCGAGCACCTCGACCGGGTTGTTGCGGCAGCCCGGTTCGGAGAGGTGCATGATGCCGTCCTCGCCGTCGTGCATCGCGGTGCCGCCGAAGCCGACCGCCTCGTTCGTCGCCTCCTGCCACGGCTCGCCCGTGCGCGGGTTCGTGCCGAGACCCATCATCGAGCAGACGTCGCCGCCCGAGCAGGCCGGCACGAGCTCCGGCATGCCCTGCGCCAGGGCTTTCAGGATCACTTCCCCGGCGAGCAGGCCCGTCCACAGCGTGAACGTCGGCATCGGCGACACCGCGTGCATGACCGACCCCGGCACCGTGACGACCCGCAGCGGCGCGAAGTTGCCCGCGACCACCGGGGTGTCGGGGGTCGTGAGCGCCTTGAAGATGAGGCTGGAGAGCGCCTCGGTCTGCCCCGGCGGGAGATTGATCGGACCTTCGACGTTCTCCGCGCTGCCGGTCCAGTCGACCACCATCTCCTCGTCGGTGACCGTCACGGTGCACTGGAGCTTGACGAGATCGTCCTTGTTGATCCCGTCGTCGTCGACGAAGTCGACGGCGCTCCAGGTTCCCTTCGGGAGCTTCGCCAGGCCGAGCCTGGCCAGCTTCTCGCCGTGGTCGTTGATCGTCCGCATCGCCTCGGTGAGCGTGTCGACGCCGTACCTCGCCGCGATCTCCTGCGTGCGCCGCACGCCCGTCACGCAGGCGGACACCTGGGCCTGGATGTCCCCGATCGTGTGCTTCGGCATGCGGCTGTTGAACCGGATGATGTTGAACACGTCGTCGTTGCGCTCGCCGCGACGGTAGAGCTTCGAGGCCGGCAGCATGAGGCCCTCCTGCGCACGATCCGTGGAGTCCAGCACATAGCCCGGATCCTTCTGGTTCAGGTCGGTGATGTGCACGCGGCAGGAGGCGAAGCCGATGAGCACGTCGTCCACATGGATCGGCGCGAAGACCAGCGGATCCAGGGTGTGGGCGCTCGACCAGTACGGGAAGTTGAGGATGAAGATGTCGCCGGGCTCCATCGCCTCCGCACCGAGGAACTCGATCGAGTGCTTGATGCCCGCGTCGTTCCCGCGCGTGAACACCGCGATCCCCGGGGCGTCGGCGACGACATCGCCGAGCGCGTCGTGGATCCCGATGCCGTAGTCGTGGATCTCGTAGACCACGGTGTTGTAGGCGGTGCGGCAGAGGTTGCGCGCGACCTCCTCCGCCGCGGCCAGCAGACCGTGCCTGATGATCTCCGTCGTGATGGCGTCGGCCATGTCACGCTCCCTTCTGTGCGTACTGGATCGAGATGACGAGCTCGCCGTATCCGCCGACCTCGAGCCGGTCGCCGGCATGCAGGACCGTGGTCGCGGTGTGCTCGGTGATGACGGCCGGCCCTTCGATCACGTCGCCGGCCAGCAGCTCCTCGCGGGAGACGAGCGCGTACTCGGCCGTCTCGTCGCCGTCGAGCACGACCGTGCGGGTGCGGAACGCCGGGCCGTCCCCGGGGGATCGGCGCGCGACGTGCGGCAGATCCGGCTTGTCGACGATGCCGAGCGCGCTCAGGCGCAGCGTCGTGGTCTCGATGGGGTCATCCATGACGTGGCCGTACTGACGCTCGTGCAGGCGGTTGAACTCGGATCGGATCGCCTCGCGAGGATCGGATCCGTCCTCGGGATAGGTGACCGTGACCGCGTGCTCCTGCCCCGAGTAGCGCACGGCGACGACCCGGTGGAAGACCATCCGGTCGTCGTCGAACCCTTCCGCGCGCAGCGTCTCGCGGGCCTCGCTCTCCATCCCGGCGTAGAGCGCGTCGGCGACCGAGGCGTCCAGCTCGTGCAGCGCCTGCAGGCTCGTGCGCGAGTAGTCGTGCTGCACGTCCGCCATGAGCATGCCGAGCGCCGAGAACGCTCCCTGTCCGGGCGGCACGATCACCTCGGGGATCCCGAGATCCCTCGCCACGTCGACGGCGACCAGCCCGCCGCCCCCGCCGAAGGAGAGCAGGGCGAAGTCCTTGGGGTCGTGCCCGAGCTCGATCGTGATCGCGCGCACGGCGCCCATGATCTTGGTGTTGGAGATGCGGACCATGCCCCGGGCGAGCTGCGTGACCGTCAGCCCCAGGGTCTCCGCGATCGGGGCCAGCGCGGCGAGGGACTTCTCGCGGTCGAGCGTGAGCTCGCCGCCGAGCGGGGTGTCGGTCCCGAGGTAGCCGATCGCGAGAGCCGCGTCGGTGAACGTCGGCTCCGTTCCGCCCCGCCCGTACGCGGCCGGTCCCGGCATCGCGCCGGCGCTCTTCGGCCCCACCTGGAGCGCCCCACCCTCGTCCAGGTAGCCCAGGGATCCGCCGCCGGCGCCGATCGTGTGGATGTAGAGCGAGGGCGTGTTGATCGGGAGACCCTCGAACTCGGCGCCGTGATAGAGGACGGGGCTCCCGTCCTGGACGAGGGAGGCGTCGAGGCTCGTGCCGCCCATGTCGATCGTGATGAGGTTCGGCCGCCCGATGAGCTTCGAGAACGCGGCCGCCCCGACGACGCCGCCGGCCGGCCCCGACAGGATGAGGTTCACGGGCTGCTCCCGCGCGGCCGAGGCCGTCATCGCGCCGCCGCCGGAGCGCGACATGAGGAAGCGCCCGCCGAACCCGCGGCGCTCCAGCTCGCCTTCGAGCGCCCGCAGATAGCCGCGCATGATCGGCTTGATGTAGGCGTCGAGCACGGCGGTGCTGGTGCGCTCGTACTCCCGGTACTCGCGCGACAGCTCGTGCGAGAGCGTGATCTCGAGGTCCGGAGCCTCCTCCGTCAGGATCTCGCGCATGCGGACCTCGTGCTCCGGGTTCGCGTAGGCGTGCAGGAACGCCACGGCGACGGCGTCGTAGCCCCTGCGGCGGATCTCCCGTGCGATCTCCCGTGCGTCGTCCTCGTCGAGAGGCACGGCGACGGAGCCGTCGAACATGCTGCGCTCCGCCACCTCGAAGGTGTCGAACCGCTCCAGCAGCGCTTCGGGCTTGCGGTAGCCGATGTCGTACATCACCCGGCGGTCGGTGCGCCCGAGCAGGTAGACGTCACGGAAGCCGCGCGTCGCGATGGTCGCGATCCTGGCACCGGTCCGGGTCAGCAGGGAGTTGAGGCCCAGCGTGCTGCCGTGGTTGAACATCGAGACCTGCGCCGGATCGGCCTCCGCCTTGTCGAAGGCGGCGAGGACTCCCGCCGTGGGCTCCGAGGGCGTGGTCGGCACCTTCTCGAAGCGGAGCTCTCCCGTCTCGGGGACGAGCTTCACCACGTCGGTGAACGTCCCGCCGACGTCGACGGCGATGCGGATGTTTTCGGACATGAAAGGGGTTCCTTCCGAGGGTTCGAGGAGTTTTCGGGCAGCCCGCGGAACCCGGCGGCGACGGCGCGCCAGCGGATCGGGTACCCGGATGGAGGTGCGGTCAGCGTTTCCTGCGACCGGCGGCCGAGAGGCCGACGGCCGCGAGGATGATGAAGCCGGTCACCATGTCTTTGAGCTGGGGATTGAGGTTGAGCAGGTCGAAGCCGTTGCCGATGAGGGCGATGAGGAACACGCCCGCGACCGAACGCCAGACGGCGCCGATGCCTCCGTAGATGCTGGTGCCACCGAGGATGACCGCGGCGATCGCGCTCAGCTCCAGCCCTGCGCCCGCGAGAGGCTGGCCCGAGGAGATCCGGGAGACGCCGATCGCCGCCGCCGCGCCCGCCGCGAGGCCGCTCAGCACGAAGACGACGATGCGCGTCCTCGTGACCTGGACTCCCGAGAGCTCCGCCGCCTCGGGGTTGCCGCCGATCGCGTAGACATGACGGCCGAACACCGTGCGGGACAGGACGAACCACAGCA
Source organism: Microbacterium sp. NPDC089698 (assembly GCF_044749045.1). Lineage (NCBI taxonomy): Bacteria > Bacillati > Actinomycetota > Actinomycetes > Micrococcales > Microbacteriaceae > Microbacterium > Microbacterium sp. NPDC089698. The sequence continues at coordinate 130,240 of NZ_JBIVHE010000009.1, forward strand.
GCGCCACGACCACGATCATCACGAAGACGGCGATGAAGATCCCGCCGATCCGGTTGCGCCCGAGCGCGGTGAAGCCGGGCGTCGTCACGGTGATGAGGCTGCCGCCGGTGATCAGCACCGCGATGGTGGTGAAGATCATCGACGAGGCGAGCGTCGCGAGGAACGAGTGGACGCGCAGCTTCGTGATCACGACGCCGTTGAACGCCCCCAGCACCAGGCCGATCACCGACGCGGCGAGCAGGGCCAGCCAGACATTGCCCGTCGTGACGGCGAGCCATGCCGAGACGACCCCCGCGACCCCGTAGATGGCGCCGGTCGACAGATCGAAGTTCCCCGAGATGATGACGAACGTCCCGGCCGCCGCGATGATGACGAGCGGGGTGTTCTGGTTCAGGATGTTCACGATGTTGCCGAACGTGAAGAACGACGGCGACAGGATCGCGAGCGCGATCAGGATCGCCGCGAGCAGCAGCAGGACCGCGTACTCGATCGCGAGCTCGGTGATCGAGAACTTCCTGCGGGCGCGCGTCTGCGTCGCCGTGGTGTTGACGGCCTCGCTCACGCTGCCGCCTCCTCTCCGGGGGTCACGTGGAAGAGCCGGAACAGCACGTCCTCCACGGTGGTCTGCTCGGGGACGATCTCCGCGAACGTGCGGCCGTCGGAGACCAGGTAGGCGCGATGGGCGAGCTCCATGATCTCCTCGTGCTCCGAGGAGATCAGCAGCACGGCGATCCCCTCCTCGGCGAGCCGGGCGATCAGCTCGTAGATGGTGCGCTTGGCGCCGACGTCCACGCCGCGCGTGGGCTCATCGAGGATGATCACCTTCGGGCGCGCCGCCAGCGCCTTGCCGAGCAGGGCCTTCTGCTGGTTCCCTCCGGAGAACCAGCCGACCGGGAGCTCGGTGTCGAGGGGCCGGATCTCCAGCGCGCGGGCGAGCTCCTCGGCGAGGGAGCGCTCCCGGCGACCGTCGATGACGCCGCCGCGGGACCGCGCGCCGAGGCTCGCGAGCGCCATGTTCTCCCGCACGGAGCGCTGCAGCACGAGCCCGTCCTTGTGACGGTCCTCCGACACCAGCACCAGGCCCGCATCGATCGACTGCTTCGGCGTGCGGCCCGCCCAGTCGCGATCGTCGAAGCGGACCTCCCCCTCGATGATCGGGTCGAGCCCGAACACGGCGCGGAGGCACTCGGTGCGACCGCTTCCGACGAGGCCGAGAAGCCCGACGATCTCGCCGGCGCGGACCGTGAAGGTCATCTCCTCGACGCCCGTGTCCGTGCGCAGGCGCCGCACGTCGAGGCGGACCGCCGCATCGGCGCCCGGGGCCGCCGGGCGTTCCGGGTAGGCCTGGTCCATCTCGCGCCCGAGCATCGAGGTGACCAGATCGTGCTTGCGCACGGCGGCCGCGTCGAAGGTCTCGATCCGGCGCCCGTCCCGCATCACCGTGATGCGATCCGCGACGCCGAGCACCGAGTCGAGGAAGTGCGAGACGTAGATGACGCAGCATCCGCGATCCCTCAGGGTGCGCATCAGGTCCTCGAGCTGGGTCATCTCGTGTGCGGTCAGCGACGAGGTCGGCTCGTCCATCACGATGACCCTCGCGTCCCGGGCCAGCGAGCGGAGGATCTCCACCTTCTGCTTGTCAGCGATCCGCAGGTCCCGCACCCTGGCACGCGGGTCGAGGCCGAAGCCGATCTCGGCGTCCAGGGCGGCGAAGCGCGCATCGAGGTTCCGCCGCTCGATGCCGAGCCGGTGCTGCTCGGCGCCGAGGAACACGTTCTGCGCGACGGTGAGGTCGGGAACCAGAGCGAGCTCCTGCGCGATCATCGCGATCCCGCGCCGCTGTGCGATCCCGGGGTTCCATCTCTCGACCGCGACGCCGTCGACGAGCACCTCGCCCTGATCGGCGGAGTAGATGCCGGCGATCACCTTGCCGAGCGTGGACTTGCCGGCCCCGTTCTCGCCGACGAAGGCGTGGATCTCCCCCGCGCGCACGTCGAGCGAGACCGCGTCGAGGGCGTGGGTCGCCCCGAAACGCTTCTCCACACCGCGCAGTTCGACGAGCACGGAGCCGGTCGGCACTGTCATCCGCCTAGCCGTTCCACTCGCCGGTGAAGTCCGGCACGGCGTCGAGATCCTTCTTGGTGGCCATCGGACCGATCTTGACCAGGGAGTCCGCGTCGACGACGGCCTGGACCTTCTCCCCGCGCAGCTTGTTGACGAGCTGCTCGAGCGCGGCCTTGCCCATGCTCACCGGGTAGTTCAGGTAGTCGTTCGTCCACTTGCCGTCGCGGACGGCCTTGACGGCCTCGGTCGTCCCGCCGCCGCCCGTGAGGAAGATCTTCGAGGGATCGATGCCGGCGTTCTCCAGCGCGATCTGGGCGCCCTGGGTCTGCTGGTCGGCGTTGCTCAGGATCCCGTTGATGTCCTTGTTCGCCTGCAGCAGGTTCGAGACCGCCGTGAGCGACTTGTCGCGGTCGTAGGCGCCCTCGACCGTCCCCACGATCTGGATGTTCGGGGACTGTCCGAGCACCTTCTTCCATGCCGCGATGCGCGCGACGTCGAGCGGGGAGTTCAGCAGGCCGGCGACGAGGCCGATCTTGCAGGGGTCGATGTTCTTGCAGTAGTCGACGACGGTCTGCGCCTGCCGCGCCGCGCCCTCCGAGGGGGACGAGGCGACCGTCGACACCACGCCCTCGATCTGCGGGGTCATCTTGTCGATGTCGGGGCCGATCGGGTTCAGCACCGAGACCACGGGCACGTCGTTGCCGAGAGGGAACGCGGCGGCGAGGCCGGGGCCGTCCTGCGGCACCACGATGATGCCGCTCGCCTGCCCCGTGGTGCCGGCGTTCTGCAGCTGGGAGAGCTGGGTGTTGGCGTCGAACTGGCCGTCCTGGATCTTGGTGGTGATGGTGATCCCGAACTTCTTCTCGAGGTCCTTCGCCTCCTTCTGCACCCCTTCGTAGACGGCCTGGTTGTAGCCGTTCTGCGAGGAGGAGGCGAGGAAGACGATCGAGTACGTGTCTCCGCCGGAGCCGCTGCCCGAGCTGCAGGCGGCCAGGGAGACGCCGAGAGCGACGACTCCGGCGCCGGCGATGATTCGTGAGAGGTGCGTCATTGCAGTCTTCTTTCGTGGGTGAGGGGTGTCAGCGGACGTTCTCGGGGGCCGCGTGGTCGATCGCGTAGAGCCGCCCGGCCGTGACGGCCGTGCCGAGCAGCGCGGCGAGCTCCGGGCCGGTGCGGCCTCGGTTCGGATGATCGAGCCACTCCTGATACGCGGCCTCGTCCGGCCAGACGGCGGTCACGATGATCTCGCCGGATCCGTCGACGGCGGTCGCGATCTCCGATGCGACCGCGCGCGTGAGGTCGAGCGATTCCTGCAGGATCGACTCCCGTCGGTACAGGGACAGGATGGCGTCCACGTTCGCGGGCGCAGGGCGGAGGGTCAGGACGGAACGAATCATCAGGGTCGGGACTCCGTTGTCGGGTTCGGGTGGGGTCTCGCGCCCGCCGGGGATCGGGATCCCGGGAGCGCTGACATGAAGTTAGCCGCTGCCCTTCGGAGCCTCCAGTGCGTTTTGCATCTTGCTGTCCATCCGATTTGTGCAAAACAATGAATGTGACCTCAACGACGATGGGAAGCCCGTGCGAATCGGAATCGGTGTCTACGACGACCGCCTCTCGGCCGTCGGCCTGCACCTCGACGGTCGCCGGACCGACGTGGTCGTTCCGATCTCCTCCGGGATCGAGGCGCCGCTCGACCGCCTGCTGGCGCGCTTCCCGACCTCCCCCGGGGATGCGGTCGACTCCATCTCCTTCGACCTGAGCACGGTGCTGCGCAGAGCAGGCGACGCCCCCCTCACGGTCGTCCGCATCGCGCCGCGCCCTCCCGTCGAGCGCACCGACGAGCCGCACGTCGGCACGGCCCCGATCCTGCACGTGCGCGGCGGCCACACCACGCTCGGCGACGAGCTGGCCCCTTTCGACGCGGAGGGATTCCGCACGGCCGCGGCCGGGATCCCCGGCGGCTCGAGGGTCGTGATCACGAGCGTCGGCTCGTTCGCCAACCCCGCGCACGAGCTCGCCGCGGGAGAGATCCTCCTCGAGCACGGCGGTCCCCTCAGCGTGACGTTCTCGCACTCGTTCGACAGCAACTCCTTCGCCACGCGCGAGCGCACGGCGGAGCTGAACAGCGCCATGTCCGCCGACGCCGAGGCGCTCACGACCTCGCTCTCCCTGATCTCGGGCCGGCGGTTCCCGGGGGCGAGGCTCTCGGTCACCCGCAACGACGGCGGCCGCGTGCCGCTCAGCCGGCTCGCGGCCGCACCCGTCCACTCGGCGCTCTCCGGCCCGGCGATCGAGTTCGTCGGCGGAGCCTCGTTCTGCGGCCTGACCGAGGGCGACCTGATCCTCGCGACCGCGTCCGGCCCGATCCTGGGCACGATGAGGGACGAAGTGCCCGCGGTCGTCCCGCAGTTGCGCTGGAACGGCGCACGTCTCGCCACCCAGGCCGCGCATCTCGTTCCCGCGACCAGGATCCTCCTGCACGGGCGCGTCCCGGCCCCGCGCCTGGTCGCGGCCGTCGGCGCGGAGCTCGACGAGGGGCTGGACGATCACGGCGCGGTCGAGGCCGACACCGACCTGCGCGCGCTCGGCGCCGCCGTCGCGCCGCTGTCGGACTGGGCGCTGGGCGTGGTCAGGGCGGGCAACGCGACCGAGATGGCGCATGAGCTGCGCGCGGCGGAGGCCCGCGTCCACGCGCGGCTCGTGGCGTTCGGTGCGCCGCCCTCGATGGTCCGGATCGTCGAGTCGCGGCTCGTCGCGACCACCTACGAGCACGCCCGCGTGGTCTCCGTGCGCGTGCACGGCGTCGCCGCCGAACCGACGGGAGAGGGCGCGCACGATGCGGTTGAGCGCTGACGACGTCCGCCACCTTCGCACCGGCGCGCTGTTCCTGGCCTGCGCCGCGGATCCCGAGTGGTGCGACGAGCAGCAGGACCGGATCCTCGCCCGGATGACGGCCGGTGACGACGGGCCCGAGGTGATCGAGGTGGGCGAGCTCGACGACGACGCGCTCGTCGCCGCGGTGGGCTTCGTCAACAACGGGCTGCCGCTGTCCGAGCTCCGTCCGGCCGGCGACGAGTTCGTCACCAGCGTCGAGCTGCTCGAGCGCGAACTCGGCCGCCGGATCGAGGGACTCTTCCCGCTCGCCGCCGCGAACGTGAACTCCATGGTCCCGCTGCTCACCGGGATGCAGCTCGGGCGTCCCACGGTCGACGCCGACCCGATGGGCCGCGTCTTCCCGCTGCTGTTCCAGTCGGTGTTCACGCTCGCCGGCCTGCCCGCCGGTCCTCTGGCCGCGACCGGTCCCGTCGGCGAGTCCGCGGTGCTCCGCGTCGCGCAGCCCCGCCGGGCCGAGCGGCTCGTCCGCGCGCTCGCCGAGGAGTTCGGCGGCTGGTCGGCGTCGGCGCTCTACCCGATGACCGCCCGCGATCTGGCCCGAACGGGCGTCCTCGGCAGCGTCTCGCGCATGGTGCGCATCGGCCGGATCCTGGACTCCGCGCTCCCCGTCGCGGAGAAGCACGATCTGCTGCGCCGCACCGAAGGCGTGCGCAGGATCATCCGCGCCCGCGTCGCCGATGTCGCCGGACTCTCCCGCCCCGCACCGGCGGGCGAGCCCGACCATCCGTCGAGCGTGGTCCTCATCGAGGAGACGCAGGGGCGCTTCGTCCAGCTAGAGATCCAGAACGAGCTGCTCATGCTCATGATCGACGGCGCCCCGGAGGCCGTGATCCCCGACATCATCACGATGCTGCACCCCGAAGACGGGCAGGTCGCCAGCCTCGACGACCTCTGGGCCGGGAACACCCTGGATCTGGTCGTACTGCCCGCTGCCGCCCAGTGGTACACGCCGGAAGGCAGGCGCCTCGCGGCGCCCGAGACCATGCACGCGGTGCTTCCCGACCGCAGAAGGAGCCGAGCATGAGCGCATCCGCACGCGGAGCCGTCGAGCTGCGCGACCTCATCGGAGCCCGCGAGCTCGACGGGCTGACGATGCTGCACCTCGTCTCGGAGCGGAGCCCCGTCCGCGACGTCGCCCTCGTCACCGACTTCGAGGACATCGGCGCGGTCGGCCCTGACACGGTCGTGCTCCTGTCCCCCGGGGGCGCGCGCGGCGGCTGGATGATCTCGGCCGCACTGCGATACGCCTGGGAGCGCCGCGCCTGCGCGCTCATCGTCCCGGAGCAGCCCTTCACCGCGTCCGTCGTGGAGCTCGCCCGGCGCCTCGAGGTGTCCCTGCTCACCACGCACCGCGACATGACGCGTCTCGCGATCGACGCGGCGATCCGGCTGGGCACCGCGCGCGCCGAGACGATGGCGCGCGTGCACGCGGTCGTCGAGCGGCTCGCCGGCGCCGCGGACCCGTCCGAGGCGGTCGCCCTGCTCTCCGAGGAGCTCGACGCCGCGGGCGTGTGGATCGAGTCGGCCGGCGTGCGCACGTTCGGATCCGTGCCGGGGAGGACGGAGCCCGCACCGGCGACCGCGACACAGCTCGTGCGGACGAGCCTCGCCCCGCGCGACCGCGGCATGGGGATCCTCGTCGCGCGGCTGCCTGCGGCGATGGTCGGCTTCGGCGAACAGCTGCTCGCGGAGGCCGCTCCTTCGATCAGAGCACTCCTGCTCGAGCAGCGGGTCGCCGCGACCCGCGACTCCCTTCCGACGATCGCGATCACCGCGCTGACCGGATCGCCGATGATCGGCGACTTCCTCGAGCCGGACCTCGGCGCGGGGGAAGGGCCGGCCGCGCTCCCCCTCGATGGTGCGTTCGTCGCGATCTGCCTGCGCTCCGAGGAGCCCGCCCGCATCGGGGCGCTCGTGCACCAGCTCTGGTATCTCGCCTTCCGGGACCACCCGCTCACGCGATTCGACGGCGGATGGTTCGGGATCCTGCCCGCACCGGATCCGGAGAGCCTGGAGGCGCAGATCGATCGGGTGCGGACCGGCTTCGTCCGCGCGGCCGGACTGCCGCTGTCCGGAGGCGCCTCCCGCCGGCACCACTCCCGCGCCGAGGCGCGGGACGCCGTCCGGGAGGCCTGGCTCGCCGCCCGTCTCGCGGATCCGGGCCCGGACGCCGCCGCATCCGAGGCGTTCCTCGAGTTCGACCGGATCACGGCTTCGGTGATCGGGCGCCTCGTGCCCGTCGATCTCGCCGAACAGCTCGTGGCGGCGCTCTTCCCTCGCCTGTCCGCCGACCCCGCCGCGCCCCAGGTGATCGACGCCCTGCTCGCCCGCGCCGAGGCGCGGGGGTCGCTCACGGTCGCCGCGGATCGACTCGGCGTGCATCGCAACACGCTCAAGGCGCGGCTGCGTCGCGCCGAGGAGCTCGGGCTCGCCCTGACCGACCCGGCCGAGGTGCTGCCGGTGCACCTGCTCCTCTCCGCCGTGCACCGCCCGGAGGAGAGGAGCAGGACCGTGGACTGACCGCGTCGTCCGGTCAGCGTCCCACGTAGGAGAACTGGTCCGGGTTGTAGCGATCGCCGGCGACGCCGAGCCGCGAGGCCAGCGAGTCGAGGTCCGCGCGCTCGTCGGCGGACAGCGCGACCGCGGTGGATCCGGCGTTCTCGGCGATGCGGGCGGTGCGCCGGGTGCCCGGGATCGGCACGATCCACGGCTCCTGGGCGAGAAGCCAGGCGAGCGCGATCTGCCCCGGCGTCGCGCCCCTGGCCGCGGCGAGCGCGGCCACGTGGTCGACGAGCCGCTGATTCTCGGTGCGGTTGCCGACCGTGTACCGCGGGATCGTGGCGCGGATGTCGCCGTCGGCGAAGGAGGTCTGCGCCGTGACCGTGCCGGTGAGGAAGCCCTTGCCGAGGGGGCTGAACGGCACGAAGCCGATCCCGAGCTCGGCGAGCGCGGGCAGCACTTCGGCCTCCGGATCCCGCGTCCACAACGAGTACTCGCTCTGCACGGTGGTCACCGGGAACACCGCGTGCGCGCGGCGGATGGTCGCCGCGGACGCCTCCGACATGCCGAAGTGACGGACCTTGCCCTCACGCACGAGCTCGCCGACCGTCCCGGCGACGTCCTCGATCGGCACCGCCGGATCCACCCGGTGCTGGTAGAAGAGGTCGATGACGTCGGTGCGCAGCCGGCGGAGGGAGGCCTCCGCGACCCGGCGGATCTGCTCGGGCCTGCTGTCCACTCCCGTGTAGCGGCCGTCCTCCTCGATGTGCCAGCCGAACTTCGTGGCGATCACGACCTCGTCCCTGACGGGTTTCAGTGCTTCGCCGACGAGCTCCTCGTTGACGTAGGGGCCGTAGACCTCCGCCGTGTCGATGAGGGTCACGCCATGGTCGAGCGCGGAGCGCAGCACGGCGATCATGTCGTCCCTGCTGCCGGGGTTGGGTCCGTAGCTCTGCGACATCCCCATCGCGCCGAGGCCGATCGCCGAGACCTCCAGGCCCGCCCCGTCGATGCCGTGTCCGAGTGTGCGCGTGTGCATGCTCGTCTCCTCCTTCTGCGATTCCTGCGATTCCGGTCCCGCGATCGCGTCGGCCGGTGCGTTCTGCGCCCCGTGCTTCCGGGGCTCCTCCAGTCGACTCCGGATCGAGGGCCGGCGCCAGACCCGGATGTTCCGGGTACTGCCAGTGCCTGGCACCGGGAGGACGCGGCGCGTACGGTCGAGGGATGGACGAGCACGCGCGGGACGCCAGGGCCGAGGTGCAGGACTTCCTCACCTCGCGCCGCGCCCGCCTCTCCCCGGAGCAGGCGGGGCTTCCCGCCTACGGACGGTTCCGGCGGGTCCCCGGGCTCCGCCGCGAAGAGGTGGCGCTGCTGGCCGGCGTGAGCGTCGACTACTACATCCGCATCGAGCGCGGCGATCTCTCCCGCGCCTCCGACGCGGTGCTGGGCGGGATCGCGATGGCCCTGCAACTGGACGAGGCCGAGACGGCGCACCTGTTCGACCTCGCCCGCGGCGCGGATCGCACCGCCCGCACGGGCTCCGCGGCACGGCCGCGCCCCGTCGCGCTCCGCCCCGGCGTGCTCCGGATGCTCGACGCGATCGTCGACGCGCCGGCGATCGTGCGCGGCGGCGGCTTCGACTACCTCGGCGCCAACCGGCTGGGGCGAGCGCTGTACGCGCCGCTCTTCGCGGACGCCGCCCCGAACAGCCTGCGCTTCGCGTTCCTCGATCCCGCGGCGCGCACGTTCTATCGGGAGTGGGATCAGGTAGCTCAGGACCTGGTCGCGACGGTCCGCGCGGAGGTGGGCCGGCATCCCGCCGACCCGATGCTCGCGGCGATCGTCGCCGAGCTTTCGGAGCGCTCGGCGGAGTTCCGCACCCTCTGGGCGGCGCACGACGTGCGCTTCCACCGCACCGGGATCAAGCGCCTGCATCACCCCGTCGTCGGCGACCTGGACCTCACCTACGAGGGACTGGATCTCTCCGCGGACCCCGGCGTCATGATGGCCGTCTACACCGCGGAACCCGGATCCGGGACCGCGGATGCGCTGCGGATGCTCGCCAGCTGGGCGGCGACCGACGAGGAGGAGCGGCTCCGCGCGGAGCGCTGACCCCCGGATCCGGCTGTTCCCGCCGGTTCCGACGCAGACCATGTCCCCATTTCGGCTCGCGCACCGCGGTTTTCCGAGCCAGAAGTGGGGACACGACCCGGCAAGAAGTGGGACACGGTCGGCGCGCCCCGCGCGAGCGGCGCCCCTCAGCGCGCGTGCGGGTGGTCGCTGAAGCCGCGATGCACGTCGGGGTCGATGCCGTGCGCGGCGGCGAGCCGGGCGATGAGAGCCGCGAACGCCTCGCGCTCCGCGGGATCGAGCGGCCCGAGGATGTCGGCGTTCTGCTGCTCGGCCGCCGCGCGCAGGCCCTGCAGGGCGGCGCGGCCCGCGTCGGTGAGATCGAGCCGGTGGTGCCGACGATCGTCGGGGTCACGCGTGCGGGAGACGAACCCCGCGTTCTCGAGCGTATCGACGAGCACCACCACACGACTGGGCACCGCACCGAGCCGGTCGGCGAGCGCGCGCTGGCTGAGTCCGGGATTGCGCGCCAGGATGCGCAGCGCGCCGGCGGTCGCCGGAGTGAGGCCGGCCGGCTTGACGAGTTCGGCGAAGCGCGCGGCCGCGAAGGATCCGAGCTGGGAGAGGAGGAAGCCCGTGCGCTCGGGTCGGCGGGGGGTGTCCATCACCTCAGCATAGTCCCTTGACAGAATGATTCATAGCATGCATCGTTATTGGCATGACCGAATATTCGCAGCCCTCCCGCCGACCCGGCGGACCTCCCCTGGGCCCGCTCGCGATCGTGACGTTCGCGCTCACGATCGCCGGAGTCGTCACCCTGCTCGCCGGGACCGGATCCGCTCCCGCGCCGTTCGCACCCGCCGCCGAGGTCGCCGCCTGGTACGCGGCGCACGCCCTTCCGATCCGCATCGCGGCGACGCTGCAGCTCGGCGCGGCCGTGCCACTGGGGATCCTCGCCGCCTCCGTCTATGCGCGGCAGCTCCGGCTGGGCGTGCGGGTCCCCGGCCCGGTGATCGGCCTGTACGGCGGCATCGCCGCCTCGCTGCTGCTGCTCGTCTCCGCCCTGGTGACCTGGTCGATCGCCTCCGGCTCCGATCCGGTGGATCCGGGGGCGACCGCGGCGCTCGGCCGACTCGCCTTCGGGCTCGGCGGCGTCGGGTACGCGGTGGGCATGGGCCTGCTGATCGCGGGTGTCGCGGTCCCTGCGTACATCCTGCGGCTCATGCCGCGGTGGCTCGCCCTGGTCGGGCTCGTGATCGCCGCCGCGGGCGAGGTGTCGTTCCTCTCGCTCGTGCTGGATCCGCTGCAGGCTCTTCTTCCTGTCGTCCGCTTCGGCGGCGGCGCCTGGCTCATCGCCGCGGCGTTCCTCCTCCCCCGGGATCGCCCCCGGCGCGATCCGCGCCTCGCGAGCAGGGAGGACCGGCCATGAGCTGCGCGATCGTGGTCGGCGCGAACGGCGCGATCGGAGAGGCGGTCGCACGACGGATCGCCGCCGAAGGGCACCGGATGCTCCTCGTGGCGCGCCGGCAGGAGCCGCTCGACGCTCTCGCCGCGGAACTGCGGGCGACCGGGAGCGACGTGGCCGTGGGCGCGTTCGACGCCTCGGCGGAGGGCGCGCTCGAGGCGTTCCTCTCCCTCCACGCTCCTGGCGGCATCCAGGTCGCCGTCAACAATCTCGGCGTCGCGCACATGCCGCGCCCTCTCAGCGCGATCGATGATGCCGAGCTGGAACGCGTGCTCACGGTGGACCTCCTGGGGCTGGCACGCTGCCTGCGGGCCGAGCTCGCCGCGATCGTCGACGGCGGGGCGGTCGTGAACGTGTCCTCCACCGCGGGCATCGGCGGGGCGCCGGGGATGTCGGCCTACGCGGCCGCCAAACACGGCGTGGTCGGCCTGACCCGCACCACGGCCCTCGACGAGGCCGCCCGCAGCGTGCGGGTCAACGCCGTCGCGCCCGGCCCGATCGCCTCCGGCCACGTGCTCACCCAGCCCGAGGAGGTGCGCGAGCACATCGGCCGGTTCGTGCCGATGCAGCGGATGGGACGCCCCGAGGAGGTCGCGGAGGCGATCGCCTGGCTCGCGTCGCCTGCCGCCTCGTTCGTCACCGGTGCGGTCCTGCCCGTCGACGGCGGGAAGACCGCCGCCGCCTGACCTCCGCGGCCTGACCTCCGGGCCCGCTCCCCCTCCATCACCCGCTCCGCCGGGTTCGCTCGGCGCGCCCGATCCGCACGCCGCGCATCGCCCTGACCGTCCGATCCGATCCGAAACTGGAGACACCCATGGATCCTCTGTCCCTGCTGCGCGAGTTCCTCGTGCTCGTGCACCTCGTGGGCTTCGCACTGCTGCTGGGCGGCTGGGCCGCCCAGGCCGTGCGCCGCCGCTACGTCACCACGACCCTGTTCCGCACCGGGCTGGGTGTCATGATCGCGTCCGGCCTGCTCCTCGCGATCCCCTTCCCCGCCGGGGTGCACCTGGACTACCTCAAACTCGGCGTGAAGCTCGTCGTCGCGCTCGCGATCGGCGGCGCGTTCGGCGTCGTCATCACCCGGGAGCGCGCGGGCCGGCCGACCGCGGGCGCGTTCTGGGCGATCGGCGCGCTCGCGGTGCTGAACGCGGGCATCGCGATCTTCTGGCACGGCGCCTGACCGGTGCCGGTCGCGGTCGCTCGCCGTCGCCCGATGCCAGAGCCGTCGGGAGCGCGAACGCCGCAGTCGTCCTCTCGCGGATCCCGACGTCCTTGCCCGTCCGTCACTTCTCGCGGTGACGGAGCTCCTTGTCACTAGGGGCCGGTCACGTGCGCCGGATTCAGAGAGAGGGGCTCGACATGGCTGAGGTGCGGAACAACGCGGTGAGGACGGCGCTCGGTCGCCTGGCTGCGCTCGATCAACCCGGATTCCTCGAGACCTTCGCGACGAGCGGTTTCGTGGATGACTGGGGATCGATCTATCGAGGCCGGAGTGAGATCGATGGGTGGAGCGGCCGGGAGCTGATCGGTGCACGGGGCGTGCTCACGGTCACCGCTGTCGAGGAGAGCGCACCGTCGCCCGAGACCGACTCGGGACAGGCTCTCGTCGTCGTCATCGGCGACTGGCGGTCGTCCTTCGCGAACGGTCCGAGCAGGTTCGAGTTCCTCGTGGTCGACGGACTGATCGCGTCGATGAAGATCCGGGCCGCGTGAGCGACCGGGCATCGGGCGACAGCGCTCGGAGGGCATCGCTCCAGCCCCGCTTCGGTCTCGTGCGCATGCGCCCGCGCGATGTGGGCGAAGAGGACCGCGGCGTCAGCAATCTCGAGCTGCTGTTCGACCTGGTATTCGCGGCCGCGGTGGGCATCTCCGCGGGTGCGCTGCACGAGCTTGCCGCGGAAGGCGACATCCTCGGCGGTGTCGGCGCCTACCTCATGGTGTTCTTCGCCATCTGGTGGGCGTGGATGAACGTGACCTGGTTCGGCACCAGCTTCGACACCGATGACTGGCTCTACCGTGTTCTCGTCATCGCTCAGATGGGCGGGGCGATCACGATCGCGGCCGGCGCGCGCAACGGGATTCTGGACGGCGACTTCACCTGGGTCGTCATCGGCTACGTACTGCTGCGCCTGTGCTCCGTCGCACAGTGGATCCGCGTGGCGTATGCGAGTCCCGCGTATCGGGTGACGGCGGTTCGCTACGCGGCGTCCATCACGGTCGTGCAGGTGCTCTGGATCCTTCGCCAGCCGCTGCTCCCCGCCGCCCTACAGCTGCCGAGCTTCCTGGCCATGGTGGCGCTCGAGCTGCTGGTGCCGGTGTTCGCCGAACGCGCCCGGTCGACGCCCTGGCACCCGCATCACATCTCGGAGCGGTACGGAGCCTTCACGCTGATCCTGCTCGGCGAGTCGGTCGTCGGATCCACCGCGGCGATGCTCGCGGCGATCGAGAACCACGGCGCCCTGACGTACATCGGCGTCGCCGCGACGGCGCTGACGGTGCTCGCGGGCATGTGGTGGTTCTATTTCGCGTTGCCCCGTGACGAGCTGGTCGGTGGACTCCGCGCCACCATGGGGTTCGGCTACGGCCACTTCATCGTCTTCGCGTCGGCCGGGGCGTTCTCCGTCGGCATCGAGAACGTGCTGGCCGGTCTCGAAGAGCACCATGGTGCGACGACCACCGCCCTCGCCGCGACCCTCACGGTGCCCGTCGCCGCCTACTTCGTCGCGACCTGGGCGCTGATCCTGCGCCGCACCCTGCCCGCAAGGGCGTCGGCACTCGTCCTCGTGCTCACCGGGCTGATCCTGCTCAGCACCTTCACTCCGTGGTTCTGGCTGATCACCGCGGCCCTCGTCTGCGGCATCGTCGCCGTCACAGAAGTCGTCCGCGTGCGCATGCGAGCCGCGGACGCGAGCTCCTAGCCGTTGCGCACGGGATGCTCTCGCACCCTCTCGCCCACGAAATCGAATCGATCGGCGTCACCTTTCGTCCTCCATCGACTCCTTCTTTGAGGTAGCGGCATTCGCCGCTGCGTCAGCGCGGAGGCGGTACGTCTCCGCAGAAGTCTTGGGGAGATTATGGAAGACAAAGAAGGCGTCGGCCTCCGCAGAGTTTCACGTCGCACGATCGTCAAGGGTGCGGCCTGGTCCATGCCCGTGGTCGCCGCGGCGGTCGCCGTACCGGCGCATGCCGCGTCGACGGGGATCGTCGTCACCGGCTCGTCGCCCATCCCGACCGGAGTGTGCTCCCCGACCGGGAACTTCACGATCACCGTCAACAACAGCGGCGCCCCGGTGTCGGGGGCTGTCGTGACGGTGACCCTG
>NZ_JBIVHE010000010.1:0-81058 GCF_044749045.1 Microbacterium sp. NPDC089698
ACGACGATCCCCGTCGACGCGGCATGCGCCGGTACGGCGACCGCCGCGGCGACCACGGGCATGGACCAGGCCGCACCCTTGACGATCGTGCGACGAGTGACGGACCGGGATCCGTCTTTCTTGTTGTCTTCCATAGAAACTCCCCAAGTAAGCGGCGACGTACATCACCACGAGGTGGCAACCCAATATCGCCACACGTAAAAGGAGTCAGAGCGGAGAGGGAAGTGACGCGCACCTGCGGATCCTCACCACGGGCTGAGGCAGAAGCGAGAAGGCGTTACAGGCCGAGAACCCGCACGCGGGACCGCCGAGTTCAGGACGAGTGCTCATCGACCGCCGACATCGTTGCGGGCGGTTTGGGTCAGTGGGGGGTACTGATCTGAATTCTGAGGTGCCTCGGCGGGGCGGAGTGCGAGTCAGGCTCAGCGCGGGCCCCGCGCGCGTCACGTCTGCCTGACTCATGACTCCTTCTTCAGGTGAAGGGTGCGATAGCGGCGGTTCACCTTCATCTACGCGAAGGGAAGACCAACGACATGACTGATGACGCCTCGAGACCAGTCGCGCGCGGCTCCGAGGGTCTGGGCGTGCGACGCAGCTCTGGATGGAGCGTCCCCATCATCGCTGCCACCGTCGCAGCGCCGGCGCAGATGGCTTCCGAGGCCACCGTGACATCTGCGGATCTCGTCACCTCCGCAAAGGCTCGGCTCATCTTCCCCGGTGCGCTGCAGAACATCCGCGGATCCAGAGAGACCGCGCCAGGGCATCGCGGGACGATACAACGACCGTCCGAGACACGTTACGTGTACCAGCCCGGCTCAACCATCACCACCATCGCGAGCTTCACGAATGGATCGCCCCTGACCGTTCCGCTGCATTTGCTCCTGTTCCGGCTCCACTGGGGCAAGACTGCGACCGGCGAATTTCAGGCGGTTTCCAGCCCCGGGCGGTCCGTCATCGAGCAGTTTCGAGACGAGCACACCGACTTCAACCACCACGACATGGTGCAGGTTGCCGTGACCGGTCCGGACCTCCACCCAGGGCAGAGCATCTCCGTGAGCTACGACTATCGATTTGATGCCATGGGAGACGCGATCCCCACCGGACCATGGACATCAATGCTGTTCAGTGGCAACAACCTCACCTCGATCACCGTATCAACATCCGCGCAAGCGGTGCGTGAAACGTACACGGTGCAACCGATGTCGGTTTCCCGCTGACTCGCTGGTTGCACCCAGGCCGGCCGACTTCAGATCGTCATGCGGAGGACGCGCCGGGATCAGCTTCGCGTTTCCCGCAGACGCTTGGGGGAGTGACGAAGGCAGCGCCGTGGTCGCTCTCAGCTTACGGGTCAGCGGTCGCCGCCCGCACCGGGCGGGACGAATGATGGCTGCGTGAGCGAGTGAAACACCCTCCAGACACGGTCGACGCTGTCGGTCTTTGAGATAACCGCCGCTACGCCGGCGCGCTCGAGCCTCCCCACAAGTGAGGCGCTCCTGGCATCAGCCATGATGACGATCCGGGGCACCACACCCTGAAGCGACGCAATGGACGTCAACGCGGCCTCGACTCCTGCGGACTCTGACACACTCAGCACGGCCGCGTCCGGGCGCATGCTCTGCGGCGCCGAGCGAACCCAACGAAACAACTGCGCAACCTGTGCACCTTGAAACACGACATCAGCGCCAGGGAGCTCAGTGAGCAGCTGAACGAGGCCTCGTCGCTGCATCGTGTACGGCTCCACCACAGCAACCTTCCATCCGGTCACCGACGCTCCTCTCCGTGGACCAGATCGAATCGCTCCACACAGCAAAAGAGTCAGGAAACGCGCGAGGGTGACGCCAAGAACGCACCCGGGCATAAAAGATGGCCCCTGTCTCAGGCTGTACGCCGCGACGCGCACGTGGCCTGCATGACGCCCATTCGCACTGTTGCTATCCGAGGACCGCGATGACGAGCGTAAGTACACCGAGTCCGATGACGATCAGGAGAAACAAGAGCATGCTCCAGACGGGGGCACCGGCGTGTTCTCGGAGGAGCCAATGGCGATAGTAGGGGTCGTTGGCCCTGCGGCGGTAGCGCGCGACTTTGACTTCCCAGTTCATTCTCGAAACTCCCACCTTGTCTGCAGTCAGGGCTTCTTGTGACTGTGGTCTAGAGGTTGAGGTTGCTGGCGGATCGTGGCAATGGTGCGAGCCGGGCCGACAACTGACGCCCCCTTTGCGCCCGCTCGGTGAGTGCCGGTCGGGGGGTGTGGAGGCTCGCGCTCGTGGGGAAGAGAGCGCGAGCCTCCTGGGTGTTCGCTCGTCGTCCCCACGGATGGGAGCGAACACCGCGCGGGCGACTGGGGCCCGCGGTCATCGCCTTCCCGACGAGGTTCCTGAGCGTCGGATCGGCGTGGGGGAACGGGGTTCGCAGGGCAAGGAGGGCGCTGCGAACCCCGATGTGTTGGCTGGTTCGGTCAGGGGCAGGTGGTGCTGCCGTCGGTGAGGAACGCGAAGGCGCCGAGACTGAGACCAGCGCTTGAGCCGTCGGCGTCGGTGACCCCGGGGAGCGGCACCTTGACCCACGAGTCACCCGAGAGGCGACGCGTCCACACATCGCCGTTCTCGAGTCGCAGAGCGATCGGTCCGGAGCTGTCACGCTGGGCGGCGACCGCCTCCGCGATGTCCGCCGCGGTGAACTGCGTGGACGACCAGTCCTGGACGATCTGAACGCCGGTCGGCGAGACCGTCCAGAAGATCAGTCGACCGTCCTTCGCGATGCCCAGGTAGCCCGTACCGACCTTTGCAAGGAACGAATCCAGGGGCGGCAACGCCGGGTTGGCGTTCTGCTGGAGTCCGGCGCCGGTTCCCCACCAGAGCGCCCCGTTGCTGTCGAGAACCTGCACCGCGTTGGACGAGTCGTGGATCAGGCTCTTCGCGTTCGTGAGGCCCGGAGCGGGGACCGCTGTCGCGTTCGCGGCCCCGCTGACCTGGTACACCTTTCCGCCCGCGATGAACGTGGCGGTCGTGTTGATGCGCCCGTCCACGCCCGGGATGATCGTCACGTTCGTCACCGGGGCAGCCGGACTTCCCGTCGTGATGGGGACGAGGGGACCGCTGCCGGACGTCGCCGCGCCGTACAGCCTGCCGTCCGTGCCGACCCCGTAGACCCAGTTGTTCGCCGTGAAGATCCTGGCGAGGGTGGCGCCGCCGGACGGCATGAGGGTAGCCACGTTCGGCGACGTGCTGGTCCACTTGTAGAGCTGCCCGTTGGTGCCCAGGCCCCACATGAACGAGCCGGAAACGCTGTCCGGGGTGAGGGACGCCATCGGCACCGGAGTGGTGACCTGGTGCCAGGTCGGGGCGGGCGACGTGCCGTTGACGTTCAGCGGCCAGGCGTACCACAGGGCACCGGTTCCGGTCACGGTGAAGAGGAAGTCCGCTCCCGCATTCAGGTAGACCGCGGCCGGGTTGGGGACGATGCCCGTCGGGTCCGCGTTCACCACCGGGTAGCCGCCGCCCTGCACCTGGTAGAAGATCCGTCCGGCGCCGGCAGCGGGCGCGATCGACACGACCGCCTGCGTGGCCGAAGTGCTGCAGGGCGTGAGCCCCTGCGCGGTGATCGTGAGACTCCCTGCCTGTCCCGTGCTCTTCACCGATACCGCCGGCGAGGGGTGCCCGTTGACGATCGTGATCGTCCTGGCGCCCGATGCGTTGTTGTCGGCCCAGACAAGACCGGCAGGCAGCGTCACCGAGACGGTGCCCGTGGGCACCGGGCTGCCCTGCGCGTTCTTGAGCGTCAGGTCCAACGTGGCGGTTCCGCAGGCGCTCAGCCCCGACAGCGTCAGGCCCGACACGGTGCATGGATTCGTCGACGCTGATGCGAGCGGCACCGTCGCCGCAGCCGCGATCACCGGGACGGACCACGCCGCGCCCTTCACGATCGTCCGACGCGTGACGCTCCCGTTCCCCGGATTCGGCGTGGAACGCGATGATTCACTCATGTTCTCCCCTTTTCGGGCCGCAGGCCCCTCGCACGGTCAGGCGCCGAAGATCGCGCCCGTTCATAAGGAGCCCGCTCCCGGGAGAAAGTGATGCGGAGCGTTCCTGGTCGGGTTCGATGAGGAGGTGACGTGGCGCCACGTGATCTGAACCCGGTGTGGTCCGAGTCGCGGGCCGACATGCGCCCGGGGTCCAAACCCGACATTGGTCCCGCGTCGGACCACACCGTAGGAAGCCAAAGACGGGGAGGGCTTCAGCTTCCACACTTCAAAGGAGCGCACGTCCGCACAAAAGTGATGGGTGCCCGGTGCGCTGATCGCGATTGTTCCGATAGCCTGACCAAACCCTGCGCTGACCCCGCGCAGATCTGCTACCGGTGCGGAGGGAAAACGCATCGGTCGAATGCTCGTTCTGGGAGAGCTCGTGGTGGACGCACGCACCGATGCCGAGTTGTTGAGCGCAGTCCGTGATGGAGAGAAGCGCGCCTACGGTGTGCTGTGGGGTCGGCATTCCCACGCGGCCCGGCACTACGCGAACCGGTTCTTCCCCTCCAGGGCGGATGATCTGATCTCGGAGTCGTTCCTCGCGATCTACCAGCAGGTGACGACGACGGATGCAGGTCCGCGATTCGCGTTCCGGTCCTATCTGAAGGCCGTCATGCGCAACACGGCGATCCGCTGGTCAAAGGACGAGGAACAATTCATCCCTACGGATGAGCTCGACGCGATCGACGGACGCGATGCCCTGAGCATCGCCGAGACTGACAACGAGGCGGGAGACGTGCTGGCTGCGCTGCAGGCTCTGCCGGAGCGGTGGCAGCGGGTGCTTTGGCTGGCCGAAGTCGCCGAGGCGGGCCGGACCGAGATCGCGCGCGAACTGAAGATCACGCCCAATGCCGTGTCCGCTCTGCAGCGCCGGGCACGGACCGGTCTGAAGTTCCAGTGGCTCACCCTCCAGGTGCCGCCGGGTCTTCGCGAAGACGCGTCACATGCGGCGCGACTCTTCCCGCAATACTTGACTGAGCCCGCCAACCTCGTGGTTTCCGCGGAGGTTCATCTGCACGTCGTCGACTGTGCTCCGTGCCGGACGCTGCTGCACGACACGCGCGGAGCCGCCGCTCGGATGGGCAGCAACACTCTCGCCGTCCTTCTGGGCACCGCCGGTATCGGCACGGCCACCGCGACGCTGTCGTCGGCCACGACCGCCACCGCGATTGCGGTGGCGGCGGGCGCGGGAGCCGCGTCCTGGCTGGTCGGTGGAGGTGTCGCCGCGGTCACCGCCGGAAGTCTGGTCATTTCAGCGCTCTTCACTGTGGGGCCCGCCACTGCCGCACCGGAGCCGCAACAGGTGCAGACCGCGCCCCCTACAGCCTTGGCAACGGGTACCACCGTGCCGGCACCGAGTGCGCTGCGAAGCCCTCCCGAGGTTGTCACGGTGCCGGTCGGAGCCTCAGGACAGCCCGACCCGGCGGATCAGGCGCTCAGCCTGACAGATGATCCGTCGCAGTACTTCCCGGGATACAAGCCGCGCCCGGAACCGATGACGGGAGTTCCCGGCCCTGGAGTGGGCCCTTCGCCGGAGCCGAGCCCGACAGCAGGGCCCGTCAGCAGCCCCCCGGCGACGTTCTCGCCCGGCGTGACAAGTCCGGCGAGCACCTCCGCGTACATCTCACCGACCGTCACGGGAAAGACCGCCCCGGGCAACCACATCGCCGTTCAGCTCGACACCAGGCGGTTCACCCCGACCGTCGCATCGGACGGTTCATGGAGCTTGGACACCCGGTCGCTCGAGCTCGCCGCGGGCGACTACACCTATCAGGCCTGGGCCTACACGGACTTCGTGTCCTCTCCCGCCACCGAAGGCACGTTCACCGTGCTCCCGCTGGCAGTACGAGGCTTCGAGAACGTCACCGGTTTCGAGGATCTGACGACAACGCAAGCCGCGACGACGGGCCTCATCGTCGAGTTCCAGGGGCCACCGAACGGCATCGTCTGGACCCAGACGATGGAGGGCTATACCGCCCTCGTCGCCCTGGACGCGACCGGCTACGCGAAACGTCGACTGCTCGTGAACTCCTACGGCTGGTACTGGTTCACGATGCGCTACCTGGACAGCGACGGATACTGGGGGCCCGGCTGGGAGCACAACCTCGACGTCTACAACCCGGCCGCACCATACGACCCTATGGGCCCCGCCCCCGAAGACATGACATACAAGTTCGTCACGCCCTAAGGATCGCCCGTTCGCATCAAAACCGGCCACCGACACGTCTCCTTGCTCGGAGCTGCCGTCGCGATTGAGGACTTGCGCTCTCCTCGTCTATGCACGGCTCCTCTCTCCGAGGTTGAGTCACCCGGGGGTCTCACCTGGCGATTCCCCTTCAGTCGTGTGCGCCAAGGGGTTGGCGGAGTGCGGCCGGTCGGGACACCGGCCGCACACACCCCGGATGCCCCGAACGGAGGGTTGCACAGCTCCCGGCACGGGCCCCACGCACCGCATGCGGCTGCTCGCTCGGCTCGGAACTCCTCCGCAGGGAGGCGAACGAGCCGCCCACGCTCTTACGCACCTCTTGCAGACTGCATGCAGAACGGCAAGGGAAGTGCAGAGAATCCCAGTTCAGAGAGTATCCCGATCGCCGCGCAAGCGAAATGCCAGGGCTACCACCAGCGACACCCGCGGAGACGCAATAGTCCTGGTCCGCAGAACATTCGAAGGCCCCTGGCCTCCGTTATCAGGGGAGGGTGCAACTGCCAGTTCTGCAGACATACCCTTTACAAACTGACATAAGAGTAATTATCAGCGAATCTGGAACGCCACAGCTGCCGGGTCAATCGTACGTATATTCAACATACTGACTGGGGTGCAGACAAGCAGCGGCCCCGCACGCGAGGTGCGGGGCCGCCTGGTGTTGTTGATTCGAAGGATCAGGATCCCTCAACCGTTGCGCCCCCGTAGCCGACGCGCAGGGCCAGGTAGTACGACATGGAGCCGAGGACGGGGACCTGGGCGGCGACGCGTTGCTCTGCCACGGCAGGCCCGGCCGCGTCCTCGTACTGCTTGGTGATGCCGAAGTAGGTCTGGCTGGCCGAGCTCGCTCCCCACACCTGGTAGGTGGCTCCCCAGACGCTGTCGATGTAGTCGTAGCCAGGGGTCACGTAGGTGAAGTTGGCGTAGAAGTGCTGCGTGATGATGCCGTCCCACCGCTCGATCGAGCAGTTCTTGTTCCACTGGTGGTTCTCATCGCCGCTCTGCGAGCACTCACCGAACCCGCCGCCGCGGGTCGAGATCGTGCCAGGATCGGGAGCCGGCTTGGGCTTCTCGACGGACGTCACCCGGATGGAGCCATCCTGGAACGTCTCGATCGTCTTGGTCGCAGCGTCGGACGCCGAGGTGTCCGTGCTGACGGGCGACGCTTCGGTCATGGAGTCCAGAACGGTACCGGAGCGGAGCTTGACCACCAGGGCCTGCTGCGTATCCGGTGCCACCCCGTACTCGCTCAGGAACTCGGTCAGATGAGCCGTCAGTTCATCGAACTGACGCTGCTCGTCCGACGAAACGACAGCCGTCGTGGAGGTCGTTTCCGCTGCCATAGCCGCCGTCGGAGCGAGTCCAGCCCCGAGCAGCAGCGCCCCCGCGAGCAGCGCAGTTACACATCTTCCGGTCGTGATCTTCATGTGGATCCCTTCGCGTGATCGGCCTGTGGTTAGGCCGCTGGTCAGGACGCTACAGAGATCCCTATGAACAGCCAATGTGCTAGGGCATCTGGACGAAGGGTAGTCGGTGCCGTAGCGTGAGGCGGTTGCGACGCCAGTCGCCTACCCCAGGCTCCGATGGATTGTCTGTGACCGGTGTGTAGTGTCGAAGCATGGAACGTCGACTTGTGAGGCCAGCAGATGACCGCCTGGTCGGTGGCGTGTGTGCGGCCGTTGCCAACGGGTTTGGTCTTGATCCCTTCAGCGTGCGCCTCGCCACGGTGGTGGGCGCATTCTTCTCCTTCGGTGTCGCTGCCGCCATCTACGTGGTGTTGTGGCTGGCGCTGCCGGGCGCGCCTCGCGTGAAGGCCGCGCGCCGGAAGTAAGAGCGATGACATCGACTCGGCGAGTTCGTGCGACCCCGACCGAGTGAGGGCGAATGGCTGTCCTTCCCGATCACCCGCACGCACGTCGACGCCGCACGCAG
Organism: Microbacterium sp. NPDC089698; assembly: GCF_044749045.1. NCBI lineage: Bacteria > Bacillati > Actinomycetota > Actinomycetes > Micrococcales > Microbacteriaceae > Microbacterium > Microbacterium sp. NPDC089698. The sequence continues at coordinate 8,163 of NZ_JBIVHE010000010.1, forward strand.
GTTCGTGCGTTCGGCGAGATGGTGCGCAACGCGCGCTTGCGGAAAGGGCTGTCTCAGGAACGTGTCGCGCATGACGCGGGCATCACGGTCTACACGTATGGCGGGATCGAACGAGGGCGCACTCCGCGCGGAGGCGATGTGAATCCCACCTTCGACACCATGCTGCGCATTCTCCTGGTTCTTGACATCGACGTGGAGATCCGATTCTCCTACGCCGACGATGAGCCGTCCTAATCCCGTCTTCGGCATGAGTCGGTGCGACCTGGCATCACGCGTAGGTGTGATGGACGTGCCAGCCGCGCTCGCCCTTGTAGACGTCGAAGACGTAGCTCTCGCCGGCGTCGTTCGTGCCTTGGAAGCGCCATCCGTACAGCGGGTGAGGCGCCTCGAGTGGAACGGACCAGATCGAGTCCCGGAGTCTGGTCGGCATGTCTGTGACCCGCCACCGCTTCCCCGCGAAGACCATCCGCGCGGGGACGTCGTTGACCATCCAGACGGTTGCGGGCTGTTCGAGTGTCTGCACGTTCATGGGTTAACACCATAGAACACATTTTCGAATACGGGTAGAGTGCGATCGTGCACGTGATCCAGCTCGCCCGCTCGCAGTGGCTCGTGGTGGACAACCACTACCGCGCCCGCTTCCTCATCGTCGAGGGACCGCTCGTGCTGCGCGAGACGGGCGAGACGATGGTTCAGCACCGCGTGGAATGGTGGGCGCCGGATCCGAAGAAGCGGGACGTCCTCGCCGTGTGCGACGGGCTCCTTGCTGCGGAGAACTGGTGCCGTGACGAGATCCGCCGCACCGCCGAGGAGAAGGCGAAGATCTCGGCGTCGGTCGCGCGCGTCGGGTTCTGATCACGTGGGCACGAGCCAGCGTGAGGCCGACGCGGCAGCCGACCATTTCCTGCTGAAGATCGCGCGCGAGAATGCGCTGCAGTCGCTCACGGAGAAGGAGCTGCGGCTCGACGAGACCCCCGTGACGATCTACCCGCGGCCGGTCCGGGCGAAGGCGTGGGTCCGGTTCGGGGCGATCCCGATGCACGTCGAATGCTGGATCCACCGCACGACCTCGGACGCCGCCGGCGTCTCGTTCACGATCCGCGACAAGACGTTCCGCTGCTGGATCTGGGGTAATGCCGTCCGGGTGGAGGAGGCCGAGGTCGCCGCCTCCTAGGGGGTAGCTGTTCCTCGTCGGCTTGCGGGACGGCGAGAGGGCGACCCCATGCGGGGCCGCCCTCTCTGTTAGCTGTCTGTCAGATGTAGTGAGGGGGGTCGTCGGCGAGGACGGTGCAGGTGAAGTTCCAGCCGAGGATCGCGACCCAGCCGCGGAGCGTCGCTCCCGCCTTGCCGCTCTTGACGGTTCCGGTGTTGATGCTGTTGGAGTAGTCCTCCGTGTACATCACGTAGCTGTCAGGGTAGCCGCCCGAGTTCATGGGCCCCCACTCCAGCGAAAGGAAGCGCTCGAGCATGGGCCCAGAGGTCGAGTGCAGCCCCCACGACACTCGCATCTGCCCGCCGGCACGTTCGGCGTAGACCGAAGCGGTCCCGCAGTTGGCCGGAGTCGTACCGCGCGTCGTCACGGCGCCCGCGCCCGCGAGCGCGCCGCAGTAGTTCAGGCCCAGACTCACGGCCTTCTGGCGGTCCTGCTCAGTGAAGGTGGAACAGTCGATCGTCATGGGCACGGTCTCGACGGTGGACTCCACCGCGGGCGTTGCCGTGTCCAGGCCACCCTCCGCAGCGAACGCTCCCGCACCGGGATTGACGACTGCCAGGCTCACCAATACGGCGGCTGCCGCCCCCGCGAACCAGGTCCGAATCTTCTTCATTTGTGTGCTCCCTCCGAGTCACGCGCGAGATCTCGCGCTGCCTCGAACCAAGCACATCAATCGATTCGGATCAAGCAAATTCTTAGAGTTCTAAGTGGCAACTCATAGATTTATCCAGCCATCGATCAGCGAATCGATAGGCCCCACAGCCTCGACTTTGAGGGTTGCGGGAAGCGAGACTCTGCCGGTGGCGACGAGCAGGACAGCCGTGTCCCCATCCTCGATCAGAGCGCTGGCTGCCCCGCTCTCGTGGCGCCTCAGCCCCGCCTCAATCGTCTTCGTGCGCCCCGCGAAGCAGAGGCTGTGGGACGCGTCGGGCGCGCCCGGATCCTGCAACCCGGCACGCTCGCGAAGCAGGCTCGCTTCCGAGGCCGGGGCCGCAGTGATCCGGACATCGGGCTGTGCGCCGGCGCCCTTCACGAACGCGGACCAATAGCCGGTCGAGGCATATGCGCGCGGCACGTTAAGGGGAAACTCGACGAACGCGCCGTGCCACGCCGGTTCAGCGAGAGCGTAGGCCCTCACCTCGGCACTCAGCATCTTCTGTCGGGCCTGTTCCTGCATGGCACGAGCTTGCTCGGGGGTCAGAGGCACCTTTTCCATGCCACCAGACCATACCCCCGGCATCAGAAAGATCCCGCGGTGACCCACAGGGCCGTCGCAACGCTCATAGTCGAAGTCAGGCCGACCCCGGCGGACGTGCGCCGACGCCGACTCGCCCGCTGCGCATCAGCACTCGCACCGCGATAGCCGCTGCTTCTTATGCGAACGGAGGCGGCGGACCGAACCTCTCAAAGAACGCCGCGATCGCCTCGACGAGCCGCGCGATCGCGTCAGCCGCTCGAACCATCTGTCCGCCGGCCTGGATCCAGAGCGCGGGTCGCTGCGCCCTCTCAGCGTGTTTCGCCCTCTCTCGGGCCTCACGCGCGGCCTTCCTGCTTGTGGGGATCTGGTCGTTGTCGTCGGTGCTGCTCATGACCACATGAGTGCGGCGCCCCGCGGATGCCGACCGGTGGTGGCCAGAATGTCTCTCGTCGTCCGGACGGGCGGTCCCTGCGCTTGTCGGGGCGCGCAAGGGCTGGGTACGCTGATCTCGCCGAGTCCCCCCGATTTGGCTCCGCCCCCGCGTATCCATCACGGATCGCGGGGGCCTTTTCGTGCCCCGACTCGTCGGCGCTGCTTCAGCACGTCGAAGCGGAGGCCGGCAAGCCGGCCCAGTGCCTATATCCCGGCCTTCGGCCGGGACGTTCTTTTCACATCCATGTGGGGCTTCGCGACGATACCTCCGCTCCGTCTCTGCGTGCGTCGGGTCCGCTCCTTAATGCTCCCTCGTCGCTGCGCTCCTCAGTCCGCTTACCGCTCCCCCGACGCACTCCGTTCCTCCGCTCCGGTCTCTCTGCTAACGCCCCACCTGGAGGCGAAAAGAACGAGGAGGAGCCATGAACAAGAACACCCGCCCCGCCGGTGCCCTCACGACCGTGCTCGACCCTGAGGCCCTGCTCGCAGCCGCACAGGAGCAACTGCCTCTCCAGTACCCGGGATGGGACCCCGCGGTCCTCGGGGACGGCCCGCTCCCCCAGATGATCCTCACCGTCGACCGTGGCGAAGCAGCGGTCGTCAACGGCGAAGGCGTCGGCGCGATCGCCGACGAGCACGGCATCGTCGACGTCTGGTTCACCTACGGGTTCAACCTGATCAGGATCGCCCTCACCCTCCCGACGATCGCAGCCGCCTTCACCGGCGAGGAGATCGACCTCGCGGACGGGATCCGCACCTTCGGCGGCCGCCTCGACGCGAACCACTACCGCTGGTACGCCCGCCACAACCTGGTCTGAACGGAGCCGCCATGACCACCCTCAATGCCCCCGCGCTCTTCGCGCAGAGCGCGACAAGCCTCCTGGACCTCCTCGACGACTGGACTGAGCAGGCCATCGAGTGGGAGCCGATCTACTACCGGTTCACGCTCGTCGATCTGGTCCGCGCGCAGCTCTGCCGCGACTGCGGAACCAAGGTCAATTGGGTCAACTGCGGCGGGTCCCGGTGGCAGGGCGCGTTTCAGCTCTGCGACGCGTGCGCAAGCCTCGACGGATGCCTCACCCGCCAGCACAACCGCGGTGAAGGGTGGCATCTCTCCACCTGGGCCGTCGGCGCGCACCAGGTCCACGAGCACGACGAGCTCACCCGGGCTCAGGAACGCCGTCGGGCGAAGTACCGCGCGAAGCGCCCGGCCCGCACCCTCGAGGGGGCATCATGACCACGCACACCCAGCCCGCCGGGGCGACCGCGACCCGGCCCTGCCAGGCCGGGGTCACGACCCCGGCCCCGTGGCCGCTCGTCACCTCGGACGACTACCACCGGCGCCGCCCGGGCGAACCGCTCGGGTACGTCCCTGAGGTCGGGGACCGGATCCGGTACGCGCTGCGCCACACTCGCTGGTGCGCCACCGCGCAGCACATGGTCGACGGGCACGACGACCTCGGCGAGTTCGACGAGCCCGTGATCGTCGTTGGCATCCACGAGAACGAGCACAACACGCACTACGCCTGCAAGGACTCCCGCGGCACCTACCGGGGCATCGACCTCGACTGGTGGATCTGCGAACAGGTCATCGAGGACGGTGCGCTGTGGTGACCGAGACCCTGTTCGAACTCGCCGACTTCGAACCCGCACCCGTCTACACCGGCATCGCGCCGCTGAACTTCACGACCGACTACTTCCACCCCGACGACCTCGCTGCCGCGGACTCCTGGCTTCGCGACGTCGAAGGCCAGCACTTCGGATCCGCCGTCGGACGCATCCACACCTGGCGGCAAGGCAACACCACCGGATGGGTGATCCGCGAACGGGTCCACGACCTCTGCCTGCTGACCTGCTGCCTGTCCTGCTACGGCTACCCCACCCACGACTATGACCGCACCCGGGCGCAGGGCGAGACGCTGCGGACCTGCAGCTGCATCCAGCTCACCCTCAATCAGGCGGTCTGCACCGCGTGCGAATGGCATCACATCGCCGAGGACGAGAGCGAGTGTGTGGAGGCCTGGCACGATCACGCCTGGCCCGGATGGCGTGACCTCCCCACGCTCCCCGACAAGCTGCGCGGCAAGATGGGCGCGACCACGATGACCGCCAAGGCCGAGGCGTGGTTCGAGGCGAACTACCCCGACGTGTTCCGCACCGCCGGGGCACCGATCCTTACCCTCCGCGAAGGACTCGCCACCCGGCTACAGCCCCTACGGCGGATTCGACCTCGCCAACAACCTCCACGGACGAACAGCCGCCCAGTGAGGTGGGCGGTGGGGTGGCGTCGACCAGGTCGCCTCCCCCGGACTGTGGGAAGCTGGGAGCATGGCGCGCGTTCGGACTCTCACCGTGACCACGCGCCCGGACGGGCGACGCTGGACGTTCGAGATCACCGACCCCCACGCCCCGGACATGGCCTCCATCACCGGGTCGACCGCCACCTTCACCGGCGTCGCGAACGCCGCTCGCGCCCTCGCGGCCGAGCAGCTCGCCGTCAAGCCCACCACCCTCGCCGCCACGGTCACGGTCGACGTCCCCGACGGGGTCCGTGAGCTCATGGCCGCCAGCGACGCCGCGCACGCAGAAGCGGCCGCCGCGACCGCCCGCGGCGTCGAGCTCCGCCGCCGCGCCGCCCAGATCCTCACCGACGCCGGCTACACCAAGACCGCGGCCGCCGAAGCGCTCGGCGTCTCCGCGCAGCGCATCGGCCAGCTCACCAACTAGACCCAGCCGCCCAGGTCGTCGACGTCGGCGGCCGCCCGCCTCCCACGGCTTTCTTCGCTGATGACAAGGGAGTGGATTCCGAGGGCTCCAGGTCCTGAGCCCCGGTGCATTCCAGCCGCGCCGGAAACGTTCGCGGTCCCCCAATTCCTCTGTCCTGAGAATGCGCCAGACAATGTGTCGATCGCGTTGAGCCACGGGGGTTTCCAGCCCTTCCGAACACCCAGCGGCCCCGGCGCTAACGGCCCATAAAAAACCAGTTCAACGCTGAAATTAAAAGGAAAAAAGGTCTAGGTAAATCGTCTCATTTCGGGTAGACTATGGGTATCGGGAAAGCCCATACGGAACTAGGAGAAATCATGAGCATCACGGTCTACACGAAGCCCAGCTGCGTTCAGTGCAACGCCACCTACCGGGCGCTCGACGCCGCCGGCCTCGAGTACGAGATCCGCGACGTCACCGAAGACGCCGCAGCTCTTGAGCACGTGAAGTCCCTCGGCTACCTGCAGGCACCCGTCGTCATCACCGACGAGGACCACTGGTCCGGCTTCCGCCCTGACAAGATCTCCGAGCTGGTCGCGGAGCGTGCGTGATGTCCATCGACATGACCGTGCAGCCGCAGACCTGGGCGCAGGCCTTCCAGGCCCCCCGCATGACCGCGGCCGAGGCGTACGCGGCCCGAGACGCGGAGGTCCTCGAGCAGGAGCACCAGGCGCAGGCCGCCGAAGACGCCCGCCACGAGCACTGCGACACCTTCCACCACGGATCTTGCGCCACCGACACCTTCCAGCGTTCCGAGATCGCACGCCTGCAGGCCGAACTCGCCCGCATGACCGCGGACCGCGACCGCCTGCACATGCTCGTGCACCACAACGACATCGAGCGGCAGACCTTCGCCCGCCGCCGCGCCGCCCTCCCCGCCGAGCTGCGCCGCCAGGACGACGAAGCACTGCACACCACGACCACGGCCCACGCCGCCTGACGAACGGACCCACGATCATGGCCACCAAGACCCGCCCGACGATCCTCACCGTCGATGAGGCCGACCAGCTCGTCGACGACGTCGCGCAGCTGCTCCCCTTCCCGACGGCCCTCGACGCCGACATGGGCTACACCTGGGCCGACCAGATCTACTTCGGCGACCAGATCGACGAGTCCACTGGCCGCCCCACCCACCGTGCCGGGATCGACCCCGACGAAGAGAACCCTGTCTGGTGGCTCGACTTCGACCTCGGCACCCGACAGATCATCTCCGACCTCGGCCCGACCACCAGCGCCACCGACGTCGCCGCCTGGATCATCGCGAACACTTCTGGCAGCGCTTCATGAGCGAGCGTCCGCGCCAACCGCAGATCGAGTGCCGCCTGTGCGGCTACCGTGTGGCGTTACGCAACGTGGCAACGCTCGCAACGCATGTCGCGACGAAGCACGCTGCGGATCCGCTGCTCGACGGCTCAGGTGGACCCGTGACCCGCGTCATCACTGGCAGCAAGTCATGAGCGTGCGTCCGGGTCAGAACTCGGGGCTGACGCCGCTCTTCGACCTTGACGCCGTCGGCCTGGGACTGACGCCGACCGAGGCAATGAACCGCGGAACGCAGGTCGTCCATCAGTGCGCCTGGTGCGGATGCGTCGTCGTCTGGCACAAGGGCGGATTTCGCACGGCCCTTGGTATCTGCCCGGCCTGCGGCCGCGACGGCGGCGGGCGCGAGACAGGCACGTCGTCCTGGTGGACGCAGCAACTTCCAGTCGCTGGCCTCCGGACTCATGAAGCCGGCTCCTCTCTCACGGGTGGAGTTCAAGCATGAGCACGGGAACGATCCAGATCGCCTGCGATCTGTGTGGGCGGCTTGCGCCGATCCCCGATGATGCGGACCGTGCGGCGCGGGGACTGCCACCGGCTGGCTGGGGACGACGGGGAGCGCCGGATGGTTGGCGTCCCGTCTGTCCGGACTGCTGGTCCTGGATGGTCGAAGGGCTGGGCGACACGGCTGATCCCGCTGATGATCCATCGTCACCGAGACGCCTCGCGAACAACCGCTGGCTCTGCGTTGCGGGACCAGCACACACCCCGGAAGAACCCGATGGCACCGAGGACGGATTCTCAACGTGCACGGGCTGCAACCTCGACCAATGGGTCGGATACAACAACGACGGAGGAGACATCTGATGGCTGGCGAGACTGTGATCACCGTGGTGGGAAACCTCACCGCCGACCCCGAGCTGCGGTACACGCAGAACGGGCTGCCGGTGGCGAACTTCACCATCGCGAGCACGCCGCGCACCTTCGACCGCCAGGCGAACGAGTGGAAGGACGGCGATGCGCTGTTCCTCCGTGCGTCCGTGTGGCGCGAGTTCGCCGAGCACGTGGCGGGTTCGCTGACGAAGGGCATGCGGGTCATCGCATCCGGACGCCTGCGTCAGCGGTCCTACCAGGACCGCGAAGGCCAGAACCGCACCGCGATCGAGCTGGAGGTCGACGAGATCGGCCCCTCGCTCCGCTACGCGACCGCCCAGGTCACCCGTGCCGCCTCCAACGGCGGCGGCGACGCCGGGGCCGCGAGTGCGCCCGCGACGCAGTGGGCAGCCGCGACCCCGGGCGGGAAGGCGGACAGCAACGAGGCGTGGTCGACGCCCGACGCGGCCATGTCCTCGAGCGGGGACGACACCCCGTTCTGAGGATCGGGGTAGGACGACAACGAGGGGGGAACTGGAATGGGTCAGTGGTTGATCATCATCGTGTGGTTGCTTAGCGCGATCGCGCTGGTCGCGTTGCTGTCACGTCGGAAGGACTGGAGGTGGCAGGTGCCGAGGCATCGGATCGACGGCTTCCGCTGTGAGCTCGGCACCGCGCAGATCGTCGAGGACAACATCGTCCGACAGGTCTGGGCGATCCCGATCATCCTCACCAACGACCGCCACCGGCTGGGCCGGATCGCATCGGTCGACGCGATCGCGCACATCCGCAGCACCCAGCGCACGTCCGTCCTGCACCGACCGTTCCGCTACCACGGCACGTTCATGTGGGACGAAGCCGCCGGAGCATCGCGCAGCGAGGTGAACCCCGGGGCGACCGTGACCGCCACGGTGCGCGTGGAGCTTCCCGTCGACGAGATCCCCGAGGCTCTCACGTTCACGACGTCCAGGACGAGGCGACGCCGCAGACGTGCGGTCCGCTACGGGGCCCGCGTCCCGCTTCCCGAGGCCGCGAGCACCGAGGACATGGCAAACGTCTGATGCACAGCAGACGAGGGGCCGGCTACCGCTGCAGGTAGCCGGCCCCTCGTCTATGGCCAGTCGAACAGTCTCGGCTGATCCGGGGAGACGCCGTTGAGGACGGCGGAGATCGCTTCGCGATCCCACCCCACGGTCAGGATGAGCTTGCGGAGGTCACGTGAGCGTGCTGCGAGTTCCTGACGGGAGAGCCCGCGCCGTCCGACGTGCGTGCGTCCGGAGCGGCGCTTCTGCTCGCGGTCGCGCATGTTCATGCTGTCGTCGCCCTCGAACAGGTGCGAGCCGTACCCGTCGGTCACGTGGACGCAGATCGGCACGTCGCACGAGTGCAGCAGCTTCACATCCGGGCTGAGGGTCCGCCCGGTCACGTGCTCGAACAGCAGGCGCTGCGGCCGGACCATCCGCTCGCGGCCGTCGCGCCGGATCGAGAACCGCCCGTACCCGTCGTCGCTGATCGCGCCGACCCAGATCCAGCAGTCCTCCTCGAGCGGGCCCTTGCGGACCTTGTCCATGAACCGCTCCAGCTCGACCGAGTCCACTACGCCGCAGCGTCGCCGTACTCGCCCGCGTCACCGCTGCGATCCGGTGACGCGGGGCCGTCGCTCATGTCGGTGGCGAGCTTCGACAGGCGCGTCACCTCGCCGGGCGACACCTCCAGCAGCTCCGCGATCACTCCGACGTTCTCCAGCGTGCGCAGCTCGACGATCGAGCGGCCCTGCTCCAGCTCGAGCGCGGCCTGCCGTGCGGCGAACTGCTCGAGCACACGCTCGCGTTCGGCGTCGAGATCCGCGATCCGATCGGCGGTCATGTAGAACGAGGTCGCGGCCTCCTCGATCTTCTGCTCACGCCGCTGGGTCTCCGCCAGCTGCGCGGCACGAGCGGCACGCACACGCTCACGGGCCATCACACGGGTCGACTTCGGTTTCGTAGACATAGAGGGCACTCCAAATAGTTGGGCGTCCCTCCCACCCACACCCTAACCGGCCAGCGCGACACACACGAGTCCCGGCTCACCGAGACGCCCGCACCCTCCCGAGGACCTGCTGAGGGGGCGGGCGAGCCCTCCCCCTCAGACTCCCCCACCCGGCAGCCGGCACTCCCACCACATTGCGTCAGCTCCCGTCCCTGCGCCCCGCTGAGGGGGCGGGCACGCCCTCCCCCTCAGACACCCCCACCCGGGAACTCGGCGGCGTTGACCACCGCGGTAGTGCGTGCCGTGGACAACGCCGCCGAGGCGCGCCTGACCACCTGTGGACAGCACAACGAACCCCGGGTTGTCCTGACCACAGGATGGACAGCCGCGCTCATCAGAGCCGACACCCTCCGGGCGCCGGCCACCCCTCGTCTCGCGCGTGCCCATCCGGGCCCACCCGATCAAACGAGGGGGCAAGCCCCCTCGCGCTCCCCCCGCACATCATCCCGACCACTAACGGCCACCACGGCGGTTCACGTCCTCCACATGGTCGGGAGCTGGCCTGCCCCTCCCCCCGGGGCTGCCAGCGGCACTCGGCGCTCGCCCAAGGGCTCGCACGCTCAGCCCGGCCTGTCGGCAAGCCTCCATGCCGGCCGTTCAGCACATCCAAGGATGGCAGAACGCTAAGCCAGAGGCTTAGAGCCAGCTTCCCCTCCTCCATCTCAGCAACACCGGACCCGAAGCACGGAACCACCCGCACATCAACCGGACCCATAGAAGGAGGAGGAAAAGCAGTCACACCTCTTGCACTATTAGTGATGTTCCGCCTGCGGCGGTTAGAATCGGCCCATGACTGTCCGAACTCGCCGCCCCCCGGCCGACGTTCCGGCGGTCAGTTTGAGCCCGTCACGTGGGCTCCTGCGACGTCTGACGGGCGGTTCGCGCGCATGATGTCGTTCCACAAGCTGTCCGCGGGCGACGGCTACGAGTACTACCTGAAGGAGACCGCCTCGGCCGACACGAAGCGGACCCGCGGGGAAGAGCTCACCGACTACTACACCGTCGAGGGGAACCCTCCCGGCGTGTGGATGGGCCGAGGAACCGAGCACCTCGGAGTGTCCGGAACGGTCTCAGAAGCGCAGATGCGCGCCCTGTTCGGCGAAGGACTCCACCCCGACGCCGACGAGATCATCGAGCAAGCCGTCAAGGACGGCATGTCCCCCGAGGCGGCGATCAAGGCTGCGCGCCTGGGGCGCAGGTACCCGGTCTACGCGCCGCACGAGACGCTGTCTGCGAAGATCCAGGCGGAGTACGACCGGTTCGAGCGGACCACCTACCGGGAGCCCACGAAGGAGGAGCGACAGGCGCTGCGGATGAAGGTCGCAGCGATCGCGTTCCGCGACGCACGAGGCCGCGACGCCGTCGACGGAGAGGAGCTCTCCCGGTTCCTGTCGGCGCAGATGAAGCCCACCCGGCACGCCGTCGCGGGCATGGACTGCACCTTCAGCCCGCCCAAATCCGTGTCGATCCTCTGGGCGTTCACCGAGGACCAGGAACTCCGCGCGGGGCTGGAACGCGTCCACGAGAAGGCGATCGCGGAGACCATCGCCGGGTTCGAGGACACGTCCCTCTACTCCCGCGCCGGGCAGGCCGGCGTCCGCCAGGTCGACGTCGACGGCGGGGTCATCGTCACCCGGTTCCGGCACTACGACTCCCGCACCGGCGACCCGCAGCTGCACGACCACGCGGTGATCTCGAACAAGGTCCGCTGTGCGGACGGCACCTGGCGTTCGATCGACGCGCAGCTCATGTACAACGCCGTCGTCACGATGAGCGAGAACTACAACCGGCTCCTCACCGAGTACCTCGGGGAAGACCTCGGACTCGCGACCCGGCAGCGCGTCGTCCAAGAGGGCAAGCCGACCGTGACCGAGATCGCGGGCATCGACGACGAGACCATCGAACGGCACTCCGGGCGCCGCATGCGCGACATCCTCCCGGTCATGAAAGACCTCGTCGCCGACTACGTGAAAGAGCACGGCCGCCAGCCCGACACCGCCGCGCGCATCGACCTCGCACAGACCGCGAACCTCTCCACCCGGGAACGGAAAACGCACCGCTCCCCCGCGCAGATGATGACCGACTGGGCCCGCAACGACCCCAAGACCAAGCGGAACATCGACCGCGACGTCGCCGCCGCAGCGAAGAAGAACACCCGCACCGCGGACCCCGACCGGGAGCCCGTGACGATCGACACGGCCGCCGAATACGTCACCGCGGTCGTCTCCACAGGACGTGCAACATGGAACGTCGACAACCTCCGCGCCGAAGCCAACCGGTACGTGAAAACCCACCACGCGGCGCTCCGCGACGGCGCCAGTCTTCCTGATGCGACCGGGGATGAGCTCGTCGAGCTCATCACCCGCACCGCCACCGATCAGAGCCTTCGGATCACGCCCGCGCCCGTCCACGACCTCCCAGAGGGCGCCCTGTACCGCACCCAGGACGGCACCAACGCGTACGAACGACGCGGCCGCATCCGGTACACATCCACCGCGATCCTGGACGCAGAATCCACAGTCCTCACCGCCGGATCTCACGACCTCAGCCGACCCCTCGAACCCGCCGAGTTCGAGCACACCCTCGCGGGCTTCGACGGCAAGATCAGCAAACGGCAGATCGCGCTCGCCCGCGACTTCGTCACCAACCCGCGCCAGGTCACCGCCGGAATCGGCCCCGCCGGTACCGGCAAGACCACCAGCATGAAGCTCGCCGCCCGCGCCGCCGAAGCCGGAGGCGTCCGCCTCATCGGACTCGCGCCCTCGGCCGCGGCCGCCGCCGTGTTCCGCGACGCGGTCGGCGTCCCCGCTCAAACGATCGACGCATTCCTCGTCAACCACGACGCTCTCCCCCACGACCCCACCGGCTACCACGCCAGCGGCGGAACGCCCCTGGAGCTCCGCCCAGGAGATGTGATCGTGGTCGACGAGGCAGGCATGGCAGGCACCCGCAAGCTCGCCGCGATCGTCGACGTCGCCCGCGAGCTCGGCGTGCACGTGCGCCTCATGGGCGACCACCGGCAGCTGTCCGCCGTCGACGCCGGCGGCATGTTCCCCCTCTTCGTCCGCCACCACGGCGCCGCCGAACTCGACCAGGTCTTCCGGTTCAAAGACAAAGCCGAAGCCGCCGCGTCGATCATGCTGCGCGACCCCGAGACCGCCGGTGACCCCTTCGCCTGGTACAAGGAACAAGGCCGCGTCGTCGCCGGCACCGAAGAGCAGATGGTGCAGAAGGTCTACGAGGCATGGCAGCACGACGTCGAAGTCGGGCACAGCGCCATCATGGTCGCCGCGACCAACACGCAGGTCGACCAGCTCAACAAGCGCGCCCAGGCCTACCAGGCCGCAGCCGGGAAACTCGCCCGCGGGCGCACCACCCGACTCCGCGAAGGGAACAACGGGCACGAAGGCGACCTGATCCTCACCCGCCACAACAACACCCGCATCAAGTACAACGGCGGGACCGACTTCGTCCGCAACGGCGACCAATGGTGGATCACCAAGATCTACCGCGACGGGTCCCTGCAGGTCTCCCACACCGCCAACCACGGCAGCGTCCGCCTGCCCGCCGAGTACGTCACCGACAACACCGAACTCGGGTACGCGATCACCGGCAACCGTGCCCAAGGCGCCACCATCGAAGGCGACAGCAGCGACGACGGATTCCAGTTCGAAGGCCGCGGACACGTCCTCCTCGACGCCTCCGTGAGCCGCAACAACGCCTACGTCATGGCCACCCGCGCCGTCGACGGGAACTACCTCTACGTCGCCGTCGACGACACCGACACCAGCGGCGTCGACAACCTCACCGACCACCCCAACCAGGTCGCCATGGACGACGTGCTCGCCCAGATCGCCGGCAACGTCTCCACCAACGCCGCCGCGCACGACATGCTCCGCACCGAGCGCGAACGCGTCGGCGGGCTCCCCCAGCTGCTCGGCGAGTTCAACGACATCGCCGAACACATCAACACCACCCGCCTGCAGAACCTCGTCCACGCCGTCCTCGACAAGGACCAGGCCGCCGCGGTCATCGCCGACGTCGACGGATGGCCCGCGCTCACCCGCACCCTGCTCGACCTCGAGCGGCAAGGCGTCGACCTCTACGCCGCGCTCGCCCAAACCCTCGACCTCACAGGCGCCGACGGCGCCCAGGAACCGGCATCCGAAAGCGACAGCCCGCAGGGCCTCGTGTCCGCCTCCGAGAACGTCGTCGACGACGGATCCGACGACACCGCGGCGGAGGAAGCCACCGCGGCGGCCAAGGTCGCCACCAAGCTGCGCGCGAACGCGGCCCGAGTCGCGCGCCGCCGCCACGACGGTGCACGGATGAAGCTGCTCGGCGAGGCCGTCGCCACCGGACACCACAGCGACACCATCCCCCGTCAGCAATGGCAGGAGCTCACGACCTCCGCGCACTGGCCGTCGCTGCTGCGCGCCGTCGACGAGGCCGAGACCGCGGGCCTTGACCCTGCGAAGGTGACCGCCGCAGCGCTGCAGGCGATGGAAGCGAACCGGGCCGGTCGCACCACCGAGAAACAGAAGGCGAAGTTCGACGCGGCCCGCGTCACCGCCAAGGTGATCCGTGCGATCACCCGAGACGACGACAAGCGCTTCCGTGCGCCCGTCACCCTCGAATTCCTCCCCGAGGTGCCCCGGTTCATCGCCGACCTGTCCCCGCTCACCGCGACCGGCGCCGCGGCGACCTACCCGGCGGACGCCGCGGCCAACCTCCGCGACCGGCACGCGCGGATCCGCGACGAGCTCACCGACCGCGGCCAGATCCTCGCCCACACCCGCCCCGACTGGACCGCCCCCCTCGGGCCCGTGCCCGCCGACCCCGCCGGCCAAGCCGAATGGGTCAAGCTCGCCGGCATCGCCGACGCCTACCGCACCCGATACCAGGTCCCCGACACGGAAACCCGGCCAGTTCCCTCCGAGCACGCCATCGACGGGAGCCCCGCGAAGCTCCTCACCGACCACATCACACGCTTCCGCACCGGCCACTGGGACGCGCCCGAGGCCGACGTCGAGCAGCTGCGCACCGCGGCCGCCGCCGCGATCGCACGCCGCCACCGTCGCCTGCCCGATGCGCCCGACCATGACGCGATCGCCCGCCACGCGGCCGCCCACACCGTCGAAGAGCTCCGCCACGACCTCGGCCAGATCGGCGTCGCCCAGATCCCCGAACCCGGCCCGGACACCCAGACCGCCAGCGCCGAAGCACTCCTACGCCGCATGAACGCTCTTGGCAGCGAAGACCCGCACACCCCCGACTGGGACGAAGACGAACAGACCGCCGACGAACAACGCCGCCACGGCCTCGGGATCTGACCCGAGCCGCCTGTCAGACCCCCGGCGTACACTGCGAAAGCAAGGGAAAGGAACCCCGCCATGACGCTCACCAGCAGCCAGACGCGAGTCCCCACCGTTGTCCTCTACGACATCATGACCGAGGCCGCCACGCGCGTCCGCGGCGCCCTCGTCGCCCTGCAGGACAAGCACCCTGAGAACGCCGACCTCTATCTGCGCGAAGACATCGCCCTCATGGACACGATCGAAGCCGTCGGCCCCGACGACCGTGAAGCGATCACCCGCACCACCGAAGCCCTCCGCGCGGAGTTCAACCGGCTCAGCGCTGCATGACCCTCGACGAGGCGTGGATCCACGCCCGGTTTCACGACCTGATCGTGCCGCGTCTCTTTGCGCGCGCCCGTCCGTCCTCGGATCCGCTCTGGATCGGGATCGGCGGGCAGCCGGGCGCCGGCAAGACCCACGGGCGCGATCGCGCGCTGCGCCTCAACGGCGGCACCATGGTCACCGCAATCATCGGCGACGACCTGCGCGCCTTCCACCCCGACTACCAGCGACTCCTCCACGAGGACCCGCTCGCGATGCCCGCCGCGCCCATCCCTGCGTCCGCCCGATGGGTCGAGCTCGCCCTCGAGCACGCACGCGAGCACCAGTACAACGTGCTCGTCGAAGGCACCTTCCGTCGCCCCGAGATCACGCTGGGCACCGCGCGGCGCTTCCACGACTCCGGCTACCGTACCCACCTGGTCGCTCTCGCCGTCCCGCCCTGGGAAAGCCAACTGTCCTCGCTGGAACGCTTCCAGCTCGACCACGAAGCAGGTCTCACCGCCAGGTGGACCGACCCTGCCGCTCACGACGCAGGCGTACGCGGCACCCCCATCACCCTCGATGCTGCGGCCGCCTCCCCCGCCATCGACCGGATCTCCGTCGTCACCCGTGACGGCGCCGCTCTCTTCGACAGGACGCGACCCGCCGCGCTCACCCACGCCGCCGACGTCCTCCGCGCCCTGCACCAGACCGCACCGACGCCTGCCGAGCACCACGAATGGGAACTCCGCCGCCGAGACGTCGTCACCTACTTCAGGCGTGAGCTCCCACACACTCCCGAGACCGAAGCCGCCGATCGCGCGCTCGAGGAGAACGCCACGGCCCTCGTCCAACTCTTAGCCGGCGCCGCTCACCGCGGCGCCCTCGAGCACGAGACAACAACCGACCTCACCAGCAGCGCCGAAGCTCTACTTCAGCGACTCACGGAGATCTCCGACAATGCCACCCGTCTCGGGACGACGGAAAGCCAGCCGGATCCCCAGCACCCGGGCGAGCAGCACCGCGGCCCATCACTGCCATGAGCGCCTCTGCGCCCTGACGGTCCCGGGCAGCGCGAGCACACGCCGACGGCGAACACGGGACGACCACCTGCAACGAGACTGTCACGATGTCCGCATGAACTCATTCACCGTGCGGGTCCCCTTCACGCACTCTCACCCGATCAATCCGGAGACGGCCATCCGGATCCCAGTTCCCAACGCCAACCACAGGCTTGAGCGCGCACTCGAGGAGTTTGATGACGCGAAGATCCTGGAGAAGGACATACGCGGCCTGTCGGTGACCGTCCCTCTCCACCTCGCTGGCATCATCCACGACACACTGAAAACCAATGGGCAGCAGCCAGGCGAGCCCGACTTCTCAACCTCCCCGCTGGTCTCGGCCGCGACATTGACCGCGATGGTCGAAGCGCTCCGCGAGCATCTCGGTGCAAGCACGCTCAGTGGCTTCGCGCTGGACAGCGTGAGCGTCATCGACGTCAAGTCGACTCTGTACAGCGACCTGACCGCAACCGAGCCCAGCGCTCGGATCGACTGGGAGGGAGACGGTGAAGTGACGTGGGTCCGAGACAGTACGGCCGCGTAAGGGCTCCTAGAACCCGCCTGTCTCTACTCGCCGACATCGCCCGCGCCACGCGCGAGCTCGTCCGCAAACGCGCGCGCGATCGTGGCCTCGTCAGGGAGAGCTTTCTGCTCATCCTCGCCGAGCTCGTAGCGGCTGACCGCGACCGGCTGCGCGGTCGACGCGAGCGCGTACCGCACCACGGCGTCGTCCTTGTCGGCGACGAGCAGGATCCCCACGGTCGGCTCGTGCTTGCTGGGGATCCGCAGCTGCTCGTCGACGACCTTCACGTAGAACGAGAGCTGTCCGGTGTCCGCCGGCGTGAACGGCGTCGTCTTCAACTCGATCACCACGTACCGCAGCTGCTCCACGTGGAAGAACAGAAGATCCACGAAGAACTCGGACTCACCCACGGTCAGTTGGACTTGACGTCCCACGAAGCTGAAGCCCGGGCCGAGCTCACGCAGCGTCTCGATGATCCTCTCCACCAGGCGGTCCTCGAGCGCCCGCTCGGAAGCGTCGCTGTCGATCGCGAGGAAGTCCAGAGCGTAGGGATCCTTCGTGAGCTGCTGCGCGAGCTCCGAATCCGATCGCTCGAGCGCGCCGCGGAAGTTCGTCACCGCGGCGGCCTCGCGTTCGTGCAGCCGAGTCCGGATCTGGTGCGTGAGGATGGCGCGACTCCACCCGTGGAAGGCGGCCTTGCCTGCGTACCAGTTGCGGAGCTCCTGGTCATCGAGACGCTCCATCAGCGTGACGACGTGCCCCCATGGCAATTGGCCAACAGCCTGTTGGCCAATTGCGTCTTCGTCCGGCCAAGTCTCAGCGAACCGGCGCATCGACTTCAGATTCGCGAGCGAGAACCCCTTCATCGCGGGGAACTCGGCTCGCAAGTCGTCAGCGAGCCGGCGCAGCACACCACTCCCCCACGGCGCACGCTGCTGCCGGTCCAGAATGGTGCGCCCGACCCGCCACCACAACCGCAAAAGCTCCGTGTTCGCGGCCCGCTGCACGCGGTATCGTGCCGCGTGGACCTGGTTCTTCAGGTCGGCGAGGACCTCGGCGTAGTCGTCGGGCACCAGGTCGCTCATATCGACCACCGTAGACCGTCAGTCAGGCTCTCGAAGAGCTGCTCGGGAGGTCGGCCGCCCATCGCTGAATCCGCCGGACGACGGTGTGCAGCGAGTCCGGCTCTCGGCGGTACCTCTGCTCCAGCTCGAAGAAGAAGTCGCGGACGTCCTTCCGAGCAAGCTGTTGCGTTCGCCACTGGAAGCCTGCCGGGAGCGTGGTGATCTCCCAGACGGGACCCGCGAACGTGTACCGCCGTTCGTGAGGGAAGCGGCGCAGGATCGCATAGACAACCCCATTGAGGATGCTCACGCGCCACTCGGATCCGTCCGAGTGAAGAACGCGATGGATGGCGTCGTATCCGCCGACGTCGCCCGGAATGTTGAACCCCGATCGACGTGACGGGTCTTCGGTCCAGTAGTCGATGGCGGATGCGTACACGGTCACGCCCTCGGGCGCTTCGTCGACGTAGATGTTCATGGTCAACCCCCTCGTCACGAACCTATCCCGCCACGCCGACATGCTCACGGCACTGGCGAGAAGGTGCCGGTCTGGTAGTCGATGGCCCAGCCGTTGGCGGTGTTGGAGATCTCGACTCGCTCGTCGACCGCGCCGTCGCAGGAGCGCATGTCGACGATCACGGAGGCGGGGACCAGAGCGTCGCCGGCATAGGTGGGGGTCGCGGCGTAGTAGAGAGGGCACTCATCCCCGTCGTGGGTGTCGAGGTAGGCACGGGCGCGAGTCTCCGCGTAGGCCATCCCGCCGGCGTACTGACCGTCGATCTTCGTGGATCCGACGTTCTGAGGGCGTGTCCCTGTGATGAGGTTCTGCAAGGACGCGGCGCCGCCGAGGGAATCGGCGACCAGGTGCGAACGGTTCCAGAACCAGCCCCTGTAGGAGGCCGATCCCGCAACGCCAGGGGCCGCGGGGATCGTGACCGTCCGGTTGTGCCCCCAGCCTGCAGGCGCGACCGTGATCTCTTCACGACCACGCGCCTCAGCCGCACGTCGCTGGCTCGAGGTGAGATCTCCGTACGCACAGACAGCCCGCCCGAGCCGATCGACGGGGCAGTACTCGACGACACCCGTCTGCGCGGGCACATACAGACGTTGTGCGGTTCCGAGCACCGTGAAGTAGTCGCCGGTGGGTGCGGTCGGCGCCGAAACAGGGGGCGTGCTCGTCGACGGTGACGAGGGGTGCAGGGTCGCGCTCGGTGCCGTCGACGGGTTGGGAGCGTGGCCGATCGCCGCAACGCAGGCTGCCGCGATCGCCAAACTCGTCAGGGTGATGGCGATTGCGGTGATGCGACGGAAGCGGCTCATGATTCTCTTTACGGTCAGCGCTCGTGCTGGGTTCGTGCGGCTGTCGCCTCGGCCGGAGCATCAGGATCGCCCCACAGCCACAACGGGGACGGCTCCTTGTCGGCAACCGCCATCATGCGCTCCAGTAGCGCGTCCGCCGCCGCTGTGTTCTCGGCGGTGGCGATGACGTGTGGCCGTGCGAGGTCCTCGTCTGCACCTGGAGTCGTGAGCTCGCTGGCGGCTCGTAGGCTATCAGCGGTCGCATCGAGCGCGACTCGGGCTTCTGGCGCCGTCATCCCGAGCATGCGGGCGGCTGTGGCGAGGTCGACGGGCATCGGGTGAGCGGGATCGAAGGTGGATGTCTCGATGCGGCCTGATGCCGGGTCGAACGTGACTGTGACGACGTCCGTTTCCTGGGCACTTGGTCGAGCGATACCGACGTGCGGACGATCGTGGTCGACGTCAGGCTCCCACACCTGTAGATCGGCTCGTGCTGCTCCCAGGTGCCGGGACAGGCTCTCCTCGAACGCATCGAGCTTGCTGTGGAAGAGTCGGTCTCGGTTCCTGGTCTGCAGCGAATCGAGGTCCTGGGCGAGGTCCTGCTGCTCATCAAGGTCCGCGGCTTCATGCTCTGCCGCAAGCCAGCGCCGATCGATGTCGTCCTCGCCGGCGGAATCGATGCTGAGGTTGTCGTAGATCCGCCGCTGGTACTCGGTGTGCGCTTGCGCGACGATGCCGGCCATGTGCTCGGGCTGGACGCGTGGGCCGGAGTAGAAGTAGTTCAGGATGGTTGCGGTGTTCGCCTCGGTGAGGCGGACCTGTCCTGCGTCGCGTTCGATCTGCTCAGCCAGGGCGTGGTCCTCATCGAAGATTGATCCGCGCAGCGCACCAACGAAGGTGCCCCGCTCGAGGTCGCTCAGATGGATGAATGGCTGGCTGGTCTCGGGCGCGTTGGACGGAGCGATCGCATCCACCACACGACGCATCCTGGGCGGAACGGTCTCGGCATCCCATCCCCACGAATCGATGCTCTCAACGAGGGCGGCGCGAGTTGATTCGTTGGCGACGTCGATCTGCCCACTCCGTTCCACCTGGTCTGCAAGTGACCGAAATGAATCGCTGTACGCGTCGTGGGATCGGGCGGCGTCATTGGCCTGGCGAGCGTCAACCTCACGGTCCTGTTGCGCCAGGCCAGGGTTGGCGATGTAGCGGGGATCGTTCCCGATGGTCTCTGCTTCGTCGCCGGGCTCGACGGAGAGCAGTTCACCGGCGATTCGAGAGTGGTAGTCCGCGTATTCTCGCAGCGTCTCCACCAGACCCGCCGCCTCTTGACTGTCCAGATAAAGCAATCCAGGGCGCTGCTCCCCGGCGTTTCGTACATCCATGGTGCTTTCCTCTCATCTCGTTCGTCCAGCGGACGTTGTGTTGGGGCCAGGCATCTGAGGCCGTCGAATTGTGCGGGCGTCTAGCGGCCGTCGAGGGGCGGTGGCGGTGCATCCTCAGACGGCGGCGCGTCGTCGTCTGAAAGGAGAAGGAAGTCATCGCCGTCGGCAGGCGGTGATGGCGCGTCGACCGGTGACGGAGACGGGGCCGTGCCCGGACGTGATGGGGCTGGGCGAGCAGCCCTCGCCGTGGGACGGGATCCGGCCTCCTGTCGCGGCTTGGGCTCGGGGGCAGGCCGCCAGCTGAGGTCCTCGTCGAGGAAGGACTCGAAGCGCTCCGGGTGGCCGTCGTGGGTGGGCAGTTTCTCGGGGCCGCCCCACTCGTCCTGATCGGGGATGTCGTGCAGGATACGCAGCTGCTCGATTCGCTGGAAGGTGGGCCAAAGGCATCGTTCGTGCCACTCGACGAGGGTGAAGCTCGGGACGCGGGAGCTCTTCGAGTAGGCGTGCTGGTAGGCGACCATGAGCGCGGTGAACAGTTCCACGAGGATGGGGTGCTTGTACCAGTCAGCGACGACTCGTGCCCCTTGCCCGCCGAGGTAGCGCAGGTATCTGCGGTCGAGGAAGCTCACGAACGCGGTCAGCTCGCCCCAGAGCTTCCGGGCCTGGACCTTGTCGAGATGCTCCCACTGCCAGGGCCCGCCCGGCTCCCCCGACAGGTGGGTGATGATCGTTTCGAGGGTCTTGTCGTGCGCCTGCAGCGCACCGGTGTGGTCGTCGATCAACCCGGCGTGGTTCGTGAGCACGAAGTCGTGGCCACCAACCGGGTACGCCGGAACCTCCTCCGCGGCGCCGGCGCCGGCGTCTGCGCTAGGGGCGGGGTCTGCGGTGAACTTGACCATGGTGATCTCCTTGTCGTCTATGCGGCGGTGGCGACGTCTTGGCGCCGCAATTGCTCGGTGGCCCATTGCTGCGAGCGGGTGTAGTCGTCGCGTTCGTCGGACTCCCACCAGGCGGGCATGTGCAGGATCCCGACGGGCAAGTTCCGGTAGAACATCGCAGCGTGCCCCTCAGCGAGCGTGCGCAGCTCGCCGACGGTGAGGACCCGTTCCTTCGCGGTCGACGTCGACGTGGATGTCCCGTTCGTTCCGGTCGACGTCGACGAGCGTTCGACCTCACGCTCATCGGTGAGCCCGGACAGCTCAGTGAGCATCTGGTAGTCGCGGGATCCTCCGAAGATGATCAGGCAACTGGAGAGGTGGATGATCGTGTCGGCGCCTTCCTCCCCGAACCGTTGAATGGCCTGCTTGCGGCCCTGCAGGATCGCGGCAACCTGGATGCCGTGGCCGCGGCCGTCGGTCATCAGCGAGGGTGCCGAGGGCATAGGGCACACGTTGGCGAGCTCGTCGAGCACCATGGTGAGCACCGGGCTCAGCGGAGCCTCTTCACCGGCGTCCATCGCCTTGGACTGCAGGGACTCGGCCAGAGCGGTGATGACGGGGGCGGCGAGCCCCTTCTTCTTCGACAGCAAGTACAGGCTGTCCGTGCTGGCCAGGAACTCGTCGATGTCGAGCATCAGCCGACCCTCAGCGGGACAGACGGCGTCGAGGATCTCGGGCAGAGCCAGCGATTTCAGCATGATGCCGATGGTCTGGGCCGTGTTGTTGCGGGTCTCCTTGGCCTCGCCCCGGCAGTAGTTCTTCAGGTCCTTCAGCCATTGCCGCTCGACGAGCGGATGAGTGGATCGCTGGAGAACTGTGTAGGGGGTGTCGTCGTCGAAGTCGCGCATCCAGGAGACGACGTCGCGCATCGTGTACGGCTTCTGCGTCTGGACGTTGCCGATCGCCGCGGCGTGAAGAAGACAACGCAGGACGATGCTTGCCGACTCTGCGAAGAAGCTGGAGTTCGACGAGCCCTTTCCGAGGGGGCGGGCGGCTACAAGCGCGTCGGCGCGCTCCTGCGCGACCGCTGGGTTCTCGCACCCGGCGACGATGTTCCAGCCCACACGCCATTTCCACCGCTGCAGGATTCCGTACTCCGGTGCGAACACGAGAACGCGCCCGCGTCGGGAGCGCTGCCATGCCGTCAGCAGGAAGACGTCCATGCGTGTCGACGTTGTGACCACGGCGCCGACGGCGTGAACGACCATCTGCACCACGAACCGCATGGTCTTACCGGCGCCCGACATCGCGAGCACGGTGAACGAGTCCTCGAAGGTCGGGTAGAACGGCTGTCCGTCGATGAACCCGATCGGTCGCGGGCCCTTCCCGGAGCGCTCGTTCTGCGTGCGCACCTCCTGGCGCCCGAGCGTGCCTTCCACCTTCACCCGGTGCGGGTGACGGTTGCTCCACCAGCGGGCGATGAACCACCACGCCGCGCAGAGGATCGCGACCAGGAGCCCGAAGACGACCCAGTAGACGACAGGGGCGGCGAGCATCACACCGTCCGGCAGCGATCCGCCGCCAATCCGCGCTGCGGCGACTTTCACCGACGTCGCGAAACCGGTGGGCGTCAGGAACGGGACCCCGGCAGAGGTGAACGCGAGGGCCGCGTGCAAGCTGAACAGGGCGATCAGTACCGCGAGGGCCAGGTACAGGCCGGCGCGGGTCTCCGCCTTCACGATGCCACCCCAAGCGATGCGGCGGCGATCGCCGCGGGGGCGGACGATGCTGCCGGCGATGTGAAGATCAGCGAGAGCAGCACGAGCACGGCGGCGGCAGCGATCGCGGTGATCGCGCCGGTGTAGATCAGGTTCTTCATGGGGATGCCGTTGTGGTCACGGTTCCCGGCGAGACGGAAGCCGGCGGCGACGATCACGAGCAGGATCCCCACGGCGATGAGCAGGCTGAGCGCCGGGTAGATCATCGTCGGGTCGTGCACGATCGCGCCGATCAGTGCGAGCAGCGCTCCCCCGCACGCCCAGATCAGGGCGGCACGCAGCACGGGGCGCGCGCGTTGACGCAGATGATCGGAGGCGTCATCCACCATGGGCAAGATCTCCGCGGACTCCATTTCGACCTGGGGCTCTGGCGAGCGGACGATGATCCGCGGGAACAGCATCAGAAGGCCCGTTGCCGCGGCGCAGATCAACGCCGCGGCGGCGACAATGATGCCGAGGAGGGCAGCCATACTGCCGAATACCTCCACGGTGGATGGAACGATAGGAATGGTCTTCATGGGGGTACCTCTCAGGCTTTCGTGGCGGATAGCGGATCGGTCGCGTCGCCGAGGTCGATGTGCACGTGGTTGCAGGAGTCCTCGAACGTGTGGAAGTTCTTGAAGGACATGTCGCCGCGGCAGTTGGACTGGCCGGTGCCGGATCCGTTCGGCATCACCTGGTCGAGATAGGCGAGCAGCTCGAGCGAGGCGGCGTTGCCTCCGTCGACGCCGCGGCCGCCGACGCTGACGATGTCGAGCGCTTTGGACGGGTGCGCGCAGTGCAGCGAGAACGCGCAGTTCAGGGCGATGCCGACGCAGGGCCGGTTGATGTCCGAGACGCCCAGAGACCCGTACTTCTGCAGGAGCCCTGCCATCAGTTGCAGGATCCTCGGGTCGATCTCGCACTCGGGGCGGATCGGCTTTCCTTGAGCGATCGGGATGATCTCCTCGGTGATCATCGACGACTCGAAATCGACGAGGGTTCCGGCCTCCCACCCGGCGACGAGGACCTGCGCCGCCTGCTGCGCACTGGCCTGGCTGAATGCCGCAGCCCCGGTGCACGTGGTCTTTGCGGCAGGTGCCGTGTTCACGTCGACGGGGCGCAGGTTCGGATCCGTCGACCCTGCGGGAAGCGGGATCGCGGGACTCGCCCCGGTGAGGGTGCCCACGATCGCCGCGGCCTCGGTGGCGTGTCCGATCACCTGGTCGACGTAGGAGGGCCTGTCCGTACCGTTCGGGTACTCCGCTGCGATCTGGACCGACATGGCCGCCTGGCCGACGCTCAGGGTCGTCCAGGACGGGATCGCGGCGAGCCGGGTCAGGAACTGCGTGGCCGCCCACACCGGGTCCGTCGCGTTCACGTAGCCGGCGGAGGGGCGCTGCTGGAACAGGCCCAGGGAGTCGCGATCGCCATGGTCCAGGCTCTCCAGCCCGGACTCTTGGATCGCCGTGGCCACGGCGACGGTCGCCGCGGCGTTCGCGATCGCCGGATCCGGGAACACCGTCTTGGCAACACCGATGATGGTCTGCGCGTTCGCTTTCTGCGACGCCGACAGCTGCAGGGGCCCGTCGCCGGTCGCGGCCGTGATGGGCGTGCCCGGTGTTGTGCATGCCGCGGCCGCGGGAGCCGCGGTGAGGAGCATCCCGATCACACCGACCGCTGCCGCTGCGAAGAGCAGGAACGCCGCCGTGAAGGCCACTGCGATCTTCATGCGGCGTCCTTGAGCTGCTGGCCACCGAGGCCGCCGTCGGTGTCCGTGACGTGCTCCTCGATCGAGGAGCGCAGGTGGCGGATCCGGCGTTCGGGCTCGAGGCCGACCTTCACGTAGCTTTCGCCCTTGGGGAGGCGCTGCACGTACTCCACGGCGTCCGGGTGCATGCCGGCGAGCTGCACCGCGGCGAGAGCGTCCGCGGGCCTGGCCTGCCGGTAGATGTACACGGTGCCGGCGTCCTGGATGAATGCGATCGCCGGGTCATCGGCGGGGATATCGGAGGGGTGGTGGATCGCGACGACCAGGATGAGGCCGAGGGCTCGAGACAGGCGGGCATTCGACCGCAGGCGTGCACCCATCGGGCCTCGGACCAGGTACCAGCCTTCCTCGACGATGAGGAAGAGTACGTCCCGGTGCCCCTCAGCGCGTCGGGCTTTCAGCTGCTCGAGCACCCACGTGTTGATGACGCTCATCACCACCGAGAGGACCGGCCCTTCCTCGGGCAGGTCCGACACGTCGAAGATGGTCAGCTTGCGTCCGAGGGAGACCTCGGGACTGGTCTGGCCGGAGAAGATCCCGCCGTACGCTTCGGTGAGCTCCTCGAGCTCCGCGGCGAGTCCCCACGCGGCGGTGATGATCCGGTCCCTGATCATCTGCGGCGCGATCGCGGGCGGCTGGTGCCGGTAGAGCTCCGCGATCAGGTCGTCGAGCTCCGGCACTCTCTCCTTGACGTCCTTGTACACGGTCGCGAGGGTGCGGCGCAGGACCTGCCGCGCCCACTTGTCCGGACGTTTGCCGGACATGAGGGTGAGCGCGTCGACGAGGATCGCGTAGGGGCCTTTCGTGCCGGTGACTTTCGGGTCGAGCAGGTTCAGCCGCGATCCGGTGCCGTCCAGGGTGAGACGCACCGGCTTCACGTTCAGGAGCCGTGCGACGGGCGCGTACTCGTCTTCGTTGTCGCCCTGCATCTTCTTGGAGATGACGACGGCGCGGCGGCCGGTCAGGAGCAGCTGGCGCAGCAGGTAGACGATCTTCAGCAGGGACGACTTACCTGTGCCGACGTCGCCGAAGATGCAGACGTTCGGAGAGTCCACGCGCCGGGGGAAGGCACGGTAGGCAGTGACCGGGTCGTGGTGGAACAGCTCACCGGTCATGGTGTCGATGCCATCCAGCACGCCGTCGTCGTGCGCGTTGGAACGGATGATGGCAGGGTTGAGGATCTCCGTCTGCCGGGAGGTGGAGATCGCCCCGGAGACGGCGGCCTTCAAGAACCCGGCCGACTTCTGCCACCGGTTCACGGTGATCTGGTATCCGCGGTCCGGTTCCCACGACCACAAGGGCGCGAGCGGGTCCGGGGCGAACAGTTCTTCGCGCGTCTGAGGCGCGTCCGTCACGGTGGTCATAGCGACTCCACTTCCGATGCGAGCGATTCCATGCCGGTGAAGACCTGCTCACCGCGTCCCTTTTCTGCCGGCAGGATGCCGCGGCCGGTGGGCCAGCAGAACGCGGCGGCCGTCGACGACTGCGTGTCCATCCACTCGAGCTGTCCGAGCCCGGCGTTCGACGCGGCCGCCTGCATCGCCTCGCACGCGTCGCGCAGCTGCTTCCGGTCCCCCGCGGACACCGACAGATACCCGACCCAGGCGGCACCGACATGCCCGGTCCCGGGTGCGAGATCGAGACGGCGCCGCATCGCCGCGGAAAGGTTCGCGGCCGTCTCCAAGTCTTCGAGGCGTCCGTCCTTGGCGCGGCTGATCCGGTCGGCATCGTCGGACGTCACATCCTTGTCGGCTGCCGTGCGGGCGGTCGCCTGCGGGGACAGCTCCTGATGGAATGTGAGGGTGCGCGGGATCTGGTCGCCCATGTGCGAGAGCATCGGGTGCATCCACAGGGCGTTGCGCTGGGATCCCTCAATGCTCTCCACGTCGATCCGTGCGGTCCGCACGAGCGTCTGAGACAGGCCCGACCGGCCTGTCTGCGCGAAGTAGGTGGTCGAGTGCCACGAGTCCTCGGACGGGAGGAACCCGCCCATGGGGGTGATGTCCGAGACACGGTCGATCGGGAACGACGGGACCTGCATGTGCCGGATGACCGCCGCGGTCTGGCGGGCGGTGAGCGCCCGCACGTCCTGGAAGCCGGCGTTCGTGAGCGCCGAGGCCATGCGGGAGATCTCGCGCATCATCAACGCGACGTATCCTGCCTGGCCCTCGTGGAGGGTGGCGGCCTTGCGTTCGAACGTTCCCGTGACGGGCCACGACACGACGACGAAGTGCCTGGGGATGAGAGCCGAGTTCCGGTTCGTGTCGAGGTTCTCCTTGTAGCTGACCGCGAGCACCCCGGGCGCTGCGGGGTCAACCTGATCCTCGATCCACGCCTCGTGGCGGGCGGAGTCCGGCGGGAGCGTGCGCACCAGGGTCTGGATCCGGGTGGGAAGGGTCAGCGGGTCGCCAAGCCCCGCAGTCAACCGACCGAACGACTCCGACGCCTGGTCATAGACCGTGTCGGAGCCGACACCGTCGACCTGGCCGGTCGTCGCGAACGTCACCGCCAGGTACTGGTCGCCCTCGGCGGGCCGATGCCACTGGATCCCCGGCTCATGCCGGGCATCGTGCAGCCACCGGAACCCGTCCAGGCCGTCCGGCGTCTCCCTCATCGCATGCAAGTTGCGGGTCGCGGCCTTGCGTTCTTTGCGGGTCTTCGCGTTCGCCACGGCGTCGGTGAGAACGTCCCAGAGTTCCTGGTCGAATGGGAGATAGACCGTGGTGCCGTCGTTCTCCCGCCACCTCCAGCGGCGCCGCTTCACGACCCGCTCCCACAGCGATCCTGTGACACCTGGGGACAGGGCGAGGAGAGCTAGGGCCACGAACACGGCGCCGACGATCAGCACCCACTGGATGAAGATGCCGACCAAGAGGAACAATCCCCCGATGACGACGACCGGGATCAGCCGCTTGTGCTTCCCGCCGAACAGCTTCCGGTTGGCGGATTCTCCGCCGAGCATTGCTACGCGCATCACATCTGCCCCATCTCTGCCAGAGCGGACGCGAACGCCCGTGCCTTCTGCTTGCCGCCATTCGCCGCGGCGAGTACTGCAGCACCCACCAGCAGCGGAACGCCCACCGCGGCACCGACACCGGTCGCGGTTGCTCCTGTGCCAGCGGCGGCGGTTGCTCCTGCCGCCCCTGCACCACCTGCGGCGCCAGTGCCTGCTACACCTGCCGTCGCGGCGGCTCCTGCTGTGTTCGCGGTCGCCGCACCCGCACCCGTGGCCGCTTTCGCTCCGGTCCCGGCCGCAGCCGTAGCCGCTTCGGATCCCACCACAGCCGTACCCGGTGACGTCGTCGACATGACCGCGGGGGAAGTCGACGGTGCCTGCGTCGGAGAGGCAGCAGGTGGCGTGCTTGCGACATCTCCGGCGCTCTTGGGCTTGCTCGACGGCTGCGGCAACCGGTTCACCAGGTTGTCGCGCCCGAATCCGCTGGAGAGGCCCGCCGTGCCGGCAGGGCTGACCCGCGTTGCCGCCATCACGCCCAGCATCATCGGAGCGAGAGACGCCATCAGCATCCCGATCGCGGGAACACACACGGCGAGGACCACCGCCATCGCGTCCCCTGGTGTCTGCGTCGCCTGGAAGGCGACGTTCGCCGACATCTGCGTGGCGATACCGATCGCGAGGATGATCAAAACCGGGGCACACCAGATACCGATGAGCGCCAGGACCATCAGCCACGCGGTCCGGCGAGTCTCCGGCAGTGTGATCCACACCCAGGCAAGGGGGAAGAGCCCTCCGGTCATGTACGAGACCACCAGGCCCATCAGCAGGACCAAGAACATCGTGCACGCCGACAGCAGCAGGAACAGGATCAACCCGAGAGCGATCAGCGGTTCCGGGAGCAACGCGAGCGTGTCGCCGTTGGTGACTAGTGTCCCCACCTGCGTGACGAACGTGTCGACGTTCTGGCCGGTCATCCACACGGCCAATGCGTTGGTGATCGTCATGATCAACCCACCGACGACGAACATGCCCCAAGGGGCCAGCAGACAGCCGACGAAGAACGCCGGAGACCCGGTGACGATCATGTCGGCAACCTGCGTCGGGGTGAGCCGCTTGCGGACCAGGCCGATCATGAACACGAGGCCCCAGACGAGGATCGCCACGGAGAACACGATCGAGTACTGCTTCAGGAACCAGTCCGAGGTGAAGTCCGGGGTCAGCGCCTTCAACGCCCACGGGATCACCGTGGCGAGGATGAACTTCGCCGCCCCGCCGAACGCATTGGTGAGGAACCCGATCGGATCCGTCGCGAACGACACCGCATTGCCGATACCGGCAGCTGCATCCCCCGCGGCCTTCCACGCGCCCGTGATCGTGTTCCAGATGGAACCGAATCCGTCACCGATCGAGCCCCAACCGTCCGGTCCCATCAGCACGCCCCCTTGAACTTGTTCGCCTGCGGGCTCACGATCGCGGTCTCCTGCGCCGCGGTGACACCGCCAAGGTTCGAGAGCACCCAGCCGTCCCGGGTGTGGTTCAGGACCACGTCGAGCACCACCTGGTGGGTCTTGCCCTCAGCGTTCGTCTCCGTGACGCCATTCGTCAGCGGAGTGAACATCACCAGCACGACGGTCTCGTCGGCGGTGTGCGACTCGACGATGTACTGGCCGCCCCACAGGCTCGCTGAGCCCGCAGTGCTGGCCATGCCGCCACGGCCCACGACCTTCCCGACCTGGTCGGCCGCGTTGCCCGACGTCGCCTGCTGCAGGAACAGCGGCAGGTCCGCATCCATGGGCGTCAGACCCACCAGCTGCACCACGGCACCAGCGAACTCGGCGGCACCCTTCGCGGTGAAGTCACGATTCGCGCGCAACGCGAGCACTGACCGAACCGAGATCGGCACCGCGGTGCAGCCGGACGCGCCGGCGCCCGACGCATCAGGCGCCGACGTCGGCGCAGCCGCCCCAGGAGTCTGCGGGGCCTCTGACGGGGCGCTCGACGCGCCGGGACGGGCAGCAGGAGCGCCTGCGGACAGCCCGGCAACGATGAGGACGGCCGTGAGGATCGAGGAGATCACCACCGCGGCGGCAATCCCCCCGACCCATGCCCACACGCGCCGAGACTTGCGAATCTCGCTCATCATCCAGCCGCGTTCGAGACGAGGTTGATGATGATGAAGCCCAGCGAGACCAGCACCATAAAGCAGCCCATGACGATGAACACGAGCGCCGAACCGAGGAGTTCCTTGCGGGCGTGCTCGACCTCATGCGACATGTTCTTCTTGATCGCGTCACGGATGTGGAAGATCGCGGGCATCAGCTTGATGGCGGCCCAGATCAGCAGCACGCCCCAGATGAGACCAATGCCGATCGCGAACGCTGCAGCGTTCTTCCCCGTCAACCAGGAGAAGTCGATCTTCACATCCTTGAACGGATTGTCGATATCCGCCGCCACCAGGCGGAAGAGCAGCTTGTCACCAGTCATCACTCAGCTCCATCTGCGGTAGCACGACGGCGTCGCATCCATCCGGCCGCGGCGATACCCGCACCCGCGGTCAGCAGAACACCACCGGCAGCGAGCAGCGGCCCGGACTCGGCACCGGTCGTCGCCAGCTGCGGGCGAGAATCCCGCGTCGACGAGGACTCCTCATCGCCGCTCGAGCTCGAGCTGCTCGCCGGCTCCTCCACCGACGTCGTGGTCCCGGGGTCCGTCGGCGTCGTGCCCGGGTCCGTCGGCGTGGTTCCCGGGTCCGTGGGCGTTCCAGGATCGGTCGGCGTCGGGGTAGGCGTCGGCGTCGGATCTGTCGGTCCCGTGGGGTCGGTCGGGGTGGGCGTCGGAGTCGGGTCCGTCGGGCCAGTGCCGGGGTCCGTGGGATCGGTGCCAGGGTCGGTGGGCTGCGGGTCCGGGGTGCCCGGGTCCGCCGCAGACACCGCCGTCGGCACGGTCACGTGACCGGTGCTCGCATTGGCGGCGATCGCGGGACCAGCGAACAGCAGCGCTGTGGCGACTGCCGTACCGGCCACGGTCGTCAGCGGTCGAATCGTCTTCATGAGGTTCTCCTGATCTGGGAGGTGAACGGGACCACCGGATGGTGGCCCCGGGGAGAGGAAGTCATTTCTTGGTGGGCGGGAACAGAGCGATCCCGCTCGGGTCAGCGGCCAGCAGCCCCTTCGAGGACAGGGCGACCGGCTGCCACACCCCGGCCGTCGCATCAGAGACCTTCCCGGCATGCCACAGGGCGGGACGGCCCGCCTTCGTGGTCCCGTAGAGGTCCTTGTCGCTCAGGAAGGCCGCGGGCACGAACTCCGTCTCGGCGACGAGCTCGCCCGAGCCGGTCGTGACCAGCGCGCCAGCAGCGGCGAGCATCGTGCCGCTCGGCGAAACCAGCGGGGCCCCGCTGATCGGTGCCTGCGCGGTGACGGATCCGTTCTCGAGCGAGTGCACCGCGAGGACGGTTCCAGCTGGTGTCGTCCAGGTGAGGAACGCGAACTTGTCGGTCGCGGCGAGCCAGCCCGAGACCGTGGCATCGGCAGCCGGCGCAACAAGGGCCACGTCATGCACGACGGAGCCCGTCACGGCACCCGTCACCAGGTGCCCGGTCGCCGAGGCCCACACGATCGTCTGCGTCTCCGACAGGTATCCGAGCGGGACCATGCCCGCCCGCGGCGCGGTCACGCTCACAAGCCCACCGTCGGTGAACACGGTCGCGGCTCCCCCGTCGACCAGGAACCCGGTGCCCGCCCTGACCAGCAGAGTCGAACCCTCGGGAGCCGGAACAGCGGTCGGTTCGGTCGCCCCTGATGCCCACGCGAGGACCTTGTCGCCGGAGCGCACCAGCAGGGTGTTGCCCGCCACCATCGGGGCCGCATCGGCCGCGACGTCGCTGGTCGAGATCGACTTCCCGTCCTTCATGCCCCGCACCGCCGCGGTCGTTCCGCTCGCGGTCGGGTACACGACCAGCACGCGGCCTCCATCGGCAGTCACGACGGCCCGCTTCGCCGCAGCGCCCCAGACCTGCTTCGAGGCGTACCCCGGGAGCGGGCCCTTCTGCGAGGAGGCCGCCGCAGTAGTCGACGATGGGCGCGGGGCCTTCTGCGACGAGTGGGAGGCCGACGAGATGCTCACTAGCACGATCCCGCCCAGCAGGAGCACGAGGAAGGCACCGATGGCGCCGACCCACCACCAGCGAAGGATCAGCGCCAACCAACCGCGTCTCGTGGGCGTTTCAGCTAGGGCCGGGGTGTCGATGGGAGCGGTCAGATCCGAGGCGTTGCGAGCGAGAGCTGCGTCGAGCTCGTCGCCGCCACCCGACGTCGAGCCCGCGACAGCAACATCCTCCGGCGTCGCCGATTCCTCCTCGACCGGAACCGGTGCCGAATCGCTCTCGGGGACGTGCTGTTCAGCAGCTGTCTCGGCGGGCTCCTCCACGTCAGTGGGCGTGGTTTCCATCAGGCCCAGGCGGGCAAGCAGCTCATCCTGGACGGGTTCCTTCTCCGGGGCTGCTTCGGAGTAGGTGGATACCGTGGCCGCCTCCGTGAAGACCGCAGCCGCGCCCAGCAGGACTGCTCCGCACCGAGCACAGTACGGCTCCGCACGAACCTCCGACTTGCACGTCTCGCAGACCACCAGCGTCGCGCTCATCGCTGTTCCTCCCTCTCCTGACCGCGCGCACTGAGGGCCCGCAGTACAGCCAGGACCGACAGTGCGAAGACACCCACCATGAGCGCGACCGCGAAGAGGGTGACGAGAACCATGGCGACGAGCGACCTGATGTTCGGATGGCCCTCGTAGGCAGCAGCCAGGTCGGGAGCGAAGAAGCCGAGCACGACGACCGTCGCCACCACGCTCGCACCCGCTCCGAGTAGCCAGAGATCGCGTCTACCAGGCACGCGCAACGGCCCTGCCGGTTCTGGGTTGGTCATCTCGTCGCCTTCCTGGGACTCGGACATCACTGCGCTCCGCTCGTGCTCGGGGTGGTGCCGATCAGGCAGCGCCCACCGGCAAGCTGGGGCAGCACCGCGGTCACGGGGTCACCGGTCGAGGGGCCGACCTGCCCGACCAGGCACTGCGTGCTCCCCCACCGGACGGAGAACTGGATGCTCTCGGCCGGGTTCCCGACCGTCGAGGCGTCCGCCGTCATCTGCATGTCCGCCCTGGTGAAGCCCGCCGTGGCCAGCGCATCGACGTACGCCTGAGCGGACGTCTTCGAAGGGCTCGCCCACACCTGGTCGACGACCATGGTGAACAGCGGCAGGTTCTCGGCCGCGGCACCGTCAGGGTGCAGGGTCGGTGCCGGGCTCGATGTGGGCGTGGGGTGTGCTGCAGGTCTCGACGGCGTCGGCGCGGGCGCCGCGGTGCATCCCGACAGCAGAAGCACGACTGCAGCCGTGGTAGCCACGAAAGCGCTGACGAGGACGATGCTGGACCGCCACGGGTGGGGCCTGCTCGAGGTGGAGCTCATCGCGCGCCCCCTGTCGCCGGCGTGAGGACAGGAAAGATGAACGGCTCAGTCGACGTGAAGACCCAGACCAGGACCAGCGTCATCGCGCAGATCAGGGCAGCAGACCCAAGCAGCAACATCCAGAAGACGAAGGTGGGGAACTGTCGGGCTGAGTCATGAGTGTCGGGCTCGTGCGCGCGGGTCATCGCGCGCCTCCGGGGGTCGGGACGATTGCGACGTCGCCGGGGCTGATCAGAGGGCTCAGCCATGGGAACACCCACCAGAACAGCCCGTAGAGGACCGCTGCGGCCGTCACGGTCAGGATCAGCGCCCGCACCCACCAGGGGCCGGGGATGATCCTCCAAAGCGCTGCGTACATCAGGACACCACCTCGTGTCCGCCCGCAGGCCAAATGCGGTCCTGCAGGATTGCAGTTACCCGGATGCCGCGGCCTCGACCGAGAACCAGTTGCGCGGGAGTCAGCGGGACCTGATCAAGGTCTGCCGGCACGTGCGGTGCCATCGTCAACGAGAGCAACTCGGCCATGTCCCGCTTCCGGTCCAGCAGGATCACTTTGCCCGCGCTGCTGTCGAACATGGCTCGCAGTGCGGTCCGGGTCCGGACGCGATCCCGACGACTGGTACGGACGATCTCGTCGACCTTTCTCCGGACCGCCGGCGACATCGCATCCATGGTCCACAGCTCTTCGGCACAGACAACGTCCGCAGGCGTGGGGCTCTTCTGTTCAGACATCGCGTCTCCTACTGGCTGAGGGGGTTATCGGCGAGCGAGGTGGGCGCGCCGAGAGCGCGCGGCTGGAAGCTGTCGAACACGCCGTACGCGACAATCCGCTCAGCGAGCGAGTACAGCGGCGAGCACGCGGTCAGCGTGATGTACCGGCCGCCATCAGAGGGCGCCCCGCCGACGCCGGTCCCCTGCGGGGTCGGATCGAGGACGTTCACGGTCTCGGGGGTGACGTACTCGAGCGTGCGGAACCGGTACGTGTACCAGCCCTGCGCGGTCTCGATGACGATCGCGTCGCCCAGGTGCAGCTTGTCGAGCTGGTTGAAGGGCTTACCCCAGGTGGTGCGGTGCCCGGCCATGGAGAAGTTGCCGACCTGGCCGGGCATGCCGCTGTTCGGGTAGACGCCGATCCAGCCGTGATCGAGGGTGTCCGGGCGGGTGATCCCGCCGGCGATCGTCACGTTGTAGTCGGGACCGAACCGCGGGATCCGCATCTGTGCGCCCCACGGCACACCGTTCTCCGGAGCGGTCATCACAGGCGGCTCGTACGTCTTCACGGTGCCCGTTCCGGAACCGTCGTCGACGACCGGTGGGAGTGCGGGTGCGGGGGCTTTCGCCCACTGCTCGGTGATCTGGTGGCCGTGCTCGTCGGCGGCCTGGGACATGATGACGTCGCCGATCCACATCTGCCAGGCCACGAACAGCAGCACTAGCATGCCCACGGTCGCGAGTACCTCACCCGCAACGCTCACGACTGTCGGGCGTCGTCGAAGCCGGACAGGGGCCGGAGCCACAGCGGGGATTGCGGGTGCCGGCAGTGCGGCTCGGGCTTCCCGGAGCTGACGCCGCGTAGTCGTCGGCGCTGGTCGCTCAGGAGCCACCGGGGTCAGGGTGGGAAGGACGCTCATTTGATCGCACCGTCCTTCGAAGCCTTGCGCCGCAGATCACGTAGTTCCTGGACAAGATCCGCGACCCCCTCGAGGAGGGTCATCGCGCAGAGCACGAAGAAGGTTGACCCCGCGCCGGTGAGAAGGATCCAGAGGAAGTCCGCGTACGCGTCCACCGAAGGCTGTACGAGTCGCTGCACGAACATCCACGCGCATACCGCAAGCCCACCGAATGAGCCGATCAGTATCAGCAGTCCCCAGCCGAGCTCACGGCGGACGGTGCCAATGAGCTCAGCCCATGTCGACGGAGACATGACGGGGCGCACGGCCTGGCGCCGAGCGACCGGAGGGAGGTCCCGGCGGGTGCGTGCGGTCAGCCGTGCCGGGCTCACATGGTGTGCACGGATCCGGACCGTCGGGGCGCTCATGCGTCCCTCGTCGGATTGTTCGCGGCGAGAACGATCAGCACGACGCCCACGATCAAGAGACCGGCGACGGCGCCGAGCACGACACCGCCCGCGACGAGGGCGGCGCCAGCAAGCACCGCGGCGACTCGCTGCAGGGCGGGGCGGCGGCCAGACGTGAGCAGATCCGCCCCAGCGGCGGCTACGTCGGCTTCTGCGATCGCGCGGGCGACATCACGTTCAGGGGTCTCGGCGCGGTGGCGGATCTCGTCAGGGATCTCAGCCTTGAACGAGGCGCGGGGGTCTTCCTGGTACATCAGCGGCCCTCCTTCGGGACGGTGAATGAGTCGATGTAGTCGGGCCGGAAACCGGTCCAGGTGCGTTCGGGGGTGATCACGACGGGCAGCTCCACGCGATCGCCCGCAGGGACCGCCGCGCGGGCAGCGGATGCTTGCTCGTCGGTGAGCTCGTCGACGTCGTGCTTCACGTAGACGACCCCGCGCGCGTCCAGGGCGCGTACGGTCGCGATGCACGGGCCGCACCCGGCGGAACCGATCACGATCCAGGCCGGGACCGTGGGGGTGTTCTCGTTGTCGTTCACGATCTGGTCCTCTCCTTGGGGAGAAGTGGGGCCTGCACCTGTGCTCGGGGGGAGAGCGGAGGGAGGTGCAGGCCCCTGGGAAACCCGCGACCGGAAGCGCGGGGGTCAGAGGCCGTGGCCTATTCGCACACGTAGTAGGTGACGGTCGGGCCGTCGACGGTTGCTGCCCACTTGACGCCGCTCGGGCTGCCGCCGAGAGAGCGTCCGCCGTATCCGACGTTGTGGCTGGAGTAGTAGCTGCAGATGCTCGAGTAGCCGACCTCGTTGCCGTTCGATGCGTACGTGGGCGGGGTCTTGTCGCAGGCGTTCTCCTGGTTGCCCCAGCACGACGGCCCGGTCGAGCCGGTACCGCCGGTCGACCCAGTGCCGCCGGTGGATCCGGTTCCGCCGGTGGCTCCTGTGCCGCCGGTCGAGCCGCCGTCACCGTTCCAACCCCCGGATCCGCCGTCGCCGTTCCAGCCATCGGAGGTTCCTCCGTTGCCGCCCGAGCCGCCGTCGCCGGTGCCCTGGTCTCCATTCCCCTGCACGGGCGGCTGCGCGGCCGCCTGCTCGGCTGCAACGACCTGGTCGTGCGAGGTCTTCAGAGCGTCAGCGGCGTCCGTGTACGCCTTGAACACCTTGATGTCGGGCTTGGCCGTGTCCTTCGGCTGCAGTGCAGCGAGAGCCTTCGTGAGCGCGGCCTGCGCGTCGGCGGACCCCTTCGTCACGGTCCCGACGTAGGTGTCCTTAAGCTTCGGTGCTGACGCGGCCGCTGCCTGCAGGTCCTTGTCAAGGGCTCTCTGCAGGTACACCTCGGTGTACAACATCACCGTGTACTTACTCACGAGAGCACCGTTGGTCTTCATGCTGGCTTTGAGCGCGCTCGAGGCCGCGGCGCGTGCCTTGTCTGATTCGAGGTACTTGTCGATGACCTGCTTCTTCGAAAACGGGACACTCGCCGGGGTCCCGAGCTTCCACGTGCCCGCGCTGGTCTTGTCCGCGCCCTGGGCGTAGTTGGTCTTCAGGAATGCCGCGTACTGGTCCGTGTCGGCCGTGAGCGCCTTGACCGACTCGGGCGAGAACAGTGCCGGGTGCGCCTGCACCGTCGAGGCTGCGGCCTGGTACGGGTCGAGCAGCCGCTGCTTGTTCTGCTCGAGGTCGTTTCCCGAGGCCGCGTCGGAAGCCTGGGTGTACGCCTCCTGCGCCGCCTGATAGGCCGTCTCTGCCGCGGCGGTGGTCTGCTGGGTTCGGTAGCCGGTGTACGCGAAGGCGCCGGCGGGGATGCCGATCGCGGCGACGACAGCGGCCGCGGCAATGGTGATCCAGATCTTGCGCCGGGGCGACTTCTTCGTCGCCTCCGGGGTGGTGGTGTCGGTGCTCATGGTGTTCCTCCCAATGGCTTGATGGACGCCGTCGTGGATACGGGCGGCGGTGGTGGTGTTCCTCCCGCCTGGGCCGCAGGGTTTCTGCGGCCCAGGCTTTCTTCTGGGTGCCGGGGCTGCTCCGGGAGGAACGGTGGGAGCAGCCCCGGGGTCGGTTACACCCCGTCCGGGGTGTCGGTGTAGGTCGACCGGTGCTGGACGTCGCCCGCGAGGGCGGCGGCCTTGCGGCGGCGGACCAGCGCAGTGGCGACGATCAGGCCGGCACCCAGGACGAGGACGCCCGCAGCGCCGAGGGCCAGCGGCAGCGAGGTGCTGTCACCGGTCATGGCGAGGTTCGCTGACGGCTTCGGGCCCGGGGTCGAGATCTCGGTGTCCTCGGCGCAGGCCGAGAAGTACTTGATCGCGACGCCCTTGTTGGGGCCCTCGGTGGGCGTGTAGTACGCCTCCTCGCCCCAGACCTTCTTCGTGGTCACGTTGCTGATCGACGGGGACTGGTGCTCCGACGGGGACGTGGTGACCTTGATGAGGGCCGTGTTGAATCCCTTGACAAGGTTCTGCTCGGTGCAGACCGTCTTCAGGTCGGTGGTGCCGGCCGGGACGTCGTACGGCTTCGCGACGACGTGGATCTCACCCTTGCCGGGCATCTGACCGTCGACCTTGATGGTGTCGGACGCGTCGCCACCGTAGGTCGGCTGCGAAGCCTTCGTGGTCACCTTCGGGAGAACGATCTTCTGGGTCTGCTCGGGCAGACCGTACTTCTCGTTCATCGGAAGCACGCAACCCGGGGTGACCTGGTCCTGAGCGCGGACCTGCCAGTGCCAACTCTGCGATCCCTCGATCACCTGCTGGGCCGTGATGTCCCCGGACAGGATCTTGACCTGGGCCGTGTCGACCGTCCCGGCCTTGGTGAAGATCAGCTGAGCGGTGCCGCTCACGACAGCCCCCTTGGGCAGCGAGTCCGTGACCTTCACGTCGCCCGCAGGGTGGTCGATGAACTCGCCGTACGCGACGACCGTGCACGCCTTTCCACCGACGTTCAGCCACGGCCCCTTGGTCGACAACGTCACCGAGTCACCACTCTTCACGCCAGGGGCGATGGTGCCGGTGAGGACCTTCGTGTTGATGTCCACGGTCATCGGGACCACGGTCGTCTCGTCCTTCATCCCGAACGCGTGCTGCCAGGCGTAGTCCTTCGGGAGGAAGAGCTTCGTCGCGGCGGGCGTCGTGTCGGGGTCATAGGCCGCGACGAACGTGTAGTGGCTCTGCGGCTGCACACCCGAGATCGTGATCGACCCGGTCGAGCCCGAGCCCTTGCCGACCACCGTGGCGGAACCCACAGCCTTCGCACCTGCCGGGACCGTCGCGGACTGGTCCGGAGCATCAGCACCGGTCTCGTACGCGGTGACCTTGAAACCGACCTCACGCGCCGAACCATCGCCGCGCGTCGCCCACGGGTTGTTCAGACCGTTCTTGTCCGGGCTCGTCCCGAACACGAACGTGTCAGTCAGCTTCCCGTCCGGGGTGATCGTCGCGGTCTTCGACGTCAGAGTCGGCTGGAACACGGCCGTGCGAGCGGCCGGGTCCTGGAACTCACCGTGGAACGACACCTGGGTCGGGGCGATCGGGGCCAGCATGCGCTGGTAACCGTCGCCGTAGCCGAGGACACGGATCGCGGCCGGCCACACCTGGCCGCCGTTCGCGAGGTCGAAGGTGCCCTGGATCGGGTGACCCGTGACATCCTCACCGGGCGTCCAGTGCACCGCGATCGGCGTCTCCGCCGGGATGCTCGACGCGGACGTGACGTCCTGACCGTTGATGACCATCGTCCCCGACGTCATCTTGTAGTCCCACGTGGTGCCCGGGGTCGCGTGAAGGATCAGTGTCCCGTTGAAGTTGTTGGTCGGGTCGATCTGCAGCTCCGCCTGCGCGGTCACGTTCGTCGCGCCACCGATCTGCGTGGCGAGGGCCTCGTTGTAGAACTGTTCGGCCAGCGCCTGAACGGTGGGGTCACCGACATACGTCTGCATCTCGGCGAGACCACCGGTCTTGATGAACGCGTTCATCGACAGGTTCACGGCCGCACCCGTCACGCCGTCCGGGTTGTTCTGCCCATGCCGGACGAGGATCGTGTTCATCTGCCCCGACTCGGTCGGGTTCGACGTCTTCGAGTTCGTCACGTTCGGGTCAGCGACGAACTCTCCCACCGTGGTGTCCGAGATCGGACTGATCCCCAGCGGAACGGCAAGGCTCGAATCGCCGCAGGTCACGTACCCCACGCCGTTCTCGATCTCCATCCCGACGAACCCGTACGTGCCATCCACGCCCGGACCCTTGTCAGCCGCCAACGCGGGAGAAGCAAGCGCCACTCCCCCAGCAGCGAGGCCGGCGATCGTCAACGCGGCCACACCACCCTTGATTCCTCGCCGCATACGAGCAGCGCGCTTCTGCGCCCCCCGCAACGACACTCTCGTCTCCGACATGACTTTGGTTCCCCAAACACTCGACGTCACGAGGGGAAGTCCCCGCTCGTGTGCGAGATAGGAGGCAAAGCCCAAACCGGACCAACGTGGTCTACGCGCTCGCCCCCCGGCTCACATGGTCAGTATGTCCGGAAATAGAGACTGAAGTCAAGTGGAGTTTGTAAATATGGACTTTCTAGTCCTCAGAACGAGACTCGGGGTGGTGAGCTTGGTGCTCACCACCCCGATGGGTCGGCCAGGTCAGCCTATCCGTATTTCAGGACTCGCTGTCAACATAGTCTTGGAAAAGAAACTGTTGGATGGTTCTGTTGAACCGGGCAGGGTCAGCATTCTGTTCCCAACCGTGTGGCGCAGCTGCAGTTTCAACCAGGGTGACGTGGCTGGGATGAGCGTTCGCAAACGCTCGGGATAGCTCGAGGGGGATCTCCTCATCCCCGCTGGTGTGAATCACCAGTGCGGGTACGTGGAGTGCTCCGGGGCGGGT
Organism: Microbacterium sp. NPDC089698; assembly: GCF_044749045.1. Classification (NCBI taxonomy): domain Bacteria; kingdom Bacillati; phylum Actinomycetota; class Actinomycetes; order Micrococcales; family Microbacteriaceae; genus Microbacterium; species Microbacterium sp. NPDC089698. Next base: position 48,649 of record NZ_JBIVHE010000010.1, read on the forward strand.
CCAGTTCAGCAGATCGAAGTCCAGTGGTTCGGGGAGCCCAGCGGCGCTACTACCTCCCCGTGAGCTCAGGAGCCAGAGCATGACCTTGGCGACGAAGGGCGGCAGGCCAGCCGTCTTTGCGCCCTGCGCGATGATCGGTCTCCAGTTGGTCGCGGGGCAGATCAGCACCAAGCGGTCGACGAGATCTGGGTGTCGCCGGGCGGTTTCGAGCGCTATGCCAGCACCCATCGACCAGCCGACAAGTGTGATGTCGCGGGCTCCTCTCGTACGCGCAAACGTGATCGCGTCGGCGACATCCCTCCATTCGGTCAGTCCCAGGGTGCTCGTTGCTTGTGGAGGGCCGTCCCCGGCGCCGCGGTACGCGATGGAGAGCGAGGTGAGGCCGGCCGTCGAAACAGGTCCTACCGTTCGAAGAGTCAAAGCTCGGGAGGTCCGGATCCCCTGCACATGAATCACCCAGCGGTTGGGGTCGCCCGCGAAGTGCCACGCGGGGAACGCCTGGCCGTCGCTGGTGGGGATAGTGACCTCGGAGTGAGTGAGCCCAACATCCTCTGGGCGGTTGGCGATGTGCCCGGTCATGTGTGCCTTGAACTTGCCGAGCGGGACCGAAGACCCCTTGACTTCGCGACGCACGCGCCGGCCGTCGTCGACTAGGACCTCCCCCAGAACCGCATGAGATGAGAAGTCGGGGCCGAACCAGAGGCCATATTCACCCGGAGCGCCGGTAAGGCTCGTTTTCGGTAGAACGACGCCATCTGTCAGGCCGTGCGCTGTCACCGGGCGGCGTCGGCGGGTTGCTGAGACGATCCGAAGAGAAAGCCCTTTGAGTGCGTGGCCGGCAGCCGAGGAAGCAGCATCTGCAAGCTTGATCATGAAGTTCCGTTCAGGCGTGGATGGTCCTGTGGGGCGATGCTGAGGCGCACGACCGCTGGGGCGCGCATCAAGCGGTTCAATATCCACGCCGCGATGACTAAGGAGAACCTCTCTCGCCTCAAAAGTGTCTGGCTATTCGCGAGGTCCGTGAGGCGTACCGCGAGGCGGTAGGACTCATGCGCGGCATCGTCTTGGGCCAGGTTTGCGACGTCGATCTCGTGGGTGGCGCGGGTCCCAGCGAGCAGCCTTCCAAGCAGCCACCAAGCTCCTGCCCGGGTCCATTTCGCGAATGTGAAGCTCATGATCCCTGCGGTAACGGCGACCACGCCGCCGAAGAACGGAGGGGCGAATAGATCGCCAAGACGCTCGATGAGTGCCCGGGGCTGGACGTCAAGCACTCGAAGTGTGAGGTAGATGACCTCGAGCAACGATCCGAGAGCGATCAGGGCGGCGCCGATCCGTATCAGGTGATACTGCCATGGGCGCCGTCCTCGAACGCCGAGCAAGATTTGGGTCATGATGAGGGTGACGCTCAGCATGTAGAGGACCGCGTAGGCCCAAAGTGCCCAGTCATCAACCCGACTGCGAATGAAGTTCGGATCTGTCGGGCCGCGATTGGCGATCATGAAGAAGGGGATCGCGAAGGGCACGATCATGCCGGGGAGCGCCCAGGTCGATGCTGGATTGAAGCGAGATTCGTCCAACGTCAGCGTGGCCTGAAGGAGGAACCAGAACGCGCACGTTGCGAGCACATTTTGGGAGAGGTTGATGAGATTTGTTCCACCAAGCCAACCATCCAGAACCGGCAGCGATAGCAACGGCAAGACTCCAACGGATATCAGCGCAAGGCATCCAGTGAATGATGCCAACCACGCAAGGCGGCTCTCAGGGTGCCGAATCATGTTGGGGATCCGGTAGAGCATCAGAAAGAGAAGCAGGCCGAGGGCGATGCCGGCGCCGATGCGGAACTCAGGCACCAAAGACTGCCTCGTCTCGGGCCTGGGGCGTCGCCAGCACGATAGCGGAAAGCAGCTGCGCGAGCTTCTCCGCCTCCGCTTCGACTACTGCGTCCAGATTGCCGTAGTCGATAGACCGCTCAAAGTCTCGTGTCACGACCCCCCTCGCCAGTACAGCCCTGGCGTTTCCCACGTGCTTCATTCCGGCGTGTCGCCACGGGAGCGTTCCGCAGCCGGGGTGTCCCCAGAGCAGATGAGCGAGCTCATGCAGAACCGTGTGGAACTGATACCAACGCGGGTCTGACCGGCGAGAGAGGATACGAGCTCGGGTGTCATCGATCAGCAGCAGACCGGTTACCGTCTCCCAATCGCGATCGCCGACTGGCTCTACGTCGATACGTCGCCCCGTCAGATCAGCGACCCGTCCCACGATCATCTCAAGGTCTGCGCCGTCGGGCAGCTCAAGCTGCCCGACGAGCCAATCTGCCCTGTCGCGCAGGTCCTTGTCCGAACGTGACGGCTGATAATGCCACATTGGTACCCCCCCCCAATTAGCTACTCGCACGCTCCCCAGCGCTTCGGGCGAGCAGCTTCCCTCCTGTAGGTCGTCCGGTCAGCCGGACCCGATCGCTCGTATGGATTTGGCGATTGCGCGGAGCGCTGCAGGTGAAACGTCCCCGACAGCTCGCGCTGCGATCGCATCGGCGCCGGACTCCCGTAGGGCTTGGCGAAAGTCAAGCCGCGCTTCGGTGGCATCGATGGCTGACTCGTCGTCGAAACTTGTGAGGTACGCCAACGGCACGTCGTAGTAATCCGACAGGGCTTCGACAACACGAAGTCGAACGGGGCCGTCGCTCGTGGAGTCGACGAACTCAGCCCAGTCATGAGCGGAATCGGAGAGGCCGCGATCTGCCAAGGAAGCGAAGAAGACGGCCTCGCTGAATAGCTCCCCGGACGGAAGTGGGCTGTCCAGCAGTCGCTTGACTCGAGCAGCGAGTTCTCGGCGATCGACCCGCAGAGTTGGGTCGACGGAAGCATCGGCGAATGTGGCTGCGACGCGTGAGATTTCGTGCGGATGTGTCCCGAGCGCGGATGCGAGAAGGTCGAAGTCGTTGGCATCGAACGCGGCTCGTAGGCCCATCCGCTCGTAGTAGTACGAACGGGACATCTTGGCGCGCTGCCAAAGCTCTTCGTTGGTGATGCCGGCTTCGTCGCGAAGCTGCGCGACGGCGCCGGCCATCGCCCGAGCCCACGCGCTCGCTTCTCCCCGAGCTTGCCTACCCACGCACTCAGCGTAGCGGCCCCCTCCCCGCGAATCGTCTTTGGGTGGTCAAGATGCAGTGTACTAGATTACTCATCGGTCTACTCATACTTCAAGCGACGAGAGTTGGAAGAATGAACGGTTATGCCGTCCTACGCCGCGACGTCGCTCCCGCCTGCCGCGGAGCAGGCCATTAGCGTTCTCGGCGGCAACCCCGCCCGCCTGGCCATCCTGTCTTTCCTAGTGCGGCATCCCAGGTCGCTTGTCAGCGAGGTCGCTGAAGGGACCGAAGTTTCGGTCAACACCGTGAAGAACCACGTGTTTGCACTCGTTGATCTCGGCGTGTTGGAGGTCGACCCCCCTCGGGCCGTGCCGCGTGCGGATCGGCGTGGTCAGCGAGCGCGCTACACAGTTCGAGGTGATGTTCTTCTCGATCGCTTCCAGGAACTCGCGGCACTCCTTACATTGCCGGCGGTGGCGTCGGGCGACCCGGCGACGAGTTCGAGAGCGACACGCCGCGAGAATTCCTAAGCGGAAATGTTAATTGCTGGATGATCGACGCATGGCACGGAACAGTGTGGGTCGCCCCTCGAAGGGCGCGCGTGAGACGATCAGCGCAAAGCCCCCTGTGCCCTTCGCGACGATCCTGAAGGAGAACGCGACGGCAGAGGGGCTTAGCTACGGGGAGTACATGGTCAAGCTCGCCGCTGTGGCTCTGGGGATGCTGGAGTTTGTCCCCCAGCCGTCGCGCGATCGCACGAATGAGCTTGTCAATTTCCCAGAGGAGGCCAGCCGCTCAGCTGCCGCATAAAGCAGAAGCCCCGCCACGAAGGCGGGGCCACTTGATATTGCTACCGGTCCGAAAGTTTGCCGACCCAGGACCGGTCTGAATTTGAAGTAAACCCCGGTTAGCAGCCGGAGCTTTGTTGTCCCCACGAGGCGAATCGAGGAGGTGACCCCATCGTAGAACGAACCCTTGAAGATTTCCAGCGCGCCCGGGGTTCTTCTCGGCGTGTCGCGCCTGGGAGGGGCCTGCCGCCGGCGGAAGCGTGGGCGTTGACACGGGCGATCGTGCCGCGTCGGTATGTGAATGCGATGCGGCGTGAGGCGAATGGGCAGCTGCACGCGAACAGCTACCCGCGCCGGTTCCCGACGGTGGGTCTGACGCCGCCGTCGACGCCATACACGATCAACCTGACCTCGGAGGATGGGCGTTTCTGGTTCGCGGTGTTCGACCTGGACGCGAAGCAGCCGGAGGATTTCGCGCAGGCGTGTGAGGACCTCGGCGTGCTCGTCCGGGTGCTGCGGGACGCGGAGATCCCGCATGTGGTGTGTCGGTCCTCGTCGACGGGCGGTTTCCACGTGTGGGTGCCGCTGGCGGGCCTGGAGAAGCCGGTCTTGGTGCAGCTGTCCCTGGCCGCGGCCGCCGTGCTGCCTTCCCTGGACCGCGGCCTGTTGTGCAACGATCGCACCGGGGCCGTGCGCCCTCCGGGATCCCCGCATGCGAGGGCCGGGGCGTCCGTGGTGATGGAAGGCGACGTGCAGCTGCTCACCGAGCACACGGTGACGACGGCGGACCTGCAGCGCGCGATCGCCGGATTCCGGCTCCTCTCCCCCACCGCGGATCCTGCGGAGCAACCGGCGACGGGTCCGGTTGACCAGGCGCATCGCCCGCACCGGCCGTTGCCGGCATGGGGTGAGGCGCACATGGCCACCGTCGCCGGCGGCGCCGATCCCTCGAGGACGGGCTACCTCTGCCTGCTCGCTGCCGCGGTGGCCGGATGGACTCTCAGCGACGTCCAGAAGGCCGTAAGGACCGCTCCGGGCCTAGAGCACTACCGGACCAGCAGAAACGCTCAGGGCGGCGCTCGCGTGCCGCGCAGACCTGAAGAAGCCGCCGCCCGTCTGTCCCGACAGTGGGACAAGGCGGTGGACCGGGCACTGTGGTACCGGTACGCGCCGCAGGAGCGCGCCGATCGGGATCTGAGCGAGCTCGAGGTGATCGTCGCGACGGGTGAGGGGATGCTGCAGGCGTTCCGGGTCTCGCCGGGCCGCTGGGCGGCCTCTGAGGCTGCGTTCCACGACGCCATGGTCCTCACCGCGCTGGGCTGGCTTGCACTGCGTTCAGGCTCTCGTGACACGGCGGCCGCGCTGCGCACGATCGCCGGCGTCACGGGCATCCCGTCCACCACCGTCGATCGCACCCTGCGGCGCCTGCAGCAGGCCGGATGGGTGACCAGGACCAGGACGAGCGAGGGACTGGACGCGGCCGTGTGGAGGGTCAGTGACCGGTTTTCCACAGCCGATCGACAAGACGGGCCACTTCACGACGTGACCGCCCGCCCCCCCTCCGAGCTCTTCGACGCCCGAGCAGTGCTGCTGAGGGAGTTCAGTGATCGGATCGATGCAGGCAGACACGACCTGTTCACCCGCGGAGGGCTGGGGCCAACCGCGCGACGAGTGTATGAAGCGCTGACGACGGTGGAGAGCCCGGTGGAGGACGTCGCTGCGAGGGCAGGGGTGCCGCGGGGGCGTGTGCTTGTTGCTCTGGCCAGGTTGAGACGGTTCCGGCTCGCTACGGCTCTGGGTGGGTGGAGGCGCCGTGCGAAGGACTTCCGGGACTGGGCCGCGGGAAAGCTCGGGTTGGGAGGCGTGCTGCGCCGGCGTGAGCTGCGGATGGAGCGTGAACGAGAGGTCTGGGCGTGGTGGCAGAACCACCTGGCCCGCAAGGCCGGACGTCCCGGACGAGAGCGCACCGGGGCGTCCGGGCAGACGCTGATCTTCCAGCTCGTCGACGATGTCGGCGGTCCCGGTGCCTGGCCGACCTACCCTACGCATCCCGACGGCAGCGGAGATCACCGGACGGCCTGGAGATTCGTGAAGGCGGACCTTCTGCAGCAGATCCGTGACACGGAGCTCATCGCTTGACGCCGACCTTTTCCTGTTGTCGACGTGCGCTGGGAGTCGTGCCGTGGGAAGGTCTGAGGGGTTAGTACGGGAACGCGGTCTGGGTCGCGGCGGTGGCGGCATCTCGTGGGGAGATGGTGAGGTGGGGGCCGTGTCCCGGCAGCAGGACTGTCGCTTCCAAATCTTGCAGGGTCTCTAGTCTGCGCAGCGCCTGTCTGGGGTCGGCGTGGAACATGCGTGCGAGCAGCTGGGGGCCGTTCGTACGGGAGGTGGGGTGGGCGGTCACGAGCGCGTCGCCAACGATCAGGACGCCAGCACTCGGGAGCAGGAATCCGGTGTGTCCGCGGGTGTGTCCTGGGAGTGGCACGGCGGTGATGTCGAGACCGAGCGCCTGCTGGGGCTGGTCGGGCAGCGGCTGGACGTCGGGGACGGGTGGGGCGTTCTTGCCGCCGGCACGGATCGCGTGTCGTGCCCAGGCGGCGACGCCGCGGCGGAGGATGTGGGGCAGTAGCGTGGGGATGGTGATCTGTTCGGTGATGTCGCGTCGGACGTTCGGTATCTCCGCGGCCGCCGTGTAGACGGGGCAGTTGGCCTCGTGGGCGTAGGCGGCGGCGTTGCCGATGTGGTCGCCGTGGCCGTGGGTGATGAGGATCGCAGCGAGCTCGTCGACCGTGTGGCCGAGAGCTTTGAGGCTGCCGCGCACGGCGGTGTCGTCCGCGGGGTATCCGGTGTCCACGAGGACCGGACCATGCTCCCCCTCCAGGACGACCCAGTTCACGCTGGGGCCTTGCACGAAGGCCACGCCCTCGGCGACCCGATGCACGACGAACCCTGCCCCACGTATGGGCACCGGTCGCAGGGCAGGCTCGGGGTTACGAACGGCGCGGGCAAGCGGGTGGAGCTCTGCGGGCGGGGAGGGTTGATCCGGTCGGAGGTTCCGGATGTGGATCCTGATGGTCCCGCGTTCGCGCAGCGCTGCGCGAAAGTCCTCGAACGCGAGCGTGTACTCGATCTCGTCTGCGACGGTTGCGAACTCGAATCGGGAAGGCTCGTACGCGGCCAGGCCCTCAGGGTCTGCCCTGTCGTTCATGTCTTCGCCCATTCGACCACGGTACCCGTGCGATCCGAGACTCCTGGCTGTCGACGCCTTCCCCGACGCGGTGAGCAGGACGTCGTTCGGGCAGTTGCTCACTGCCGATGCCCCACTCCCCCGGCCCGACTACGCCACGTGCTGCAGCTGTTCGAGGAACGCGGCCCACGCTGTGTCGGCGGATGCGAGGTTGTCGAAGTCCCCGACCGGTGTGCGGAACAGGGGCATGCCGTCGACCTTCACTTCTGCGACGACGTGGATCCCGGTGCCGGTGTTCGAGTCCTGGCGCTGGATCATGACGATGTGGTCGGCGTTGACCCAGAACGTCGGGCGCCCGTCCTTGTCCGGCAACGCGATCAATCGCATAGCCGAGACCCTATCGCCCTCCCTTGCATCGCTTGGTGGCTCGAGGGGTCTGCGGCTATTCGCTGATCTCGCCCGCGCGGGGAGGCTCCTTGCCGAACTGCAGCGGATACCCCTGCTGAGCGGCCCACTGCGCCCAACCCTCTGGAATCCAACCCCCGGAGAGGTACTGCGGATGCTGGCGGTGGCGTGCGTGGGCCCAGAGTACGAAGATCAGCTCTGCCCAGTCGGAGTACAGCCGCCAGGTCACGGGCCCGCCCGTGGATCTGCCGTGCATGATCGTCGTGTTGAATCCGGCGACCTGGAGAAGATCGATCGAGCCCCAGTCCCACCACCAAAGGCCTTCCACGTCTTGGATGTAGAAGCCCAGGTTGGTGATCGTCACTTGGCCTCGTGTCCGTGGCCGCCACGCCAGCGCAGCGGCCTGCGCAGCCTGAGCTCGGCGACTCGCGTTTCCCGCAGCGGACGCCCCTGCCGTCGCGGCGAGAAGCGCCATCCCGAAGACCCCTGTTCCACCGGCGATGAAGGACGAGCGCTGATACGAACCATCCCCGTCTGCCGGAACTCATCAACAATCAGCGGGCCGGCCGCATGCGCCGACTCCCCCACGTGTAGCGGAAACATGGTCGCGATCGGTGCAGCCGACGTCGACGTCCCTGTCTCGATCTCGTATGCGATGCGACAGATATGCCACATCGCAGTGTCCGCATCCATCCAGACCCGCTCGGTCTTCTTCATCTGCCGCCCCCCTGCTTCAGGATGTTCTCGGAGTTTAGAAGCCCACCCGACCGCCACGTGTACTACGCACGGGTGGAACAACCAGTGAAGGTTCGAAACGCCCAACGTTGTGAGGTAATGCCATACAAACGTAATGCGGTTGGAACAGTACGTGTCGTTCGAGCTCTCACTGAGGTTCACTGCCTGGCTACCGGAGAGCTAGGGCGTGTCTCCCATATGGGTTGGCCTTCAGTTGGCCCGCTGCGGCCTCGTTCGGGGTTCGTCTTGCGGTCCGTGCAGGCTGCCGGGCCGTCTATCTTTCGTGGTCGGTGCGCCACGGGCACCCTCGGTGTCTGTCGTTAGGTCGTGTGCGTCTGCGCGGGATTGCGGAGGCGCCGGGTCAGTCTTCGATAGTGATGCCGAGGTGGGTGGCGAAGAGTCCGGCCATCTGCGTTGCCTGGAAATTGGTCAGGATCGCGCCGCGGAGGTTGTCGAGCCCTTCGATTACGTGGAAGTCGAGACCTCGTAGATCCAGGTGGGTCGCCCGTGTGCCGTTGAGCACGAGTCTGTCGACGCTGGTTTCCTCGAACGCGACGCGGGAAACCGTCGCTCCAGATAGGTCGAGTTCCTCGATCCTGCAGCTGCGGAACACCACGTCTCGTAGTTCCGTCGAGCGCAGATTCACCCAGCCCAGTTTCGAGGCGGTGATGAGTGCCTGGTTGATCGTCGATTCGTACCATTCCACCGCGCCCAGCCGGGAGGCGTGCATCTCGATGTCACGCCAGGCTGTGCGGCGGATGATGGCGATCGGTGCGTTCATCCGCTCAATGCGGGTCTGCAGGAAACGGGCGCCCTGCATGGTGGTCTCGTGCGCGTTCCACCCGAGCAACTCGCACTCGGTGAAGGTCGCGCCGGAGAGGTTGCGCCCTTCCGTGTCGGCATCGGTGAAGCGCTCACCGTCGAAGTCAGCGCCCGAAACCAGGGTTGCTGGGTCGCTGTCGCGAAGGTCGACGAGGCGGATCGGGTCGAGGCGGGGGCGGCGCGAAGTGGAGCTGCGGGGGCGTGTGGTCACGAGTTCATTCCTGAGGTCATGGGCGTCCAGTCGGGGTCGAGTGCGGCAACGACGTCCTCGAGTGCTGCAGCCTGCGCGGGGCTGAGCCTGCTCGTGAACGCGTCCTGAACGACAGCGAAGTAAGCGGGGGCAGCCGCGTCCCGGGCAGCGCGCCCTGCGGTGGTGAGGGCCACGACCACGACCCGGCGATCCTCGGCGGAGGGCTCCCGCGATACGGCTCCCGCCTGTTCCATCCGAGACAGCACTCGCGACATGGTCGACGGGCTCACCCCCGCCGTTTCAGCGATCTTCCCGATACGTTGCGAGCCCCCGCGACGTTCGAGCATGGCGAGCATGTCGAGCACGAGGAACTCCGTCAACGACAGTCCATGCGCATCGAGCGCGCTGTCCAGCCGCCCAGGGATCAGGAACGCGAGGCGGAGGAACCCCAGCCACGGTCCGAGCTCGTCAGCAGTCACATCATCGAACACTCTCCAATCTTATGGCCAGTTATGTGCCACGGAACATAACTGGGTGAGGTTGCCGCTCCACTCGCGACGTCATGGGTGTGAACCGCTCATCGAGGCGGTACCCGACCAACAGGGCGAAGCACCTGTGTCGTCCGCGGCGATTGACGTGGTCGCGCGGCAGCCTGGTGGGGTGAGGTCGACGGGTTCGCGGTATCGGGTGTTCACAGATGATCAGTGGGAGCGAATCGAGTCGCTGCTGCCGTCGAACACCGGGGTGCGCGGCCACCCATTTCGTAACAATCGGCGCGTGATCGAGGGGATCGCATACCGGTTCAGGACAGGGATGCCATCGCGTGATCTCCCCCGCGAGGAGTTCGGCCCGTGGCAGACAGTGTGGAAGCGGCACCGCCGTTACGCGGGGGATGGCACCTGGGACCGTGTCCTCGCGCAGATCCTCGCCGAGGCCGACGCGGAGGGGAAGATCGACTGGGCCGTGTCGGTGGACGCGACGATCGCGCGTGCACATCAGCATGCGACGAACACGACCCGCCCGGAGCAGGACACAGGGGGCGGGATCGAATCACAAGAATCTGCCCTGGCACGAGGTTGAACCGTCCGGTCACGGGATCGGCCGGTCCCGCGGCGGGCTGACCACGAAGATCCACCAGGCCGTCGACGGTCACGGTCGGCCGTTGGCGATGATCGTCACCGGTGGGCAACGCAACGACGGCGCGATGCTGACCGAGCTCCTCGCCCAGATCCATGTTCCCCGCCTAGGTCGCGGCCGACCCCGCACCCGTCCCGACGCAGTCATCGCGGACCGCGCCTATGCGACAGGTGTCATTCGATCCGAGCTACGCCGACGCGGCATCACGGCCGTCATCCCCGACAAACGTGACCAGGCAGCCGCCCGGAAGCGACGCGGCAGCCGGGGAGGTCGCCCTCCCGGGCTCGACACCGACGCCTATAAGGGCCGCAACGTCATCGAGCGGTACTTCGCACTCGCCAAGCAGTGGCGCGGCATCGCCACGCGGTTCGACAAACTCGCGATCACCTACCGCGCCGGCCTCACGATCTGCGCCATCCTTACCTGGCTACGCCTAATGGGAGACACGCCCTAGTTCCCTCAGGAGCGATTGAAACCTCGTGAGTTAGTCGGTAAGAACCTTGATACGTAAATAGGGTGGAACCGCGCGCGCTGTTGTAACCGTTCTACGTATCTACGTTATGCCGTTTGTCGGTTCTGCCATACAAACTATCTAATGCTTGAAGGTTTGAACTGGTGTCGGTTAATATGTTCGTATGGTCAAGATTATCGCTGTGACGAGCCGCAAGGGCGGGACGGGTAAGACCACCGTCGCGCAGGAGACCGCGAACGCGCTCGACGGCGTGCTGGCTGACTTCGACTGGGATGAGGGGGGAGCGACGCGTTCATGGGGGTATCGCTGGGAGAAGCGCGTGGAGTCGCCGGTTCTGCAGGCGCTCGCACACGATCGCGTGCCGCGCCCGCTCAAGGGATACCGGAAGCCGATGCTGCTGCCCTCCCATCCTGATTACGCCACGGAACTTCCCGAAGGGAGCGTTGTCGCGGATTCCGTGTTGCGGTGGGGTGAGCACTGGGGCAAGACCCTCGGCAAGGAGTGGGTTGTGATCGACACGCATCCTGGGTCAGCCGATCTGACGAACGCGCTGCTGGCCATCGCTCACGTTGTCGTGGCTCCCGTTCCCCTCAAAGAGAAGGAGATGGCTGCGACGGAGGCGATGGTGAAGGACCTCGCGGACTATCCACTCGTCTTGGTGCCGTACATGATCCCGGCGGTTCCGCCGGTCTCAATGATCCGCCGCCTGGAGAACATGATCGCGGGAACCCCCGTGCAGGTGGGCCCGTTCGTTCCGTACGCGGCCGCTGTCGGCCGGCGAACGAAGCGCATGGCCATGACCGCAGAGGAGCGCCCTGCGCGCGCCTTGCTCCCTGTCGTCGAGGGACTTCGTAACGTCGCCGAGTATGTGAAGGAGTACGTCTCATGAGCACAGGACTTGATGCGCTAAAGAACCGGGGGAGAGGCGAGCGGAAGCGTCCGATCCCACCGCCCCAGCACGTCGCGCGAGCTGAGCCCGTTGCGTTGCCCGAGTCTGAGTCAGCTCAAGAGGTGGCCGTAACGCCCGACAGCGTTCCGTCCCCCTCGATCGCTCCCACGACGGTCCGCGACGATGCCCCCGAAAGTCCGGGTGCAACCGGGCGGGGGCACCAGAAGAGTGCATTGCGGAAAGAACCTTCAAAGGTTGTTACAGCTAAATCTGGCAGCAAGAAGACGATCCACGTGGGGGCAGAAGAGGAGGCGTTCCTTCAGAGCGTCGTCGTGGCAGGGATGCTTCACCCAGGAGGGAAGGTTGATGCGAACCAGTCGGCTGTTATTCGCCTAGCGCTGAGGAGACTTCAGGCCGAGCTCGCACCTGAAGCGGTGGTGGAAGAGATCCGGCGTGGCCTCATCAAGACAGGGGAATCGGGTAGGCCACGGTTCTGATGATGGACGAGTCTCGCTGGGGCTAACGGGTCGATCTAATCCCAGATAGCAAGCGATTTTAGCCGTTAGGGTGTGTGTTAACTTCCTCGCAGTAGTGGTGTTGCTGATGCGGGGGAGTTCATGGTTCGTCGTCGTAAGTCTTCGGTTCCGTCGACGCAGTTGGCGTTTGATCTGTGGGGGGTGGGTGAGGATGATGCGGATGCGCGGGTCGAGTGGTCCAGGACGGCGCCGGCGAGCGAGGTGGAAGCAGCGCTTGTTGGTGGCCAGCTCAGCTTCGATCTTTTTGGTGTCGATGGGGGAGAGGGCGATGAATCGGTACGGGCAGACGGCTCGGGCGCATTGGGAGCGGCACGCGCCCGCGAGGATGGCAGCGTTGGAGGATCCCGAGGGGTTCTTCACGGATCTGGGGGAGCAGATCGAGACGCAGGTGCAGACGATCGCGCTCGAGCTGGAGCGGACCGCGACGGCGTCGCCGGTGTATCTGGATCGGATGGCGCAGCTGACCGGGTTCCGTCGGCAGGCCGAGGAACAGGTGCTCGCGGAGATGGTGTTCTCGGTGGAGCACGAGCCGGTGTCGATGAGCGAGGAGCTCGAGGAGATGCTGGGCGGGTTGCCGAGCGTGTGGAGTCTGGACCGGCTGATCTCGGATCTGGAGGACCTCGAGGAGGAGTCTGGTCTGACGCGGGAGCAGGAAGTCCTGCTGTCCCGGTATCGGGCGTTGCTGGCGTTGATCGACTTCCCGGTCGGGGACCGGACGGAAGCGGTGGAGGCGATGACGGAGGCGGAGCAGCGGGATCTGGTGATCGCGTTGAGCGCGTTCTGGGATCCGCAGGCGAAGACGCTGCGGGACATGTAGGTTTCCGGCCCACGGGGCAGGCTGACCTGGCGCCCTCGGGTGCGCGGGCCCGTTTCGAGGCGAATATCGCCGCGATCGAGGTCTCGCAGCGGCTCAGCGAGGAGGGTCGCCCGGCGACGGCGGGGGAGTGGCAGGTTCTTGCGCGGTGGTCGAGCTGGGGAGCGATCCCGCAGGTCTTCGACCCGAAGAACGCCGAGTGGGTGCCGCAACGGGAGCGGCTGCGTGGACTGCTCGATGACGAGGCGTGGGCGGCAGCGGAGCTGACCACGATCAATGCGCACTACACCGACGCCGGCTACGTCCGGGAGATCTGGGGCGCGCTGCAGAATCTCGGTTTCGACGGCGGCCGGGTGCTGGAGCCGGGCGCGGGTGCGGGTACGTTCATCGGGATGGCACCGAGTTCGGCGCGCATGGTCGGTGTGGAGCTCGACGGGACGACGGCGGCGATCGCCGCGGGCTTGTATCCGGCGGCGGAGATCCGGACGGAGTCGTTCGCGCACACCCGTCTCCCGGATGGGTTCTTCGACGCGACGGTCGGGAACGTGCCGTTCGCGGACATGCAGCTGCACGACCCGGTGCACAACGCCGGCGGGCACTCGATGCACAACCACTTCATCCTGAAGTCCCTCGCGCTGACCCGCCCGGGCGGCATGGTCGCCGTGCTCACGTCGTCGTTCACGATGGACGCGGTCAACCCGGCCGCGCGCCGGGAGATGAACGAGCTCGCCGACCTAGTCGGGGCCGTCCGACTCCCGTCCGGGGCACACCGGCGTTCTGCTGGCACCGAGGCGGTCACGGACCTGCTGATCTTCCGGCGCCGCGAGCCAGGGCAGCCGCGCCGCGACATGTCGTGGGAGACCGTGACCCCGCGGATCGTCGACGGGGAGCGGATTCGGGTGAACACGTACTTCGACATCCACCCGGAGCACGTGCTCGGCACCTTCCATGTGGGCAACGGCATGTTCGGCGGCCGCACCGTCCACGTGCGCGCCGAGGAGCTGACGTCGACCGCGGATCGGCTGCACGACGCACTGGCTGACATCACCGTGCGGGCGCGTGAGCGGGGTGACGTGTTCGCGGCCGCGTCCGTACAGGTCGAGGAAGCGCGTGCGGCGTTCGCGCCGGCGCCGGAGAACCTGTTCGACGGGACGATCCAGTACGACGCCGTCGAGCGGGCGTTCACGATCATCGAACAGGGCCAGGTGCGTCCGTTCCCGGCACCGAAGTCGCAGCTGGTGGAGCTGCGGGCCCTGGTCGGGTTGCGGGATCAGGCCAAGGCGCTGATCGAGGCCGAATCTCTGACCGCGGAGGACACGACCGAGATCGAGTCCGCGCGCGACCAGCTCCGCGCCGACTACGACGCCTACGTGGGGCGGTTCGGGCCGTTGAACAGGTTCACGCTCCGGTCGACCGGGCGGCGCAACGAGGAGACGGGGGAGGAGACGCTGGCGCGGATCACCCCGGCGGCGATCCGCACGATCCGGAAGGACCCGTACGGGCCCCTGGTGCTGGCCCTGGAGCGGTTCGACGAGGAGACGCAGACCGCGGCCGGCGCGTCGATCCTGGTGCAGCGGATGAATGCCCCCAGGCATCAGGCGCGCGGCGCCGAGTCCGCGACGGACGCGCTGGCGATCAGCCTGGACGAGACCGGGGGAGTGGACCTCACCCTGATCGCAGACCTGCTGGGCACAACCCCCGAGGAGGCGCGTGCGGATCTCGGCGAGCTCGTCTACGACGACCCGACGACGGGGACCGTGGTCCACGCACCGGAGTACCTGTCCGGGGAGGTACGGTCCAAGCTCGAGAACGCCCAGGCCGCGGCCGTCGACGATGACCGGTTCCAGGTGAACGTCGACGCGCTGCGCGCCGTGCAGCCCGCGACCCTCCCGGTCGAGGACATCGCCGTGAAGATGGGCGCCGTCTGGATCAGCGCCGAGTACCACGAGCAGTTCCTCCGTGAGCTGCTCGACGACCGCAGCGTGCACGTGGAGAACCCCGGTGCGGGCGTCTGGACGGTCAAGGGTGCCCGATACGGGGTGAAGTCGACCAACGAGTACGGGACGCTGCGCAGGCCCGCCCCAGAGCTCGCTCAGGCGCTCATGGAGCAGCGGGTCGTGCAGGTCCACGACGAGATCGAGGATGGCGACCGCAAACGGCGGGTGCTGAATACGATCGAGACGACCGCGGCGCAGGAGAAGGCGGACCTGCTGCAGGAGAAGTTCGCGGACTGGGTGTGGGCGGACCCCGCCCGGGCCTTGGACTTGCAGACCACGTACAACCGGCAGTTCAACTCGATCGTGCTGCGCGACTACACCCAGGCCGGCGACTACCTCACCCTGCCCGGCCTGGCCGTGAACATCCAGCTGCGCCCGCACCAGCGCACCGCGGTGGCCCGGATGATTGCCGAGCCGTCCGTGGGTCTGTTCCACCAGGTCGGCGCCGGGAAGACGCTGGAGATGGTCGTCGGTGCGACCGAGCTTCGCCGGATGGCCCTGATCCACAAGCCCGGTGTCGTCGTCCCGAACCACATGCTCGAGCAGTTCTCCCGGGAATGGCTGCAGGCGTACCCGGCAGCACGGGTGCTCGCGGTGTCCAGCGAGGATCTCGGCAACGCGGACAAGCGCCGCTTGTTCGTTGCGCGGGCCGCGGCGAACGAGTGGGACGCGGTGATCTTCACCCAGTCCGCGTTCAAGAAGCTCGGCCTGTCGCGCGAGTTCCAGGAGCAGTACATCGATCGTGAGCTCGCCGACGAGCGGGCGCAGCTGGAGGCCGCTCAGGGCGATGACGCGTTGAGCGTGAAGCGGATGCAGCGGCGTCTGCTGCAGACCGAGGAGCGGATGAAGAAGCGCCTGGATCGGGAGACCGACCCGGGGCTCACGTTTGAGGCCACCGGGATCGACTACCTCGTCGTCGACGAGGCGCACATGTACAAGAACCTGGAGACCGTCTCCGGGATCCCCGGTGCCGCGATCGCCGGGTCTGACCAGGCGCGCGACCTGCACATGAAGCTCGAGTACTTGCGCGGAAAGCACGGCGGCCGCGTCGCGACGCTCGCCACCGCGACCCCGCTCGCGAACAGCGTGACCGAGGCGTACGTGATGCAGCGATACCTGCGCCCGGATCTGCTCAAGGCCGCCGGGATCGGATCATTCGACGCCTGGGCTGCCACGTTCGGGAAGACCGTCACCGAGATGGAGCTGTCCCCGACCGGGCAGTTCCGGCAGAAGACCCGCTTCGCGCAGTTCCAGAACGTCCCCGAGATGCTCAGGATCTGGCACGTCTTCGCCGACGTGAAGACCGCCGAAGACCTGAACCTCCCCGTCCCACTGCTCGCCGCCCGCGCCTCCGACGGCAAGCGCGAGCCCGAGGTCGTCGTGGTCCCGCCATCCGATGACCTCCTGCAGTTCATGGACCAGCTGCAGGAGCGCAGCGAAGCCGTCGCGGAGCGGCGCGTGGACCCGCAGGACGACAACATGCTCAAGATCAGCAGCGATGGGCGCAAGGCCGGCCTGGACCTGCGGATGCTCTACGGGTACGAGAAGCCGAGCGGGCTCACCAAGGTCGACGTCGCCGCGGCCCGGATCGCCGCCGTCTGGCAGGGCACTCGCGACACCGCCTACCTCGACGACATCACCGGGCAACCGTCCCCGGTGAACGGTGCGCTGCAGCTGGTGTTCCTGGACATGGGCACCCCGAACGAGGACCGATGGGACGCCTACACCGAGCTCAAGGCGCAGCTCGTGCAGCGCGGGATGCCGGCGGAATCGGTCCGGTTCATCCACGACGCCCGCAACGACGCCGAGAAGGCACGCATGTTCGCCGCCGCCCGTGCCGGCCACATCAGCGTCCTGGTCGGGTCGACCGGGAAGATGGGCGTCGGCACGAACGTGCAGGCCCGCCTCGCCGCCATGCACCACGTCGACTGCCCCTGGCGTCCCGCCGACCTCGAGCAGCGCGACGGCCGCGGCATCCGCCAGGGCAACCAGAACGACGAAATCGCGATCTTCCGGTACGTCACCGAACGGTCCTTCGACGCGTACATGTGGCAGACCGTGTCGCGGAAGGCGCAGTTCATCAACCAGATCACCCGCGGCAAGCTCGACGTGCGCGAGATCGAAGACATCGGCGACCAGGCGCTGTCCGCCGCCGAGGTCAAAGCGATCGCGTCCGGGAACCCGCTGCTGTTGGAGCTCGCGACCGCGGACGCCGAGTACCAGAAGCTGCGCCGGCAGGAGATCGCGTTCCACCGCGGGCAGAACGTCCTCGCCCAGACCCGCGTCGACCAGACCGCCCGCATCGAGAACCTGCACGGCGTCCGTGCTCAGCTCGAGAAGGCCCAGGCGCGCACCACGGATGTCGCCGGCGATCGGTTCCGGATGATCGTGCGCGATCGCCACTACGACAACCGGGCCGACGCCGCGGCCGCGATCGCCGAATGGGCCCGCCGCGCGGACCTGCAGTGGACCAACACCACCGCGCAGCACCTCGGCCGGATCGGCGGCCACGAGCTGCTCGCGTCGACGGAGCGATCGTTCGGGCTGGACGGGACACAGAACCGGGTCCGGATCGAGCTCGATGGCGTTCCCTACTCGGGATCCGCGTACCCGCTCGTTGAGGTCGAGAACGCCACCGTCGGGTTGATCCGCACCCTGGAGAACAAGACCATTGCAATCGCGCGCAGCATCGTCGCGGTCGACCAGGACCTCGAGCACTGCGAACGCGACCTCGCTGCCGCAGAATCCAACCTCGGCAAGCCGTTCCCCCGGACCGACGCCTTGCACGCCGCCGCGTACCGTCTCGCGGCCGTCAAGGAAGCTCTTGAGCAGGACGACACCCCGGATCCCGAAGCGACAGCGGAGCCGACACAGACCGAGTCCGCCGAGGCCGGACTGCGGCGGCTCCGCGAGATCACCGAGGCCGACGTCCCGACGTCGCAGTGGAGCGGGCAGGACGGCGACAGCGAGAAGAGGACCTCGATCGCCACAAGGCTCGGTGGCTGACCATCGCACCGGGGGGCGAGAATCGCAGTTGGGGGGCTGTGATCGCTGGGCGGGGGATGGAAGGCCCGCTATTCAGTCGAGACGGTGATGCCGCCGTTCAGGGTCGCCGCGATGTCGCACAGGGCTTCGGCCTGCGCAAGTGCGACGAAGTCACGCTCCGCAGGAGACAGCTGGATGCCCTCTTGCTGGGTGCGCATCTTCGTGAGCTCCTGTCGCAGTTGAACGAAACGGGTGATGTCGGGGTGTTGATTCACGGTGATTCCTCTCGATGTGGATGGGATGGGGACGCTCAGACAGCGGGTTGATGTGTCTCGTCGACCCGGCGGCGCGATCGGGTCGGGACATGCGTCATCCACTTCCACAGCAGGCCCAAGAGCAGCGTGACCGGCGCGATGATCGCGGTGCCGCCGAAGTAGACCGACCGCAGATGCTCAGCGGTCCCCCAGTCAGGCACCGAATGGATAGGCCAGACGAATGAAACGGCCCAGCCCCAGACGATCACGCCGAGAACGATTGCGAGACCTACGTTCATCCACTGAACACGGTCATGCCGATCCAGGAACGCGGCCCAGAGCCAGAAGACCAACAGCCCAGCGAGAAGGTAGGCGGTGAGAGGGCCCGCGAACCAACGCCCTACCTCGCTGAGCGACATCAGCCAAGCACCCGTGGCCAGCACGAGCAGCTGGGTGAGCATCGGGAGAAGCCGAACCCAGACAGGGCCTTTGTCCGTGCCCTGCAGCTTCCACGGGACGAACCACCAGGCGCGGATCCGCAAGGTCCGAGAGACGAAGACGAGCACGACCGCGACCACGAAGACGACGACACCCCAGCCGTACGCACCCGCGCACAAGAGCGCGACACCCGCGAGCAGTAGAAGATCCGAGAGGCGAGCGGCGATGAGCCGGCCGAACCAGAATCTGCGTGCTGCACCCGCGATGCGCGCCGGATGGCTGTTGTGAGTGATGTTGTTCACCATGAGTCCTTTGCCCCCCTGCTGATGGTTCGTGTGATGTCTCCGAGAGCGCGCGCAACGCGCGCGCCTGTAGAGCCGCTGCGGAGCGGAAATGCGTTCGCTGACTTCGATGCCGCTTGGCGGGTCAGCCCTACGTCGCGCGCGATATCGGCGATCGAGGTTTCGGCCGCCATCTCATGGATGCCGTCCGCGCGCATTGCTGCGGCCTCCTGTCGGACCACGTCGCCAAGCACGTCGAGCTCAATGGCAAGCAGGACCCGTACTCGAGCGGGAATCTTCTCCTGCTCCCGCTCCCAGTACGTCGCCCCAGCCGCGAACCGCGCAAGCAGCTGGTCGACATCTTGCGCGGACAGCCCGGCGGCCTCGAATCGACGAGCGACATCGTCTTCGCCGTCCTCGCGGTACCAGAGGGCTTGGTTCCAATCCATGTCGTCGAACGTAGCGCGCAACCCTAGATTGCGCAACCCTGGCTTGCGTGACTGTCTCGAGGCGCGAAGCTGTACTCAGCCTCGCGTGTATGGGGGCTGCTGCGTGTCGAGAGCGTCGGCAGCTGGCCCCCTGACATGGACTGCGAGTCCGTCAAGTCCGGGCCCGTGGCCGAGGCGATCGTCCGTGCCGAGGTCTCGGAGGAACGCGAGCTTGCGTTCGAACTCGGCTCGATCGAGGGCCGGGATGGTGATGATCGCGGGGGAGTGGCCGTCGGCGCCGGCGGTGCGCACCGTGAACTGGGAGACACCCAACCCGGACGACCTCCGGTACTTCATGAAGGCGTCGGCGTGGGTCTCGTGCACGATTCCCTGCCGATCCAGCGCGGCGGCGACCCGTGCGACGAGCTCGGCTTCGATGCTTGCGCGATCTCCGTCGACGAGATCCCAGGTGTAGTTCACCTCGATGCGGGATCCGCCTCCGATCGCGGGGCCGACGTGGACCTCGGCCCGCAGGTTCTCGCCGGTTGCGATGGCAGCAGCGGCTGATCGGACAGCGACTGCGGAGAGGACTCGGATGCGCACCCATGGAGGCTACTTGCTTGGTCCCAGTTCTCGGTACCGCGGAATCCTGGCGCCGGCGTCGGCTCCCCGCAGTACGCTCGCACCATGTGCGGACGATTCGCCGTCGACGACAAGATCAACGAGAGCATCACTGAGTTCGTCGAAAGCACGGGCCGGAAGCCGGCGGAGTGGTCCCCGGACTGGGAGGCCGCGTACAACATCGCTCCGACCGAGCAGATCCCGATCCTGCTCGAGTCTGCGAAGACAGGGGAGCTGCGCTTCGAGCGTGCACGGTGGTCCCTCGTTCCCGGCTGGTCGAAGACGCTCAAGCTCAAGTTCCCCACCTTCAACGCCCGCACCGAGGGGATCCTCGAAAAGCGAACCTGGCGCGGCCCGGTGAAGTCTCACAGGGCGATCGTGCCGGCGACCGGGTTCTACGAATGGACGGGGGAGCGAGGCTCGAAGACCCCGTGGTTCATGAGCAACCCGGACGGCGCCGTGCTCGGCCTCGCCGGCCTCTATTCGTGGTGGCGCGACCACACGAAGGACGACAACGATCCCGACCGCTGGATCCTCACGGCAACCATCCTCACCTCGGACGCCGTGCACACCCTGGAGGGGATCCACGACCGCAACCCCGTGATCCTGCCCGAGGAGCTGTGGTCGCACTGGCTCGACCCCACCGTGACGGGCGATCAGGCGCTCGTCGACGAGGCCGTGCGTGCCGGCGTGGCGCAGGCCGAAGCGCTGCGCATCGACCAGGTGGCCCCGTTCGGCGTGAAGGACGACGGGCCACAGCTCATCCACCCGGTCGGCGGGTAGCGTCAGCGCCGCAGACCTGCGGGATGCTGGGACGCACCTCTCTGACATGCAGAGGTGGGACCCGCCGAGCGGGGGGTGCGCGGCGGGTCCCAAGACGGACCGGAGGAACCGTCTGGAGAGAGGGTACGCCCCAACGCTTGATCCGCGAATCGTCAGGGACTCTGGCGCATTTCTGACTCGGTGAGTAGGCGCTGGACATCGATCTTCATGAGTTGGTAAAGGGGGTGCAGCTCTCTGACCCGATCAACAGCCGCCAGGGCCTCCACCCCAGTGGGATAGGGACCGTAGACGTCCCGAAAGGCGGCGCACGCTTAGGGTCGGTGACCACGACCACGTGCGGCTTCTCAGCCTCCTCGGGATCGCTCAGTGCGATCAGGAGTGACTCTGCCATCCGGCCGATGTTCCTGTCGTGTAGTTCTCCCATCTCCGTCACTCACTCGCGCCCTGAGCCGATCCGGGATGCTGCTTGCTCGAGAAGTAGCCACTCCAGGGAGTAGCGATCGTAGGGACTTCCGTACCGCTCGGTCGTCGTGTCGATGGAGATCTTGACCGGAACGTTCAGCCCTGGCATTGCGGCGATCGCACGGTCCAGCTGCACGCGGAGGGCTTCGCCGTACTCGGCCCACTCTGCGAGGCGTCGCTTCGTGAGCTCGGCGCGCAGGCCCTCGTACTTCTCCGCGTGCGCGGGAGGAAGCTCATGGTTCGGCGTCGATGGTCTGCTGGGATGGCTGAGGCCCTGGTCGACCGCCATCTCCTGGAGGGGGCTCAGCTCGCCCGGACCCTGACTCTTGTCGAGCGTCAGCTGCTCAGGCAGATCGCGTTCAAGGCTGCGCTGACCGCTGCGGGACGTTCTCTGCGGCGGCAGTGGCGTGTCTCCCGGCTGGTGAGGGACGGGTTCGTGGTCCGGACCCGGTGGGGGCTTCGTGCGACGGTGCGGGGTCTTGGTGCTTGCGGGGCGGCGCGGACCACGACCCAAGAGGGGCGCCTGGCCATTGCTGTTCCGGCAGCGAGCGCCAATGTCGTCTGGCTCGTAGTGCCGCCGCGTCCGGCGCCGAGCGCCGGGACCGCGAGGTTGGCGGGCCTCACACCTCGGGGCCGGCGCGTGCCCCGCGCTGCGCGGATGCCGGGTGACGGTTCGTCGTGACCTTCTCCTGGCATCGGGCGAGCCCGATTTGAGCGGCCGTCACGTGCGTCATAGCGAGATATTGATACCAGCACGGGATGCGACCTGTAAACGGTGACGGGCGTCCGACATGCAAGAATCAGTGCCATGCAGAGGCTTGGAGTCGTTGCGCGGATCTGGTTCGCCCTGATCGCTCTCGTCGTCCTCGCCGGGTTCGTCGTGCAGTTCTACCTGCTGTTCACCGGTGGCGCCGATGCGAATTCAGGCGAGACGGGGAGCGCGGTGCCGCTGGGTATCCGGTTCGTGAGACTGTTCAGCTTCTTCACCATCCAGTCGAACCTCCTCGTGCTCGCGGGAAGCGCACTCCTCGCTTCCAAGACGCGCCTCGGCCGCGTCGGGCGGGTGCTGTTCCTGGACGCGCTGCTCGGGATCATCATCACGGGCCTCGTTTTCTCCTTCATTCTCGCCCCGGACCTCGAGCTGCGCGCCGAGGCCGTGTTCGTCTCGAACCTGTTCCACCTCATCACCCCGACCATGTTCGTGATCGGCTGGCTGCTGTTCGGTCCCCGCCGGCAGTTCACCATCACCACCGTCGCCTGGGCGCTGGCCTGGCCGGCCGCCTGGCTGGTCGGAACATTCGTGCGTGGCGCGGTGACCGGCTGGTATCCCTACCCGTTCCTGGACGCGAACGTGGTCGGATACCCGGCGGCCCTGACCGGCGCCGGCATCGTGATCCTCGTTGCGGCGACCCTCATGGCAGTCGTCCTGTTGATCGACAACAAGGTTCCCGCCGTGCGCACCCATCCGCGCCCTGAGGAGCTTTCTCAGGCAGGCGTCGACGGTGCTGGCAGCCTGTCCGGCGCTGACCGAGGCGCCCCTTCGCTCGACCCGAAGTGACGGATCCCGGACTCTGCGTCCGTCCGTGGTTCTCAGCGGGCGTGGATGTCCTCGACCGCGCGACCTGCGGTGTCGGGGTCGTTGGTCCGGATTGCGTGCGCGAGTGTCTGATAGTTCGTGGCCAGGCGTTCGCACTTGAGCTATCGAGCGCGTCCGCGAGTCGCGCGGCATAGCGCAGGGCGGCGACGGACGAGGCCGATCCGTCGACGCCGACGATGATCCGGTTGCTGTCGATGCTGTCCATGACGTCGATGATGCTCCGCGACAGCACACCGGCGCGGGACGAAAGTCACCCGGGCCGGAGGGTCTCCACCGTTCAGTCGGTGTTCTCGATGTCGAAGTCGAAGACGAGTCGAGCGGGTACGGATCCGTCGAGCACTTCTTGCATTGACGAGGCCGCGGTGGACAGGTCGCGCGTCTGGGCGACGACGGTTGTGCGACCGAGGGCGTGCAGCCGGAAGACCTCGGCGAGGTCCTCGCGCGTGCCGACGATGGATCCGATGATCTCGATGCCGTTCAGGACCGTGTCGAACACGGGGAACGTCAGGGTGCCGTCCTTCGGCAGCGAGACGAGCACGAGCCGTCCGCCTCGGGCGAGAGCACGATAGGACTGGTCGAACACGGCGGGAGCGACGGCGAGTACGATGCAGGCGTCCGCACCGCCGAGGGCTCTGATCGCTTCGACCGGATCGGTCTTCGCAGCGTTGACGACGTGGTCGGCGCCGAGCATCGTGGCGAGCTTCAGTTTCTCGTCGCTCACGTCTACGGCGATCACCTCCGCGCCGACGAGGCGTGCGTACTGGATCGCGAGGTGTCCGAGGCCGCCGATTCCGAAGACGGCGACGCGCTCTGACGGCGTCACATGGGCGGCCTTGATGGCGGCGTAGGTCGTGACGCCGGCGCAGGTCAGTGGCGCGGCATCGAGCGACGTGACTGAGTCGGGAACGGGCACGGCGAAGCGGGCGTCGATCACGGCGTACTCCGCGTGCGCGCCGTTCACCGCGTAGCCGGTGTTCTTCTGCGCCAGGCAGAGGTTCTCGCGCCCGGTCACGCAGTACCGGCAGGAGCCGCATGCGGATCCGAGCCACGCCAATGCGACGCGAGTTCCGATTCCGGGAGCGGTGACACCCGGGCCGAGGCCGTCGACGCGGCCGATGCCCTCGTGTCCCGGGATGAACGGCAGCGTTGGCTTCACCGGCCAGTCGCCGCGCGCAGCGTGGATGTCGGTATGGCAGAGGCCGCTCATCTCAATGCGCACGAGCACCTGCCCCGGGCCCGGGACGGGCACAGGTACGTCCTGCACGGTGATGGGCTCGGTGAACGACGAGACGACCGCGGCGCGCATGGTCCCGGACGAAGCCTCGGAGTCCGCTGGTGCGGTGTCCAGAGCCTCCGGCACCACCGTGGCCGGGCTCGTCGCTTCGGTGGCGGCGGCGGTGGAAACGGTAGGGGTGACAGAGGACATGGAAACGGCCTCGTCGGACGACCTGTGACGGAGTGTGTCCAGCTTGACTGCTTCTCCCAGGTGCGGTACCCGTACGTTCCAGCCAAGTTCGCGGCGGATCCGATTTCGGAGGGTGTCGGATGAGCCCGGCTCGCCGTGTGTGAGGAACACCTGCGTGGGGGGTTCTGGTGCGGTGCGCATCCAGTCGAGGATCTGTCCGGCGTCGGCATGTGCCGAGAGCATCTCCAGCGAGTGGACTTCGGCGAGGATCGGCACGTCCTGTCCGTAGATCCGCAGGGTGCGCTCGCCATGCTGTAGCGCGTCTCCGCGGGTGCCCCCGGCTTGGAACCCGGTAAGCACGATCGCGTTGCGCGGATCCGGCGCGTAGGAGGCGAGATGGTGCAGGATCCGTCCGCCTTCGAGCATTCCGCTCGCGGAGATGATGATCGCCGGACCTCCGCGGGTGTTGAGCGCCTTGGACTCCTCGACGCCGCGCACCAGCGTCACATCCTTGTACATGCGCTGGAACTCGTCGGCGGGGATGCGGTGTTCCTCGGGGTGGCGGGCGTACATCTCTGCGCCGCTCACCGCCATGGGGCTGTTCAGGAACAGCGGGACGTCAGGGATCCTTCCGGCGGCGCGCAG
The DNA here is from genome assembly GCF_044749045.1 of Microbacterium sp. NPDC089698. Lineage (NCBI taxonomy): Bacteria > Bacillati > Actinomycetota > Actinomycetes > Micrococcales > Microbacteriaceae > Microbacterium > Microbacterium sp. NPDC089698. Next base: position 73,611 of record NZ_JBIVHE010000010.1, read on the forward strand.
GCGGCTGAGGTGCAGCAGCAGCGTCTCTGCCCGTCCGATGGCGAAGGCCGGCAGTAGCACGACGCCACCGCGCCGACACACCCGGGTGATGATGTCGGCGAGCGCGACTTCCGGGTCCTCGGCGGGATGGGCGCGGTCTCCGTAGGTCGATTCGGAGACGAGCACATCCGTCGCCTCGAGGGCGCGGGGTGCGCGCATCAGTGGATCGTCGGCACGGCCCAGATCGCCGGTGAAGTGCACGCGGGTGCCGTCCACGTCGAGGCGTACCTGCGCAGCGCCCAGGATGTGTCCGGCGGGTGTGAACGAGACCCCGATGTCGCCGACCTCGAAGCCGACGTCGAACGGGTGCGGCTCGAAGCGATCGAGTGCTGCCATCGCGTCGCGTTCCGTGTACAGCGGCCGCGGGTGCGCATGCTTCGAGCTGTGCCGACGCTCGGCGAACGATGCCTGTTCCTCCATCAGCCTGCCGCTGTCGGGGAGGACGAGGGTGCTGAGTTCCGCCGTCCCGGCGGTGGTGTGGATGGGCCCTCGGAATCCGTCCCGTACGAGCGCCGGCAGGTAACCGGTGTGGTCGAGGTGCGCATGCGTGACGACGACGGCGTCGATGCTCGCCGGTTCCACGGGGAAGCGTGACCAGTTCCGTTCGCGCAGGATCTTGTAGCCCTGGAAGAGCCCGCAGTCGACAAGGATTCTGCTCGTCCCTGTCTCGACCAGGTAACGGGATCCTGTGACGGTGTCGGTTGCTCCGAGGAAGGTCAGTGTTGCGCTCATAGAGGTCAGACAACACGGGCCGTGACTTGCGGGGAGGGACCTTTGTCACGTGAGTCGGTGCGCCGTCGATTCGGTGATCGTGCTCATCCCTGGAGGGGGGCGCTCCAGAGGACGCGTGTGCCGCCTTCTGGGCGACGCTCGATGGCGTATTCGCCGTCGCGCTGGGCGGCGCGGGCAGCGAGGTTGGCGGTACCGCTTCTCGTCAGTTTCGTGGGCAGACCGACGCCGTCGTCCTCGATCGTGACCATCACCTCGGTGTCCGAGAGCCGGACTTCTACGAGCGCGGACGACGCCTGTGCGTGTCGGGTGACGTTCGCGAGTGACTCGCGCACAACCGCGACGAGGTCGTCGGCGAGGTCGCCGGTGACGACCAGGTCCACCGGTCCGGTGAAGGAGATCCGCGGGCGCGGAGCGTAGTCGGAGATGATCGCGAGCAGACGGCGCCGAAGACCGTTGGTCGCGCTGTCGTGGGCGCGAAGGGCGAAGATCGCCGTGCGGATGTCTGAGATCGCCCCGTCGAGTTCCTCGATGTGGTGATCGAGGTCGGCGGCGACCGGCGGATGCGCTGACGCCAGCCCCTGCAACCCGAGCGCTGTGGCGAAAAGGCGCTGGATCACGTGGTCGTGCAGGTCGCGGGCGATGCGGCCGCGATCCTCGACGATGTCGAGGATCTGGCGTTGCTCGCGCGCGCGCGCCAGCGAGATCGCGATCCCCGCCTGCGAAGCGAAGTCCGTGATCGTGAGCAGTTCCGTGCGCGTGAATGTGCTTGCGCTGCGTGACACGCACAGGGCGCCGACAGTGTCGCCGGCGGTGATGAGCGGCACGGCTACGGTGAAGCCGAACGGGCGAAGCACGACGTCGACGGGATCGGGGAGGCGGCCGACGACCGACCGGCCCTCGGTGATCGCGATGGCGGCGATCGAATCGGCCGCCGGGTAGTGAGCGCCCTCCAGATCTCTGGCACCCGCCCCGCGAGCGACGTCGATACGCAGCCGGTCGTCCTCGTCAGGAACGATGATCGTGACGAGATCCGTGGGGATGATCGAGGCGACCCGGTCCGCCACGATGCCCAGGGCGTCCACTGAATCGGGGGACAGCAGGGCGGCGGTGATCTCGGATAGCGCGGTCCCGAGACGTTCGCGCCGTCGCGTCTCCGCGTAGAGGCGGGCGTTCTCGATCGCCACCCCGGCCGTGGTCGCGAGCGCCTCGATGATCTCCTGGTCCTCGTGCGAGAAGGTCGGCTTGTCGGAGTCTGTCAGGTAGAGATTGCCGAAAGTCTGGTCCCGCACGCGGATCGGTACGCCCAGGAACGCATCCATAGGTGGATGGTGCTCCGGGAAGCCGACCGAGCGCGGATCATCCGCGATGCGCGGAATCCGGATCGTCTCGCCGGCATCGATCACGGCGCCGAGCAGCCCGTGCCCTCGGGGAGGAGCACCGATCTCCTCGACGATCTCGGGGGAGATGCCCTGGTGGATGAAGCGCTCGAGCAGACCGTCCTCGTCGATCACTCCGAGCGCCCCGTAGCGAGCACCGACGAGCTCGATGGCCGCACTGACAATGCGCCGCAGCACTGTGTCGAGGTCCAGATCCTCGCTCACGGCACGTGTGGCACTGAGCAGGCTGCGCAGACGTCCTTGAGCCGTAAGCACCTGCTGGGCGCGGGCTATCAGCTCCGCGATGTTCTTCTCGAGCTCCAGCCGAGGAACATCGGGGAACGTGAGCGGATCGTCGTCCATGGCACCTCTGTCCCTGACCTTTCGCAGTCTAGAGTCAGCGCAGGACCTTCGCCCCATGGATCTCGGCGCCTGGGGGCATGATGAACAGAACGGGAGGGAGATCTCATGAGCACTGTCTTCCTCGTCGACGATCACGAGATCGTCCGCCAGGGACTCGCCGGGGTGATCAACGGCCAGTCCGATCTGACGGTGATCGGCGAGGCCGCGACCACTCACGACGCGCTGGCGCGTATCGCCGCGACGCGGCCCGACGTAGCAGTGCTCGACGTCCGGCTCCCGGACGGCAACGGCATCGACCTATGCCGGCAGATCCGACAGGACCATCCTCAGGTGCAGTGCCTCATCCTCACGGCCTACGACGATGACGACGCGATGTTCGCGGCCGTCGTCGCCGGCGCCGCCGGATACCTGCTGAAGAGCGTCCGCGCCGCGGAGCTGCTCGAGGCCATCCGCGATGTCGCGGCGGGCAAGCGACTTCTGCATCCGAGTGCGGAGCGCAACGCGATGCAGCGGATGCGCGATGCGCCCGGTGAGGATCCTCGGTTCGGATCGTTGGGGTTGCGCGAGCGGCAGATCCTGGCGCTCATCGCCGACGGGCTCACGAACCGGCAGATCGGCGAACGGCTGGGCCTGGCGGAGAAGACGGTGAAGAACTACGTCTCGGGTCTGCTCAGCAAGCTTGGGCTCGACCACCGTACGCAGGCCGCGGTCTTCGAGATCGAGCGGGGTCGGACCCGCGGCGCCTGACCGCGGGTCTGACCATCGATCGCGGTCAGCTCTCGGTGTGTTCGGCGTTCTCGCCGTGCCGCTCGTGCCGCACGACAAGAACGGGGCAGTGCGCGTGCGTTGAACAGGTCGAGCTCACCGAGCCGAGAAGAAGTCCGGTGAAGCCTCCGCGGCCGCGGCTACCGAGTACGAGCATCTCGGCCCCGTGGCTCTCCTTGATCAGCACGGACGCGGCAGGTCCTGCCACGACAGCGGCGGACAAGTCCGCCGGCGGATCCCCGGCGAACACCTTCCTGATGGCAGCATCGAGGACGTTTGCCGCATCCTCGTCCGGGGTCCAGCCCGGCGCCGGGTAGAGGTCGACCAGGGCGGGGTAGTCCCACGTAGTGATCGCTCGCAGGGGCGCACCGAGTGCGGCCGCGATCTTCGCGGCGTAGCGGAGGGCGTCGAGCGAGGAGTCGGAGCCGTCGACGCCGACGAGGACGGGAGCTTTCTCAGTCGTGTTCATGAAGTTCATCTTTTGACGTGGGCGTCGCAGGGGTTGGGACGAAAGTCACTTGTATGGAGCGAGTGCGCGGGACAGGGTGGAGTCGCGAGCGGTGCCGGGTGCCGCCGTCGACAGAGAGGACCGACCGTGACCCACGAGCCCACAGACGCCGAGATGCTCACGCCGATCGCAGGGCTGGTCGCAGAGCGGAGTTGGGCCTGTGTCCGCTGAGCGGGCCATAGATGTGACGAGAGACGCGGACGGAAGGGGGCACCCGCGGCCGGCCCCGCTCGGTTATCCAGCTTCACCGAGTGCAGTGAGACGGTATGCAGCCGAAGAAGCCGCGCAGGTGCTGGCCGAGTGCGGATCGCTCGAAAGCGGTTTGAGTCCGGAGGAAGCCCGGGCGCGGCTCTCGCGGCAGGGCCCGAATGCGATCCGCAGCCGACGAGCCCGTCCTTGGCGCGTGCTGGGCAGGCAGTTGCGTAGCCCTATCGTGCTGATGCTGTTCGGGACGGCGATCGTCGCGGGTTTCGTCGGTGATGTCACGGATGCTGTGGTGATCGGGGCGATCCTGCTGCTCAGCGTCGGCCTCGGGTTCGTCAACGAGTTCCGTGCCGAGCGCGCGGCGGACGCGATGCATGATCGGCTGCGGCACACGGCGATCGTGCACCGGGCCGGCGAGGTTCAGCGCGTGGATGTGACGGAGCTCGTGGTTGGGGATGTGGTCGCGCTCTCGGTGGGAACCGTGGTGCCGGCCGACCTGCGCCTGTTGCACTCCGAGGGGCTCGAATGCGATGAGAGCATCCTCACCGGTGAGGCGCTGGCGGCGGTCAAGAGCGCGGCGCCCGTTTCCGCGGGTACGGGCGTCGGGGACCTCACCTGCTGTGCACTCATGGGCACGGTCGTGCACGCGGGAACCGGGACCGGAGTGGTCGTGGCGACCGGTGCCGACGCGGAGTTCGGGCGGATCGCCGCCGGGCTCGCCGCGCGGGAGCCGCAGACCGAGTTCCAGCGCGGTCTCGGACGTTTCTCGACCTTCCTGCTGCTCGTGGCGATCGTGCTCACCGCGACGATCTTCGTCATTGCGGTGGCGCTGGGCAGACCGCTGATCCAATCGCTGCTGTTCTCCCTCGCCATCGCAGTCGGGATCACCCCGCAGCTTCTGCCGGCGGTCGTCAGCACGAGCCTCGCGGCGGGGTCGCAGGCGATGGCTCGCCGCCGCGTCCTCGTCAAGCGCATGGTGTGCATCGAGGACCTGGGAGATCTCGACCTTCTCGTCACAGACAAGACCGGAACGTTGACGACCGGGGAGATCTCCTTCGAACGCTCGGTCCCAGTCGAGGGCGATGCGACCGCGCCCTTAGTCGAATGGGGCCTGCTCGCCTCCGATGCGGATCTGCACGCGCTCTCCACGGTCGGGCTCAACGCCCTCGACGCCGCACTCCTGGCGGGCCTGCGCGACGGCGCCTCCCTCGACCCGTGGCGCCGTCTCGACGCCATCCCCTTCGATCACGAACGCCGCACGACGACCGTACTCGTCCAGCACGAGGGACAGGACCCGATGGTGATCGTCAAGGGGGCGGCGGAATCCGTCCTGCCGCGCTGTGCATCGGTGCCGGCGGCCGTGGCTACCGCTTTGGACGAGTTGTATCGCGAAGGGTTCCGAGTGGTCGCCGTCGCCCACGGCGCGGCGCCGGGAGCCCGCGCCCTGGTGCCGGGGCTCGATGAGGGGCTCGCGGTGGGCGGCTTCCTCGTCTTCTCCGATGCCGTCAAACCCGGCGCCGGCGTCTCTCTGCGGCGGCTCGCGGAACTCGGTGTCGCAGTCAAGGTCTGCACGGGTGACAGCGCGGTGGTCGCGGCCCGCACCGGAGGCGATCTGGGCATGGATGTGACGGCGGTGCTCACCGGCGAGGAGGTCGATGCACTGGACGACATCGCGCTCATCGGCGCAGCCGAGCGGACCACGATCTTCGCCAGGGTCTCGCCCGAGCAGAAGGCGCGAATCGTGCGGGCGCTGCGGCATCGCGGCCGTGCCGTGGGATTCCTCGGCGACGGGGTGAACGACGCCCTCGCACTGCACGGCGCCGACATCGGCATCTCGGTGGACTCCGCCGTCGATGTCGCCAAAGACGCGGCGGACGTCCTGCTGCTCGACAAGGACCTCGATGTGCTGGCCGACGGGGTGACCGAGGGGAGGCGCATCTTCGCCAACACGATCAAGTACGTGATGATGGGCACGTCCAGCAACTTCGGCAACATGTTCAGCGCATCGGCTGCTTCCATCTTCCTGCCCTTCCTGCCGATGCTCCCCGGGCAGATCCTGCTGAACAACCTGCTCTACGACGCCAGCCAGCTCGTAATACCCGCCGACCGGGTAGATCCCGAGCAATTGCGAGCACCCTCGCACTGGGACATCGGTGCCGTGCGTCGGTTCATGCTGCTGTTCGGGCCGATCTCATCGCTTTTTGACTTCGCTACTTTCGGACTCATGATGTTCGTCTTCCACGCGGGCGCGCCCGAGTTCCGCTCAGGCTGGTTCATCGAGTCGATCGCGACCCAGACGCTCATCGTTTTCGCGATCCGCACCCGCAGGGTGCCGTTCACACGGAGCCGTCCGGCTCCGGCACTGGTGGTCACGGTGCTCGCCGCCATCGCAGTCGGAGCCTGGCTGCCGTACTCTCCCGCGAACGGGCTGCTGGGCTTCACACCGCTGCCGGCGCCGTTCTTCCTCGCGCTCGTCGCGATGCTGATCATCTACCTGGTTCTCGTCGAACTCGCCAAGCTCTGGTACTTCCAGCGGATGAGCGCACGGCCTGCCGCCGCCGTGACGCCCCGGCCCGGTGTGCGGAGGGTGCTGCGTCGCGCGGCGCGATTCACTGCGCCCTCCGGCCGTCCGAGGCGTGCGCACGGCTGATCGTGCCCGCCAGGACGACGGGACCTTAGGCCCGGCCCGGAGCGGCCGAGCCGGGGATCATCGGGCCATGGACACCGATGAGGGCAGGGAGCCGACACGGGCTCTCACCGAAAGCGAATGCTGGGAGCGGATCCACGCGGCTCCGTATGGGCGCATCGCCGTCGCCGCGGCGGACGAGATCGACATCTTCCCAATCAACCACGGCGTACTCGAGGGGATGATCGTGTTCCGGACCTCCCCAGGCACGAAACTGCTCGAGCTGACCATAAGACAGCGCGTGGTGTTCGAGATCGACGGGACCGACGGACCTGAAGCGTTCAGTGTGATGGTGAAGGGCGTCGCCGAAGAGTTCGACCGGGATGCGGACACGCTCGACGCCGAGAACACCGGGGCCACACCGTGGGCACCGGAACCCAAAGACCGTTGGGTGCGCATCCACCCCACAACCGTCTCAGGACGGATCTTCCGACGGCGGGCGCGGCGTGTGCCGGATCACGATGCCCAATACGGGTAGCGGAGATACCAACCTGGATGCGATCGCGGCCGCTGTGATCGGCGGGACGAACCTGTTCGGCGGCCGTGGTAGCGCAGTCCGCTTTGCCTCGGTACCGGCGCGATGTTCACATTACAGACGAATGGCCCGCGGCCTCTGGGCCGCGGGCCATTCACGAGAGGGACGACGAGTGTCAGCTCATCGAGTTCCGGCGCTTGACGACGATGAGGGTCAGCGCGCCGCTGAGGAGCAGCAGGCCTGCGATTCCTCCGGCGAGCAGCATCGAGTCACCACCGGTCTGCGCCAGACCGCCCGATG
>NZ_JBIVHE010000011.1:0-5517 GCF_044749045.1 Microbacterium sp. NPDC089698
AGGAGCATCCGATCCTTGAGAACTCAACAGCGTGCACTTGTCAAATGCCAATTTATTCCTCGTCCAGCTTTCGGGCTGGTTGAGAAATTCCTTTGGATCAAAGACCAACTCCTTTTGGGGTTGGCATTCGGATGAAGTCAGCAATGATGTCATCTCTTTGGTCAGTTTCAAACTCGCTGGTGCCTGGTTTTCCCCGGGTGTCCAGTATTTTTCTTTTACGGAGAGTTTGATCCTGGCTCAGGATGAACGCTGGCGGCGTGCTTAACACATGCAAGTCGAACGATGAACCCGAAGCTTGCTTTGGGGGATTAGTGGCGAACGGGTGAGTAACACGTGAGCAACCTGCCCCTCACTCTGGGATAAGCGCTGGAAACGGCGTCTAATACTGGATACGAGTCGCAACCGCATGGTTAGCGATTGGAAAGATTTTTTGGTGGGGGATGGGCTCGCGGCCTATCAGCTTGTTGGTGAGGTAATGGCTCACCAAGGCGTCGACGGGTAGCCGGCCTGAGAGGGTGACCGGCCACACTGGGACTGAGACACGGCCCAGACTCCTACGGGAGGCAGCAGTGGGGAATATTGCACAATGGGCGGAAGCCTGATGCAGCAACGCCGCGTGAGGGATGACGGCCTTCGGGTTGTAAACCTCTTTTAGCAGGGAAGAAGCGAAAGTGACGGTACCTGCAGAAAAAGCACCGGCTAACTACGTGCCAGCAGCCGCGGTAATACGTAGGGTGCAAGCGTTATCCGGAATTATTGGGCGTAAAGAGCTCGTAGGCGGTTTGTCGCGTCTGCTGTGAAATCCCGAGGCTCAACCTCGGGCCTGCAGTGGGTACGGGCAGACTAGAGTGCGGTAGGGGAGATTGGAATTCCTGGTGTAGCGGTGGAATGCGCAGATATCAGGAGGAACACCGATGGCGAAGGCAGATCTCTGGGCCGTAACTGACGCTGAGGAGCGAAAGGGTGGGGAGCAAACAGGCTTAGATACCCTGGTAGTCCACCCCGTAAACGTTGGGAACTAGTTGTGGGGTCCTTTCCACGGATTCCGTGACGCAGCTAACGCATTAAGTTCCCCGCCTGGGGAGTACGGCCGCAAGGCTAAAACTCAAAGGAATTGACGGGGACCCGCACAAGCGGCGGAGCATGCGGATTAATTCGATGCAACGCGAAGAACCTTACCAAGGCTTGACATACACGAGAACGGGCCAGAAATGGTCAACTCTTTGGACACTCGTGAACAGGTGGTGCATGGTTGTCGTCAGCTCGTGTCGTGAGATGTTGGGTTAAGTCCCGCAACGAGCGCAACCCTCGTTCTATGTTGCCAGCACGTAATGGTGGGAACTCATGGGATACTGCCGGGGTCAACTCGGAGGAAGGTGGGGATGACGTCAAATCATCATGCCCCTTATGTCTTGGGCTTCACGCATGCTACAATGGCCGGTACAAAGGGCTGCAATACCGTGAGGTGGAGCGAATCCCAAAAAGCCGGTCCCAGTTCGGATTGAGGTCTGCAACTCGACCTCATGAAGTCGGAGTCGCTAGTAATCGCAGATCAGCAACGCTGCGGTGAATACGTTCCCGGGTCTTGTACACACCGCCCGTCAAGTCATGAAAGTCGGTAACACCTGAAGCCGGTGGCCTAACCCTTGTGGAGGGAGCCGTCGAAGGTGGGATCGGTAATTAGGACTAAGTCGTAACAAGGTAGCCGTACCGGAAGGTGCGGCTGGATCACCTCCTTTCTAAGGAGCATCTGACTCTTCGGAGTCCAGAACCCAGATCGAAGGCACACGTTCTTCGCTGGGAGCTCATGGGTGGAACATTTGACATGGCTCTTGTTGAGTCTTCTGGTTTTAGTACGCCGCTTGCGGTGGGAACGGACTGGGGGATGAGGTGGGGGCCTGCACGCTGTTGGGTCCTGAGGGACCGGGTGTGATTCTTCGGGATCGCAGCTGTTCCTCGGGCTTGTCGTCGCCAACGTTGTTGGTGGGGATGAGCACCGCCCGTACTTTGAGAACTACACAGTGGACGCGAGCATCTTCGAGATGATCCTTCGGGATTGTTTCGGTTAGATGATCTTAAAGATCATTAGTCAATTTCATGCCGGGCCCTTTGGGTCTGGCACCGATTCTTGATGAACTCATGTGATTTCAAGTCTTTAAGAGCAAACGGTGGATGCCTTGGCATCTGGAGCCGAAGAAGGACGTAGCAATCTGCGATAAGCCTCGGGGAACTGATAAGCGAGTTTTGATCCGAGGGTGTCCGAATGGGGAAACCCCGCTGGGCGGCGTGCCGACCTAGTGACTCCCGCCTGAATATATAGGGCGGGTAGAGGGAACGTGGGGAAGTGAAACATCTCAGTACCCACAGGAAGAGAAAACAACATGTGATTCCGTGAGTAGTGGCGAGCGAAAGCGGATGAGGCTAAACCGGGTGTGTGTGATAGCCGGCAGGCGTTGCATGCTCGGGGTTGCGGGACTTTTCTGATTGTTCTGCCGAACTTTCAGCGTTACAAGCAGGTATAGACGAACGGTTTTGAATGGCCGGTCATAGAGGGTGCGAACCCCGTAGTCGAAATGCCTGGCTTGGCGTGAAGAGTATCCCAAGTAGCACGGGGCCCGAGAAATCCCGTGTGAATCTGTCAGGACCACCTGATAAGCCTAAATACTCCCAGATGACCGATAGCGGACAAGTACCGTGAGGGAAAGGTGAAAAGTACCCCGGGAGGGGAGTGAAATAGTACCTGAAACCGTTTGCTTACAAACCGTTGGAGCCTCCTTAGTAGGGGTGACAGCGTGCCTTTTGAAGAATGAGCCTGCGAGTTAGCGATACGTGGCGAGGTTAACCCGTGTGGGGTAGCCGTAGCGAAAGCGAGTCTGAATAGGGCGATTCAGTCGCGTGTCCTAGACCCGAAGCGAAGTGATCTATCCATGGCCAGGCTGAAGCGACGGTAAGACGTCGTGGAGGGCCGAACCCACTTAGGTTGAAAACTGAGGGGATGAGCTGTGGATAGGGGTGAAAGGCCAATCAAACTTCGTGATAGCTGGTTCTCTCCGAAATGCATTTAGGTGCAGCGTTGCGTGTTTCTTGCCGGAGGTAGAGCTACTGGATGGCCGATGGGCCCTACAAGGTTACTGACGTCAGCCAAACTCCGAATGCCGGTAAGTGAGAGCGCAGCAGTGAGACTGTGGGGGATAAGCTTCATAGTCGAGAGGGAAACAACCCAGACCACCAACTAAGGTCCCTAAGCGCGTGCTAAGTGGGAAAGGATGTGGAGTTGCTGTGACAACCAGGAGGTTGGCTTAGAAGCAGCCACCCTTGAAAGAGTGCGTAATAGCTCACTGGTCAAGTGATTCCGCGCCGACAATGTAACGGGGCTCAAGCACGCCACCGAAGTTGTGGCATTGACATTTATGGTAGGCCTTCGTGGTCCAGCCGTGTTGATGGGTAGGAGAGCGTCGTGTGGCGAGTGAAGCGGCGGAGTGATCCAGCCGTGGACGCTACACGAGTGAGAATGCAGGCATGAGTAGCGAAAGACGTGTGAGAAACACGTCCTCCGGAAGACCAAGGGTTCCAGGGTCAAGCTAATCTTCCCTGGGTAAGTCGGGACCTAAGGCGAGGCCGACAGGCGTAGTCGATGGACAACGGGTTGATATTCCCGTACCGGCGAAGAACCGCCCAAGCTAATCCAGTAGTGCTAAGTATCTGAATCCCCATGACCGGATCCTTCGGGTGATGGCTTGGGGCCTAGCGTACGACCCCATTCTGGTGCGGCTAGCGTATTAACAGGTGTGACGCAGGAAGGTAGCCCAAGCCAGGCGATGGTTGTCCTGGTGCAAGTGCGTAGGCCGAGAGATAGGCAAATCCGTCTCTCATTGAGGCTGAGACACGATGCGGATAAAAAGTGGGTGATCCTATGCTGCCGAGAAAAGCATCGACGCGAGGTTCTAGCCGCCCGTACCCCAAACCGACTCAGGTGGTCAGGTAGAGAATACCAAGGAGATCGAGAGAATCGTGGTTAAGGAACTCGGCAAAATGCCCCCGTAACTTCGGGAGAAGGGGGGCCACCCGCTTATACGGATTTACTCCGGAAAGGGTGTGGTGGCCGCAGAGACTAGTGGGTAGCGACTGTTTACTAAAAACACAGGTCCGTGCCAAGTCGCAAGACGATGTATACGGACTGACGCCTGCCCGGTGCTGGAAGGTTAAGAGGACGGGTTAGCTTCGGCGAAGCTCAGAATTTAAGCCCCAGTAAACGGCGGTGGTAACTATAACCATCCTAAGGTAGCGAAATTCCTTGTCGGGTAAGTTCCGACCTGCACGAATGGCGTAACGACTTCCCAACTGTCTCAACCGCGAACTCGGCGAAATTGCATTACGAGTAAAGATGCTCGTTACGCGCAGCAGGACGGAAAGACCCCGTGACCTTTACTACAGCTTGGTATTGGTGTTCGGTGTGGCTTGTGTAGGATAGGTGGGAGACTTTGAAGCGGTGACGCCAGTTACCGTGGAGTCATTGTTGAAATACCACTCTGGTCACTCTGGATATCTAACTTCGAACCGTGATCCGGTTCAGGGACAGTGCCTGGTGGGTAGTTTAACTGGGGCGGTTGCCTCCCAAAAAGTAACGGAGGCGCCCAAAGGTTCCCTCAACCTGGTTGGCAATCAGGTGTCGAGTGTAAGTGCACAAGGGAGCTTGACTGTGAGACTGACAGGTCGAGCAGGGACGAAAGTCGGGACTAGTGATCCGGCAGTGGCTTGTGGAAGCGCTGTCGCTCAACGGATAAAAGGTACCTCGGGGATAACAGGCTGATCTTGCCCAAGAGTCCATATCGACGGCATGGTTTGGCACCTCGATGTCGGCTCGTCGCATCCTGGGGCTGGAGTAGGTCCCAAGGGTTGGGCTGTTCGCCCATTAAAGCGGTACGCGAGCTGGGTTTAGAACGTCGTGAGACAGTTCGGTCCCTATCCGCTGCGCGCGTAGGAAGTTTGAGAGGATCTGACCCTAGTACGAGAGGACCGGGTTGGACGAACCTCTGGTGTGCCAGTTGTTCCGCCAGGAGCACCGCTGGTTAGCTACGTTCGGGATGGATAACCGCTGAAAGCATCTAAGCGGGAAGCCGGCCTCAAGATGAGACTTCCATACCTTCGGGTGAGAGGCTCCCAGCCAGACTACTGGGTTGATAGGCCAGATGTGGAAGCGTGGCAACACGTGCAGCTGACTGGTACTAATAAGCCGATGACTTGATAACACACCGTTCTTGGTGCTTGCGTCCACTTTGTGGTTCTCGACGTACGGTCGAAACCGCGAACACAACAAACATTACGTTTGTGCTTGTTCGAGACACGTCAATAGTGTTTCGGCGGCCATAGCGTGAGGGAAACGCCCGGTCACATTCCGAACCCGGAAGCTAAGCCTCACAGCGCCGATGGTACTGCAGGGGGGACCCTGTGGGAGAGTAGGACACCGCCGGACTTCCTTTAACAGAAAGGCCACCCAACGCAGGGTGGCCTTTCTGC
>NZ_JBIVHE010000012.1:0-2447 GCF_044749045.1 Microbacterium sp. NPDC089698
ACTGGCCCTTCGCCGACGGCGATCCCACGAATCAGACCCCCCGGTTCCTGCAGGAGAAGGCGGTGTACACCTACCTCGTGAACGGCGCCTGGAACGATGCGGCGACAGCCCCCAGCAGCTGCCTCAAGGTCGTCTCCTCCAGCACCTCGCAGTGCGGTACGCCCACGGCCGGAGCCCACAAGCAGTCGCTCGCGATGGTGTGCGACTGCGCCTGAAATCAGCCCTACCGGCCCTGCACCAGCGGATCTACGACGGTGACGATCGTTCGAGAACCTTGGTGACGTCGGCCTGAGCCCACGTGGCAAGAAATGCAGTGGGCCCGGGAGACAAACCCCCGGGCCCACTGGCGCGCCCGGCGACGCATCTTCGAGGACCGGTCGGTCTCCGACGACGTCGTCGCGGTCTTTCGCAGGCGTTGCGCCTGCGCGGAACGCCGACGGCGAACCCGACAGCGCGTCCGCGTCACCTCTGGAACCTTCCGTACTCCTTCATTAGCGAAGGCAGTGACGTCCTGATCTGCCCGACTCCCCCACAGACCCCGAGGAGAAGCAGTGACCGACGGAACAGGTAAGTTCATGCATGAGGGCGCGTCCCCCGCACGATCGCGGAGCGTGTCGCGGCGAGCGGTGGTGAAAGGCGCAGCCTGGTCCGTCCCGGTGATCGCCGCAGCAGCGGCTGTGCCGATGTCGAGCGCTTCCGTCACGCGCACGTTGACGTGGGGACCGATTACCGGGATTGCCGCCTGCGCCACGACGACGGACGGGTACGTGACGTTGTCGTCGCAGAGCGGGCCGGTCCCCGGAGCTGTCGTGATCGTCAGCCTGCCTCAGGGCCTCAAGTGGGCGGATGGATCCACTGCGCCGAAGAGCATTGTGACGGGCAACGACGGACGCGCGTTGCTGACCGGCAGCGCAGCGATCGCAGGAACAGGACGCTCGGGAACGTACACGCTGACGGCGTCTTCGACCGGCGCACCCAATGCCGTGGCGCCGCTCGCGGTCGAGGGCAGCACCAGCGCGATCTGGTTCTCCAACAACGCGACCACCGCGTCGCCCGCTGATTCCAGCGGCACCGTGAAGAACCCGGTCTCGCTCGCCGTGGCCGGCGCATTCGTCTGGGCGACCAACGCGGATGGCAAGCTCTACGCGCACACGGGTGCCGCAGACGGCCCCTGGGACCAGGTCGTCGCCCCCGGATCCGCGACGAAGGTCACCGCGTCGCAAGGCACGAACTACGGTCTCGCCATCATCGGCGGCGACGTCTACCGGCTCAACGGAGCGAGCACCACACCCGACCCCATGCCCGGGCTCCCCGGCACTCCGCAAGACATCGCCGCCTCCGCGAACTATGCCTATGCGCTCATGCCCGACGGAACATGGTGGTGGCGCCCCGTTCTCGGCAGCACGGCGTGGGTCCAGCTCACCGGCGGCGCAGGAACGTATACGTCCATCAACGTCAACGAGGGCGGCGGCTATGGCTGGGCCATCGGATCCGATGGCGAGGTCTACTGGACGGCGCCAGGAAGCGGTTTTGGAGCCACGGCACAGCCCAGCGACCCCACGAACGTGCTCTCGCAGGCTGTGCAGACAGCCATCGGTGCCAGCTACGCGTACGCCCGAGACACGAACGGGGCGGTGTACTCGCACTTCGGAGCCTCTTCCAGCACCCCGTGGGTGTCGATGACCGGGCTCCCCGCTGCCGCCACCGCCATCTACACGAACACCGGCGGCAACTGGGTGTGGGCGGTGTCCAACGGCGCCCTCTACTACTCCGGGAACGCCACCTCGTTCGCCCCAGCCGACTCCGCCGGAGCTCTCGCCGCCGCAGGCGGCATCGCTGACGTCGCGATCGGAGCGAACTATGCCTACGTGAAGACCACGGACGGCCGGTGGTGGGCGAAGGCCGGCGCCGGTGACGGGGGCTGGCACACCATCAGCGGCGTGCCCGGCGACGAGATCACCGCACTCAGCACCAACTGGGGCGACTACTCCTGGGTCATCGCACCCGCCGTCCAAACCTGCCCCTGACGACACGCAGCACGTCGACAACTGAATCCCGGGTGCCTGTCCCCTCACAGCAGACAGGCACCCGGAGAACCACGAGGTCTTGGCCGGGACCCCGCCGCGCGTCTCGGCCCGTGTCGCAGGACAACCTGCGGCTGTTCCGGCATGAGTGGACTCAGAAGCACAACGTCACTTCTTCCGCTCGATGCACTCCTTGTATGCGTAAGCGCTCGTCCTGTCGTCGCGTGAAACGTCGCCGATGTCGTTGACCCGAAGGGGAATCATGAAGAACAAGAGAACTCTGCAGCAGCTTGCCGTCGCGGGGGTGATCGCCGTGATCGCGGCGCTCGCGACCCCGGCGATGGCCGTCGCGGCGCCGAACCCGGCGCCAGGTGCCGCGAAGGCCCCGACTCTCATGTTCGAGGAGACGTTCGAGAACCAGCA
>NZ_JBIVHE010000013.1:0-1068 GCF_044749045.1 Microbacterium sp. NPDC089698
TGTACTGACCTCGACCGTTGTTGATTCGGTCGATGGGGGTTTGGCCTCCGATGCCGAGGTGGGCTCTGTCCAGGTTGTAGTGGTCGAGCCAGGTTGGCAAGGCTGCGGCGCGGTCGGTGTTGGAGGTCCAGGCTCGGGCGTAGGCCCATTCGGTGGCGAGGGTGCGGTTCAGGCGCTCGATCTTCCCGTTGGTCCAGGGGCAGTGCGGGCGGATGAACTTCTGTGTGATGCCGTGGGCATCGATGACGGTGCGGAACGCGGTGGAGTTGCGGTAGGCGAATGCGTTGTCGCTGATGACGCGTTCGATCTTGACGCCCAAGGATGCATAGAACGCGACAGCCCGCTCGAGGAACCCTGCGGCGGTGGCGCCTTTCTCGTCGCTATGGATCTCGGCGTAAGCGACTCGGGAATGATCGTCGATCGCGGCGTGGACGTAGTCGTAGCCGGCCTTCTGATGCGAAGTGCGATGAACAGTGACGCTCTGGGCTGGATCGGCCCGCCACCCACCGCCGGCAGGGATCCGGCCGAACTTCTTCACATCGATGTGGATCAGCGACCCGGGGTAGTCGTGCTCGTATCGCATCGCGGTGGCTCGCTGCGCGCGGATCGTTTTGCCCGTGATCGGATCCATCTCACGCAGCAACGGAACGCGATAGCGATGCAGAACACGCCCCACGGTCGAGGCATGCAGGCCGAGCTTGCCCGCGATGAACACCGGCCCCCGCCGGGTGAGGTGCCTCACGATCCGCACCCGCGTTTCCACGCATGCCGTCGTCCGCCGCGGATGCGACCTGGCAACGCTGGACCGATCGATCAGACCCGCCGCGCCGTGCTCGCGAAACCGACGCCACCATCGCCATGCAGCCGTCCGAGACACACCCATCTCCGCGGCGACATGCGCGACCGCGCGTCCCGATTGGATGCGTTGAACCATGATCAACCTGCCAGCCGGAGTCAGCCGGGCATTAGCGTGAGACACGAGAGACCTCCGTGGACTCGAGGGAACCTAGACAGCTCCACTCGACCCCGGAGGTCTCTCCTACGTCAACAACGCACCGGGTCAGTACA